>CAYXXU010000007.1:0-78038 GCA_964469155.1 uncultured Bacteroidales bacterium
AATACAGCAATTTAAACAACAACTCCTTTTATCTGCTTAACCCGAACTCAGGTTATTAGTGCTGCCGGTATTATTAAAAACCTGAGTTCGGGATAAGAGAAAAGAAATGTTTATTTTCCTTTACTCCGTCAGGAGTTAAATGTCAATAGCTTATTCAAATTCAATGTTTTTTTCTCCTTTAGGAGATATATCGTTTAGGCGTTGTGAATGTCCTACGGACAATAATTTCATTGTTTATGTTTCATTTATTATCATTTATTGCCAACGGCAAAAATAATCATTGAAAAATCAATCGATTACGAATCTTGTTGACCCGAACTCAGGTTAAAAATATTTTTGCCCCAAAAAACACGAATATTATCAAGCAGATACGAAAGCCTGCCCTAAAAAAGTGTCCCAAACCGGACACAGTGTCCCGATACGGACACTCATAACGGACACTTTTCTGAAACACCTTCCGGCAAGTATCGCATTCTGTTGCGTTTACAGTTTGGCATTAGGGTTGCTTATTATTTAATGGTTACCACAAAAGGTAACACGTTCTTTGATAAAATTGATTTCCGCAAGAAGAGATGAAGGTATGATGCAAGTGTAACTGCCTAAAATTATGATAGATGATATTTGAAAAAGGTAACCCCATTCAGCAAATAGGCAAAACTAATCAGAGATGGGTTAAAACTAGTAAGGGATAAGGCAAAACTAATTAGGGATAAGACAAAACTAATTAGAGATGAGGCAAAACTAATTAGAGATGGGTCAAAACCAATTAGAGATAAGGCAAAACCAATTAGAGATAAGGCAAAACTAATTAGGGATAAGGCAAAACTAATTAGAGATAAGGCAAAACTTGTTAGGGATGGGAAAAAACTACTTAGGGACGAGGCAAAACTAATTAGCGAAGGGTAAAAACGATTTAGGGAAGAGAAAAAACTAATTAGTGAATCGCTGGTTTGGGTATGTTCAATGAACTGTTTCAGAAAATGTAGCATAAGGGGAAACGGGAAATCAATTTCATGAAAAATTAAAATAATTATTAACCCATAAAAAAACCAAGCTATGAAAAAAGTAAAAATCTATTACGGACAACTTACCCAGGCCGACTTCGATGAATTTCTGACCAATATGTTATTAAGTTTAACCGGAAATGCCAATTTCCCTGACCTGCCCGAAAGTTTGGTGGATATAGGCAACAAGCAAACCGAATGGCAGAAAGAACTCAATAAATCGAAAAATGGCGATCATCAGGCCACAAAAAATGCCGCTTTAATGGGTAATGAATTAATAAGCAAAGTGCGCAGGAATGGCAATTATATCAACAATGAGGCCGGCGGCGATGAGGCTAAGCTTCTTTCGAGCGGCTATTGGATGGTAAAGGACCGCGTGATTAATCCCAGGCCCGATATAAAGGTGGTGCAAGGCAAAAACTCGGGCAGCGGCAAAGTCGTAATCGAAGCCATACCGGGGGCCATTTGTTATCTGGTTGAAATGGCTCCCGATCCTTGTCCGCAGCCCGACAGCAAAGAATGGAATCGCCTGAAAATGTCTTCAAAAGCTAAGGTTCCGTTTTCGGGTCTGGAACCCCGCAGGCTGTATTGGGTTCGTTTTTGTTATCTGACAGCTTCCGGCGAGGCTGACTACTGCCAGCCCATATCGTTCAGCGTGGTGTAGCGCAAAAACTCATCTGGTGACTATCCTTTATCAGGTAATAAGTCGCCGCAGGAATAAAATATCAGGAACTCCCGAAGCTGGTAAAAAGGTTTCGGGAGTTTTTTTGATGCCCGTTTCAGCCCAAAAACCTACTTTTTCTCTAAAGCCTAAAGGTCTAAAGCCTAAACCCCAAAAATAGGTTTCGGGAGTTATCTTTTATGGTCAGGGAATTAACCACCCTGCTCACCAGGAAGGCACCATGGGCACAAAGAAATTAAAACCCATGAATCATTGTGTGCTTTGTGAAAACCATTGTGACCTTTGTGGTTATTATGTAAATAGCCCCAAATTTCAAGCCCCAAGGGAAGAGAGCCATTAGCCACGAGCCACAAGCCAGGTCATTACACTTCCGGCTTCCGTCTCCGGAATTCCGGCTTCTTCAATGACCACCAATGACCACCAATGACAATGAATGACTATTAATGACCACTAATGACCACTAATGACAATTAACCTGTCCACATGAAATGTAGGGATGACAATGAATGACAATTAACCTGTCCCGCACATGAAATGTCGGGATGACAATGAATGACAATGAATGACCACCAATGACTATTAATGACAATCTACCACCAGTCCCAACTTCCCCATTTAACAGACCAACTCCAAACTTTTATAGTCAAACAATAATATTAATCTTATTTTAACCCTTATATCCCTAAGAAAAGAGGCTTATTTAGATGCTGTCTAAATTTCATTTTTAAGAACATGAAAATCAACCTTGTTAATTTTATTTTAACAAATTTTATGATTTTTTTAATTTTTCTCTTGCTTTTTTAAAATTCTTCTTTGTAAATTAGCTGACTATTTCCGAAAAATCACTTTTATTAACCGAAATATTAACAATTAAAAATTTTACTTATTTATTAACCAAAAACAAAAATTTATGAAAAAGTTTTTTACGCTTTTGATTATGCTGTTTCTATGGGTAGGTTACTCTTATGGACAAGCGGGTCTTTACTCGAGTTCTACAGCTACAAATGCCACATTGGTGGATATGTCAACGGGCACAACCCCGCTGCTTACGGTGGCAACTTATCACGATGATGATGCTTCTGTGGTTACCAACATTGGTTTTAACTTTGTATATTGTGGTACAACGTATACACAGTTTAGTGCCAATTCAAATGGGCAGTTGAGATTGGGCGCAACAGCAATTTCGGGGGGCGCAGCTTCTCCGGCATTAAATGTGCCGCTTCTCTTACCGTTAAGTGGCGATAACGCCATTTTGGCCACAGGTAAACTTCATTACAAGTTAACAGGTTCCTCTCCGAACCAGGTTCTCGTGGTAGAGTGGAGCGGTTTTAGAATTCCTTATGGCTCTACTGGTACCGCTAGTACTATGCAGGCACTTCTCTCTGAAAACGGAGGTCAAATCCAGTTTATTTATGGTGCAATGTATAATAATAGTACAAGTGCTTCTACGAGGGGCGTTTGCATCTCTTCGAGCAATGTAGCAGGTGCAAACGGCAACTGGACCACCATAACGGCTACTCCTACCTACACTACTACCGCAACCGGTATTACGACTACCTCATTTACTGCCTCTTCAGACATGACCAATTTGAATGGAACCGTTGCAGGTAGTTTGAGAACTTTCACTTTCACCCCTCCTGTTGCAGGCACTCCTTTGCCTCCAACCACACCCAGCCCGGCTAATGCAGCTATTGGTGTACCCACCAGTGGTTCATTAACCTGGACCTTTGGTACAAATACAGCTACCTACGACCTTATGTTTGGCCCTACCGGCAGCATGACCCAAGTGGTTACCGGTGCCAGCGCCGGTGCTACCGGATCATATACTTATTCTGGCTTGTCTAATAGTACAAATTATTCATGGCAGGTTATCGAACATAACGGTGCATTAACTACCAATGGCCCAACATGGAACTTTTTTACTGTTTGTGCTTCTTATAGTTCATTAAACGAGAACTTCGATTTAGTCACATCTCCTGCACTACCGGGTTGCTGGTCAAAATATATCTCTCCTTCTTATACTTCGGAGACTGTTCAAACTTACACCACTTATTTTAACAGTTCGCCAAATTGCGTCTCATTATACAGTTCTGGTGCTACATTGGCAACCGATGCTCCTTTATTGATTACCCCACAGATTTCGAATCTTAATGCTGGAACCTATCAATTAAAGTTCTTTGCTCGGGGTGCCAGTACCAATACTTCGGTTATAGTTGGCACCATGTCAGATCCGGCTGTTAGCTCTACATTTACTCCTTTCCAAACCATAACGGGTTTAAGTACTACCGCTTTTACCGAATATATTATTAGCTTTGCTTCATATGCAGGTACCGATCAGTACATTGCTTTCCGTCACCCGTTAACTACAACTTACTCCTATATTTATATCGATAACGTGGTATGGGAGCCCATACCTGCTTGTCCTCCTCCTACGGCCTTAACCGCTAGTGGAATGACCAATAATTCTGCCAATTTGGGCTGGACCAACCCGGGGGCTACCTTATGGAATGTGGAGTATGGCCTGAATGGTTACACTCATCTGGGTGCAGGAGCCACTGTGGTTGCAGCTAATGCAAATCCATTTACCTTAAGCGGTTTAGCAGCAAACACTGCCTATCAATATTATGTTCAGGCCAATTGCGGAGGTGCTGGACTCAGTACATGGGCAGGACCTTATGCATTTACTACTTTGTGTGATCCGGTGAATACTATCCCCTACAACGAGGGATTTGAAACCGGCTATACTCATGCAACGGTATTTGGAAATTGCTGGACACAGCAAATAGTTACCGGCTCATATAACTGGACAGCGAATAATACACTAACTGACTATAACCGTGCTCCACGCACAGGTGCATGGGATGCTTACCTTCATTACAGTGCAGATACATGGATGTTCAGAGGCTTTACACTTACCGCTGGAACCTCGTATGATGTTTCTGTATGGGCGAGACAGGATGGATCCACCACAACCAATGCCTCCATGGAAATAAAATACGGAACTACAGCCACGGCTGCAGGAATGACCAATGTTATTGCGGCTCCTTTGGGGTTGAATACAACTTATCAGCAAGTTATTGGCACATTTACACCCGCTGCAACTGGCGTATATTTTATTGGCTTCCATGGTGTTATCAACGGCTCTCCATGGTACATTACCATTGACGATATAAAAGTGGATCTGACTCCTTCTTGTCCTCCCCCTACTGCCTTAATGGCCACCAATATCGACGGTCACAATGCAACTTTTGGTTGGACCCAGAGCGGCACTGCCACTTCATGGGATATTGAATATGGTCCAACACCATTCACACCTACCGGAACTCCAACCATGACAGGCGTTACCAATCCTGTAACTATTAGCGGATTAACCCCTGTAACCGGATATGCTTATTATGTCAGAGCCAATTGCGGAGGTACATATAGTACATGGTCAGGTCCCAAAACCTTTACCACAACAGTGGCTTGTCCTATACCAACTGCCTTAACTGCCACTTCAATCAGTACTTCCAAAGAAAATCTATCATGGACCGATCCCACTGGTTCGGCCTGGGAAATTGAATATGGTGTTTCACCCTACACATTTACCGGAATACCCAATTTTTCAATTCCTAGCAATCCATATCAACTGGGCGGGCTTACGGCTGCTACCACTTACCAATATAAAATTCGCCGCGATTGCAATAGTGTGGGCGACGGATTCAGCGATTGGTCAGCCACAGGAACTTTTACCACATTGTGTGCTGTAGCTGTTCCAACAGTTTCTGAAACTTTCGAAGGAACAACCTTTCCTACGGTTTGCTGGTCACGCTATACAGGTGTGTTAGCAGCACCCAGTACTTTAACAGCTTCAACAAGCCCATGGATTCAGGATGACTGGAGAAATATTACTTCCCCGGTTGATAAAGCTGCCAGAATGAATATCTGGTCAACCAACTATGGATGGTTGATGACCCCACAGATCGATTTGGGCTCTGGATCAATTCCTTACCAATTGGAATTCGACCTTACTTTAAATGCCTATGGCACTTCCACTGCTCCCGCAATGACCGGAACAGATGATAAATTTGCCGTTGTAGT
The DNA here is from genome assembly GCA_964469155.1 of uncultured Bacteroidales bacterium. Lineage (GTDB taxonomy): Bacteria > Bacteroidota > Bacteroidia > Bacteroidales > CAIWKO01 > CAIWKO01. The sequence goes on from CAYXXU010000007.1 coordinate 5,767, forward strand.
TTCAACAGACGGAGGCACTACCTGGACATCTGCCAATACTTTAAGGTTATGGGATAATGCAGGTTCGGCTTATGTTTACAATAACATCAATCCGGCTGGTGAGCGTATAATAATTCCATTGACCGGATATACAGGTATTGTTATGATTGGCTTCTATGGCGAATCATCCGTAAGCAATGCTGATAATGACCTAATGGTTAACAACTTTGTTTTGCAGGAAGTTCCCAGTTGTCCTGCTCCTTATTCTTTGACTCATGCCAATGTTACCGGTCATACAGCCGATTTGGGATGGACTGCCGGTGGAGCCGAAACTTCATGGGAGGTAGAATATGGCCTCAACGGATTCACACTGGGTACAGGTATTTTAATTAGTTCTACAACCAATCCTCAAAATATTACAGGTTTAGCTGGTGGTACTGCGTATTCATTTTATGTACGCGCCAACTGCGGTGGCGGACTACTTAGCCCCTGGGCTGGACCTCATAACTTTACTACTTCGATTACCTGCGCAGCTCCTACTGCTCTCACAGCAACCCCTGGTACCAATCCGCAAACTGAAGAAAACTTAGGCTGGACCGATGCTACGGGAACTTCATGGATTGTTGAATATGGTATAAATGGTTATACGCATGAAGGTACAGGTGCTATTGTGGTTAATCCTGCTACCAATCCTCATTTGCTTACCGGTTTAACCCCGTCAACTACTTATAAATATTATGTACGCACCGATTGCGGCACGGAAGGCCTAAGCGCATGGGCCGGCCCTTATACATTTACCACAGCTTGTCCTTCAGTTACTTCTTATCCATGGACAGAGGGCTTTGAAAGTGTTACAATTCCGGCACTGCCTGCCTGCTGGTTTAAGGAAAATGGTGACTACATTACAACTAATAATGCTAATTCTACTTATGATGCAGATGCACATACAGGAGGTCAATTTTTAAGAGAAGCATATTCCGCTACTAATGAATATATATGGACTCCCTTGTTCGAATTGCAGGCTGGTACTTCATACGACTTTTCATTCTATTGGGCTGGTGATAATTATGCCGGTTGGACAGGAGATGTCTTTTATAATACCTCTCAGTCATCAACAGGTGCTACCCAACTGGGCACTTCATTTGTTGTAGGAGCAACCACAACTACCAAAACTTACGCACAGGTAAAACATTCATTTATTCCACCTGCTACCGGCTCATATTCATTTGCCATTAGGGTAAATTGTCCGACAACTGCGCCCTGGTATTTGAGTTTTGATGATTTCACAATGGAACTTTCTCCGCTTTGTGGTGCTCCGACAGCCCTCACAGCTACTGCCATTACCAATACCTCTGCACTGTTGGGATGGACCGTTGCTACGGGCGGCACTAAATGGAATATTGATTACGGCCCTGCCGGTTTCAGTCATATAGGTGGAACTCAGGTTAACGGCTTACTCACTAATTCTTATCAAATTCCGGTGGGCACTTTAACAGCTTCTACTGCCTATGAATTTTACGTACAAACTGATTGCGCGCCCAACGGCACCAGCACATGGTCCGGACCGTATCCATTTACCACAGCGATGTGTGCTGTTTCCTGCAACTATACCTTTAATTTGCTCGATTCTTATGGCGACGGATGGAACTCTGGTACCATTCAGGTAAAACAAAATGGAACCGTTATGGGAACATTATCTCTTTCAGGCTCATCAGGAACACAAACCATTGCACTTTGCGACGGATTACCTATCGAATTGCTTTGGAATACAGCCGGTTCATATCCTGAGGAAATGGGTTTAACTATGGTTGATCCTTTTAGTGTTGTTTTATTTACCTTACCTTATAATTCAGAAGCTTTAGCCGGCACGGTTATTTATACAGGTACTGGAAATTGTACTCCACCTGCTTGTGCTGTTCCAACCGCTCAAACAACAACAGTTATTACTAATGCAGGAGCTAACTTAGGCTGGACCAGTACCGCATCGTTTTTTGATATTTATATAGTACCGACCGGTACCATTGCACCTGATCCTCTTACTACGCCCACAGTGAATGATTGGAATACAGGAACAAGCTACACATGGACAGGCGGTAGTGCTGCTACTACCTATGATTGGTATGTACGTGCTGATTGTGCTGCCGGTGGTGGCACAGGTCAAAGCGCATGGTCGATGGCTCAAACGTTTACTACACTGTGCAATCCGTACACTATTCCATATACTGAGAATTTTGATGGGGTTACTGCACCTGCATTACCTGTATGTATTTCGCTCACTAATGACAATGCTGATACCAGGCTGTGGCAGACATATAACGGATATGCCAACTCAGCGCCAAATTGCATGTTAATTGCTTATAATTCTTCTGCTGCTATGAACGACTGGTTTTTCAGCCCCGGACTTAGTTTGGCTGCAGGAACCTATCGCGTTAGTTTCTGGTATAAGAATGATGGCGGGACACTGTATACTGAAAAATTGGAAGTAAAGTGGGGAAGCGCTCCAAGTGCTGCCGGAATGACAAACGGACCCATTTTCGATGATGCAAATATTGGAACTGCCGTTTACTTAAATGGTACGGGAGATATGGTTGTTACCACACCCGGCACCTATTATGTAGGATGGCATGGATACAGCGATGCTGATATGGACATTCTGACGGTTGATGATATTTCAATTACTGAAGTTTTATCGCTTGATGCCAAAACGGTATCCATTGATAATATTGGCGGTGTTGTTTCTTCGGGAACTACCATAACCCCTCAGGCTACTGTTATGAATAATGGGCTTACCAATCCTGCAGTATTTGATGTTACCATGACAGCTTCGGATGGTTATACATCTACCGTTTACAATGTTTCTGTTGGAGCAGGTTTGACCGCTCCGGTTACTTTTGCTGGCTGGACTCCTGCTGATGGAGTATGGACTGTGAATGTTTGCACACAATTGGCAGGTGATCAAAATATTACTAACAATTGCCAATCAACCTCTGTTAAAATATTTACTGTTCCTGCAACACAGGTTTATGCATATAATGCGTATACAAATAGTGGTACTGATCCTGAAGGCCCAACTTCCTTCCTGCTATCCACACCAGGTACCCTAAACTCTATTGCCGACCAAAGCGCATTGAATTTTGTTGCAGGTGGCTCATGGGCAAATGGAATATGGTATGGTGTCGTAGCTACTGACAACACCCTGATTTCTATTGACCCTGTTACAGGTGCAAGAACCACCATTGGTGCTTTGGGATTTGGAATGAATGGCCTGAGTTACAACAAGGCAAACAGCATAATGTATGCTAATAGTGGTACAAGTCTTTATACTGTTGATCTGACTACCGGAGCGGCCACACTGGTGGGCTCAAATACGGGTATAAGTATGCTGAATCTGGCAATCAACAGCGCTGGCGTAGCCTATACTGTAGATGCAATTGCTGATAACCTTGGAACCATTGATCTGGCTACTGGTGTTTATACCGTGGTTGGTCCTATCGGTTTTAATGCCAATTATGCCCAGGATATGGAGTTCGATCGTGTTACCGGAGACCTCTATATGGCTGCTCAGGATATGACTTCAGGCTGGCTGGCATGGGTCGATATCACTTCGGGAAAAGCCTATAAAATAGGTGATTTTGAAGGTGGAGCCGAAATTACTGGTTTAGCCATTCCTTATCCTGAATACAAAACCCTCAATGGAAAAGTATTCCTCGAAGGTTTATACAATACAGGTACAGGCGCTATGAACCAGGCAATGGATATTGCCGGTCCAAAATTCACAGCCCCGGTGGCCGATAAGATCGACGTACTATTGTACTCTACTTCTAATCTGGTTACTCCTGCAGAGACCCGCATAGGTGTTGATCTGAACCAGAATGGAACGTTTTCTATCACTGACCTTCCCGGTGCTATGGCCGGTCAATATTATATTGTGATTAAACACCGCAATAGCATTGAAACCTGGAGTGGCGATTATCCTGATTTCAGCGGCGCTGGTCCTATCATTTGGGATTTCACCACAGCACAGAATATGGCTTATGGCAGCAACCTGAAATCTATGGGTACCATTTGGGCTATCTGGTCCGGTGATGTTTCGCAAGACGGAATTGTTGACGGAACAGATATGCTGCTGATCGACAATGCCAGTAAACCTCCTGCTTTACAGGGATACTATCCTGAGGATGTTAACGGCGACGGTATTGTGGATGGTTCGGATATGTTGATAATCGACAACAATTCAAAGCCACCGGCAGTACAGGTGGTTCGTCCATAAATAATTACATTTCCCCGGATTTCCTGCTGCCCTGCAGCAGGAAATCCATTGGGATGTAAAAAATAATTAATGAATATTAACCTAAATCATAAATAAAATAAAGAGTAATAGACAAATAAATTTAGTTATAAATCAAAAACAAAAAAAGTTATGAAAAAACAAAAACGATTAATGATGTGGATTGTCGGGGTCTTTCTGATGCTTTTCAGCACTAGTTCCTGGGCCCAGGTTCCCATTTACACATGCAGAATCTCAGGGGCAGCACAGCCAACCTGTAATGAATTTGAATTTGATGTTCAAATTCAGCGAAACGGATCCAATATTTTTAAACTGGCACAGTTCCAGTTGGCTATTAACATCAACCCGGCCATTATTCCTCCGGGGGGTATTATTAATGTAGCACCGGTACCGGGAAGTTCCACTCTTACAAATGCTGCCCAAATACCCGGTGTCGACAGGTTTGCTTACCTGCCTGCAACCAATTGTATTCAGGTTACTCCGGTATCTCCTCCGGGTTCAGCAGCGGCTTCTACTATTGTTCAGGGTCCGGCTGCCTGGACTAAACTGATGCGTATCCGTGTGGCTTGTTCACTGCCATGGGTAGCCGGAGAGCAAACTATGCCATCCACGATTCCGACATGGAGTTTTTCATTGTCAACTGGTTATCAGACCAAGATTTTTGCTTATGTTGGTGTGGAAAATACCGATGTTACCGTACCGACTTCTCATACTTTAGTGAACCCTTACAACCTTACACTGACTAATTCGGGTGCAGCTCCAATAGCACAAACAGTTAATTCTGATGTTACCGAAGTTTGTTTGCTGCCAGGTGCTGGTGCGGTTATTTCTCTTGCCAGTACCCAATCAGGTTATACCTATTACTTGTATCAGGACGGAAATCCTGTATTAGGACCCGGTGGAGTTGTTTTTGGACAAACCGGCGGTACCGCGGCTAATAATACATTTGCTACTAAGGTAACAGGAAGTCTAATAGAGGTTATGAGCCCATCGTGTAGTGGTATGGTGCCTATGGCCAATACAATTACATTAACTCCCACTAGTCCTGTAACTCCAAGTGTCAGTATAGCAGCCTTTCCAGGCACCGGAAATCTTCCCGGAACTCCTGTAACAGTAACAGCTACCCCTGTCGATCCAGCGACCATTGATATGTATGTATGGTATTTAAATGGTGTTTTTGATGAAAATCAGTTTGGTCCGACTTTCGATTTCACACCGGCTAACGGCGATCAGGTGTATTGTGAAATGTATTCATCCGGATGTATTACACCCGCAGCTGGAGTTGTTACATCCAATACTTTAATATTTTCAGCTTCCTTACCTCCTGCTGTATTTAATGTTACCGGTACCGGCGCTTATTGTCAGGGCGGAACAGGTTTACCTGTTGGCCTCGATGGTTCGGAAGTAGGTGTAACTTATACACTCACACCAGGCGGAGCAACTCTACCCGGCACTGGCGGCCCGATTTCTTTTGGAAATCAATTGGCCGGTACTTATACCATTGACGGAACCAACGGTGGCGGCACCACTCCCATGTCAGGTAGCGCTATCATCACTGAAACTGCAAATGTGGCTGCGAGTGTAGCTATTCTGACAAGCCAGAATAATTTCTGTTCAGCTAATCCATCTGACAATGTTCTGTTCACTGCTATTCCTACCAACGGAGGTACTTCACCTTCCTATGTATGGTACATCAATGGCGGACAAAATGGTGGAAATGGCGACTCCTATACTTTTAATGTTTCTAATGGTGATGTAGTAACGGTTGAAATGACTTCAAGCGAAACCTGTGTTACCGGGAGCCCCGCTTCTGATGCGGTAACCATGGTGATCAATGCTCAGGTAACACCTACCTTTGCTCAGTTGGGCCCCTATTGCCAGGGAGCAACCCCTGATGCTCTGCCTGCCATGTCAATTGAAGGAATAACCGGAACCTGGGATCCTGCTGCTATCAGCACTACCGGTTTTGGAACATTTACTTATACTTTTACACCCACCCCTGGCCTTTGTGCAAGCGAAGCAACTATGGTGGTTTTGGTGAATGAAAGCAGTTTTGCTACACCTGATGTTATTGAAATATGTAGCACTGAAACTCCTTTTTCATGGCACGGTGGTTCTTATTCAACATCTAATATCTACCAGGTAACCGAAAACTGTGTAACATATACCCTTATGCTGACTGTTAATCAGAGCAGCACTGAAGAATTTACAGCCGGTGCTTGCGATACCTATACCTGGGCATTGAATGGCCAGACCTACACAGCAAGTGGTGATTATACCTATGTAGATGGTTGTGTAACTAACATTCTTCACCTGACCATAACCCCAAGCAGCACAGTAGAATTTACAGCCGGTGCTTGTGATACGTATACCTGGGCATTGAATGGCCAGACCTACACTGCAAGTGGTGATTATACTTATGTAGATGGTTGTGTAACCAACATTCTTCACCTGACCATTACAAATAGCAGCACTGAAGAATTTACTGCAAGTGCTTGCGATACCTATACCTGGGGCTTGAATGGCCAGACCTATACTGCAAGTGGTGATTATACTTATGTAGATGGTTGTGTAACCAACATTCTCCACCTTACCATTACACAGAGCAGCACAGTAGAATTTACAGCCGGTGCTTGCGATACGTATACCTGGGCATTGAATGGCCAGACCTACACAGCAAGTGGTGATTATACTTATGTAGATGGTTGTGTAACCAACATTCTTCACCTGACTGTCACACCAAGTGGCACAAATGAATTTACAATCAGTGAATGTGATTCTTATACTTGGGCGTTGAATGGCCAGACCTACACAGCAAGTGGTGATTATACTTTTGTTAATGTATGTTCCACCAATATCCTTCACTTGACGATTACCCCAAGCAGCACAGTAGAATTTACTGCCAGTAATTGCGACAGTTATTTCTGGGCATTAAATGGCCAGACCTATACTGTAAGTGGCGATTATACTTATGTAGTAGGTTGTGTAACCAACATTCTTCACCTGACTGTCACACCAAGCAGCACAGTTGAATTTACAGCCGGTGCTTGCGATACTTATACCTGGGCATTGAATGGACAGACCTACACTGTAAGTGGTGATTATACTTATGTAGATGGTTGTGTAACCAACATTCTTCACCTGACCATCACACCAAGCAGCACAGTAGAATTTACAGCCGGTGCTTGTGATTCTTATACCTGGGCATTGAATGGCCAGACCTACACTGCAAGTGGTGATTATACTTATGTAGATGGTTGTGTAACCAACATCCTTCACCTGACCATCACCCCAGGCAGCACAGTAGAAGTAACAGACGCTGCATGCGATAGTTATTTCTGGGCATTAAATGGCCAGACCTACACTGCAAGTGGTGATTATACTTATTTAGTAGGTTGTGTTACCAACATTCTTCACCTGACCATTACACCGAGCAGCACTGTAAATGAAACGGTTGCTGTATTCGGTTCTTATACCTGGCCGGTTAACGGTGTTACTTATACCGTAAGTGGTGATTATACCGTAGTGACAGGTTGTGTAACCCATATCCTGCATCTGACCATTAATACGATATCGGCTATTACTTTTGCCAAGGATATCGGAACAACCTTGCAGATTCTATGGCCTGCAGTACCAGGAGCTACTACTTATGAAGTTTCCTATCGTATTGGTAATTCTGGTGCCTGGATAGGTAAGAATTCAGTTCCTACAAATGCTAAGATTTCAAATCTGATTCCGGGACAAGCTTATAATTTTAGAGTAAAAGCTTATGCAGGCATCTACCCAATGCCAGCCTCTACCCTGCAATATGCCAGTCATACTACAACCAATGTTGCTTATACTGAAGATTATGATATTGGCACTACTCTTTTGGTAGGTTGGAATGATTTTGATGCTTCCTCTTATGTATTACAATACAAAAAAGGTCTCACAGGAACATGGGCTCCTATTGTTAGCTATATACCTGAAGTGAAGTTGAGTAATCTCGATGCAAATTCCGATTATTTCTTCAGAGTGGCTGTTTATTATGGTGGCCAATTCTGGGGAACTACCAAGGAAAATACCCTGCCATACCATACCGGTATAACAGACTTCGTATTTACCAATATTACGGCTACTTCAGTAGATGTTACCTGGGATTCGTATCTTCCATGGGTGACCGATCAGCATTTTATTTACTCCGATGGTATTACCGAGATTGGAGTTCCTGCTCATACATTTAATACTTTACATCTGACAGGACTTACACCGGGAACGAATTACACTTGTAGAGTTAATGTATTTAAAACTGTAAATTGGGGCCCGACCATCAGTGAAAACTTTGTCACTGCCGGAACCAAAGCTACTACTGACGCAATCGGTGGCCAGGCTAATGTTTATCCTAATCCATTCGTAGATCAGGTGAATATGGATCTGTTTACTGAAGACGGAGCTCAGGTTACCTGGAATATTTATGATATAACCGGTAAAGTGGTGTTAAGCGGAAGCGAAAGCATTACCACTGGTTACAGCACATTGAACATTGATGCCGCTAATCTTGCGAAAGGCGTTTATATGCTCAATGCTATTATAAATGACCAGATGCAGAGTTTCAGAATATTGAAACAGTAAATTGTTGAAACCGGATTACTTCGGTTAAGCAAATTATTAATTAAAGGTACGGGCGAAATGCAATGCATTTCGCCCGTACCTTTTTTATATGGCTCATGAAAAAACTACTACCTTTGTAAAAGGGTTTATAAAATTGGTCATAAAATAAAATGGACTTTACTATTAAAAAATATAAGGAACTTCTGGGAGAGTTCGGCAGATCGGGCTATTCCTTTCAAACCTTCAATGATTTTATAATCCAGCCCCTTGATAAGGTAATCGTTTTACGGCACGATGTGGATAGATTGCCTTTGTTTTCAATGAAATTTGCCATCATTCAAAGCCAAATGGGTATCAGAGGGAGTTATTATTTCAGAACGGGCCCAAAGGGATTTGATGGAGAAATAATTCAGAAAATCGCAGCTATGGGGCATGAGATAGGTTATCATTATGAAACCATGGATAGAAGTAAGGGAAATATGGACCTAGCTTATAATGAGTTTTGTTTTAACCTAGAAAGGTTGCGCACCTTGGTTCCGGTAAAAACCATTTGTATGCATGGGAGTCCTATGTCCGGTTTTGATAACAGGGCTATTTGGGACAAATTCGATTATAAGGAATTGGGAATTATTGCCGAACCCTATTTTGATGTTGATTATAAAACGGTTTTTTACATTACTGATACTGGTAGAAGGTTTGATGGCGATAAAGTGAGTATCAGAGATAAAGTAACGAATACATTGGTTGGGTCATGGCCTTCTTTTCACTCTGTAAATGATATCATAAAGGCATTACGAAAGAATAATTTCCCCCATGTGGTTATATTTACCTTTCATCCGCAGCGTTGGACCAATAATGTGTTTTTATGGAGCATGGAGTTTATTGCGCAGAATCTGAAAAACATAGTAAAAGCTATCATTGTTCGAAGACAAACTGGCGAGTCATTGTCTGCTAAACAAATACAGGGTTAGCCATGTTTTGTGTTGTGGGATTTTTGTTGTCTGGATAAGCAGAATTCTCAAAATTCGTTGGCATTAAATTGAAAAACAATGTAAATTTACAAATTCAAAATTAAGTGCTTATGATTGTTAATCGAAAAATTGTTAAGAGAGTAATCTTTAATATTATTTTCGATGTTGGTTCTATGTTTGGTTGTTTGACCATTCTGAGTCTGATAAAATATAGTGATAAGTTTGAAAAATTATTGGATTTCAATATCTTATTTGGCTCTTATGCGATTTTTATATTAATCTTCTCAATCTTGTTCGACAAATACGAGATCGTAAGAAGGTATAGTTTTTATAAAATGCTGAATAAGTATCTTTATGCCTGGATACTAACGTCCGTAATTATATTAACTGCCATTTTTTTGTATGATCTTAACTTATATAGGTGGCAATATGTTTTGATAAGTTTCTTTTGTTTGTTTTTATTTGAAGTAATATTGATTTCAATTCGATTTTCTTTTAGGTATGCAAAATTCATAGAAGATCGTCAGCAGCTTAAACATTCATTCATTATAAGAGAGTCTATACGGCAGGAGGAATTTTTGGAGGAAATAGCTAAAGAGGAAATGAATGAGATTCATGTTAAAGAGCCCAATCTTTTGAAAGACTTGATTCCTTTTGAAGCCATAACTAATAAAGAAGTTAAAAACCTGATCAGACGTAATTCAAATGAGAATAGAAAATTGCATCTGTTTGTTAATACCATAAACCGTCACCTTTTTCTCCCTTACCGAAACCATTCTTTGGAGCTAATTGTTAATACCTTTAAGGTAAATCATTTGCAGTATATTAATAAATTTCTGGAGATTGTCAATATTAAACTAAAGAGGGGGGGTAAACTGGTAGTTTGTGTAGAAACCCTTGATCAGAGAAGAAAACGACATAATAAAAAGTTCCCTCCTGTAATAAGACCTTTTTATATATTTTTTGAATTTGTTATCCACAGAGTATGGCCAAGGTTGCCTTTTTTTCGTAAATCATATTTCTGGCTTTGGAAAAAAAATAGTAAAAGAATATCTTATGCAGAAACCTTAGGACGGCTTTATAGTTGTGGATTTGAGTATGTGGAAGAAATTAACTCGGAGGGATTAACCTGGTTTGTTGTTCGCAAAAAGGACAGGCCTTTACTTTCATTTGATGTTACCTATTCACCAGTGGTTAAGTTAAAGCGAATTGGGAAAAAAGGAAAGATTATTGCTGTTTATAAAATGAGAACCATGCATCCTTATAGCGAATTTTTACAGGATTTTATTTTTAAGACCAATAAGCTAGCCGAAGGAGGGAAGTTTAAGGATGATTTTAGAATAACTTCCATTGGTCACCTGATGAGAAAAATGTGGATTGATGAATTCCCAATGATCTTTAATTTAATAAAAGGGGATTTGAAAATTGTGGGAGTTCGTCCACTCAGCAAGCATTATTTTAATTTGTATCCGGAAGAAATGCAAAAGAAGCGAATAAAATTTAAACCAGGTCTGATTCCACCATTTTATGCGGATCTGCCAAAAACCTTTGAAGAAATAGTGGCTTCTGAATCAAAGTACCTTGATCTGTATGAAAAAGCTCCGTTTTTAACGGATATTAAATATTTTTGGAAAGTCTTTTGGAATATTGTCATAAAAAGAGCAAGAAGCGAATAATTAACATTACCATTGGGTAGTTTTAGCCATTAACAGTAACGTGTAATTACATCATGAAATACATATCTATACCTGTCTTTATATTTTTATTATGTTTTGCCGGCCTTGTAAAAATTAATGCCCAGGAAATTCCCGTGCATATTTCCGCTACAGATGTATATGGATTTATTGATGAGCTAGCAAACGATAAATTATATACTGTGACCAGTTGTATTAAACCTTATTCACGGGGAGATATAATACAAATGCTTCATATTGCAGATAGTTTGAGATCAGAGTTAACCGATAGACAGAAAAGGGAGTTAGATGGATATTTATTTGAATTTACAGGCAAAAACTATCATAAATCCCCTAAAGAAAAACCAATCTGGAAAGTTTTACCTCCTGAATTTATTTATTACAACCGAAATTCCAGCCTGATTATTCGTCCGTTGTATGATATTAATTATTCCTTTTATAAAGACGGTAAACCTTTTTATCAATCGGGTGGTGGTGCAGAGATATTGTTTCATAAGGGAATTGTCAGCGCTTATGCTAATCTAACCGATCACTATTTCAACCGTGAAATTTTAATTAAACCAGGTTATCTTATTTCTGGATTAGGGGGTAATTATAAGGTGAATGAAGGAGGTCGTAAGGGAGGCGATTTCAGTGAAATGCGTGGCGGAATAATTATAAACTGGAAATGGGGGCGCATAGGTTTTGTAAAAGATCATGCCCTTTGGGGTGATAATAACTTTGGTGGTTTAATTTTATCAGGTCAAACGCCTTCTTTTCCCATGTTGACATTACAAGCCCGGCCTTTTAAATGGTTAACTCTGGATTATATACATGGTTGGCTTGTTTCCGAGGTCATTGACAGTAGTTCATCTTATTTTTCTAAACCGGGAATTTTCAGGGGTATTTACCAACCCAAGTATATTGCAGCAAATATGGTTTCATTCAGACCCTGGAAGTATCTTAATATCTCTGTGGGAAACAGTATCGTATATAGTGATACTCCGGTTCAACTGGTATATTTAATTCCTTTTCTTTTTTATAAATCGGTCGATCATACCCTAAATCATAATATTGACAACCAGAATTCCCAGATTTTTTTAAATGTCAGTAGCCGGAATGTTAAACATCTGCACTTTTATGGGAGTCTTTTTATTGACGAATTCAGTATTCGCCGGATCAAAGATCCGGATAGGTACAATTTTTTCGGATTTAAATTGGGAGGAACTTTGAACAACTGGCCATTGAAAAATCTGGCTCTTGATATGGAGAGTACAATAATTTACCCAATGGTTTATAAACATAGGGTTGCATCTCTTACTTATACATCAAATAAATACAAACTGGGCTATTTTATGGGTGCTAATTCAATGGATTTTCATATAAGACTTCGTTATGCTCCCTTGTATTACTTATTTGCAGAAGTTGGCTATGAATACGCAATTCATGGAGTCGAATATGAATATCTGTTGGATAATAATCTTGACAGGCATCCGTTGATTTCTTATAAGGTCTGGGACAGGCAATTGTTATCTGCCCGCATAACCTATCGACCAGCAATCGGCCTTAAAATATTTGCTGAAGGATTGTTCAACTCAATGAATGGCTATGATGCTGATGGAAAAACTGCGAAAGAATATCTAAGTCTGTTTTCTCCTGAAGTCTTTCACGGAAAAAAAATATTATTAAATGTAGGATTGCATCTCGGATTGTGAAAAAATTAAAAATAAACAAAATTTTACAAAAAAGTTGCTCTAAACGGTTATTTTAATTTACATTTGTAGATTAATTTGGGAAAAACATTTTTATTATGAAAAAAATACTACTCTTTTTTTGTTTGATGGTTTTAATTTCTGCCGGTATTTATGCTCAGCCAAAAAGAACTTTTGTTGACAACTGGCACCTGAATATAAATGCAGGACCGACTATTTTTCTGGGGGATGTTACCCAACATTATGATTGGTACCAGATGGATCTTTCCAATCCAAAAGCATCTTTCGGAATTAATTTAACAAAAGAATTTACTTGTGCATTTTCAGTGCGGGGTCAGTTAGGCTATGGATGGCTGGCAGGAAAGAAAGATTTTTATGCTGGTGGCGGCCCGGCAAATCTATCTTTTAATGCTCATTTTTATCATTTTAATGCACAGGCAAAAATTAATTTTTTTGATTTATTTGGTGGCGGAAAATGTTACAGACGATTTAATCTTTATGGCTTTGCTGGTATAGGGTTTATCAATTTTCAGAACCGTTTGTATCGAAACGGTGTTGAGGTCTTGAGTTGGGGATATGGCAGAATCGGAACACATAAATGGGTAACTGAAATTACTGTTCCCTTCGGCTTGGGAGTGGATCTTCGTTTAGGACAGAAGTGGAGAATTAATCTTGATGTGGAAGCAGTGTGGGTGGATAATGAGAAATTGGACAGAGTGGTTGGGATGTACGAACATGATGCGTTCATTTATCCCAATATAGGTGTTTCTTATAATATCAGCAAACACAACAGGGTTTGTTGTAAGAAAGAAAATGTTCCGATTTATGGAGATTATAACCCCAATAATTTGGATCGTGTAATGGAAAAAGCAGATTCCCTTAACAATAAGCTGAACCAATCCATTGATAAAATTAATTCTCTAAATAAAAAACTGGATGATGCTCAGAATAAAATAGATTCGCTCAAATACAGAAAAGATACGGTTTATTTTGTGGGTGAAACACCATATAATGTGATTAATGGCACACAATATCCTGATTCAATAAGCAAGAGTATGGAAGATGCTGGTTATCTTTGGTATAACGTTTATTTTGACCTCGATAAATATAATATTAAACAGGAATATGAGAGCGTTATTGCCAAAGTTGCCGAAATTATGAAAAATGAACCTTCTTTAAAAATAAGAGTCGTTGGCAATGCTGACCAGCAAGGTAGTACCTTACACAACGAAATATTGAGTAAAAATAGATCTCAGCAAGTAATCAATGTATTAGTAAATCAACATGGCATTAACCGAAATCGTTTGGTTTTGGATTATAAGGGAGAAAGAGAACCCATTTCAAACATCCATTTCGAGGTAAACCGTAGGGTTGATTTCATTAAAATAAATAGATAACAATAAAGCCCGGTTTTCCGGGCTTTTTTTTCAAATGATTGCATTTTTATTAGATATTACAGATTTTTTTTAAATTTGTGATAGTTTTATTGCAAGGTTAAAACACAAACTATTGCTTTAAGAATAAAACCAACTAATGCTGAATGTATTGTCAGGTGTGATGCATTTCGTTAGCCCGTCCGTTATTTGACGGTCGAGGATATCGCTTGCTAATGCCCCCTAATCCCGGGAAAATTATAAATTATAATGAAAACAATAATAAGAAGTTTGGTGTTGATTTGCTTACTTTTGAATATCAAAATAAATAGTTTTGGTCAAGAAGTAATTTTTCAGGAGAGTTTTAATTCAAATAAAAATCCGTTATTTCTAAAGACAAGTGCTGGATGTCAAGGATATGTGGGTGGTATAAAAATTTTATCCTCTTCATTTGGAGATAAAGTTTATGAAACACCACTTCTCGATTTTTCAAATGGGGTTTATTTTTTATCTTTCAGATATAAACTCAATATAAAAAGTGATATTATGGCCAATCTGAAAGTTTATTATAAAGCAAATGATAAGAAGGAGGAAGAATTGCTTGCGATCTTTAATGAAACAACACTCGGATTTATCACCACAAATTTATATCTGCCTTCAACAGCGATGAAAAGTAGGTTGGTTTTTGATTTTTCAGGTTTTAGCTCAGGAAATGTTATTTTGGATGATATCCGTGTGATTTGTTATAATAATGCTGAAGCATTTTCTATAGGTAATTTTGTGTATGTAGATACTGAATTTAATTTTTCCTCTTCCTTTCTAAAGATTGCCGTATCTGAAAAACAATGTGCAGGCTTGCCTGCGATCACAGAGGATGATCAGAAAATAGTAACTCCAGCGAAAATGGTTTCCTGTCCGGCAGGTGGAATATTGGAAGGAGAACCCGATTGTTATACGGATTATCTCGACACCATCAATAGTGGATGCAATAATTTACCCAATAGATTTACTGAACTGAATTCTTGTAATGGAGTTATTTGTGGAAAATCCGGAAATTATACATTCTTAGGTGCCCCAAATAGAGATGTTGATTGTTATCGTTTGACCTTAAATGCCGGAACCACTTTATCTTTAAAGGTTGTTGCAGATTTTAAAGTGAGAATATTTATCAACTATCTTATAGATTGTGATGTTTCGCTGATCCCCCTTACCCCGGTTGGATACGCCCTTGCTGGTGATACTGCTGAATTGACCTATAATGCTACAACGCCTTATAATATCGTTTTCTATGTTACTGCATATACACCTCAACCAGGCGGAGTGTCTGTACCTTGTGGGTCTAATTATGTTATGATTTACAATACCTATAGTTCAATCATCACTCCTGTACCCCCCATCGCCGCTAGTAATCCCGCATGTGCTCCGACAGTATTAAATCCAATGGCATCGGTTGGAGGCTATTCTTTCTTTTGGCAGGGTAATTCATGTGGAATTAGTACTTCTTCAAATGCAGTTTTGAATTCCTATCCGGTTTTATCCTCGGGAAATTATTATGTTAGGGCAAAATCCAACCTTTTAGGTTGCTGGACTCCCTGTTCGTCGGTAAATGTTGCCATTAACCAGCCACCTGTGGTTAATGCAAATGCATTTCCGCTTTCTGTTTGTGCTGGCGGGCAGGCACAACTCACGGCAAATGGAGCAACCTCTTATGTTTGGATGCCTGGAAATCTGACAGGAGGGCAGATCAATGTTAACCCTGCAAGCACCACAACTTATACTGTAACCGGAACCCTCGCAGGGTGCACTGCCTCAACTACTGCCTCAGTTATTGCAAATCCTTATCCTGCTGCTGCTGGAGGTATCAGTGGGCCTCTAGCGGTTTGTGCAGGTGCGAATGGCATATCCTACAACGTCAGTCCGATTGCTGATGCCACTTCTTATATCTGGGCCTATAGCGGAACAGGTGCCACGATCAATGGTAGTGGAAATACCATTTCAATTAATTTTGCATCCAATGCTACCAGTGGTACACTGACAGTAAAAGGGCATAACTCCTGTGGTGATGGGAACGTTTCGGCAGGATATATTATTACGGTAAAACCCTTGCCTAATGTTTCGGCTTCTGCCATTCCATCAACTGTATGTGTCGGTTCCCCCGCTTCATTAACAGGCATTGGTAATGCAACATCCTACAATTGGCAACCGGGTAATTTAAATGGGGCCTCAGTTAGCGTTTCACCTCTCTCAAATACAATATATACCGTTACAGGAGACTTGAACGGCTGTACTGCCTCAAACACAGTTACTGTGTCAACCAATCCCTTTCCTGCTGATGCCGGAAACATTAGCGGAGTTCAAACCGTTTGTGCAGGCGTGAATGGGATAGCATACAGTGTCCCAGCTATTACTGATGCAACTTCCTATATCTGGGCCTTTAGTGGAACTGGTGCTACTATAAATGGCAATGGTAATAGTATGGTCATTAACTTTGCATCCAATGCTACCAGTGGTATACTGACAGTAAAAGGGCATAACTCCTGTGGTGATGGGAACGTTTCGGCAGGATATATTATTACGGTAAAACCCTTGCCTACTGTTTCGGCTTCTGCCATTCCTTCAACTGTATGTGTCGGTTCCCCCGCTTCATTGACAGGCATTGGTAATGCAACATCCTACAATTGGCAACCGGGTAATTTAAATGGCGCATCGGTTAGTGTTTCACCTGGATCAAATACAATATATACCGTTACAGGAGACTTAAACGGTTGTACTGCCTCAAACACAGTTACTGTGTCTACCAATCCATATCCTGTTGCTGCCGGAAACATCACGGGCACACCCTCAGTTTGCGAAGGTGCGAACGGAATCTTGTACAGTGTTCCACTTATCGCTGATGCCATCTCTTATGAATGGTCCTACAGCGGAACCGGAGCATCCATCAGTGGGAGCGGTAATTCTGTTATTATCGATTTTGCTTCGAACGCCACAAGTGGTATATTAACCGTAAAAGGAAATAACGACTGTGGCTTCGGCGCCATCTCTTCCGGATATCCGGTTGCGGTTAACCCTTTGCCCCTCGTTTCTGCCTCAGCGCTGCCATCTTACATTTGTGACGGCCAAACATCTGTTCTCACGGCAAGTGGCAATGCAACATTATATATCTGGCAACCGGGAAACCTTTCAGGGTCACCTCAAAATGTTACTCCCTCTTCCACCACTGTGTTTACGGTAACCGGAAATCTATTAGGATGCACCGATACATCTTCGGTCATTATAACAGTCGACCCCTGCACAGGTATTTCCGAAACCAGCATTTCAGATAACATAAAAATAGGGCCCATTCCTGCCCACGACCAACTGCTCATAGAATGTAAAATCAATACCGATTTGGTGGTTTCACTTTTTACTGTGGAAGGCAAGTTGTTGTCTGTTCAACAATGTATTGCAGACAAGACTTATTTTGTTTCAACAACTAACCTTGCTGCGGCGGTGTATTTCCTGCGAATAAAATCTGATAATGAGATCAGAACTTTCAAAATTGTGAAACAATAAGCCTCCTGTTACATTCTGTTTCGGTCGTTGGCTTACTAACGCTTTTTACTTCAATAGAATGACTACCTTTGTGCAGAATTTTAAAAATGACACATAAAGCGGGTTTTGTAAATATAATTGGTAGCCCCAATGTTGGTAAGTCTACATTAATGAATGCTTTGGTGGGTGAAAAACTTTCTATCATCACCCGTAAGGCTCAAACCACCCGCCATCGCATCATGGGCATCATCAATGGCGAAGATTTTCAGATCGTTTACTCTGACACGCCCGGCATACTAAAGCCGCACTACAAATTGCATGAAGCCATGATGAAACAGGTCGGCAATGCCCTGCAGGATGCCGATGTGTTGTTATATGTGGTTGAAGCCGGTGAGAAACCTGATGAAAACGCATTTTTAATTGAGCAGATCAATAAAACAGAGATACCTGTGCTCTTACTGATCAATAAAATGGATGCGGTCGAACCCGAAAAAATTACAGAAACCGAATCGCTATGGGCTCCTTTATTTACCAGGGCTAAGGTTATTCATGTTTCGGCCCTGAAGCATCTCAACCTCAACAAGGTTTTCGAAGCCATTATGCTCTGCCTGCCCGAGTCGCCTCCATATTATTCAAAGGACGAACTCACCGACAAACCCATGCGGTTTTTTGTGGCCGAGATCATTCGTGAGAAAATACTGCTGTTCTATTCAAAGGAAGTGCCCTACAGCGCTGAAGTTGTAATTGATTCGTATAAAGAAGAAGAAACCATAAACCGCATTGCCGCAACAATTTTTGTGGCTCGCGAATCGCAGAAAGCAATTATTCTCGGTCACAAAGGCTCGGGAATTAAACGGTTGGGGACAGAAGCCCGGCTCGACATTGAATACTTTGTCGGTAAACATGTGTTTCTGGATATCACCGTCAAGGTAAACGAAAACTGGCGCAACGATGCAAATATGCTCCAGCGATTCGGTTACGAAATGTAAGAATTTCAGAAGTCAGAAATGAAAATTCAGAATTAAAAAATAAAAATAATGTCGAATATTTTAGCAATTGTCGGTCGGCCGAATGTAGGCAAATCAACTCTATTTAACCGCCTTACGGGTGAACGCGATGCTATTGTTGATCCCACAAGCGGAGTCACACGCGACCGTCATTATGGCAAATCCGACTGGAACGGAGTTTCTTTTTCGGTGGTCGATACAGGCGGGCTGGTGGTCGGTTCGGAAGATATTTTTGAAGAGCAGATTCATAAACAGGTGGCCCTGGCTATCGACGAAGCCGATGTAATAGTTTTTATGCTCGATGTCGTAGAGGGCCTCACACCTTTGGATCAGGAAATTGGTATCATGTTGCGCAAGGTTAAGAAACCCGTGCTCCTGGCGGTTAACAAGGTCGACAACAATGCCCGCATTGCCGATTCCGCTGAGTTCTATCAGTTGGGTTATCCGAAAATATTTGCCTTGTCGTCCATCAATGGAGCCGGCACAGGTGAGTTTCTCGATGAATTGGTGCAGCATTTCAATGTGGCCGAGCCGGAAGAAGTTCCCGATCTGCCCAAAATAGCCGTGGTGGGTCGACCCAATGCAGGCAAATCATCTTTGGTAAATGTACTTTTAGGCACCGAACGCAATATTGTTACTCCTATTGCCGGAACCACACGCGATTCCATTTACACACGCTACAACGGTTTTGGTTTCGATATGCTGCTGGTCGATACGGCCGGTTTGCGCAAGAAACAGAAGGTCACCGAGGACATTGAGTTTTTCTCTACCCTCAGGGCGATACGCTCCATCGAAAGCAGCGATGTCTGCCTCCTGATGATCGATGCCGAAGGTGGCATAGGAGCCCAGGACCTCCATATTTTCAGTATCATTCAGAAGAATCATAAGGGAATTGTGATCGTGGTAAACAAATGGGATTTGGTGGAGAAAACCGTGAATACCCATCTGCAAATTGAAGATGAGATAAAACGTAAGATAGCTCCTTTCACCGATGTTCCTATTATTTTTGCTTCTGCTCTCACCAAACAGCGCATTTATAAAACCCTCGAGACAGCCATAGATGTCTATAAAAACCGCACGCAAAAGATCCAGACCTCTAAACTGAACGATCTGATGTTGCCAATTGTTTCGATGAATCCGCCTCCATCAGTCAAAAGCAAGTTCCCGAAGATTAAATATATTCAGCAACTTCCTTTGCATTACCCGGCCTTTGCGTTTTTCTGCAGCCACAGTCAGTATGTGAAGGATCCTTACAAACGGTTCCTCGAAAACAAGATCCGCGAAAATTTTAACCTCACCGGTGTCCCCATCGAGATCTATTTCAGGGACAAGTAGTGAAATTTCAAATGACCTGTAGCATACAATCACCAGTCTTCAGTCGGCAATCAGCAATCGGCAATGGGTTTGAAATATTGAATTTTAGTAATTGGAATTTATTTGTTATTTGTTTTTTGTTATTTGGAATTTCTCCCGGCTTTAGTATTAACCTAATAAGCGATTGCCATAATGGAACAGGGCACAGTCCGTATCGATAAATGGTTGTGGGCGGTTCGTTTGTTCAAAACCCGCAGCCTTTCGGCAGAAGCCTGCCGCAGCGGAAAAGTGAGCATTAAGGATATGCCGGTAAAAGCCTCGCGTGAGGTAAAGATTAATGATATTATAGTAATTAATCAGCCGCCTGTCATCCGCACAGTGAAGGTGCTGAGTTTATTGCGCAACCGTGTTTCGGCCAAACTGGTGCCCCTGCACATGGAAGATCTGACCCCCGCATCCGAATACGAAAAGATAGAAGTTCGCAAAGCCGTTGCCTTTGTCTACCGCCCCCGCGGAACCGGCCGCCCCACGAAAAAGGAGAGGAGAGATATGGATGGGGAGATAAACCTATAATGCCTTCTGATTTGTCAAAATATTTTATTGAAACAGGCGCTTAAATAATAATGTAAGATTGAAATAGAACCCATGATATAAGAGTTAAAGCATAACCTAATTTCATAAATAAAGTGATAATGGTTTCACCTTTGCTTATTTGATGTTACAAGAAGGTGGTTCGCTTAACTTTTTAACCTTAGTAAATAAATATGTGTGTGTGATTCAACCTTATTACCTTAATTTTGTTTTAATACCGATAGCACATTTAATATAGGAGTCCAATTTCGACTGCGTCTTATTGTTCTCCTATTTTCATGTAGCATCGGCATTACTTTTGTAACTTATTTTTTTGGGTAGACTAAAAAAAGAAGAAAAAGAATAATAAGCTAATAAGGTTTGGTGATTCGTGGTATATATTTTTACTAAGGTTTGAAAAAAAATAAGGTTTCTATATTTCAGGTTATTACGGTTATTTTTTATACGCCTAATTCAAATATTTTATTTCTTAAAGGTCTCATCAGTCACAAAAGTCATGGTTGTCGCACAACCTTTCCCGACTTATCACGATATCTTACACCTGCCTCAAAGTTTTTTTAGTATTTTTACATCAAATGATTTTTTATATAATTTTATCAAAATTTGTAAAACTAAATTTTATTAAAATGAAAAAGTTATTATTATTTGTGCTTCTTTCAGCGATTCTCGCAGTTATGATCGTTTCGTGCAAAAAGGATGATAATACGACTCCAGATCCAGATCCCAATCCCCCAACCGGACATGATACCCTATATTATGTAAAGTACCTGGGAACGAAATACGAGATCGATAAATGCCATGTATTTGTAGAAGACGGTTTTGGCTCAAACGGCGACTATTCTATATATTTAGCCTCGTCCACAGTTACTTATAGTGCTCCCCCAATCAATGATATTTATGGGACAGGAAGCGGCATAAAATTGCGGGTGCATACAGATAATTCTTCTTTGTTCTATCATAGTCAGTATGCAATCGATACTGTTGGCACACCCGCCGAACTTTATTATTTAAAAAATAATGGTGTAATTTATATCAACGAAGATTTCTTTATTGATGGTACAAACATTTCACTTGTTTCGGGCAGTTGCTCAATCGTAAGTATGGGGTCGAATGTTTATGAACTTAGTGCTAATTTGATAAAATATCCCAATATTCCGATAGTTGTTTATTTTAAAGGAGAAATTCCTATTCATCCGGCTCAATAGAATAGATTATTATTAGTTGGCATGTAGCCATCACGCCTCGTTGGCGCGCCGCTTGTCCCGACATGTCGGGATTTCTAACGCGTGCATTCAACCCATTTTCCTAATAGCCTAAAGCCTAATAGCCTAAAGCCTAAAAGCCTTCATGCCCCCTCTTTCACTCCCTTAATCCGCTTCAGCCGCTTCACCAAAATCTTCGTCACCGTCATCGCCTCCTCCGATCTCGCCCCATAAAGCGATTTCACATAACTTTTACACGCCAGCGAAACATCCACCAACCCTGTATCATCTCCATACAAACCCTTATCCCTTTTCAACATCAAATCTTTAACTACCGAACGTTTCAGCACCACACTCTTTTTTGCTTCATCCACCTTCTCACCAAATTCCAGCAATCCGGTCACTTTCAATATTTCTTCCTGAGGATTATAAAAAGTCATATTCTTAAGCCAAACAATAAACTCATAAAATTTCCCCAAAACATCATCCATTCCAAGCTGGCTGTTGCTTTTCGTATGTTCCAAAACATTACCATCCTCATCTTTCTTTCTCCTCACTTTATCTCCCGTAATTTCCTCCATTTTTCTCTTTGCTGATAACTTATTACCACTATTTTCTTTGCTGCATTTCAGCGAATTATACGCACGTCTGCACAGGCTTTTCAATTCTTTGAACAGAGTCTGTTGTGCGTTTATCAACACTTTCAGCTCCATCGCACCAACACTGTAATTTTTATCCAAAATCACCGCTTCATCATAGCGGGCCGTCATTTTCGCAATCGTCAGATCCTCATTCGCAGGATTATATTTCGATCCAAACTCGCCGCATGCAGCTATAATTCCGAAAAAATTCTCAATATTCTTTTTATGAGAAATTTCTATCGTGCTCTTCTTTTTTTCCTTTTCCATAATGATTAGAGTGAGAGATCAATTCACAAAGATAATAAATTACATCTAATTACACCACTCGAATAATACGATTAAAAAAAAACTTTTTACGAATAGACATTTTCCGAAATAAAATACACTATAACTAAATTTAGTAAGTCAACAAACCAAAATAAAACAATAACCATCTAAAAACAAATTATGATCATCCAAAAACAAATTATTAAACACTAAAATTAATATGTCATCATCACATATCGAATTAGCATCAACTAAGATCAAAATAATAACAACTAAAATCAATAATTCATCAACTATTTCAGAAAGATAATCAACTAAAATCGTTATCTCAATAACTTAAATGATTCAAACCAATGAACATCATTTCATCTGCCCGACATCGACAAAACAAACTATATCATTTCCCAAACTGCCACGGTCATTTTCAGCCATCCAATAAAAATTATGAAACTTTTCTGTGGTTGGCTCATTAATGTTCACCTCACCTATCTGTCTTTTTTCGCACAAAATCATACTTCACTAAAACCATCAATATTTTACAATCACGTAAATATAAAATCGTATTTTTGTTATGGAAATAAAACCGCATGATAAGCCTTGCCGAGATCAAAAAGCCTATTGATGAAAATCTGAAAGAATTCGAAAAGATTTTCGAAGCAGCGATGCACAGCGATTCGATGTTGCTTAACAAGATCGTGAAGTATATTCTGAAAAGCAAGGGCAAACAGCTGAGGCCGGTGCTGGTATTGCTGACGGCAGGTATGTTTGGCAAAATATCAGATTCGTCGTATACGGCCGCCGCCCTGATTGAGTTGCTGCATACGGCTTCGCTGGTGCACGACGATGTGGTGGACGAATCGAACTTCAGGCGCGGATTTTTTTCGGTGAATGCACTGTGGAAAAACAAAGCCGCTGTGCTGGTGGGCGATTACCTGCTTTCGAGAGGCATGATGCTGGCGCTGGAAAAACAGGAATATAAGATTTTGCACCTGTTTTCGGATGCGGTGAAGGAAATGAGCGAGGGCGAGCTGCTGCAAATACAGAAGGCGCGCCTGATGAATATAAACGAAGAAGTCTACTACCAAATAATTCGCAAAAAGACTGCTTCGCTGATAGCGGCCTGCTGCGCTTCGGGGGTGGCCTCGGTTTCGGGAAACCAGGAGCATATCGACAAGATGAAGCTGTTTGGCGAATATGTGGGACTGGCCTTCCAGATCAAGGACGACCTGCTGGATTTTGACGCCGATAACCTGACCGGTAAACCCTCGCAAAACGACCTGAAGGAGCAAAAGCTGTCGCTTCCGCTTATATATACTCTTGAAAAGGTAGATTTTTTTGAGAAACGAAAGTTGCTATCCTATGTGAAGAACCATAGCTCGGACAAGAAAAAGGTGAAAGTGATTATCGACCGCATTAAATCGGTTGACGGGTTTGCTTACGCTGAAAAGCGGATGTCGGAGTTTCGGGATCAGGCCCTGGGGATATTGGCGGAATTTCCGGATTCGGTGTTCAATAAATCATTGGAGAAACTCGTTTCTTTTACTACCGACAGAAAATATTAATTATTGAGTTTATGAAGAAAAGTTTTTTGATCATCATTTCCTTAATGGTAATGATGGGTGCCCATGCACAGCAAATGAAAACCGAATATTGGAAACGC
The DNA here is from genome assembly GCA_964469155.1 of uncultured Bacteroidales bacterium. Taxonomy (GTDB): domain Bacteria; phylum Bacteroidota; class Bacteroidia; order Bacteroidales; family CAIWKO01; genus CAIWKO01. Next base: position 30,566 of record CAYXXU010000007.1, read on the forward strand.
AACATCAAGAAAGGCGAAGGCCCGACAGTGGACGGAAAAAAGGACGGCAAATGGACGTATTGGTACGAAACCGGACAGAAATGGTGCGAAGGGGCCTACAAGGCGGATGTGCAGACGGGGCAATGGACCTATTGGTTCATGAACGGCAAGAAGTGGGAAGATATCAATTATGATAACGGATTGAACACGCGTTTTTATCCGAACGACAAAAAGGAATATGAGGTGAACATTGTGAACGGTAAACGCGACGGGAAATTCATTAACTGGTATAAGAACGGCAAGGTGAAGGAAGAAGGCACTTACGTGGGCGGCCTGAAAGACGGCGAATGGCTGAACTATTATGAGAACGGACAGAAACAAGCGGTGAGGAAATTTGCCAGGGATGCCATGGTGGGCAACTGGACCTATTGGTATGAAGACGGCAAGGTTTGGAAACAGATTGCGAACGTGAATGGCCCTGTAGTTATTTTCGACTCGCTGGGCAATAAGCAAAGCGAATGGTTTGTGAAGGATGGCAAGAAAGACGGGGTTTCGTCGGCATGGTTTCCGAACGGGAAACTGAAAAGCACTACAATTTATGTTGCTGACAAACGCGAGGGCCCGCAAACCATATATCATGAGAACGGGCAAAAAATGCTGGAAGGAACTTTTAAGAACGATGAGAAAACCGGGAAATGGCTTCAGTTTTATGAAGACGGGAAGAAGTGGAAAGAGCTGAACTACGACAATGGCCTGAACACAATCTGGTTTCAGAGCGGGGCCAAACAGGAAGAGGGCAGCATGAAGAATTCTAAAAAAGAAGGACTGTGGACCATTTGGTATGAGAACGGACAGGTGAAAGACAAAACTACCTATAAGAACGGATTGAAAGAAGGACCGACCTTTACGTTTTTCGACAACGGAGCCAAAGAAATGGAGGGGGCTTATGTGAATGATTCGCTGAATTGCTATGTCAGATGGTGGCGCAAGAATGGCAATAAAGAGATGGAAGGGAAGCTGATAAATGATAAACAGGATAGTATTTGGAAATTTTATTATGAGAGCGGAAAGATTGGCAGCAAGGGACCTTTCGTGAAAGGAAAACAAAGCGGCAACTGGAACTATTTTTATGAAACGGGTGAAAAGTGGAAACAGGGGTTTTATACGGATGGGAAACGCTCGGGGCATTGGATCACTTTTTTCGAAAGCGGCGACAAATCGCACGAAGGAGATTTCGACAATGATAAGGAAACAGGAATTTGGGTGAGTTGGTACAAGAACAGGCAGGTTCAGGATTCAGGGACATTCAATATGGGCCTGATGGATAAGAAATGGTATGGTTGGTTTGAGAACGGTAAAAAGAAATACATTTCGGAATACGATAAAGGACAGAGGGAAGGGAAATCGACACTGTGGTGGGAAAACGGCAATATGCGCAGCACGGGTATGTACAAAAAAGGCGAACAGTCGGGTGTCTGGACAGAATGGTATGAGAACGGAAAAATGTCGGAACAGGGCAATTATATTAACGGACAGAAGACGGGTTACTGGAATTTTTATGATAACTATGGAAACCTATATAAAGAACAGGGATTCGTGAACGGAAAACCCGACGGTAAGTTTGTGGAATATTACCAGAACGGCCAGAAATCGAGCCAGGGTTTGTTCGTGAATATGATAAAAGAGGGAACCTGGTATTACTGGGATAAGGATGGGAATTTGATGTACCAGGTGACCTTCAAAGCCGGAAAAAAGATTAATGAGGTGAAACCGCTGGAACAAAAGAAAGAACAAGAAAAGCCGAAGACGAATACGGGGAAGGGGTTTTAGGGGTTTAGACTATTAGGGGGGAGAAAACCACTAAGACACTAAGAACACTGAGAAACACTAAGAATTGTTATCGGGAGTCATTAGTAGTCATCCCGACATTTCATGTGACAGGTTAATTGTCATTAATAGTCATTAATAGTCATTAGTTGTCATTAGTTGTCATCCCGACATTTCATGTGCCAGGTTGATTGTCATTAGTTGTCATCCCGACATTTCATGTGCCAGGTTGATTGTCATTAATGGTCATTGGTTGTTATTCATTGCTTTTAGAATTTATGAGAAAGTTTTGATGGGGTCGCCTGTTTCCATTTTCCTAATCCCCTAAATGTCTAAAGCCTAATAGCCCATTATCATCTTTTAGATTTAAAGAAATCTTCCATCAGTTTGGCGGCATCTTCTTTGAGGAGGCCACTTTCGAGTTTGGTTTTGGGATGGAGGAGGTTTTTGCCTGTGGTGCTAAAACCACGTTTGGAGTCGGAGGCGGCATATACTATGCGGCTGATCTGCGACCAGAAAAGGGCTCCGGCGCACATTACACAGGGTTCGATGGTTACGTAAAGGGTACAATCAATAAGGTATTTGGCGCCGAGATAATTCGCCGCCGAGGTGATGGCCTGCATTTCGGCATGGGCGGTGACATCCGTAAGCCTCTCGGTAAGATTGTGGGCACGGGCAATGATACGGTTGTTGTAAACAATGACGGCTCCAATGGGCACCTCGTCTTCTTCAAAAGCTTTGCGGGCTTCTTTCAGGGCTTCCTGCATAAAGGTGGCGTCGGTGGGGTTCAGCACTTCCATAAAGATGTATTTTGAACAAAAATAATCAATTCGGGCACAACTGCCTTTCGCGATTTATGATTAATTTCGCACTTCAAAACAAATGCTATGCTTAGAACACACAATTGCGGCGAATTGACCCTGACAGATGTTGGCAAACAGGTGACCCTGTGCGGATGGATACAGAAATCGAGAGACCTGGGAGGGATGACTTTTATCGACCTGCGCGACCGCTATGGACTGACACAACTGGTGTTCAACATGGATGTGAATGCGGAGCTCTGCGAAACGGCCCGCAAACTGGGGCGCGAATACGTGATAGCTATAAAAGGCCAGGTGGCTGAAAGAAGTAATAAAAACCTGAAGATGCCCACCGGGGAAGTAGAAATTATTGTTGATGAAATACAGGTGCTGAATATTTCAAAAACACCGCCTTTTACGATAGAAGATGTATCGGATGGGGGAGAGGAACTTCGCATGAAATACCGTTATCTGGACCTGAGAAGGAATCCGAACAAAGAAAATCTGGAACTCAGGCACAGGATGTCGATAGAGACACGCATGTATCTGAACGATCAGAAATTTATAGAGATTGAGACGCCCTGCCTCATCAAATCGACACCTGAAGGTGCCAGGGATTTTGTGGTGCCTTCGCGTACGAATCCCGGTGAGTTTTATGCTTTGCCTCAATCGCCGCAGACCTTTAAGCAATTGCTGATGGTGGCCGGATATGATCGTTATTTCCAAATCGTACGTTGTTTCAGGGATGAGGATCTTAGGGCCGACCGCCAACCAGAATTCACCCAGATAGATTGCGAAATGTCGTTCGTCACCCGTGAAGACATACTGGATACTTTTGAAGGGTTGACTAAAAATCTGTTTAAAAAGGTCAAAGGTATTGATATCTCAGAATTTCCACGAATGACTTACGCCGATGCCATAAAATATTATGGCTCTGACAAACCCGATCTGCGTTTTGAAATGAAATTTGTAGAATTAAATGATCTTGCAAAGGGTAAGGGATTTAAAGTTTTTGACGATGCCGAACTGGTGGTTGGTATTTGCGTGAAAGGTTGTGCGGAATATTCCAGAAAACAACTGGACGAGTTGACAGATTTTGTAAGAAAACCCCAGATAGGTGCCAATGGTATGGTGTATGTTAAATTCAATGCTGATGGCAGTATAGGTTCCTCTGTAAGTAAATTCTTCGGTGAGGATGATCTGAAAGCCTGGGGAGAAGCCTTTGGAGCTGAAAAGAATGATCTGCTGCTGGTGCTGGCCGGAAATATGGATAAAACTCAAACTGCTCTGAGTGGACTGCGTCTTGAAATGGGAAGCCGTTTGGGACTGAGGAAAAACACCGAATTCAAACCGCTTTGGGTAGTCGATTTCCCTTTGCTGGAGTGGGACGAAGAAACCCAAAGATTTTATGCCAAACATCATCCTTTCACTTCACCCGTGCCTGAGGATATAGCCTTGCTGGATACCGATCCCGGAAAAGTCAATGCCAATGCTTACGACCTGGTGATAAACGGGGTAGAGATAGGCGGAGGTTCCATAAGGATCCATAACAGAGACCTGCAGAAGAGAATGTTCGAAGTGCTGGGATTTACTGACGAAGAAGCTCAAAAACAGTTTGGCTTTCTGATGAATGCTTTCGAATACGGTGCCCCACCTCATGGCGGCATTGCTTTTGGGTTCGACAGATTTTGTGCCGTGCTGGGTGGTTCTGAATCCATAAGGGATTTTATAGCTTTCCCAAAGAACAACTCAGGTCGTGATATCATGGCGGATGCTCCTTCGACCATCTCTCAGGAACAACTTATAGAGCTTAATATTAAATTGGGATAAACCCCGATAGCCTGTAAAGAAAAAGCCCGGCACGCCGGGCTTTTTCTTTTAGAGAAATAGTATTTTATTTTGGTTCACGAACGGCTTCGTCAATAGTTGAATCTACCAGGATTCTTCCGCAATATTCGCAAACAATAATTTTTTTGTGCATTTTAATGTCGAGCTGACGCTGAGGTGGAATCTTATTAAAGCAACCGCCGCATGCATCGCGCTCTACCATAACCACGGCCAAACCGTTGCGTGCATTTTTCTTGATGCGCTGGTATGCTGTAATCAGACGGTCCTCAATATATTTCTGGCTTTCCTGTAATTTGTCAACCAGTTTCTTTTCTTCTTTTTCGGTTTCGGAGACAATCTCTTCCAGTTCTAATTTTTTCTGAGCCAGATCTTCCTTACGTTCTTTATGCGCCAGAATAGTCTTTTCCGAAATATCTGTCTTAAGTTCCAAAGCAGAAGTAAACTCTTTTATCTTTTTTTCACAAAGTTGTATCTCAAGGGTTTGAAACTCCATTTCCTTGGTAATAGAATCATATTCCCTGTTGTTACGGACATTCATCTGTTGAGCTTCATATTTTTTAATTAGAGACTGATGTTCTTTGATAGCGGCTTTCTTTGCCTTAATTTCAGTTTCAATTTCTTTAATCTCAGCATTGATGTTCTCGATACGGGTTTCGAGACCGGCAATTTCGTCTTCCAGATCCTGAACTTCCAGAGGTAATTCACCGCGAACGATGCGTATCTTGTTGATTTCGCTATCAACCTGCTGCAGACTATACAGTGCCACTAACTTTTTCTCAACAGTTACATCTGCCAGATTTTCGTTTTCGGCCTTTTTTACAGGAGTGACAGGTGTTTCTTTCTGGATTTCTTTTTCTTTAACCGGCGGAACTTCTTTTTTTACCCTGGTCTTTTCTTTTACAGGAGCCTTTTCTTTTAATTTTGTTTTAGCTTCTACTTTTGGAAGAACTTCCTTTTTGGATTTCACTTTGGGTTCTTCTTTCTTTACAGCTTTTTTTACGACCGGCTTTTCTTTTGCCGGCATATCTTTTACTAATTTTTCTTTAGTCGCTTTTTCTTTCACAGGCTTTGCTGACTTTTCTTTTGTCTTGGGCTCTTTCTCTTTGGCTTTTGAAGTCGTTTTTGCCATATTTTTTATGTTTTAAATTAAAAGTAATTTACGGGATTGGATTTTGTTTCGGGAAATAAAAATGCAAAAGTAGGAAATTTTTTCATTAAAACAGAAGCAATTAATTCAACTGAGAATTGTTCCGATTCAAAATGTCCTATATCTGCCAAAAGAATATTATCTGTAAAAAAATCATGATACTTAATATCCGATGTGATGAAAATATCCGCATGCCTGCGTATTGCCTGATTCAGTAGAAATATCCCTGAACCACCACAAAATGCAACAGTTTGAATTTCCTGCTTAGAAATTTTATTATGCCGGATACATTTGGTTCCAAAAATTTCTTTAATTAATCGGAGAAAATCTGTTGTATTTATTGGCTGTTCCAAATTTCCAATGACTCCGGCCCCAATTTTAGCATAGGTGTTATCGACTTTATAGATGTCATAGGCTACTTCCTCATAAGGATGATTTTGAAGTAATGCTTTGATAATTTTTGACTCAAAATTAACAGGATAAATTAATTCAATGCGGACTTCTTCCTCATAATGAAGTTCATTTGGCTTCCCAACAAAAGGATTTGAATCTTCGTTTCCTTTAAAACTTCCAATTCCCTGCATATTAAAACTACAGGAATCATAATTGCCAATATGTCCGCCACCTGCAGCAAATAATGCAGTTCGAACTTTTTCTGCGTGATCCGTTGGGCAATAAACCACCAGTTTCTTTAACAGATTACCTGTGGGTGCAAGAATTTTGATATTGTTTAATCTGAGTTTTTTAGCAATAAATACATTTAATCCTGCAAAATTATTATCCAAACTGGTATGTGCACTATAAATAGTAATATCGTTTTTTAATGCTTTTTCAATAATACGTTCTTCGGCATTGGCACCGGTAATTTTTTTCAGTCCATGAAAGATCAAAGGGTGATGAGAAATAATAAGATTACAGTCTTTACTGATGGCTTCATCCAGGATTTCTTCAGTAACATCTAATGTGATCATGGCCTGTTTCAGTCCGGACAGGCCATTTCCAACCTGTAATCCACAATTATCAAAATTCTCTTGAAAATCAACCGGAATTAACTGTTCGAAATAATCTAATACTTCATTGATTTTCATGAAAATAATTTGTTATTCAACAGTAACAGATTTTGCCAGGTTGCGTGGCTGATCGATACTGCAACCTCTCATCACAGCAATATGATAAGCTAAAAGTTGAAGTGGAATAGTTGCCAGCAAAGGAACCAGTAATTCTTCGGTATCGGGAATCTCGATAACAAAATCGGCAAGATTTCTTACTGCAACATCACCTTCAGTAACAATAGCAATAATTTTACCTTTACGGGCTTTAACTTCTTCAATATTGGAAACGATTTTTTCGTACACACCCTGATTGGTAGCAATAATGACAACGGGCATTGCTTCATCGATCAATGCAATAGGGCCATGTTTCATCTCGGCAGCCGGATATCCTTCTGCATGAATATAGGATATTTCTTTTAACTTCAATGCGCCTTCCAATGCAACCGGAAAATTATAGCCTCTCCCTAAGTATAAAAAATTTATAGAATCTTTAAAGATTCTGGCAATTTTAATTATATCATCATTTACCTTTAAGGTTTTCTCAACTTTCGCAGGAATATTTTCCAACTCATTTATTATCTGAAAAAACCGTGATTTTGAAATACTGCCTTTTTTATCAGCTATCATAAGGGCCATCAATGCCAAAATGGTAACCTGAGAGGTAAAGGCCTTGGTTGATGCAACTCCGATTTCAGGCCCGGCATGTGTATAGCTTCCTGCGTGTGTTGCTCTGGGAATGGAAGACCCAACAACATTACAAATACCAATGATGGTCGCCCCTTTTGATTTTGCCAGTTCAATTGCTGCCAAGGTATCAGCGGTTTCTCCCGATTGTGAAATGGCAATCACTACATCATCTTCATATATCACAGGATTTCTATAACGAAATTCAGAAGCATATTCGACTTCAACAGGAACACGGGCCAAATCTTCGAACAAATATTCGCCGACCAGACCAGCGTGCCAGGAGGTTCCACAGGCAATAATTATGACGCGCTTGGCATTTTTTAATTTTTCAATATAATCTATGATACCTCCCAGAGATACAATTCCTTTTTCAGCATTTAAACGCCCCCTCATACTGTCTCCGATAGATCGGGGTTGTTCATATATCTCCTTTAGCATAAAGTGCTCAAAACCTCCTTTTTCGATAGCGCTGAGATTCATTTCCAGCTTTTGGATGTAGGGTGTTTTATCTTTGTTTTTTATGGTAATTATTTTCAGATCTTCATTACGACGCAAAATGGCGACTTCTTCGTCATTCAAATAAACTACCTTTTTGGTGTATTCAATGATAGGGGTTGCATCTGAAGCGATGAACATTTCTTTATTTCCTATTCCGATAACTAAAGGGCTTCCCTTTTTTGCTGCAATCAAGAGGTCCGGGTCTTCCTGCGATATAATTACAATAGCGTAGGCCCCAATGACTTGGTTTAAAGCCAATCTGACAGCCTCAACCAAATCTACTTTTTCATGCGATCTGATATCTTCGATCAGGTGAATTAATACTTCTGTATCTGTTTTGCTGCAAAATACATAACCCCTGCTGATGAGTTCCTCGCGCAGTGTAGCATAATTCTCAATAATTCCGTTATGAATAATGGCCAGTTTTTTGGAATGAGAAAAGTGGGGGTGAGCATTTACATCATTGGGCTCTCCATGAGTTGCCCAGCGAGTATGAGCAATCCCGATGGTGCCGGTTGTATCTCCACAGTCAATAAACGACTCCAGATCAGCAACTTTACCTTTGTGTTTATATAATTTGATGCCCCCATTCAGAATTGCAATACCGGCGCTGTCGTAGCCTCGATATTCAAGGCGGTATAACCCTTTAATTAAAATAGGATAGGCCTGTTTTGGGCCAACATAACCTACAATTCCACACATAGTTCACTTAAGTTTTGTATAAATAATTTCTAATCTCATTTTATCTCCTGAGCTTTGCGGTCCTTTGATAACAGCCCTGTTTCCTTTAATGGCTGCGCCTGAAACAACTATGAACAAGCCCTTGTCGTCAAAACTTCCATTTAATAATGAGTTTTGAAGATATTTGGAGATATTAAAACGATATTCGTGTGTGGTTGAGTTGTAAGTACCTCCGAAATAAGCTTCGCCATAAACGACATCAGGTAAAAAACTGTATGTGCCATTTGTATTTATTACAACAAGTGATAATAAAGCGGGGGGATCAAAATCATCAATAGTGGTGGGATCGACCCCGATAACAAGTTCGGCCTTATTAATGGCAATTTTATTAAGGGGCGTATTCTCGAAATAGGCAGGATCGACTGCTTTTGGAAACTTTAGCCTGATTTTTGTTCCGGCCATTGCCTGCAAAAAAAGTTTTTTATCGCCCAAGGTAGTATCGGGATTTGATTTTTTTATTTGATTTTTTAAGGTGTCGGCAGCCGAAAAATAATTATAATGATCAAAGGTGTTGAACCGGGCAGAATTTTCATTTATGACAAAACTATATTTCCTGGAAATCGTATCCGAATTCTTATGATAATACAAAGTGAGTTTCGAAAGAGATGATGTTGCATTAATGTAAAGAATAGATCCATCAGAGCTGACCTTATTGGTAGAAATAAAAAGTCCTTTAAAAAACTTTAAGAAGCTGGCATTGTCAGCCAGATTCCCTGATGATGCATTAATAAATTTCTCGCCTAATGAATTTTTAAGATGCACGCGAAGCTGACGGGGATACATCACTCCATCAACTTTAACACTGTCACGTAAATTTGGTTTGAAATTAATATTGGCAAGATTGTTTTTGTAAATGCCCAGCCGGTCGTTAGAATAATAATTGTTATCTAAAGAAAAATCATCGGCAATTTCAAAAACATTTAAAGTAAGATTTGAAGACGTATCTCCATAAAATCCGCCATTATAAGCTAATGAAAGTATAATGGAATCGCAAACAGAGTTAGCAAAAGCTGTATCGATGTTTGAAGATGTCAGCCTGAACTGGGTATACATTCCTGCAGTGGTAAAACCAAACTCAGGATCGTAATAACTCCCTATCATGTTCAGTATGGTTTCGTCGGTTCTGACGGAATCCTCTGTAATAGTATGGGCACTTATAGGTATACTGTTTTGAAAAACAACGCCAAGCAGGTTTTCAGAAGGCTGGATATTTGAACCTATTTCTTCATTTTTATTACACGAAATAAAAGAAATTGAAATTAGCAAAAAGAGGAGAAGCTGATTTCGGGAGAGAATGATAAATTGTTTCAAAAGGATTACGCTTTTATTTATTTTACAGCATTTTCGTCTACCAGTTCATCAACCAACTCATCATAGAAATTACTATAGACATCAATATAACTATCCATAGGTTGTAAATCGAGGAATGGTTTGTCAGATTGATGCGCATAAGAAAGTAATTCAGGATTAATATTTTCGGAACCGACAATGACTGCATCAGAAAAATCGATAGCACTTTTCATCATACCAACGTAATCTGATGATTTATATTGTTTAAGATCTTTATCAGTTACCCCTTCGTTTTTCAATTTCTTAAAGAAATCTTTGTCGAATGTATGCTTAAAATCATCGTTATATAAAGAACAGATGATCTTTGTGTCAGTAAATAAAGGGTTGTTCTTGAAGACGGTTTTAACATAAAATGGAACCAGACTCGAAAACCAGCCATGACAATGGATAATATCAGGCGACCATCCGAGTTTTTTAACCGTTTCAATTACTCCGCGTGCGTAAAAAATGGCACGTTCATCGTTGTCGGGATAAAATTCGTTATTTTTATCAACAAAAATCCCTTTACGCTGGAAATAATCTTCATTATCAATAAAATAAACCTGTAAACGAGCCGACTGAATAGAAGCCACTTTTATTATTAAGGGGTGGTCAGTGTCGTCGATAATCAGGTTCATTCCTGAAAGCCTGATTACTTCATGAAGTTGATTTCTTCTTTCATTAATACAACCGAAGCGGGGCATAAATGTTCTGATTTCCCGACACTTTTCCTGGATTCCTTGGGGCAGGTTACGGCTTATTTGTCCCATTTGAGTATCGCACAAATAGGGAACAATTTCCTGGGCAACAAATAAAACCTTATATTTTGGCATATAATTAAGTTTTGGTGAGTTTCGAGATGCAAAGGTACTAAAAATTTAGCAAATAAAGGTTTTATCGTTTAGGTTTTTTGTCCATTCAGCGATTTGAAGGCGTCTTTTAGAGTTTTCCGTATATTTGCAAAATTTTTAAATGAAAGTATTTTCGAAAATTACAGATACCGAAGCTTATATTTCCTCCTTAAAGGAACAAGCATTATCTCTGGGTTTTGTTCCCACCATGGGAGCACTGCATAAAGGGCATGTATCACTCATCGAAAAGGCATCACGGGAAAACGATGTAACCGTCAGCAGTATTTTTGTTAATCCTATTCAGTTCAACAATCAGGAGGATTTTGATAGATATCCTGTTCAATTTGAAAAGGATATTGAGATGCTGGAGCGGGCCGGATGCCATTTGGTTTTTATTCCTTCCGTGGCTGAAATGTATCCCGAACCCGTGAACGATACCTATGATTTTGGAGTTCTGGACAAAGTAATGGAAGGGGCTTCCCGTGCAGGGCATTTTAACGGCGTAGCAATAGTAGTGAAAAAACTACTTCAAATTATGCAACCTGACAAAGCCTATTTCGGTGAAAAAGATTTTCAGCAACTGCAGGTCATCCGCTACCTGGTTACAACCCATAATATTCCTGTTGAAATTATTCCCTGCCCTATAATCCGCGAACCGGACGGACTCGCCATGAGTTCAAGAAATATGCGCCTCACTTTGGAAGAGCGGAAAACAGCCCCTCTGATTTACCAGACATTGCTGAGGTGTGCCGAGGCCAGTTCATCCTTAACTGTACAACAGGTTAAATCGTTATTTTTATCTGAGATTTCTTTGTTTCCGGAATTCCGTCTGGATTATTTCGAAATTGCGGAAGAATCAACTTTACAACCCATCCATAGCTGGCAGGAGTCGGAAAATCCAAGAGCATTTGTGGCGGTGTTTCTCGGAAATGTCCGATTAATTGATAACTTGAAAATTATTTTGTAATTTTGCAGCCGCATGATGATAGAAGTATTAAAGTCGAAAATTCACCGGGCCAAAGTTACCCATTCGGAGCTTAATTATATTGGTAGCATTACTATTGATGAAGACCTTATGGAAGCTGCCAACCTTATTGAAAATGAGCGGGTGCACATTTACGATATCAACAATGGCGAGCGATTCAATACATACGTAATAAAAGGCCTCAGGGGCAGTTGCACCATTGGAATCAACGGCGCTGCCGCACGCAAGGTTTCGGTGGGTGATCTGATTATTATTGTATCCTATGCCAGTATGGATTTTGAAGAAGCAAAAACCTTTTCCCCCAGGATCATTTTTCCGGATTCTGAAACCAATAAACTTAAATAACCACTTTTGAAAAAGAACCTTTTTACTGCTTTAAAACTTCTCATTTTTTTAGCAATAGGTTTTTTCTTTATCTGGCTTTTTTTAAAGGATCTCTCTTCAGTTCAAAAAAAGCAGATACTCGATTCGTTTTCAAAAGCAAATTACTGGTGGCTGTTGCTGAGTTTTTTCATTGGATTGTTAAGCCATGTATTTCGCACCATGCGATGGGAAATGCTCATCCTTACTATAGGTTACAAACCCCGGTTTAAGAATACATTTTTGAGCCTGATGATAGGCTATTTTGCCAATCTTGCCTTGCCACGGCTGGGCGAAGTTTCCAGATGCACCATACTTGCCAAATACGAAAAGATACCTTTCGAAAAATCGTTCGGTACCGTTATAGTTGAAAGGGCCTTTGATGTGCTGACTTTCGTGATTCTGTTTTTTGTTAACCTGTTAATTCAGTACCCTAAAATTTCCGGCTATGTTCATGAAAAGGTTTATGAACCATTGTCTGAAAAGTTTGCTTTTATTGGTAAAGGATATGTGCTTATCAGTTTTATTGTCATCGTTATTTTTGGAGTTGTTTTTATTTTTGTCTTCCATAAAAGACTACTGAAATTTAAATTTTACCGGAAGGGTGTTGATATTCTGAAAGGTTTTTGGGATGGATTGAAATCTCTGGCAAAAGTAAAAAAGCCACTGAAGTTTTTAATTTTAACGGTACTGATCTGGGTGATGTATTACCTGATGAGCTACGTGTGTTTTTTTAGTATTGTCGACACCAGCAATCCGGGGCTTGATGCAGTACTATCGGTACTGGTGATGGGCACTATTGGTATCATGGTGGTTCAGGGGGGTATAGGAATATATCCCGTTATTGTTGCCGAAACACTGACACTTTACGGAGTTATAAATATCATTGGTTTTGCCCTGGGATGGCTTATCTGGGGTGCACAAACTTTCATCATAATTTTGGCCGGAATCGTTTCTTTAATTTTATTACCTGTTTTAAACCGCCAACCTCATGACACAACTCGAGATTATAAATAGAAAGATTTTTCAATCTGCTGCTGAATTCGAACGGTTATTGAACTATTACCGTTTTAAGAACCTTACCAAAGTTTTTACCAATGGCTGTTTCGATATCATGCATTTGGGACATATCGATTATTTGTCGAAGGCTGCCGACCTGGGCGATATTTTGATTGTGGGTCTTAACAGCGACGATTCGGTTAGAAAGATCAAAGGGCCCAACCGCCCCATTTCCGATATTCATTCACGTGCTGCCGTGCTGGCTTCGCTGTCGTTTGTAAGTGCCGTTATTATTTTTGATGAAGAAACCCCCATCAACCTGATTGAATTTATTAAACCCGAAATACTGGTGAAAGGGAAAGATTATTCGGTGGAAGATATCGTTGGCGCCGATGTGGTGATGGGAAACGGTGGTAAGGTGATCACCGTCGATCTGGTGGAGGGTTATTCTACCAGCCTGATCGAGAATAAAATTAAAGGCAGTAAATAGCCGGAAACCTGAGCCAATTTATTATATTTGTGAATTAAATCAAACCCATGAAGACACTTCCAAAAAATTTCAGATATTTTTTTCTACTGGCAGGTATTATTACCCTTTTCTCTTGCACCAAAACAAGTACCGAGAACAAACTGCTGGGAACCTGGAAAATGATGGATGTAACCGATATCAGCGATTCATCGAGGGTTGAGAGATGGCAGTTTGTTTCGGATGGCAAGTTAAAGATATACGTTGATGCCAATGGCGTAACGGACAGTTTGCCCAAATCAGTATTGCACTATACTGTTCAATCCTACAAAAAGCTAACCTTTGTTCCATCTGATTCTTTGCCAGCTACTGATTATTGCCGCGATTGGGAAATCAGTAAATTAAACAAAGACGTAATGATTTTGACCTATGAGTCAGGAGGCGTGTTACAGAAAGAATTTGTAAAACTATAGCTTGACTTGTTCCTAAAGTAATGGCTAAGATCAAAACCGTTTTCTTTTGTCAGAATTGTGGCGCTCAATCATCCAAATGGATAGGCCATTGCCCTGCCTGTGGCGAATGGAATACTTACGTGGAAGAGGTGGTTACCCGCGATTCTTCGCTGGGTAGCAGCCGGTTGAAGGCGACATTGCAATCGCAACCCAAACTGATAAGCGAAATAGATACCGACAACAGCAAACGCATAGATTCGGGCAACAACGAACTGAACCGCGTTTTGGGCGGAGGCATAGTGCCCGGCTCGCTGATACTGATAGGCGGTGAACCCGGTATTGGCAAATCCACGCTGATGCTGCAGGTGGCATTGAGCCTTAAGAATGTTAAGGTATTATACATTACGGGCGAAGAAAGCGAACAGCAGATAAAAATGCGCAGCGAACGCATAGGCATTAATAGCGATAAATGTTATATCCTGAACGAAACCAACACCCAGCAGATATTTCAGCATATTGAAAAGATCAACCCGGGCATAGTGGTTATAGATTCTATCCAAACCCTGCAGACCGAACTTATAGAATCGTCGGCTGGCAGCATATCGCAGATCAGGGAGTGTGCCTCGGAATTTCAGAAGTTTTCGAAACTCACCGCCACCCCCGTTTTCCTGATAGGGCATATTACCAAGGATGGTACCATTGCAGGCCCAAAGATCCTGGAGCACATGGTCGATACTGTTTTGCAGTTTGAGGGCGACCGCCATTATTTGTATCGTATTTTGCGCTCGGTGAAGAACCGTTTTGGCTCCACTTCCGAACTGGGTATTTATGAAATGCAGAACAGCGGACTGCGCGAAGTGTCGAATCCTTCGGAGGTATTGTTGTCGCAAAGGGACGAAAACCTGAGCGGTATAGCCGTTTCGTCGACCATTGAGGGACTGCGGCCCTTATTGATAGAAGTGCAATCTATAGTGAGCAGTGCTGCTTATGGCAATCCGCAACGTTCGGCTACGGGTTTCGACCTCAGACGCATGAACATGCTGCTGGCCGTGCTGGAAAAACGTTGTGGTTTCCGTTTGGGCAGCAAAGATGTTTTCCTGAATATTGCCGGGGGCATTCGCGTGGACGATCCTGCCATCGACCTGGCCGTGCTGGCATCGGTGCTTTCGTCGAACGAAGATATACCCGTAAATATGAAAAGCTGTTTTTCGGCCGAGGTGGGCCTTTCGGGCGAGGTGCGCTCAGTGAACCGCATTGAGCAGCGCATTTCAGAAGCCGAAAAACTGGGCTTCGAAGAGATCATCATTTCCAAATATAATTCGCTAAGCCTGAACCCCAAAAACTATGGCATAAAAATAGTTCCCATACGCAAGGTGGAGGAGTTGTATTCGTATTTGTTCGGGTAGGGGAAATTGTCTGAACCGCTGATTAAGCTGATTTTTTTAAGAAGTAAAGCCTTTTATAATTTAACGACTTATGCAGTAGCCGTTATACGAAAATTATGGCTTTATTATCGTTACATCATAATTATAAGTCTTCGGTTGGCCGCCAACGGTGACATTTGAAACGGTTACATGGTAGGTAAGATCGGTAGCACTGGTGGTATTTACACCCACGGGTTCCCACACAATGGTGTTGTCGCCATAGCCGCTGGCAGTCGATACCACGGTTAAGGACATTGGGTTATTGTTGGGATCTTTCATGCTAACTGCAGCACCGGCAAAGCCGGCTCCGGGAATGGAGAATGACCAGCGGGCATATACCAGGGGGCCGGGAACATAACCGCTGGGAGGCCAGGCAATGTATTCGGGAGTGAAGAGCGGTGTGTTGCCGCTGTTGCCGGTTACCCAAACGGCACTTGAGTTTGATGTGGAACCATGGCCCATTACTTTCGATTTGGAATAGAGCAACCAGCGCCTGTGTCCGCAGGCCGTGTTGGAAGAGCCTGGATCCTGCATAAATAAAGTGATGGCTCCGCTCGAATGCGAACCTAAGGCCAGGTTTGAACTGCCGGCTGCTGTGGCTCCGTCGGCTGTATAGCACAACCATGATGTGGGCGGAGTGTGGCTCAGGGCGCTGTTGGCCGACATCATGAGGGCCGCTTCCTGACATTGGGCATTTTTGGTGGCGTCGAAGGTGATATCGTCGGGCAGTTTGGCCATACGGCGGAAATATTTTATGCGCTGAAGGGTTTTGCTGTGCGCATCGGCGGCCACGGTGCCGGCCACACAACCGGTATTATTGCCGGTCCAGCCTAAAGTAGTAACGGCCGAGCCCAGGTAATTAGTTGTATATTCGTTCAGAATGCGTTCGCGCTCTGTAACCACAGGTACTTCGGGTTCGTCGTCGGGAGGGTTGTTGTCGTCTTTTTTACAGGAATGGATAATTGCGGCTATGAGCACCATCATCAGAAGCAGTTGGAGGCGATAGAGTTTTTTCATTAAGATTATTTTTTACAAAAATATAGATTTTGGGATTCGGAAGCGAAAATAATGGTGATGATGAATAATGTCTGAACCGCTGATTAAACTGATTTGACTGATTGAGCTGATATTTAGGATAGGCCGGTTTGGCTTGAGTAATAGCCAAACAGGGTTCAATTGAACTTTGGAATTCCCGGAGAGTTTTGCAAATCGATTAACCAAGGATTTCTGGTTTTTTCCCTGAACTTGTTTGCTACTTTCTTTTGAGTCGAAATAACAATTTTCGTTATCGAATCATTTCCATAGTGCCACGAAAGGGAATTTGCAATCACACCTGATATCCCGACAAAATATCCTATGCCCATTACCGCCACGGTAATTATTTCGAAAAATATGGGAATGGGTTGGCGGACCACTTGTCCAACATGGGTACTATTATTTTCATTTACACCTAAGAAAACCCAAGCAAAATACCACCACCTGCCAGCATAGACGCTCCGGTCAACATATTGGTTCTGCCGCGGCAACGATTGATGCTTATGATCTCTGCTGGCCTGATCAGTTTGTCATCTATATAAAAACAGGAATCTGAAATAGAGAGTATTCTTCCCCTCACGGGTTTGTCATAAGCAGAACTTACCACCCTCACCTTATTATAACCTCTGAAATAGGTTTTCACTGAATCTTGTTTGGGGCCTGGCGAAATTCTCTGCACAACAATGATCTTTTCGTCGCCGGAGTTGTACTGCCCAAAACACTTCCCTGCCCCGAACAACAGCACTGCGGAAAGTATGGCGAAGAGGTGAAAGGTGGTGAGGTTTCGGATCTTCATAAAACAGCAGTTTAAAAGGTGTACTTACTTTGTTATTGTAAAAATAGAAATAATAACATATACCCTCACTCGTTTTTTCAAAAATCTTTTGTAATATTGTTCTGTAAAAATTATTACTATGCTGAATCCAAATTTTTTGGTGACACTCACCGAAGCAGAAAAGGATGCTATTTTTGGGCACATCGATGCCATAGAAGCTATTTTGCATTTCAGAGTGAATTTAACAGCCCAGGAACGCATGGAAAAACCCAAGATGGGAACCAAAAACTACGGCATCGTTAAAAATATGCACGATGTTGCAAAGTCGGTACCTGAAGTTTTTCCGCCTGTTTGTCCGGTGGCCGATTTCACTACCCGCATGGTACTCAACAATGATATGCACCTGATCGGGAACCGCGTAAATTCGCTGGCCGAAAGTGTTGATGATACCCGGCTGGCGCTGGGCAGCGATCTGATGGAAATGAAGGCCACTTTCTATCATTATCTGAAAATTGCCGCCAAAGGCGACATGCCTTTAGATGCTGTTCTCGAAAAACTTCTTGCTGCCCATAAAAAGAAAACTTCTTCCAAACCAACGGTATATAGTATCGGTCCTAAAGGTAAAGTGATTATCGAAAATGTGGCTACCGGCCGCAAATTGGTGAACAATGGCAACACGGTGGTGATGTTGAAGCCCGGCGAGGGTATTACGTTTAAACAAAGTGATGCCAAACTGATTGATCCTGAAAGTGCGGTGGTCGTGCCAAAAGGCTGGAACCGTATTGAAATATTGAATCTGAGCGAGACAGAACCTGCCTCTGTTGCCATCAGGTCGAAAAGGTAAAAAGCCCCCGCCGGTTTCTTCTCATTTGTACTAATTAAGTTTTACATTGCACCTTAAAGGTTATTTAAATGAGCTTTTAGGTGATTAAAATGAGCTCGGAGGTGATTTAAATGAGCTCCGAGGTGGTTTAAATGAGCTTTGAGTTGAATTAAATGAGCTCCGAGGTGAATTAAATAAGCTCGAAGGTGAATTAAATGAGCTCCGAGGTGATTAAAATGAGCTCGGAGGTGAATTAAATGAGCTCGGAGGTGAATTAAATGAGCTCAAAGGTGAATTAAATGAGCTTTGAGGTGAATTAAATGAGCTCCGAGGTGATTAAAATGAGCTCGGAGGTGAATTAAATGAGCTCGGAGGTGAATTAAATGAGCTCAAAGGTGAATTAAATGAGCTTTGAGGTGAATTAAATGAGCTCCGAGGTGATTAATAGCAGTAATGAACTACCGTTGCATCGGTCGCCACGTCAGAACTGATATGCACCGCTTCTGCAATGCTTTTGTTGGGTATATTGCAGTATAATGACACAAAAAAAAAGGACGCCCCCGCCGAAGTGAAACATCCCTTTTCTGTATGGATGGTCTGATATTATTTGTATTCAGACTTTTTCTCTATCTGAAACTTATATTTATCGGCAAATTTTTGCTGAATGGCATTGAGTTCATTCAGTCCTTCGTCCATTTTCTTGGTCGAAATATCGGCCAGATTGTTGAATTCGGCCTCCTTTTCGGTAGTGTACATTTCGTCTGATAATTTGCTGATCTCTATCATTTTTTTCATTTCGTTCTGCATTACCGATTTGTAGATCCCGAATAGTTTCAGGGCGCCGTCGCGGAATTCGGTATTGCCGCCGAATTTTTCCAGTTTTTCAACCACAGCGGTACCGGTTTCCAATTGTTTCAGCGCTTCGGCATAAGTAAAGTCCATGCCATAGTGGTCTTCGTAGTTTTTCAAAGCATCATACACCCGGTTGATCTTGTTGATGATCTCCACCTGCTCGTTGATAATTTTGTCGTTGTAATCAATGGCTTCCTCTTTGGTAGGGCCGCACGATGTAAATACCATCGCTGTGATGGCAAACAGCATAAGGGTAATTGTTTTTCTCATTTTTATAGGGTTTTTTGGTTAGTATTTTAATAAAGTCCGAAGACCGGAGACCGGAGTCCGAAGATCCTCCTTATTTACCTTAATCAACTCAAATGCCTCAATCAACTCAATTCCTTCAACTCCCCACTCCCAACTCCCCACTCCAAACTCCCAACTCCAAACTCCCAACTTCCTACTTCACCGTGTCTTTCTCCAGTTGAAAGTTATACTCCTGCGAAAACAACTTCACCTGCTGAATGTAAGTGCTTATTTTTTGCTGAAGCTCATTGTCAATGCTGTCAGACAGGTCGAAAAAGCGGGCATCGTCGTCGTTGGTATATTCCGATTCGGGAATTTTAACAATGCGGATCAAAGCCGGATATTCCTTTTCACTCACCGCTCTGTATTCTTTAAGCAGTTCGTCTGCTGCATCTCTCAGCGAGGTTGAATTATCGAAGCCGCCGATGGTCTCCATGCGGTTCAGCGAAGTGGCTATCTGCAAACAGAAATTCGAGAAAGCCATATCCAGCGCCTTATGCGAAATGATGACCTCTTCACTGGAAGGTTCTTTTGCCGGCGAATTACCTTTAGCAGAATCTTTATTCATAATCGAATTGATCACCTGTATTAGTGCATCTTCTTTGGTCAGCACCGATTCAATGGGTTCGGTAATACGGGTGTAATAATCCTCTGCTTTTTGCGGAGAGGGTTTGCACGAAACAATTGTGAAGAAAATTGCCGCCAGAAATAATTTTACAGTTGTTTTCATTGGGTAAAAATAAAAAAAATTTGTAATATGGGGGTAATTATTGTGATTCATGAATCCCGAATGCCGGTTTGGATAGGTTGTAGAGACGCAAAATTTTGCGTCTCTACGTATTGTAAACATATCTGCGTAAATTTGCAGAAAATAATTTGATGGATCAGATAGAGTTGATGTCGCCGGTGGGTTCGTTCGAATCGTTGATGGCAGCCATACGGGGAGGAGCCGATGCGGTATACTTTGGTGTGGGCAAACTGAATATGCGTTCGCGTTCGTCAGTTAATTTTACGTTGGATAACCTGGCTGAGATCACCGCCATCTGCCGCGAACACAAGGTTCGATCGTACTTAACCCTCAATACCGTGGTCTACGACGAAGAAATGCAGGAAATAGACGGCATCATTGAGGCTGCCAAAACCAACCTAATCGACGCCATCATCGCCTCCGACTTCTCTATCCTGGAAAAAGTGAATGCCGCAGGCATCGAACTGCACATTTCCACCCAATGCAACATTTCCAATGCCGGTGCCGTACGATATTTTTCGCGCATGGCCGATGTCATGGTGCTGGCCCGCGAATTGAACCTTAGCCAGGTGGCATCCATCATCAAAACCATTGAACAGGAACAGATCAAGGGACCATCCGGAAAACTGATCAAAATCGAAATATTTGCCCACGGCGCTTTATGCATGGCCGTTTCGGGCAAATGTTACATCAGCCTCGACAATTACAACTATTCGGCCAACCGCGGCGCCTGCATGCAATCGTGCCGGCGCGGCTATGTGGTGAAAGACAAGGAGAGCGACCTGGAACTGGAGGTCGATAACGAATACATCATGTCGCCCAAAGATCTTTGTACCATTGGGTTTCTGGACAAGATACTCAAGGCCGGGGTCCGTGTGCTGAAGATAGAAGGCCGCGGCCGCTCGCCCGAATATGTGAAAACGGTTACAGCCTGCTATAAGGAAGCCATTCAGAGCTGCCAGGATGGAAGCTATTCGGAAGAAAAGATCAGTGGGTGGAACGAACGGTTGAAACAAGTCTTCAACCGTGGTTTTTGGGATGGATATTATCTGGGGCAAAAGATAGGCGAATGGAATGCCAGATACGGTTCAGTGGCCACCAAAGAGAAACTTTACATCGGCAAAGTGAACAACTATTATTCTAAGCTAAAGGTAGCCGAGATCAAAATCGAATCGCACCACCTGCAAACCGGCGATGAGGTAATAATTATGGGCAGCACTACGGGTGTATACGAAGATGTGATTTCCGAAATACGTGTCGACCTGAAATCTGCTGCCATGGCTAAAAAAGGGGAGGTGTGCTCCATTCCCGTTACTTCAGAGATCAGGAGAGGAGACAAGTTGTATAAGCTAGTAGCCAAAGTAGAATAAATGTTCTAAATTCCAAATAACAAATAACAAAATTCAAATAAATTCCAATTTCGAAAAAACAAATTCCAAACCCGGTTCAATAACCGTTTGGTTTTTGATTATTGAGTTTTGAATCTTATTTGTAATTTGAGTTTTGTAATTTGGTGTTTTTCAATAAAACATCCTGAATATTACCACAAATCCTACTTACTAATAATCTTAAACTCCGTGCGGCGGTTCAACTGGCGGCCTTCATCCGTATCGTTGTTAGCCACAGGCTTATCGAAACCGTAACCCATAAAGGTAAGGCGGTCTTTATTGATGCCTTTGCCCAACAGATAATCCACCACCGATTTCGCGCGGTTTTCCGATAGTGTTTTGTTATAGGCTGCTGTTCCGCGATTATCCGTATGCCCCGAAATTTCTATCTTCAGTGTTGGGTAATCGTTCAACAGTTTCAACAGTCGTTCCAGTTCGGGAAAGGACTCATCCCGGAGGGTCGATTTGTCGAAATCGAAGAAAATATTGTTCAGCACAATGGTATTGCCCACTTCCATCTTTTTCAGCTTGATGTCTTTTTCAATTTCCTGGTAAATGGTAGTTGGTGGGATGTTGAGGTTTTCGGAATGAAACAGATAACCAGCGGCTTTAACGGTAATCCCGTAATTTTTTCCTGACGGCAATGATATCAGATATTTTCCGGTAGCGCTGTTCGATTCGAATTCGGCTATCACTTCGTTTTTAGCGTTGTCGGTAATTTCGAGGGTAGCGCCGATGGGAGCCAGCGAAATATCGTCAAGTATCTTTCCTTTGATAATGGTGATCTGATTGTCTTTAATTTCAACGGTTTTCTCGATAACGGTTTCGCTCACCGGCTGTGTCAGACTTGCCAGGAGATTGTCTTCGGTATTGTTGACGAGAGGTTTTTCTGCTCCCAGAAAAGTAATCAGGTAAATGTCCTGTCCGCCATAACTATCCGATTTAATGGAGGAATAATAGCCATGCACTCCGCTGGCCGAAATAGAAAAGAATACATCATTATCAGCCGTGTTAATCGGATATCCCAGGTTAATGGGTTCAGACCATTTTCCGCCTTCGAGGGTAGATTTAAAGATATCATATCCGCCCATGGAATTGTGGCCTTGCGAACTGAAATACAGGGTGCGTCCGTCGGGATGAATAAAAACGCCTTCCTCATTGTAAGGTGTGTTAATTGTTGGTCCAATATTTACGGGAACTCCCCAATCGCCTTTTTGGGTTTTGGTCGAAACATAAATATCCGAGCCACCATATCCGCCTACCTTATCGCTGACAAAATAAAGGGTTTTTCCATCAAACGATATTGAACCCGACGATTCATGATCGGGTGTGTTGATATTTTTATTTAGTTTTTTGGGTGTCGACCACGATGCCCCTTTCAGTTTGCATTCGTAAATATCGCCTCCGTTGGTTCCTTTATAGATCAGCAGGGTCTGGCCATCGGGCGATAAGCCCACCGGTGCATCGTGTTGTTTGCTGTTCAGCGGGCTGGAAGGATTCTTTGGCATAGACCATCCCCCTGATACTTTTTCAGAGAAATAAATATCTTCAAAATATTGCAGGTCATTTTCATCCATTTTACCACCGTTGGTATTTGCGCGGCGCGAAGTAAAAAACAGAACCGTTTCATCCGCATTGGTAAAGGGGGAGTATTCCGGATCGATGGTATTAATCTGAGGCCCGAGATTATCGATAAAAACGCGTACTGGATTTTTTACCAATTCAATACCGGTATTACATTCTTTTATTTTCTTTTCGACCTCATTCCCTTGGAAATTGAGGTCTGAAGGCGATAAGGATTTCTTATGTTCTTCGTATAAGGATATGGCTTTGCTGAAATTCATATCCAACTGATAGGCCTGGGCCAGCCGGTACTTGGTATCTTTAAACTGATCGGGTTTCAAAGCAATTGATTTTTCAAAATACTCAATAGCTTTTGTTTTTTGAACCGTATTCAGATAACAATCACCAATCAGGAAATTCAGTTCGGCATTGTTGGGGTTGAGGGTTTGAGCTTTCAGGAAATATTCTATAGCTGTCAGATACATACCCTTGCCGAGTTCGTAATATTTTTTCCCCTGGCTTATGTTATTCTTTGCCTCCTTTAATTCTTTTGCCTTACCCGGAAAATTTGCTTTTACAAACTCAACATTCTGAGCTTTTAGCAAGGTGGTTCCTGCAAAAACAAACAAAAGTGCGATTACAAAATATAGTTTCTTCATAATGTCTTTTTACTTTTAATGAATTATTTACATTGTAATTTAACATAACCCTCGGCGGTAGTAATACCCAATACGGCTGCTTTCCTCCAGTCGTCGCACGAAAGGCTGGCTTTTCTTAGCATTTCGTAAGTAATTCCCCGGTTCAGATAAGCATATCCGTAATCAGGATTTATTTCAATGGCCTTGTTATAATCTACAATAGCACCGTTATAATCCTTGAGTTTATATTTTGCATTGGCCCTGTTATTATAGGCATACGCATAATCAGGTTTCAACTTGATTGCTGCGGTAAAATCGGCAATTGCCTTATCATACTCTCCCTTTTCAAAATAGATGGTTCCACGGTTATTATAAGCTAAAAAGTAATCAGGTTTGATAGAGATCGATAAAGAATATTCTTCAATGGCTCCATTCAGGTTATTCAGTTTTTTTCTGACACTGCCCAGGTTGTTGTGTGTAAAGGCCATGTAAGGATTGAGTTTGTTGGCCATGATATAATCTGCTTCCGCTTCTTCGGGTTTTTCCAGCATCAGTTTGGCGCTGCCCCGGTCATTATATGCGTAAGCATAATCGGGCTTGGAACGTATGGCCAACGAAAAATCCCGGACAGCCTTTGTATAATCCTTTTTCAGGAAGTACAAAACACCCCGGTAATAATAGGCCTGTGCATAATTAGAATCCGATTCAACCGTTTTGGAAAAATCTGCGATGGCATCCTCCGCAAGGTTCTTTTCGTACCGGGCTTTCCCCCGGCCAAAATAAGCCTTTGCTGATGGGTTCAGGTTTATAGAAGAGGTAAAGTCCGATTCGGCACCGGCAAAGTCTCCGGTTTCCATTTTTACAGAACCCCGGTTAAAATAAGCCTTTTCAAAGTTATTCTTAAGACCAATGGCTTCGGTAAACTTCGCCATAGCATCGGCATAATGCTTGCCCTGAAATAAAGCAACCCCTTCATTGTACAATTTCTCGGCTTGCTGATCATCAGCCTTGAAAAGAGTATCAGAAGTAAGATTTTGCGAAAACAGGGAATAACTAAGAGAAATAAGAGAAAAGAGTAACGAAAACATAAATAGTCGTTTCATAATGCATTGTCAGGTTATTAATGATTGCAAAAATAAACTAACCGAATCAAAAACAATAGAAAAATAAATTAAAATCTTAAATAATAGTCAAGCAGGAAAAAAACCAGAAAAAGCAGACTGGAAAAGCCATTCAACGTAAAAAACGCCATATTTATTTTGCTAAGGTCATTGGGTTTAACAATCACATGTTGATAAATAATGAAAAACCCGAAGAGTAAAGCTCCTGTCCAGTAAAAAAAACCTCCTGAATAGTTCACCCCGGCAGAAACAATTAAGACCATTGACACCACATGAACCAGTGCAGAGATAATCAGCGAATTTTTTATCCCGAAGCGTGCCGGAATTGATTTTAAATGGTGTTCCCTGTCGAACGAAATGTCGTTTAAGGCATAAATAATATCAAAACCTGCCACCCAGAACAAAACGGCAAAAGAAAACAACAATGGTAAAAGATCGAATACACCTGTTACAACCAGATAGGCACCGATGGGTGCCAGCGAAAGTCCTGATCCGAGCACAAAATGACATAAATAAGTAAACCGCTTGGTAAGACTATAAATCATTATGGTAGCAAGGGCCACAGGTGACAGGTAAAAACAAAGTGGGTTGATAAAATACGTGCAGGTAATAAATAACACCACATTGACCGAAAGAAAAATAACGGCATTCCTGATACTTACTTTTCCGGCAGGGATCTCACGGTTTTGTGTTCTTGGATTCAGTTCGTCATATTTTTTATCTGCAATACGATTAAAACTCATTGCTGAATTCCTGGCAAAAACCATACACAATATGATATACAGAAACTTTGAAAGATCAAAGTCAAACGATTTACTCTGTAACGCGAGATAAAACCCTATGATGGCAAAGGGAAGTGCAAAAACGGTATGGGCGATCTTAACCATTGAAGCATATTTCCCGATGCTATTTAGCAGGTTCTTCAGCATTTTATGGAATCGGCTGCTATTTCTTTTTGAATTTTATAATGTCTGCAATCAGGTATCCCAGTAACAAACCGAGTACAATATTATAAAAAGGATTTGATTTTAAGGCACAGGCGCCGCTTTGACAACCTACAAAATAGTAATATGCGAATCCTGCAATGCCTCCAATAACCAAACCGATAATATGCCTGATCTGAAATGCAGCTTTTATCCGTTCTGAAAAACTTTTCTTTACGGGTTCTTTATTTTCTGTATTTTCCATGTGTTACTGTAATTCGTAAATTGCGTTTATTATGGTCTCTTTTTCCTGCAATCCTACAAAGCGTTTCACTTCAGTTCCGTTTTTGAACAGGATTATGGTGGGCAGGTATTTGATATTGTATTTAGTTGAGGTTACAAGATTTCTGTCGGTATCAAGTTTTCCTGCAACTACTTTTTTACCCATTTCCAAAGCGATCTCTTCCAGTCTGGGGGCAAATATTTTGCAGGGGCCGCACCAGGTCGCATAGAAATCAACCAATACGATACCGTTTTTTAGGGTCTTGGCAAAATTCTGGTCTGTCAGAATTAAGACATTTTCCCGGCTGTTTTGTGGGTTCGCCGATTTTTGACCGGAAATATTGACCGGAAGGATTAAAATGGTTAATATCAATGATAATAATGCAAATGTTTTCATTTTAAAAAGATTTGGGATGCTCTATCAATTATCAAACCATTTTTATTTCAACCTTACAATGGTTATGCCATCGCCTCCATTCTCTATGCGTTCATCACCATAAAAGGCCACATCGGGATGCGATGATAATATCTCTCTGATCACCCTGCGCAATACACCGGAACCCTTACCGTGCAATATGCTGAATTCAAGATTCCGCAATAATAAGGCATCATCTATCTGTTTTTCCATGATGGCGTAAACTTCTTCTGCCCGGCAGCCTCTGACATCAATGGTGCTCTTAAAATCGGAAACTTTGTCATGAATTTTATTGTAGAGTTGGGAATAATTGTTTTTGGTCTTTCTGGTAATATATTCCTGAAATTCCTTATAACTCACAGTTTCCAGACTTTCGACCGGAATATTTATGGTCAGGTTGTTATAAACAACGGTTGCCTGTTTGTTTTTTATTTCTTTAATTTCTCCAATTACATTTTGTCCGGGTATTTTTACATAGCTTCCTTTTTGTGGAGGGAGAATAACTTTTTTTTCAATTTTTAATGCGGTGATTTTGTGTTTTTTTACTGCTGAGGTTTTGGGCTCTGGGAAAACCCCGGGCTCTGTTTCAATTACCTTTTCCTCAAATACTTTTAATTCAGTTCTGGCCTCCTGGGTTATTTGCTTATCAGCATTCGATTCTTTGATCTGCTTAATGGTCTTCTCTATGGCAGCATTGGCCTTTTGAATTAATAATGTGGCTTCCTTTCTGGCTGCATCGTAAATGTTTTTTTTATCAGATTCTATTTCAGACAGAAGTTTTTGGTATTTGTCTATCATATCGGAAAAAAAGTCGTCAGCGATCTTTACCTTTTCCTGCTGTTTGATCAACTCTTCCTTATCCGATTCGAATTTCTGCAATTGTTTTTCGAAGGTGATTTTTTCCTCTCCTGCCAAAGTAATGGCTTTTGCAATAATGCCGGAAGGGAAGCCGATTTTTTCAGCAATCTCGAAAGCATACGAACTGCCTGAGTTGCCTATTAAAAGTTTGTATAATGGCAACAGGTTTTTCACATCAAAAAGCATTGACCCGTTTATGATCCCGCTCGTTTTGGCAGCAAGTTCTTTAAGATTTGAGTAATGTGTGGAAACAACCCCAAAAGCCCTTTTCTCGTTAAGCGCCAATAGCGTTGCTTCGGCAATAGCTCCGCCTAACAGCGGTTCAGTTCCGCTTCCGAATTCATCAATAAGAAAAAGGGTGTCCTTACCGGCATTTTCTGCAAAATATTTCAGATTTTTCAAATGAGAACTATAGGTACTCAGATCATTTTCAATAGATTGTTCATCCCCGATTTCAAGAAACAGATTTGAAAAAATACCAAATTCCGAATTCGGATGCACCGGAACCAGAAAACCGGATTGCAGCATATATTGCAACAAACCCACTGTTTTCAGGCATACTGATTTTCCTCCTGCATTAGGCCCGGAAATAACCAGGATTCTTTGATCAGGATCGAGTGTAAGATCAAAGGGCACAACTGATTTTCCCTGAGGTTGCAAATGTTGTTCAAGCAGAGGATTAATGGCTCCATACCAGTTAATCTTTTCTCCTTTTGTTAATTGTGGTTTTATGGATTTTGAGGCATTGGACCATATCGCCTTGGCTCTTATCAGGTCTACTTCGCCAAGGTAGTTATATGAGTCTGTCAGGTCGGGCAGAAAGGGTCTTAAAAAATCGGTAAATTGTTTCAGAATATTAATGATCTCTTTTTTTTCGGTAGTTTCAAGTTCACGTAAAGAATTATTCAGTTCGAATATCTCAGAAGGTTCGATAAAAACTGTCTGACCGCTGGATGATTCATCATGAATAAATCCCTTTACCTTTCTTTTACTGGCGGATGAAACCGGGATCACACAACGCCCGTTTCGCATGGTAATTTCAACATCTTCGCTGATTACACCTTCCCGTTTTAATCCCTGGAAAATCTGACGGATCCTTTTTTCTATCAGTATTTGGGTCGAGATAATATCTGATCTGATCTTTTTTAATGTCTCAGATGCGTTATCCTTAATGAAACCCTTATCGTCCAAAATACGGTTGATGGCAGAATTAATTTCCGGGATGGTAATAACTGCCTGTGATTGTTTAAATAATTGAGGATATTCTTCCTGTTCTTCAATAAAGTAATTGATGATTTCACAAATGGCCAGATACGAAAGTCGCAACTCGCCCAGTTTTTCAATATCGATATAAGTCCCTTCGGTCTGAATTCTTTGAAATTCCGGTATCAGATCATAATAATCCTGAGAAGGAAACTGCTTTCCAAATTGTATTAATCTCAGGAATTCATCGGTCAGCTCAAGCTGCTGTGATATTTTATTAAATGCATTTGAAAATTTGATGTTTTCGGCTTTTGATTGGCCAAGTTCGCTTAAACACAGATCTTTGATTTGGAGAATGATCTTTTCGAAACCGATCTTTTTTTCGAAACTTTCAGGATAAATCACAGCTAAGGTTTTTGCATTAGTTGGTTATATATGTTGTAGTATGAGGCTACCCCGAAATCAAGTGAGTATTTGGTCTTTGCAACATTTCTAATGATTTCTGTATCTTGTTCCAGCAGGGCAGGAATTGATTTTATCGCCTCACGGTATGCTGTTTCAGTCTGATCCTTAATAACTATACCAGTTTTATATTGATTCACTAAGGAATCGATATCGCCTACCCCTGAATTTGTAATAAATGGAATACCCATACTCATCAGTTCTCCCATTTTTGTTGGCGAACTCGCTTTTTTTGAGTAAGCAGGTTTTATAAAGAATAAAGAAAGGGTACTTAAGGACAATAAAAAGGGCATTTCGGACCTTTCCGCTTTACAAATAATAATTTTCTCAGTGTCAATCTTCTTACTCTTAGCAACTGAAATGATTTTTTCAGGGTCGTCGAGGGTAATGAAGAGAAACTTTGCATTTTGATAACTATCTATTAATATTTTAAAAAAATCAAGCATCTCTTCAAGCATATACCACGTTCCAACCGACCCGGAGTAAGAAATAATAAAATCATCCTGCTCAAGTTTAAGTTCCTTCATCCAGACATATTTATCTTGTAAGGAAATATCTTGATTTGAAAACAGTTCATTATCAACACAACAGGGAATTACGCTGATTTCTGTATTTTGTGTTAATCCGAAATTTTGAATGATTTCTGATTTTCCATTTTCTGTCAGTATTATTATATGATCAGAATTGTTGAGGAATTCCTTTTCCTTTCTTTTGAAATATTTATAAATCAGGAAATAAATGGGATTTTTAATATTCCACAATTTGCCGTCAATTCTTTCATCGACCCAAAAACCTCTCATGTCAAAGATAAAAGGCAGTCTCTTTTTCTGTTTAAGCCTTAACCCAACAAAAGCTGCGATATAACTTCTGCAATGAACTGCCTGAAAATGGTGTTCGCGATCCAGTAGATCGGCTTCTTTATTCAACCTTCGAATATCCTTTACAGTTGATAGAACCGGAGGATTGGAGGTATAGGGGATAGGATGCCAATGGATCTTTGCCTGAAGAAGTTTTTCACTGACCTGCTCGAAGCCTGATGCAAAGCGTTCGGGTTTTTCGCAGCTGAGCAGGTGAAATTCAAGACCACGCTTTGTTAATCCTTCTAAATATGGAATAACCTGTGATTGACCGAGTGGATCGGTCATACCGTCGTAAGAAATATAAAGGACCTTGCCTGGTAAAATCATGTCAATTAATAATAGAACTTCTGGCCAGTATCAACAAAATTACCATAATATTTTAAATTCTGGACTGATACGCCGAAACGCCCAGAATTAGGATGTGCTTCTGACAGGAAAAATGTATTCTGTTTTTCTGGCAATTTTTGGATAACCCAAATTGACAATATTAACCGAAAATTATCCGCAATGAAAAAAGTGTTGTACCATGGCCAGCATTTCTGCATGGTTATCTTTAAGTCTGGTCCTGAGATCCTGATCTTCAAATTTCTTAAGATTCCTGATCAGTCCATCAATAATATTTTGAGAGAAAACATCGTATTTCTTGTATATCTCTGCTTGTTTTTCCAGCATCTCAGCAGAATCCCAGCAGGAGAAAGGCAAGGTTTTCAGGTCTTTTACTTTTTCTTTATGTTTTTCAGAAAAGATATTCACATCTACGTAGCTGTTGTTGGCATATTCAATAGCATTTTCCATTTCAAGTCCGTGACGAGCGGCAACAGTTAGTCCTGCCAATAGCAGATAAATATCTGCTGAACCATCCGGACAGCGGAATTCAACCGTTTGTTTATCACTAAAATCATCAGTAGGAATAGGTTCAAGAGGGTTGGCTTTTGTAATCATATCATTGATACCACACCAACCCAATGGAACTCGAACCAAGACCGATCTGTTTCTGTCACCCCAGCAAATGTTGGTTGGAGCCTCCTGATGAGGTACAAGCCGGAAGTAAGAGGTTGGATTGGTATTTCCGAAGGCTGTGAGCGATGGAGCCAGGGAAAGATAGCCGGCAATAGCTTTTCGCGCAACATTGCTAATACTTCCACATTCAACCATTACATTCTTGTCATCTTTCATCAGGCGGGTATGAATATGCATTCCGCTTCCTGCTTTTCCAACAGTGATTTTTGGGGCAAAGGTTACATTTACCCCATATTTATAGGCAAGATTTCGGATGATCCATTTAGAGATCAATAATTGTTCGGCCGATTCTTCAACATCAACAGGTAAAAATTCGATCTCGTTTTGTTCATAATCCAGATCATCAATTGAAAAATTACCAACCTCAGAATGTCCGTATTTGATTTGACCGCCGCACCGCGAAATTAATTGCATGGCTTCTACCCGGAAATCTTCAAATTTATTAAATGGGGCCGACTCATGATATCCCTTTTGGTCAGTGGCTCTGAATAGCTCTTCTCTCTGACTAATGATGTAATATTCGAGTTCCCCCATGGTTTCGAAAGTAAAACCGGTTTTTTCTTTTAGCACAGAGTGTGCTTTGTGTAAAATATATTCAGGTGAAGATGCCAGAGGCTTGCCTTCCTTATTAAAATAGGAGCATAAAATATCAAGGGTGGGCATTTCCGTAAATGGATTCAGGAAAGCGGTCCTGAAACGTGGGATCACATAAAGATCGCTTGAACCGGCTTCTACATAAGAGAATAAACTTGAACCATCAACCCTTTCGCCAGTCGACAATAAGTTATCGAGATGGTTCAGACTGTTAATTGCAAAATTCAGTGTTTTTAAACGGTTATCTTCTCCCGCATATCTGAAATTAACCATTTGGATGTGGTTTTCAGTAATGTATTTTATAAGATCCACTTTGGTGAAATTCTTACGAGGTTTGTTAAGATACTGAACCAATGGGTCGGGGTTCATTTCGAGAAAGTTTCTATCGTTCATTATTAGCTTATTTTTGAGCCGTCAAACATAATAAAATTTCTATTAATACGATTCTTAAAAGTAAAAAAACTTAAATTGTCCAGATTGCAGGTGGTTTTTATAAAAAAAATAAAGGTGTTTGAGTATATTTTTCTATTTTTGCACCTTATTTCTCTCCGTAGCTCAGCTGGTAGAGCAATTGACTCTTAATCAATGGGTCACAGGTTCGAATCCTGTCGGGGAGACATTCACGGACAGTTCTGCTTTTTCATGGAATTGTCCGTTCTTATTTATAGCAATTTCATCCAAAAAAAAATGATTCGAATCTTTACTATGGTCTGTGAGGTGATAAAACTCCTTTATTTTGGAAAATTTTATGCAAAATTTTTGTAATAAAGTTAAAATAATGTACCTTTACCCCGATAAATGTTAATATTTTTTTTGATTTAAATCATTTAAAGCACGGTAATTTGTCAATATTAATTAAGATGTAATTGATTAAAGCGCATGGAAGATACAATAATCAAGCATTGCGGAGATTGCCTCACAAAGCTGCCCATATTTAATTCATTAACAGAAGAACAATTTGAATTGGTAAATCAGGCCCGCTGTAAGGTGAGGTTTCGGCCGGGTGAAACTATTTTCAAACAAGGCACAGCGATGACGCATATTATTATTGTCAACGAAGGGCTTGTTAAGGTTTATATTGAAGGTATTAACAATCGAAACCTGATCCTTAGGTTTGCCAAACCGATTACCATAATCGGAGGCCCCGGATTTTTTACTGATTTTAAAAATCACATCACTACCATGGCTGTTGAAGAATCAGCGGCCTGTTTTATTGATGTGAACATTTTAACGGAACTGATAAAAGAAAATAAAGATTTTGCATTAAATTTATTTGCCTGGGTAAACCAACAAACCCTTACCAATTATCATAAATTTATTGAATTGACCCAAAAAGGTATGCACGGACGTGTGGCCGGCGCACTATTATATTTACATAACGAAATTTTCAAAGAAAGAGGCAATGGCATTCGCATCAACAGGCAGGACCTTGCCGATATTACCGCCATGTCGAAAGAAAGCGCCATTAGAATTTTAAAGGAATTCAAAGACGACAACACCATTTCAGTGGAGGGGAACACCATTATAATAAACAACATTGAAAAACTAACCCATATTGGATTGAAAGGTTAGTCTGTTTTTTATTTCCCCTTTTGAATTTATTTCTTTTTAGTTACTGCAAACCCGCAATAGGTTTGTTTCCTCATTATCAATGAGTGAAAGATTTGTGTTGATATTTATCAATCTGAACTTGATTTTTGTTTAACACCTGTCCGCATTATATCAGCAATTTTTTTTCTCCACTATTAATTTTCATTGTATGTTTGCAGAGAAATTTTTCTTCAGAAAAAAATCAGAATTAAACCAGAAAATAAACAGAAATAAAATAATACTAACTTAAATCAATTTAAAAAAATGAAAAAAATTTTATCAGTTGTGTTAATGGCCTCTGCGGCCATTATGATTTCCCTGACTGGCTGCAACAAAGAAGGCCCCGCAGGAGCAAACGGAAAAGATGGCGCTGACGGGACCAACGGTCTTGATGCCAACGAAACCTGTAAACTTTGCCATGTTTCAACGGTAGTAGATGCAATTTCTACCCAGTTCCAAATGTCGAAACATGAGTATGGTTTAACCGCAGAAGAAGAAGCAGGCAATACATCATGTACACCATGTCACTGCCAGGAAGCTTTCAAATATGTGGTTGCTAACAACATTTCTACCGTGTTTACCTACGATGCAGGTACCGGAAAATGGACCAATCCTTATGCTACCATAGCCAGCGCTGCTTATGGAAAACTGGGTTGCTTCACTTGCCACAGCAGTTTGCATACCACTTATGGTTATTCTGATGTCTCTTCATTAACCACGGTTGCCCCTGTGCCTTTGACCATGTGGGGAGGCGCTAAAACCGTTAATCTGACCCAGGATGGCGGAAAAAGTAATCTTTGCGTAAAATGTCACCAACCACGCCCCATGGTTTGCAATGTAAACCCAACCAGCGGCGGACGTTTGTTGAATTATGACTCTCTGGCCAACTTTCCTAACGTAGTTTTCTTTGATAGCGCTGCCGGTGCTGTTAATATGTATATTAAACCATCTTACAGAATGCATGTTCACTACGGAACTGTTGGCGCATTGTATGCTGGTGTGGGTGGTATCGAAATTCCAGGTTCTACTCCATATACCAATTCGCCTCATACCACAGTGGCTTCCTGTCAGGATTGTCACATGGCACCTATCACAGGTACAGCCGGAGGTCACTCGTTTAATGCCAAAGGTAATTTTAACGGATGTAATGTATCAGGTTGCCACGATGTAAGCCCCATTACGGCTACCTCTACCAAATGGACCGGCACCAGAAGCGATATTAAAACCTTACTCGACCAACTGGCTACCAAAATCAATGCTGCAGGTGGTGGAACCGATATTTTGCATAAAGATGCAACTTCAAGTAATTTATGGGTAGGCCTTACCACCGGAAATTACGATGGTTATTTGGATATCTACAGCTCTTCAACCAATCCTACGGGATATTGGAGAGATCCTTACGGATCGGGCGCTACCAATGCTTCAAAACCAAAATTCCCCTTACTGAAAAACGCTCAGGTGGCTGCTATGATCAACTTCCAGTTCTGTCTGAGAGAATATAGTTTGGGTATTCATAACACACAATATTCAACTGCTTTGCTGCAAAACTCAATCGATGCGCTTACCGCATTAGGTTTCTAAGAATTAGTTAATAATTTGTTTGAAAAAAGGCTGTCTCGCTTGCGGGGCGGCTTTTTTTTATGAAATAATGAATAACGAATACTGACAGGTTGACGGCTTTGTTAAGGATGCAAGCGGCGGCGGTCAGCAATTTTTTTATAAAAATAACTTGATTTTTCATTGCAAATAGTTTTATCTTTACATCGGCATAATGTTTGTTTTTTAAGTTGAATACGTAAAAAGCTGCTGTTGTTGTTGCAATTGTTTGGGTGTTGCAAATAATTTCAGCAGTTTTTTATTTTTACTCAGCCACAATTACTGTCAGATGAAAAGTAAGATCAATCCCGTTTATGCAGATGCGGTGCTCAACCTGTTTTTTGGTCATTTACCTTACGGGGCTAATTATTTTATGCTTACCTATCGTTTACAATTCGAAGCCCAGGAATGGGAAAATCTTTTTGAGTTTTTGATTGAGGAAGGTTTGATTGAGCCTTACGGATCGGACGATAAACAATGCATCAGCGAAAAAGGCATTGATATTATTTCCCAACATTGCGGAGTGGAAAAATACTTAGAACAAATTGAAAAACAAAAAAAAACCTGAACCGGGCTGAAAAAATACTGTATTTTACACCTCTCATTAGTAAGTTTTTTTATTAGGTGCTGCACTTCGGGCATTTCTCCCTAAAACAGGAAAAGAAACCGGCTCAAAGTCGTTTACCCCCCCCTCTCCTTAAATTAAGGAAAACCGAGCTAAAATTCATTGGCACTTTCCCTGTTTTAAGGAACCCATAAAAGAACTTTCATGGGCCCTTTCCCTGTTTTAAGGAACCCATAAAAGAACTTTCATGGGCCCTTTCCCTGTTTTAAGGAACCCATAAAAGAATTTTCATGGGCCCTTTCCTTGTTTTAAGGAACCCATAAAAGAACTTTCATGGGCCCTTTCCTTGTTTTAAGGAACCCATAAAAGAACTTTCGCGGGTCAAATTCTGTTTTTGAGGCATCCTAACATTAGTATTTAGCTGTCTGTTACCGCAAAAAAATGATGAAAAAAAACGCAAAGGCATTGGTATTTGCCGAAAACAGATTAATTAGGTAGTCAAATGCCTAAATAACAGCGGTGTTAGCACGAAAAAAAACCACTTTTTCCTTGCTTTTTTATTTCAATTGTTGTAAATTTGTACCAACCAAACCTTAAAACTATGAAAAGCATAGACCCCTATTCCGAAAATCCATTTTATACCATTGAAGTTGCCCACGAAAGAGTTCAGAAATATGGTTTCGTGCATATTCAATACATGAAATCGGCCGAAAATCCGAATTTGGCCGCCAATATAGCAGCAACAGAATCCTGCTGGGAAAGTTTGTTTGGCAACCTCGAAACTTACGATGCCGATTTAAACCTGCAACGCGGTTTAACCAGGGATGTGAATATTACGGTGTCGCAGTTTTCGTATAAGGCTTTAAAATTAGAACCACATGTTGAATCGATATTCGACAAAGGTTCTGCCAAATATCTGGAGTTTTTTCCTTATGGCCGCACCGAAATTCATAATCTTAACTTATCGAATGGGTTGCTGGTGATGAACCGTGTAGTGGCCTCCAGCCATAAATATGCGGCTGATATCGGCGCCACCTGGGAAACCGAATTAGCCGCCATACGCGATAATTTCGAAACGCTGTATGCCAGCCAACAGGAGAAAAAAGGCGATGTGCATAGCGCCACTCCCGCTTATAAGGCGATTACCGGCAAACTCTACATACAATTGTTTAGAAACCTGGGCACCCTTATGAGCGAATATGCCGAAACTCCCGAGAAGGTGAAAACCTTCTTCGACCAATCGATAGTGAACTACGAAAGCCACGTAAAAAAAGTACTGATCCAGAAAAAAACCACCGAACCCTACGAACTTAACCCCAAGGCCGAAAACATCATTCATCTGTACAACAAATCGGCCCACTCTGTAATATACTATTTTGCTCCTACGGCCGATGCGGTGGCCTCCACCCCGCCCAACGAATTGGCTTCAAAAGTCAGACAGAAAGTTAAAGGCGTCGATGCCGGCGCCCCTGCCAATAGGTTCATAATTTTTATCAACGATAACGATACTGAAGTCAATGTGGAACTGAGGCTTGAATAATCCCCCCCCCATAACCGGGTGGCGACTGAGCTCTTATACCCTGAGTCTGACATAAATGGAAAAAGCCGCCTGTTGAGGGCGGCTTTTTTATTTCAAAATACCAAACCTGGCAAGCCATAACCAAACCGGTAAAATCTCAAAACAAACAGTAAACAATACCCCATGTTCAATTTCCAAACGGCGGGACACCATACCGTTTAAGGTGTATCAATTACACGGATGCATTATCAAATTTATTACTTTTGTAAAGCGCAGCAATATCCCATCGACCACACTTTAACCAATTAAGGTATGAAAATGAAACCATTTCTGCTGATCATAACCACAATCGTCCTTTTTAGTTTACTGGCTTGCGAAGCCCACAAACAGATATTTGTAATGGTTTACGATCAGGTTTCCAAACAGCCATTAGACAGTGTTCATGTGGTGATTAAAGCCGGTAAAAACGGCGATTATACCAAAAGCGGAGCCAGCGGTTACACCGATTCCAGCGGACGCTTCAACACGTATTTCATGATAGGATGTTCGTTTGGTTGCTACGATGTCTACGTTGAGTATCAAAAGAAGGGTTATGCCCCGCTTACCAATTTCAATCAAAAAGACAGTAGTATTATTTATTTGCAGCCCTTACTAAAAAACTAATTTTCAGCAATTATGTGAATGGTTAAGTTTTTTGTTTTTATTTGTGTCGCTATTTGTTAAACCAACCGTATGCATCGCAAAATACTTTGGCTTATTATTATTTTGGCAGGCATTTCCACCGCTGCCTACCCACAGATCACCCTCAACAGTAATAATTTCCCGGTAGGCGGTTTACTGATTAGCCGCGGTTACGTGGTGGCTGCTACCAATATATTGGGAAACGCCGGGCCCAATCAGTTTTACGATTTCACCAATATTATTCCGGTGATGCACGATAGTGTTAAATACTACACGGCTTCGCAAACTCCCTGGGCTTCGCAGCACCCCGGCGCCACAACCGTTTATGCCGAAAAAACAGGTTCTTTCCACTATGTGTATTATTGCACTTCCACGGCCAATGCCTTTTGTCGTACCGGTCTCACCATAATAGGTGATTTCGGCCAGGGACTGGATACCGTGCATGGCAGCTATACCAATACCGATTCACTTATCACCAACCAATATTTTTACGGTCATGCCGAAACCGAAAAGGCTGTGGCAAGCATAGCCAATATTCTTCCTTTTGTGAATTTTAAGACCATCACAAAACGCAACATTCTGGTCGACGGATGGGGTCATCTCCAAACTCCTTTGAATACGTACCCGGACGTACTTCGCGTGAAATATGCCCAATTTACTTACGACACGGCCACATCATTCGGCTCTGTGGTATATACCGCCGCCGACACTCAGTATTTCTATAACTATTTTGCCAAAGATGTCCGCCACCCGGTGGTTACTGCCCACACCGACAAGTTTTACAGCCTCTTGTATTTCCAATACATTTATACCCCGCCCGTGGTCATGGGATGCATGGATACCACTGCCGTAAACTACAATCCCTGGGCTACTCAATCGGACGGCAGTTGTGTGTATTGCAACATAAATTATTCCCTTACTCCCGATACAACCATTTGCGCAGGTGCTTCGGTTACCCTGAATGTCAGCGGTGGAAATGCCTGGTTGTGGTCCGACAGCGCCACGGCCTCATCCATCACAGTCAGTCCTGCTGAAACAACGGTCTATGGTGTTTATATCAGCGATGGGAGCGGATGCCATATTCAGGGCACGGTGAAGGTAAGCGTTGACAAACCTGTTTCGGCAGAATTCTGGACCACCCTTGATCATTTCAATATAAATGAGGTGGTTCAGTTTGTAAATCTTTCCGAAAATGCCTCGCTCTACCAATGGGATTTCGACGATGCAGTGAACGGAAGCAGTAACCTGCAATTTCCTTTGCATACCTATACAACTCCGGGAATGAAATACATCACCCTGATAGCCTCAAATACCTGCTTTGCCGACACTACCACCGACTCGTTGAAGATCATTGACAACACTTCCGTGAATGAGAATCAGGTTTTTGTCGCCCCGAAGATTTATCCCAACCCGGGAGGTTCCGTGATGACCATTGAGGGACATACAGATATTCCCGAACCCCTTACCATATTTGCCCTTGATTTGTTAGGCCGGACGAACTTATTGGGGAAATGGGAGCAGGTCAGCGGCGATTATAGTTATACCCTGGATGTCGGTCGTCTGCCTTCCGGAATATACATCATTGAGCTAAAAACCGGTGCAGACAGTTACCTCAGCAAGTGGATAAAAACGCAATAAGTAGTCCCATGAAAATGATACTCTTTCTTCTGTTTGGTTTTTGGTTCATTCAGGTTGCCCCGGCCCAGGTGGTGGTCAATGAAGTTTGCTCATCAAACAATTCGGTGCTCATGGACGAAGACGGCGATTACCCCGATTGGATAGAGCTTTATAATACCAGCGCTTCGGTGTTCAATCTGGGAGGATATAAGATCAGCGACAATGTATCGCAGCCCGATAAATGGATATTTCCTTCCGGTGTAAATATACCTGCAAATAGCTTTCTCATACTGTTTGCCTCGGGTAAAGACCGAAAGACATTCTTCGATCATTGGGAAACGGTGGTCAATGCCGGTGATACCTGGCGTTATCAGAAACCTCTTTCAGAGCCCGATTCCAACTGGCGCAGGCTTGCCACTTTCAACGATGCCGCCTGGTTGCAGGGTCCGGGAGGCATAGGTTATGGCGATGGTGACGATAACACCCTGATAACTTATCCGGCCGCATCGGTGTTCATGCGCAGGGTTTTTAATATTGTGGATACGGCGGCTATTGCTTCAGCCGTTTTTCACATGGATTACGACGATGCTTTTGTGGCCTACATCAACGGGGTGGAGATAGCCCGTTCCAATATCGGTGTAAATGGTACTCCGGTGGGATACAATATTCCCGCTCTTTCGGAACACGAAGCCAAAATGTATGCGGGAGGCAGCGCGGAAACATTCATTATCGATGAGAGTTTTCTGAAAAGCTTTCTGAAGAATGGCAATAATGTATTGGCCATTCAGGTGCACAATGTCAGCCCAACCTCCTCCGATATTTCTTCCCTTCCCTGGCTTTCCATGGGTATTAAGAACACTTCTCACAACTATTCAGCCACACCCGCCTGGTTCAATTTCAGTGCTTCGTCGCTGCATACTAATTTCAAACTTTCCTCTTCCGGCGAAACCCTTGTAATAACCAACACTGCCGGTAGCACTATCGATCAGTTCGTTTTCACAGCCATTCATTCCGATCATTCTTATGGATGTCAGCCTAACGGTGGCCCCTTGCATAAGTTATTTGCCCTGCCCACTCCCAATGCATCCAACAATTCTTCTACCGGATATTTTGAATATGCAGTCGATCCTGTATTTTCATTACAAGGAGGTTTTTATAATACCCCTCAGTCATTAACGCTTACAACTTCTACCCCGGGAGCAAGTATTCACTATACCACTGACGGAAATACTCCAAAAATCTCCTCACCGCTCTATACCGTGCCTATTACGATCGATTCCACCCGGGTAATCAGGGCCTGTACCTTTCATAGTGCATTTCTTGAAAGCAATACGGTTTCTAACTCCTATTTTATCAAGGATTCGTCTTCTGCTTTGCTTCCGGTTATTTCCCTGACCGTTTCTCCCGGTCTCATGTTCGATCCGGTAACCGGAATTTATGTAAAGGGCCCCAACGCTGAAGCTGCCGTGCCGTTTTTCGGAGCCAACTTCTGGCAGGAAAAGGAAATACCGGCACATGTGGAATATTTTGACCAGCAGCGTCAACTGGGTTTTAAACAGAATATTGGTATTGAGATCTACGGAAATTACTCCCGATCCTATCCACAAAAGAGTTTGAAGCTTGTAGCTCACGACAGTTACGGGGCAGGGTCATTCAATTACCAGTTGTTCCCGGAAAAGGATATTCATTCCTTTAAACAGTTTATCATCCGGAATGCAGGCACCGACTGGAACCGCGCCCACATGCGCGATGCTTTGGTCCACAGCCTTTCACTCGGGCCCACCGATTGCGATGTAATGGCCTGCCAGCCGGCAGTGGTTTATATCAATGGAAAGTACTGGGGTGTGTATAACATGCGCGAAAAGATCAATAAAGATTACCTGGCCGAAAACCATGGTGCTGACCCCGATTCAGTCGATCTGTTGCAGTATAATGGACTGGTGATGTCAGGCTCGAACGAGCGCTTCATTCAGATGGGAATGTATGTGCTTACCCACGACATGAGCCTCCCGGCGAACTTTTCCATGGCTGACTCACTGATCGATCTGAAGAACTTGGCCGATTATTTTGCCGTAGAAACCTGGACCAACAACTGGGACTGGCTGGTAAATAATGTCCGCTACTGGCGCGAGAACAAAGAAGGAAAGAAGTGGCGTTACATTTTGTGGGACCTGGATAACGGCATGGGGGGCAACTGGTCGTATGTGTTCAATTCGCTTGATACCAACCTGAACAAAAGCTATGATTACACCTCCCTTCTGTTTAGCAGCCTTATAAAGAACAAAAGCTACCGCAATTATTTCATCAACCGCTATGCAGACTTGCTAAATACCCTGTTGACCCCGCAACAATTCA
Organism: uncultured Bacteroidales bacterium; assembly: GCA_964469155.1. GTDB lineage: Bacteria > Bacteroidota > Bacteroidia > Bacteroidales > CAIWKO01 > CAIWKO01. The sequence continues at coordinate 71,782 of CAYXXU010000007.1, forward strand.
ATGCAAAACTTGACTTCTTCCGCAACAGGATAGATGTTGAGATGATACGGCACTTCAAGCGTTGGGGTACAGGGTTTAACAATCCTGATTGGGGAGTAGGCGGACACGGTAGTTACAACGATTGGAAGTATTACCAACTCCCCGAATTAACCGCCTTTTGCAACAACCGCCAGATAACCGCACGGAATCATCTGCAAGAAACCTTTCACTTAAAGAAACAGGTTCCATTAACCCTCAATGTGTATCCTCCCGGTGCCGGGAAAATCGTTATGAATACCATTACTGTTGACGATATGCCCTGGTCGGGCGTCTATTTCGACAGTGTTCCGGTAACCATTGCAGTGATACCGAATCCCGGTTATACCTTTAGTTTCTGGCAGTCTATGGTTTTATTTCCGACGCCTCATAATGATTCTTCCCTCACCTTTAACCCCGACACTACAGATGTCATAACCGCCTATTTCTTTGGTCAGCCCGATACGGCAAAGATCATTTTCAGCGAGGTCAACTACAATTCATCGGTAGATGCCGATGCCGGCGATTGGGTTGAATTGCACAATTACAGCCAGTGGCCTCTGGACATCTCAGGCTGGAAATTTAAAGATTCCCAGAACAGTAATTTCTTTTTGTTTCCTGAAAACACGGTGATACATCCTGATGATTACCTGGTACTTTGTGAGGATACTGTGAAGTTCCGCACAATATATCCGGGTGTAGCCAACATTATGGGTCCTTTTGGTTTTGGACTGAGTTCTGCAGGGGAAAGTCTGCGTTTGTTCGATCAGGATATGAATGTTTACCTGTCTATGTCATACCTGGGCAGCTATCCCTGGCCTGCAGGCGCCAACGGAATGGGTAAAACCCTGGAACTTTTGTCGGAACATGGCGATGTGAACGATCCTTTAAACTGGTTTGCCGGATGCCCGCTGGGTTCTCCGGGTGGACCTTTTGTTCCCTGCGATAATTCGGGCATTGAAACTATAAACCCCAATGCCGATGGCATTATATCGGTCTATCCCAATCCGGTTACCGACCGCCTTATCATTGATATCAACCCGGAAAGCCTGAAAGGGAATACATTTACCGTTATTTTGTTCGATATGATGGGGAAAAAGGTTTACGAAATTCAAAATGTGACAAAGGATGAGATTTCTATTGCGAATACTTTTAATCCCGGTTTGTATTTCTATAAGATCACTTCTACAGCAGGATACAGTAAAAGCGGTAAAGTGATATTCCGGTAAGCTGATGATCTGAAACCTGTATGGGATTTATTCCGGATTGATAAAGGCTATGTTTCTTTTTAATAGGGAATAACCCACCCTGTCGACTGCAGAATCCTGGAATAAATCTTTAAACTTTTCTTCGGTCAGGGTATCCCAATCTCTTTTACTCATGTTCCTTAAGGATTCTGTAGGATAGAAGGATGCATCCTTGGTAGGTTGCAATTCTTTGTTCCATGGACAGCAATTTTGGCAGATTTCGCAACCATAAATGTATTTTTGGAAAGTCTCTTTTTGTCCTTGTGGCAAAGGGTATTTCTGTTCCATGGTCAGATGCGAGATGCATTTCCTGATGTCAATATCATGCGGAGCAGTGAGGGCGCCTGTAGGGCAGGCCTCCATACATAGGGTGCATGAACCGCAGGCATCATTTGCGGGTTCATCATATTCAAGTTCCACATCCGTAATGATGGTTCCAATAAAATGAAACGATCCCAAACTTTTATTGATAAGCAGGGTGTTTTTACCGGCCCAGCCCAGTCCGCAACGTTGTGCCCAGGCTTTCTCGAAAACAGGGGCGAAATCTACATAAGGAATGGTATTTTCGCTTTGTGTCAGGTCTTTTATGAATTCGACAATATCTTTTAGTTTTTCTTTAAGTACCTTATGATAATCTCTGCCGTATCCGTATTTTGAAATCTTGTAAAAATGATTCTCCGAAAGATCTTCAGGAGTGTAGTAGGGGAAAAGTGTTGAAATTACTGATCTTGCCCCGGCAACCAGCAGGGTAGGGTCGGCACGTTTTATGGGTTCTCTTTCCAGGTAAGCTTTTTCGGCATGTTTGCCTTTGGCCAGCCACGAAAGCAGGAAATCATAGTCTCTTTGCAATAGTGCTGCCCGTGCAAAACCCGAATGAGGATAGCCCATTTCAGTGATCTTTCGCTTAATTTCTATGGAAAGAGTATGGGTATCCATAGTTACTTTGATCAGAAAAGGTTTTGCTGGGTGTTGGGGACGATGCGCCCCAGGTGTTTATAGGCTTTTTCGGTAGCTTCGCGACCGCGGGGCGTACGCATCAGGTACCCTTCCATAATAAGGAAAGGTTCGTACACTTCCTCAATGGTTCCGGCATCCTCGCTCACTGCAGTAGCAATGGTATTTAGTCCAACGGGCCCCCCCTTGAACTTATCGATAATGGTAACCAGTATCTTAATATCCATTTCATCCAGCCCGTTCTTGTCAACATTCAATGCTGCCAGAGCAATGTTGGTAATTTTCAGGTCGATGGATCCGCTTCCTTTGATCTGGGCAAAATCGCGCACACGGCGCAGCAATAAGTTGGCAATACGGGGGGTGCCGCGGCTGCGACGGGCAATTTCGAAAGCAGCTTCGTTATCAATACCAATATCAATGATCCCGGCTGAACGCAACACAATCTGATGCAGTATATCGGTATCATAATACGATAAGCGGGTGTTTATTCCGAAACGCGATCGCAGAGGGGCTGTTAGCAAACCCGAACGGGTAGTGGCACCAACCAGGGTAAAAGGATTTAAGGTTATCTGAACACTACGCGCATTGGGGCCGGTTTCTATCATGATATCGATCTTGAAATCCTCCATGGCTGAATAAAGGTACTCTTCAATAACTGGCGATAAGCGGTGTATCTCATCGATAAACAGAACATCATTGGGTTCCAGATTGGTGAGCAGGCCTGCCAGGTCGCCCGGTTTGTCAAGCACAGGGCCGGAAGTAATTTTGATCCCAACCCCAAGTTCGTTGGCAATGATATGGCTTAAAGTAGTTTTACCCAAACCCGGAGGCCCATGCAACAGCACATGATCAAGCGAATCGCCGCGCAATTTGGCTGCCTTCACAAATATTTTCAGATTTTCAACAATTTGTCCCTGTCCGGAAAACTTTTCGAAACTACTGGGTCGCAAAAATCTGTCAAACTCAAGTTCGTTGGGCGATAGTTTGGTTTTTTCCGGATCTAAGTTGTCATTGACCATGGCCGCATTTCTTTTAAACAAAATTAGCAAAAAACCCGATACCGCCTTTTAATTTTTCCCGGTCTGCAACTAACTGATAATAAATGTTTTTTTTCATCCGAACTCTTCAGTATAAACTGCGGAAGAAAAATATTTTTTACAGATCGAAAAAAACCAATAGGGATATTGAATTTTTCCTAATTTTGTTAAAAATAATTAACGTTTTTCTTACTTTTTATTTAGCATCAGTTATGAAAAAAACAACGGTTTTGAGACAGATGGTTGTGGCTATTGATTTTTCGAAAAATTCAATTCAGGCCCTGGAGTATTCAATACTAATTGCCAATGCTATCGGAGCAGATATTATGATGGTTTGGGTTGATAAACCGGATACAGATGAATCGATTTACGACAATTCAAGTCACGAATACCGCCGTGAAGCTAAAGCGAGAATTGAAGAGCTGCAGAAAAAATATGCAAAATCGTTGAAAAAAGGCACCCTTTCCTATAAATTACGAAAAGGCAAGATTTACAAAGAAATCGCCAATCAGGCCAAATATAACGATGCTGATTACATTGTTGCAGGATCGCACGGGGTTTCAGGCTTCGAATCGTTTATGATAGGCAGTAATGCCAGTAAAATTGTAACCTATTCTCCATGCCCGGTGATTACCCTTCGCGAAACTTATCTTATCAAAAATACTATTAAAAAAATAATTTTACCTATTGACAACTCTGCCGCCACCCGTCAGAAAGTTCCCTATGCTGTTGAAATGGCTAGGGCTTTTAAGGCTGAAATTCATGTGGTGGAATTGCAATCATCCACTTTAAAGTCAATTCGCCGTATCGTCACCAAATATACCGAACAGGTGGAAAAATATCTGAAAGAGAACGAAGTCAAATACCTGGTAAAATCTATCGATTGCGATAATATCACCACCGCTACCATCAAATATGCTGAAGAGGTTGGCGCCGACCAGATATTTATCATGACCGAACAGGAACAGGAAACCTCAAATATCTGGCTCGGACCTTTCGCTATGCAGATGGTTAACAATTCGCCTATACCCGTGATAAGCATTCAGCCCAAAATACTCGAAACCCTGGCAAGATAGGTTTAATGAAAAAGCTTCTTTTCACTTTTTGTTTTTTATCTCTGGCCTTTATGGGCAATGCCCAAAAAGGAAATATTACCCTGATAGAAAGCAGCGGGATATCTTCTCTGGTTGAAAAGCACGCTTATCTTAATACAAAACAAAAGATTATAGGTTGGCGCATTCAGATTTTTTTCGATTCAGGAAACAATTCAAAAAGTAAGGCATACAGCAAAAAAGGGGTTTTTATGGCAATGTATCCCGACATGAGTGTTTACCTTATGTTTCAGTCGCCTTACTATAAAGTACGTGTGGGCGATTTCCGCACCCGTATGGACGCCGAAGGTTTCAAACAAAAACTGCTGGGCGAATTTCCCGATGCTTTTGTGGTGAAAGATGAGATTCGGGCTCCCGAATTTTGATCTATGGTGAAGAAATAAAAAAAGCCCGATAAAAACTTACCGGGCTTTTTTATTCATGGTTTCCTTTCAGCCGATCAATGCCCGCAGGTTTTCTGGCACGATTTCGCACAGCCTGTTTTCACAGGGGTGGTCGTTTTTGAAAACTCGGTGGTATATCCCAGTTTTTCGATAGCGCTCACCAGTTGGTCTTTATTGGTTTTGCCATCTACATAGGTGATGGTGGCAACCTTGGTTTCCATGCTAACGGCAACGGTTTTCACTCCAGGGGTTTTCACCAGTTCTTTTTCAATGGTGGCTTTTCCCATAGGGCAATCGATACCTACTTTGATCTTCTCGGTTTTGATTACTTGTTTTTGTGCAAAAGCCGATCCTGAGAATAATATCATCAGGGCTAAGGTCACAATAACGCTCATTTGTTTTTTCATGTGTATTTGTTTTTAATTATTAGTGTTAATTATTTTAGCAATAAAGTGGTTTGACCAATATCCTGGCCATCAGAAAATACTGAAATATTGTACGATCCGGGGACAATACGGTCGGTTTTTTCGTAATACAGGGTCACAGGTACAGGTTTGCCATCGTAGTTAAATCCCTGCATGAGCGAATACATGATCTGTGTGCCATGATATTCGAACGATTGTCCGTCCTGCAATATCGCATTGTCGGGGCGGGCTATACGTACATATACGGTTTTCGGACCGGGCTGCACCAGCGGGTTTTTGGCCAATGTAAAGGTAATCTTGATTTTTTCAACGCGCTTGGCCTTGTCAACCACTTCTTCTTTTTTGCCACCCGATTTCATACGTATACCCGTGGCCTGCACGCCATAAGCCTGCAGCACCGCCGCATTGGTTATTTGTTGCGTTAGGTCCTCCTTGTCTTTGGCAAGTACCTGATTCTTGTCTTTTTCTTTTTTAATATCGTTCTGGGCCGTGGCTACTTCGGTTTTCAGGTTCTCGTTTTCTTTCAGAAGCTTGTCTATCTGTGCCACATAGTCTTGGGTAATGCCGCGCAGATAATCGAGTTTTTTCTGTATCATGTGTTTCCCGGCATTGCTCTCTATGAGTTTCTGTATCTCGGCCGACTGGGCCTGTATCGTACTGTCTTTAATTTTAAGATCGGCAGTAAGAAAACCATATTCGGTAAGCATTTTCTGGTGCTCGTTGCGCAGCGAATCGAGGGTTTTTTGCATTACCTGCCGCTCGGTAACCATTTTTTCTTTTTCAATTACAAAGGTACGAACCCTCGTACGGGCGGTAATAAAAAGTACAAGCAGCAACAGTATTACTGCTGCTTCGGCTATAATAATGATTTTGTATTTGCGTATATTGGGCTGGCCTGTATTAGTATCCGACATATTATTAGGTGTGATTTGTGGAACGCAAAATTACTTATTTTTTATTTAATAAGGTTGAAAAGAAGAAAATGAAGAGGATGGAAGTCCCAAAACCTGAGAAGCTTCTTGTCTGGCTTATGAATTTGGCAATAAAGTAGGCCTGATTACTACGGGCAAAGATGGAATGAAAA
>CAYXXU010000008.1:0-74003 GCA_964469155.1 uncultured Bacteroidales bacterium
GTTGCGGAATTGTTGCTTGCCGTATAGGTTACACCATTGATCCAGGTATAGGAATCACAAGCCGTCACATAATGATCGTAAGCATTGCTGTGGTTGATGGTCAGATGCAAAGTCACCACACTGTCACAACCCTGATGATTGGTTAAAGTTTGGGTAGCAGTATTATTACTTGTCGTATAGGTTACACCATTGATCCAGGTATAGGAATTACAAGCCGTCACATAATGATCGTAAGCATTGCTGTGGTTGATGGTCAGATGAAGACTGACCACAGAATCGCAACCCTGATGATTTGTAAGGGTTTGGGTAGCGGTATTGTTGCTTGTCGTATAGGTTACACCATTGATCCAGGTATAGGAATTACAGGCCGAGACTGTTTGTGTCGAAGCATTGCTGTGGTTGATGGTCAGATGAAGACTGACCACGGAATCGCAACCCTGATGATTTGTAAGGGTTTGGGTAGCAGTATTATTACTTGTCGTATAGGTTACACCATTGATCCAGGTATAGGAATTACAGGCCGAGACTGTTTGTGTCGAAGCATTGCTGTGGTTGATGGTCAGATGAAGACTCACCACAGAATCGCAACCCTGATGATTGGTAAGGGTGTGTGTTGCGGAATTGTTGCTTGTATTATAGGTTACACCATTGATCCACGTATAGGAATTACAAGCCGTCACATAGTGATCGTACGCATTGCTGTGGTTGATGGTCAGATGCAGACTGACCACAGAATCACATCCCTGATGATTGGTAAAGGTTTGGGTTGCGGAATTGTTGCTTGCCGTAAAGGTTACACCATTGATCCAGGTATAGGAATTGCAGGCCGTAACATAATGATCGTAAGCATTGCTGTGGTTAATGGTCAGATGAAGACTCACCACGGAATCGCAACCCTGATGATTGGTTAAAGTGTGGGTAGCAGTATTATTACTTGTCGTATAGGTTACACCATTGATCCACGTATAGGAATTACAGGCCATTACTGTATGAGTGGAGGCATTGCTGTGGTTGATGGTCAGATGCAGACTGACCACAGAATCACAACCCTGATGATTGGTTAAAGTGTGGGTAGCAGTATTATTACTTGTCGTATAGGTTACACCATTGATCCACGTATAGGAATTACAGGCCATTACTGTATGAGTGGAGGCATTGCTGTGGTTGATGGTCAGATGCAGACTGACCACAGAATCACAACCCTGATGATTGGTAAGGGTTTGGGTTGCGGAATTGTTGCTTGCCGTATAGGTTACACCATTGATCCAGGTATAGGAATCACAAGCCGTCACATAATGATCGTAAGCATTGCTGTGGTTAATGGTCAGATGCAGACTGACCACAGAATCACAACCCTGATGATTGGTCAGAGTGTGGGTGGCTGTATTATTGCTCGCTGTATAGGTTATACCATTGATCCACGTATAGGAATTGCAGGCTGTAACATAATGATCGTAAGCATTGCTGTGATTGATGGTCAGGTTGAGAGTGACAATACTATCGCAACCTGCATGATTTTGTAAAATGTAAGTTGCCGAATTGTTATTGCCGGTATAGGTTGTGCCATTGATCCAGGTGTAGGAATTGCAGGCCGTTTTCACATCAGTGAAAGCACTCGTGGCTCCAACCGATAAAGTTAGAGTAACCGTGCTGTCACATCCCAAATGATTGGTCAGGGTATCTTTGTATATGCCCGGAAGGGTGAGATTCTGCCCGTTGAAGAAATATGAATTCCCCTGGCAAATGATATGAAATATAGCCGAAGAGCTTTTGCACTGATCCAACTCGTAAGTTCCAATATCAATGTTAAGTCCGGAAATTCTTTTGTTACCATCCAGATCGAAGCGAACCGGCCTGGGCACATAAGTGGAATCGCCCCTGTCGATGGCAATGCTGGCTGCGCTCACATGAAAATCATTGGCAGCGGTATCGGCAAACTGAGGATTGATATTGAAATTGCCACCCCCGCTCTGATATAGCTGAATCACACAATTCTTCACCAGACAGGTGGTGGTAGAATCATAATAATCCAGCAGATCGTTGAAATAGATCACAGAATTCAGCATCTGGGCGGTATTGGTTTTCATAAAAACACCGCTTCCGTTACGTGTATTGAGTTCGCTATACGAATGGTTTTCGGCAATGGTAAGGTTGGCAATTTTAGAAGCGCCGCGGTTGTATAAACCACCGCCATAGGATTTGTTGCGTGCCACTACACGGTTGTTGTGTAAAAGGCAATTGGAAATGGTATCGGTTGAATTGGAATAAATACCGCCTCCATAAGCATTGGAAGTATATCCGCCGCTCTGATAGGAAGTGCTCGCCCGGGCCGCATTGTTGGCAATAATATTATTATAGATTTTTCCGGTGCCATTGTGCAATATACCCCCTCCCTGTGTGAGTCCTCCGCTGACAGCAATATCCACATAAGTTTCATTATCCGAGATCTCATTGTTCAGTATGTCCATGTTGCGCGAATAAATACCGCCCCCTTTTGCATCTCCATTGGCTAAGTTTAAATAGGTCATGGCATCATTGTTCTTAACAATACAGTTTCTGATGCTGCTTTTCTGTCCCGCAGTAGTAAAATCATTATACACCCCTCCCCCATAACAGGTAGCTGTAAAATAGGAAGTCCACAATTGGTCAACATACAAACGCCCCACAGCATAATTGTCGCTTACGCGCGAATTGAGCATATCAATTTTGGCAGTGGAATAAAGTCCTCCACCGGCAGCACGGGCAGTAATGGTAGGATTGGTCATGGTGTAATAATCAAACTCACCAAAGGATTCCAGGTAGTTGGAGTCGATTTTGCAATTCATGAAGTAGGTATAACCATAAGTAGCAATACCACCTCCATAAGCAGTAGTTGTTGCTGTGGAATTAGAAGCCGTATAGGATGATATGCTTACTGTATTGCGGCAGATATCGGATTGTATTATTTTTATTTTCCCACTAACATATGCACCCCCAGCTATTAATGAACCATCCAAAGCTCCGGTTGCCTGCATATTGTTATCCAGAAAACGGCAATTGATCAAGCTGCAGGTATCCGTACCTGATATGGCAAAGAAAAGCCCGCCACCAGAAGCAGAACGTGCGCTGATACTGTTGCGGTTACAATCAACATTCGTAAAAGAAGCACTTTTTACAACAGATGCATACATTCCGCCTCCATAGGTGGTTAATGCTGTTGCTTTGTATGTGCTGTTAAGGGTATTGTCATTAATGCTTACTCCTGTCACTTTCAGTGTATCGCTGCTAAAATATCCGCCTGCCCCGTAGGAATATGCACGGGCTGCCGAAATGGTGTTAAACGAGATATCGTTCTTACTAAGGATGGAAACCGAAGCAGTGGAACCAATACAAGCAATTCCACCGCCTCTCATATTTTTTACGGCAGCTGCCGATGTCAAACTGATCAGGTTATTGTTTATAGAGTTAGAACTTAGTAAAAGCTTCACATTATTGTTGATATATAACCCACCTCCTGAAATTTCCGCCCGCCCGGATATCACTTTATTATTATCCAGAAAAGCATTGCTGATCTGATTTTGAGGGCAATTAAGATAAAGACCACCACCATAATAAAAAGCGCTTCCACTCACAGAGGCATCGTCAATCATTCGATTGCGAACAACGGCAGCATTTTCCAATAAAAATGAGGTGGCATTCTCCACATAAATACCGGCTCCCTTTCCATCCAAACCGGGCGTTGCAGTATTGTTCATCACTATGACATTGCGCAGGGTGACACTGCCTGCATTCTCAATATAGATACCACCACCTTTTCCTTTGCCCACAGTAAGAATGGCATTGCCTTTGACAACCTTAACCCCATCGATAATGATGGGTAAGGTGGAATTTAAGGCATATATCACATGGTTGGCATTGTCGGTGCTGTCATTAGCAATACCAATATCTCCTGATAAAATCGTCTCGTTGATACGATCGGCACCATTTGAAGCAGGTGTAAGACCTGTTCGCTGACTGATGGAGGTTTCGTTACCGAAGAAATTACCATAAAGTTTCACCCCATTGTTCAGTACAAAGGATGAATTGCGGTCGTTGGTGGCTGAGGTTTTATAAGTGCCTTTGGCCACCCAAACTTCATCACCACTCACGGCAAAGAGCATGGCAGTTTCGAGGTCGGTATAGGAATGTATCCATGAAGTTCCGTTGTTGGCTCCGGTAGCAGCCGAATTGACGTAAATAATGGCGGCATGTATTTGTGTGGCACAAATCATCATTACGATGAAGAACAGTTTTTTCATAGGGTTTCTTATTGCGAATAAGTTCAGGTATGTATAGCAGTGAGCAGGATGTATGGATCCAGCGAGCAAAGATAGTAATAAATCCTTCTTTTTAACCACATAGGCACATAGAACTTTAAGAACGCATTAGGACACATAGAGGAGTTTCCTGGCGAACTTCGCGATTAATTCTTCTTTTTTTAACCGCAAAGGAAGAAAAGACGACCCTGTGGTTTTTATCAATTGTTTGGGCTAAAGCCCTGATGTTGATGGACATGTTAACCCCGACCTAAAGGTCGGGGCTATACAGAATTTATCTGATCAAAATCATTAGCCCCGGCATTTATGCCGGGGTTCAAAATAGCAACCATGGATGGGCTTTAGCCCAAACCTGTGTAATATACAATTGGGTCCTTTGTTTTTAACCGCAAAGGAAGAGCAAAGTTTTTTGCTAAGTGCGCAAAGATTTCTCAGCGAACTTAGCGTATCTTTTTCTTTGCGTTCTTCGCGGTGAATTCTTCTTTTTTCACCACAAAGGAAGCACAAAGGATATCACTAAGGATCACAAAGGGTTTCTTCTTATTTTTCACCACATAGGCACATAGAACTTTAAGATTGCATAATAGCACATAGAGGAGGTTCTTTGAGGGCTTCGCGTATCTTATTCTTTGCGTTCTTCGCGGTGAATTCTTCTTTTTTTAAACCGCAAAGGAAGAGCAAAGTTTTTTGCAAAGTGCGCAAAGATTTCTTAGCGAACTTCGCGTATTTTTTTCTTTGCGTTCTTCGCGGTGAATTCTTCTTTTTTGTCTTCTTTTGGAATTTTATTACCTTTTTAATTTCTTTATTATTTACTATTTGGATATAATAATTCGATGCTTACCTAACACCTTAAAAATCCCCCGTTTTTCAACAATTATACATGATATCTGTATTTTGTTTGAAATATAATTCGCTGATTTTCATTAAAACTAAATTCAGATTATTGAAAGAATTAAAAAAGTTATTTCAATAATTAAAAAAATGTTGTACACAATTCTCAGAATGTTGTACATAATTTTCTAAATGTTGTACACAATTCGCAGAATGTTGTACATAATTCCCGGAATGTTGTACATAATTTTTGGAATGTTGTACATAATTATTTCAATGTTGTACACAATCGGAAAAATGTTGTACATAATTTTTGGAATGTTGTACAACATTTGAAAAGTTATTTATACAATCTGAAAAATGTTGTAAACAATTCAAAAAATGTTTTCCATGAAAAAATAAATGATTTCAATCAAAATTGCAAATATTTCCATGTTCGGAAAGGTTATATTAATAAAAATAAAATTGCAGTAAGCCTTGGTTTTTTTTATTTCATTAAAATGAAAATTGCTGTATGCCCTGTTTTTTTTACAACAATACCAAGAAAAATGTTTTATGTACGGGCGGTTTTTAAAGCCCTTGGTGGCAAAATAAAGAGGGTATCAGAAACTATCTGTGCAATGTCAGTTAGTATTATAAGGTTTTATCTCAATATAAAGGTATTAATCTTAGCGAAGCAGGGCGGCAGCCGCACAAAAAAGGCGGTTTTATTGCAACATGTTTTGTAAAATGGCAATACAGGGGCTATATGGGTTGAGGTTTATTGCTTAAACCGGTATTTGGTTTTTTTATATTTTAGGTTTGCAATATGGAGCAGTAGCGGAGAATTGTGTTTTTTATTGTGCAGGGGGTAATTTTTTTTGAAAAATAGTAAGTATGAAAATTAAGATGTTAATTTTTGGGGATTGAAGGGAAATGTTTTTAATTTTGGAGGGGAATAATCAAAGATTAATCATTAAAGTAAAATGCCTTTCTTCCAAAATTCTGTAATCAACAAATACCTGAAAACACTGGATAAGCAAAAGGTTACTGATGCTTATGTTATTTTCAAGGAACATTTTCACAACCCGGTTCATCAGGAAAATATCAGGAACAGTAAGGAAGAACAATATCAGGAGGGTTTTCTCACCGATTTGTTTGTTGAAGTACTGGGTTATACCAAAAACCCAAAGACAAACTTTAACCTAACCACAGAATACAAGAATATTAAGGATGCCAAAAAGGTTGACGGTGCTATCATATTAAATGAAAAAGTTAAAGGAGTTATTGAACTAAAAGGAACCGACACCACTGATCTGGGAAAGGTCGAAGAGCAAGCCTTCGGTTATAAGAACAATCAACCCGAATGTGTTTACGTAATAATATCCAATTTCGAGAAGCTTAGGTTTTATATCGATAATGCCATTGAACATTATGAATTCAATTTGTTCACCCTTACCGAAAAAGAATTTGAATTATTGTATCTGTGCCTGGCTTTCGAGAACATTGTAAAAGACCTGCCCAAACAAATAAAAAACGAATCTCTCAGCAGCGAAGATGTAATCACAAAAAAGCTTTATGCTGATTATTCTGCATTCAGAAGGGTTTTATATCAAAATATTGTTCAACAAAATCCGCAATTTGACAAACTGGCTTTATTTAAAAAGACCCAAAAACTGCTCGACAGGTTTTTGTTTATCTTTTTTGCCGAAGACAGGCAATTGCTTCCTCCCAATTCCATCAGAACCATTCTCGATCAATGGAAACAACTCAAAGAACTTGACAGTTACAAGCCTCTATGGGAAAGATTCAAATTGTATTTCCATTACATGAATGTAGGTCGCAAAGGCAGTCAATATGATATTTTCCCATATAACGGTGGTTTGTTTCTGCCCGATATTATGCTCGACAGCATCACCATTGATGATGATATTTTGTACGAGCACACCCTGAAACTCAGTAATTATGACTTCGACACCGAGGTCGATGTTGATATTTTGGGCCACATTTTCGAGCACAGTTTAAATGAGATAGAAGAAATTCAATCCCAATTGGAAGGCAAAGAACTCGACAAATCAAAAACCAAACGCAAAAAAGACGGAATATTCTACACCCCCAAATACATCACAAAATATATTGTCGACAATACAGTCGGTAAACTTTGCACCGAAAAGAAAGCCGAACTTCAGATAAATGAGGCAGACTATATTTCGGATAAAAAGATTCAAAAACAAACCAAACAAGCCTTAGCTGACAAACTAACCCAATATCGCAACTGGCTATTGCAAATCAAAATTTGCGATCCGGCTTGCGGTTCCGGCGCTTTTCTGAATCAGGCATTGGATTTTTTAATAAAGGAACATCGTTATATCGACGAGCTACAAGCCAAACTTTTTGGAGCTTCATTAATCCTTAGTGACATAGAAAACAGTATTCTCGAAAACAACCTGTTTGGTGTGGACCTGAACGAAGAAAGTGTTGAGATTGCCCGTTTGTCGCTTTGGTTAAGAACAGCACGTCCCAACCGCAAACTAAATGACCTGAGCAATAATATCAAATGCGGCAATTCGCTTATCGACGACCCTGCTGTTGCAGGCAACAAAGCATTCAATTGGTTTTTGGAGTTTCCACAAGTGTTTCCCCACTATCGCATACCTAAAGTTACAATAGCTGAAAAAAAAATCGAAGAAGATTCTTATAGTGATTCCGATGTTCAGGAACCATCGTATACGTACGGACCCAATAGCAAGGCATGGGCTAAATATGGATTTGATGTGGTGATTGGAAATCCGCCGTATGTGTCATTAGAAAATATTCCTGATTTGGATAAAGATTTTTTTAGAAATACTTATAACGTTTTAGATAGAAAATATGACACTTCAGTTATTTTTAATTTAAGAGGATTGGGTTTGCTGAGAAATAATGGAGTTCTTGGCTTTATAACAACTATTACTTGGCAAACCGGAGAAAATTATATTAAACTTCGGGAATATTTATTTGCAAAATTTGATTTGGTGCAGATTATTAATTTGCCATTTAATGTTTTTGCAGATGCCTATGTCGATACTGGCATTGTTGTATTTAAAAATTGCGACAATAAAAAATCGTATAATATTTATTGCTTTAATAAAAGTGAATCATTATCAACTCTAGAAAATATTCCATTCGTAACTATTTCGGAAGAAACTATTGATAAGAAGAATTGGAAAATAGTATTAGATGCAGCTACACAATCTGTTTATAATAAATTTAAAAACAATGATAAATTTGTAACACTTGGAGAAATAACAATTTCTACTCAAGGATTATCTCCAAGTCGATTTGTTGTTGATATGGTAAATAATGATGAGAATGCATTATTCCCTTATTTAGTCGAAGGGCAAGTTTATCAATACAAGTTTTTTGAGGAAAAAATTGGGTTCACAGATATGTCTGATAAAATATCTTTGATCCCTTTTTATGAAGAAACTCCAAAAATTCTTTTTAGACGATTAATAAATCGTCAAGACAGGCTCACAGTATCATATACTGATAAGAAAATGGTTTTTAAAAAGGATGTAAATCCATTTATAATTACCAATGAGAATTTTCATCCTAAATATATTTTAGCTTGTTTGGCGAGTAAGTTCATTTCTTACTTATACGTTAATACCTCTTCTATTGCAACAAAAGATGATTTTAGACAAACAACATTAAGCGAAATCAGAAACCTTCCTATTGTTAAACTAGAAAACGAATCTCAACTCCCCTTCATCCAACTCGCTGACCTCATGCTCTCCCTCAATAAGCAATTGCAAGAACTCTCACAAAAATTCCAACGAAATATGCAGCGTGAGTTCAATCTGCAGGACCTGCCCACCAAACTGCAAAACTGGTATCAGCTATCGTATACCGACTTTATAAAAGAACTCGACAAAAAGAAAATAAAACTAACCCTTGCTCAAAAAGCCGAATGGGAAGAATACTTCAATGCAGAAAGCAAAAAAGCAAATGAATTAAAAGACCAAATTGATAAAACCGATGCAGAAATAGACAATATGGTTTATCAATTATACGGCTTAACCCCTGAAGAGATTGAAATAGTAAATGGCAATTAAAATTTGTGCAAATATCATGAGTAAAATTCAGATCATAAACCATAATACCATCAGAATTCAATACGACGACAGGGTAAGAAACATCTCCTGCAACGATAATTATATCAAGAAGGTTGATCTTGTAAAATCACTTACCCCATACCCACAAGGTTCTATCCTGATTCATATAAGGAAAAAAACAAACTACCCAATAACAATAAACTATGAGCACGATATTGTATCAGCGGAAAAAGACTTCAAAATACTCGAGAATTTCATTACTCCTGATCTGCCATTTTAAGAGTTTAGTTTAATATTAATATGGGTTGACAGAAGAGGAAATCAAAATTGTGGAGGGAAGATGAAAAAAAATGTCTGAACCCTTAGGGTAACTCATCCGATAACTACTTTTCGGGCTTCTGAGAGTCATCAGATAAGTCCGCAATGAGTCAGGTATCTTCTTTCATAAATTTAATATCTTTGCCATAGTAAAAAAAGCCATCAGCCACAAAAGCCTAAAAGTCTAATAGTCTAAAGCCTAAACCCCTAAAAAAAATATCTGAACCCGGATTGAACTGATTAAAATTGCTGAGCTATGAAAATAAGCGTATTTGATAAACAATGTTCCGAAGAAGATTATACTTACGGCAACGATTATTTTGAGAGTGATCTTGTCGTAAGTGGGCTATTGATAGCTGATCGTGTTACTGTGATCTCCGACGACCCCCGCATCCATTGTATTTTTATTGAGGTGTCCGAATTGCCTGACAAAGATGTTATTGAATTGTTTAGAGGCATGTTTAAGTATAGCAAGAATTGCAGGAAGATAATAGAATATTATGACTCAATAATGCCATACATAAAAAAGCTGATGTATACCAAACAAAGAGACAAGGAAACTATGACTCAATATATTAATTTTAAAAGTGATATCAGCAGTTTTAAAAAAGAAATAAGCCAATACCGCGATACCTTACTAAATGATTTATATCTGAAAGAAGTGTTGCCGTTTTACAAGGAAGGTAGTTTTGCGTCCCATCCCCTGAAAGGTATATCCGATCCGAATAAAGAAGACGTATTTATAAAACCCCTGGTCAATGCGCTGCTGGCGCATGATGAAATTATCGGCTTACATGAAGGAATGGATGATTATTATTACCATGAAATTGGTGATGAGCGCGTGGATGATTGCCATTTCATCAGGATTCCCTTATGGAAGTTACCTCTGATAAAGGATATGAATTATGCCCAATTTAAATTTACGCGCGATGATTTGGCACCGGCACTCTTATCTTTTAAAAAATGTCTGAACGAACTATCTGCTGAGTTTCTCAAAATCCCGTTTACAGAAGAAAACTTACCCCGGTTTAAAGAGTTATGCACCGAAAAACTGATTCCGCTGATAGCTCCTGTTCAGCAAAAAATAGATGAAAGCCTGTATCTTTGTCAACAAAAGAACAAAAACCCTGAAAACACCGGGAGGGAATTAATATTGGGCATATCATCGGCCGATTTCATCTTAGAGACACTGGAATATAGTGATGTCATTTTACCCTATGTGGGCAGCGAAATTAAACAACAGGTCGGCAGATATTTTCCCCCGGAGTCGGGCAAGATTTTTTTATATATTCTGGCGGATAACCCTGAAAAATAAATTCTGGCTGGCGGCTCATGGTTATTTTTATTGTTATTGGCCGGATTGCCCTAAAGAGTAAAGGAATGAAAGCAAAATAAATAGGACATAATGATTTTAAATAGTTTTGATAGCCCGTATTCAAAATTCTATTACGATTATAATGAAGACGCCATTTATTATTATCTTTTAATAGCCGACGCAATTCATATTTCGATAGATGCTTCATGGGCCGATGTGGTTTTAACCGATATGGATACCTGGAATGAAGAAAAGATTTTTGCAACCTTTAAAAGTGTTAACAAGGATAGTGATGATATTCAAGTTGCAGAAGAATATTACAAGGAATTAACCTTATTGGTAAAAAAAGTACGAGCCTTAAAGCAGAAAAACAAAGTCGGGCTTGAAATAATTGCCCGGAATAAGAAATTTATAAACGAATGTAAAAGGAATCTTAAAGATTTTCGCGACGATATTTTTGAGTACAATCATGTTGCGAAGCTTATGCCTTATATCAAAAATGGCACCTGGCAACTGTTTAAAATTGATTATGAGCAAAATGCAAATGAAGAAGACGGATTGATCCATCACATTGTAAATGCATTTTGTGATCGCAAAAATACATTAACCCTTGACGTCAGGTGGGTTGAAATGTTAAGTTCCACCACCTTCCATTCACCCGGAAACCAGGACTACAATTTTATTAAGATACCCTTATGGGATTTCCCTCCTTTTGGCGATATATCCTATGGTCAGATAAAATATACCCGCGATAATCTGCAACCGGGTCTTTTGCAGTTTAAATTGCAATTAAGTGAGCTGAAAGATCAACTTTCAACAATTACCTTTTCTGCCGAAAATTTTCTGCCGATAAAACAGCTATTCAATGAACTTCTGTTTTGTCATATTGAACCGGTGCAAAAATTAATTAACGAAAGCCTTTATCTCAGCCAGATGAGAAACCAATTTAAAAAAAGCACCGGGTACAAATTTTTTTTAGGGATAGCCTCAGCAGAAACACTGGTAAATTTATATGAAAAAACTGAAACCACACTGCCTTATGTAGCCAGTGAAATTAAATACCGTATTGCAAAACAGCTTGATTTGAAAT
The DNA here is from genome assembly GCA_964469155.1 of uncultured Bacteroidales bacterium. Taxonomy (GTDB): domain Bacteria; phylum Bacteroidota; class Bacteroidia; order Bacteroidales; family CAIWKO01; genus CAIWKO01. The sequence continues at coordinate 11,926 of CAYXXU010000008.1, forward strand.
CAGCTTGTGTATTCATTTATCTGGAGAACCTTTCACCGGATAAAAAACACGAAAACACCCGTGATTAAAACATCAACCCCATGAAAATTAATTTTTACAATAAGGACAAATCGGGGATAGATTTCAAATGTGAATTGTTAAGTTTTCATCCCAACATTCTGCTTGCCGATAGTGTAATGTACGATTCTGTGGCAGCCAACGACCTGATAAATTATTTGCTTTATGATGTGCTCGACGATGAAATGATTCTACGAATGGCCGCTGCTTATTTTAGAAACGATAAAGAATATCCCGGAAGATCTGATACTTTAGAAATGTTTGCTGCAAGATTAAAACAACTATCCAAAGTGAAACATAAAAGCAAAGAAGCGTTGGTTTTGATCGGAAAAACAAAAATGTTAGCCAAAGAATCAAAAAAATTACTTAAATCAGCTACTGAAGAACATCTTGCTAAAGAGAATCTGCTCGAATTGGTTCCATTTATAGAACCGGAAATTCTGAAATTAAAGGCAGTGAATTATTTTGAAAACGACGGGAAAGAGAATTATTATGTTAAACACATTATAAATGACATAACCGACAAGGATAGTATTTTTTGTTTAGAACAGAATGTTGAAAAATTGTACAGGTTTTGCTCTTTGGATTCAAACGACATCAAATCATGCGATTTCATTAAGATACCCTTATGGAACCTCCCCATGATGGCTGATATTACTTATGACAAACTGAGACACTCAAGAGATAACCTGAGCACTGTTCTTTCCCCTTTTAAAAAGCAATGTAAAGAGCTGAGAGAACAACTGTCGGTGATCCCGTTTGCAAACGAAAATACGGATAGCCTTACCCAATTGTGCATCCAGCACCTCAACCACCATATTGCACCTGTTCAAAAAGCTATTGACGAAAGTTTATATTTAAGCCAGCAACGCAATAAATTCGCCGGTCAAATAGGTATGAAATTTTGCCTCGGAATTGCCTCAACCCATTTTCCGTTAGATTATTATGAGAAAAATCAAGTAATTGTTCCCTACGTAGTCAGCGAAATAAAACAACAACTCAGCCGTCAGACCGATAAAATTGCGACTTGCGTTTTCGCATACTACGAAATTCATACAGGAAATTAAAACCAGGTGTGATCCGGTTTTTTGTTTAGATTTTTTTTTTTGACATCAGGCAATAAAAATCTCATTTCGACGTTACGCAGAATTAAAAAACTGTAAATTTGAGTCGCCCTACCCTATCGGCAGAACAAAATAATAAGGAGTTATGAAAACCAGCTATTATTATAGTCCGACATCTGTGTTCAAAACAAACAAGCACAACGGTTTTATTCATGCCATGCTATTAATAAGCGAAAGCCTGATGTACAGTGTAGATAAATCGTGGGCCAATTTGCTTTTGGAAGATATTGACAAGTGGTCGAACGAAAAAATATACGAAAAATTCAAAGTGGTTTTCAAAACAGATACCCGCATAGGAGTAGTTTTGGATAAATATGATGCCATAGCAAGGGATGTAAAAATAATAAATACCGTAAAGCATAAAACCAAAGACATGCTGGCACGCATAGTGCATCAGAAGACCATCATTAATTGTTTTAAGAAGGAACTGTTGATACACCGGGATGTATTGATTGAACACAATAGCATAAGGGAACTCATGCCATTTATTGACGAGGGGATATGGTTGCTGACTCTTATAGACTTTGAGAACAAAGCCAACCGGGAGGATGTGCTGATATCTGAAATTTCGGATACCCTTACCAGGCGTGAAAGTATTTTAGCTTTGGATAAATGCGTGGAGGAAATGTTCCATTATGCTATGTTCAATACTGCCGAAAATGCAGCCTGCGATTTTATTAAAATGCCACTGTGGAATTTCCCTTTGCTTGAAGAGTTGAATTATGCACATTTGAAATACACCCGCGAGGTTCTCCAATTGTCCCTGGCTCAGTTCAGTTCGGAATTAACAGATCTATCCGAAAGCCTGTTTCAATTGCCTTTTACCTTAGATAATCAGACACAAATAAAACATTTGTGCGAAAGCAAACTTTGGCAGCTTAGCCATCAGATTCAGCAGACCATCGACAATAGTATTTATATCAGCCAGATAAAAAATAAACTGGGTACCGAAACCGGGTTGAAAATTTGTTTGGGAATAGCTTCCGCCGAAACGCTGATCGGTTATTTTAAACTTACCGAAACTATTCTGCCTTATGTAGCCGATGAAATAAAACAGCGAACCGCCAGACATATTGATTTGAAAGCAAGTTATGTGTTCATTTATTTTGAGCTATATAAGGGCGGGCATCAGGCAGAATAAGCATTTCAAAACAAATTCGATTATGAAAATCTGTATTTACGGCAATACTCCTTCAGTTGATGAAACAATGCATGAAACATTGGGTTTGTTTCCACATTTACTTCTGACTGAAAAGGTAAAATACTGTTCAAAGACTTCAGGCGAATTGATCATTTATCTTGATTTCGAGCACCTGAATGACGAAATGCTGATAAGTTCGGCTTTGCATTTTTTTGCAGGCAATATCGAAGTCACTGATCTTGCTAACCAATTGTTAAACTACCTTCCACAATATAAGCGATTTTCACTTCAAAAACATAAGGATCGCAATGCAGTTATTTTTATGGGGAGGTACAAATCGCGTATGAATGAAATAAAGAACCTTGTTAAAAAGAACCAGATATTCAGGCTCGAACAATTAAAAATAACAGAACTCTTGCCTTTCGACAAGGATGATGTTTGGGAATTGATATTCCCTTCAATTAATAGTGATCCCGATCAGGAAGAAACAATTATACAGCAGATTGCAACCGCTCTGATCGACCGCGATTACATTCTGTCATTCGATATAATGGTTGAAGAATTATTTGGATTTACTTTGCCCGATGTAACAGAATTAAAAAATTTCGAATTTATCAAGATTCCGCTTTGGGATTTTCCTTGTTTCGAAGGGATGAAATATCCACAAATGAAATATACCCGCGACGATCTCCAACCTGCCTTGTATTCTTTTAATGTTCAACTGGATAAACTGTCGAAGTTGTTGTTAGAAATACCTTTCTCAAATAAAACTGCGGGTAAGATAAAACAAATGTTAAATGAAACTATTGGTGAGCAATGGGAGCCGATTCAGAAAAAAATAAATGAAAGCTTATATCTGATTCAGGCAAGAAATCAATTTTCTTCAGCCAGGGGATCGAAATTCTGCTTGGGTATAGCTTCCAATGAAACGCTGGTCGACTATTATGAAAGAGCTAAAATTATTGAACCCTATATAGCCAATGAAATAAAGCAGAGAGTCGGACGACATTGCGATTTAAAATCGTCCAATTTATTTTGCTATAATGAATTTCGCTCGTCTTAACCTGACAGGTAAAAAAAACATTTGAACCATTCTTATGTAAATTATGATCAAAATAAATTAAATTCGTGAAAAATTTTTTAACCTTAAAATTATGGCTACAATTACTAAATACGAGTATATAGAAATTGAAGACAGTCCTGAATTCAAATCTTTACGCGTAAAAACAATCAAAGGTTTTGTTAAAATGCTTCAGCATTATCAGGTCAAACTTATATTCCGCACCGAAAAGTGTGAAGCAGACAACAAACTGACCAGGGAGTTTATGTTTCTTGAAAATCAGATAATTTACCGGTTGAACAGCAACCTCTTTAAAACGGTTGAAGATTATGAAGATGCTGTGAACAGAGATTTTCCCGATGCAGAAAGCTTTTACGAAGCACAACAGGCAGGTATTGGAACGTACAAGGAATACCAGGATTGCAAAAATACAGGCATTGTTGATAAACAAGTTTATATAAAGGCTCAAAAACATGGTTTCATGGATGCTTTTGAAAAGTTCAAGACAAAATGTGCTGCTAATATGGGCGTTATCCCAAAAAACTTTGACCTGAATCAATATGATTCTCCGATAAAACTTTCTGAATATTCCGGTTCAAAAGGGTTTAAAGATTATGGGGATTTCGAGAAAGCATTTTTTCTGGGTTTTACGGATAAGATAACTTTCGACGATGCCAGGCAAAAGGGATTTACCTATGCCGAAGACTACCTGAATGCAGTAAAAATGGGATTCGAACTGGTAAAAGAATATCAGGAAGCAAAACATTTAAACATTCAAAGTAAGTTCGAATACAACCATTATATTCTTCTTAAAAATGCCGCACAAGGCAAGTACAGCTTTGATCAGATAATGATGATAAATGCCTTGAAGAAAATCGAAAATGGCAAAAAACTTTCACTAAAAAAACTATTAGAACTTCTGCAACAAACCGAAGATGAAGTCAAATTCAAAACCGGTGATAATGGGTCACATAGTTTACCAGAGTGGTATCTTAAAAAGATGAATAACGAAGACGACATTCGTACTTTCTTCACTCAGGAGCCTATGGTAAAACAATATGGAATATTTGATCCGGATGGTGAGTATTTTGAGATATGGAAGATTTCAAACCAGAAAATTTATGTGGATGGAAACAACGTCGCTTTCACAAACTGCCGCAAAAGAGAAAATCCGAAAGGTGATGATAAGCCCCAATGCAACAATATAAAAATAGTTGTTGATGAATTGATCAAGCAACGATTTGAAGAAATAATTGTTATTGGTGATCCGGGGCTTAAAAGAAGATCATCCGACGTTGCTATATTAACAAGGATGATAAACGATAAGCAGATCATCTATCATGAGGCTCCTTCACTAACCGAAGCAGATGAGTTTTTTATTAAAAAAGCTAAGGCGGACAAATGTTATATTGTTAGTAATGATACATTCAGGGATTGGAAAGTGAAAGATCCCTGGATTGCTGAAAACATCGACAGGATTCGAATACCCTTTATGATAGACGGAAACAAAGCAACTCTTTCGGGTATTGAAAAGTTGATTTGAGTTGAAAAAGGTTTGATGGCAATTTGTTGAAAAAATTACATGCATGCCTTTATTTATCGTCAATGTGATAAATTCCTATATAAATTGGGGGTTCTCATCATAGCCTTTTTTATTCAAACCAAAATCGGGAATGCGTCTAACCACAACAATGCTATGTCGGTCGAGTTCCCACTTTCACAAATTTTATATCTTTGCCATAGTAAAAAAAGCCATCAGCCACAAAAGCCTAAAAGTCTAATAGTCTAAAGCCTAAACCCCTAAAAAAATGAAAGTAATAGCCATCAACGGAAGTCCCAAAAAAGAAGGAAACACATATCATGCACTCAGCATCATAGGGAAAGAACTCATGGCCGAAGGGTTAGCATTCGAAATATTGCACATAGGGCATAAACCCATTCATGGTTGCACTGCCTGTGGCCAATGCGCCATCAACAAAGATGAAAAGTGCAGCCAAACCAACGACATCGTGAACGAAAGCATACAATTGCTTAAAAATGCTGATGGTTTTGTCATCGGTTCCCCTGTGTATTATTCGGGTATAGCCGGCACCATGAAATGCTTTCTCGACCGTGTGTTTTATGTTTCAGGAGCCAACGGCAACCTGTTCCGCCATAAAGTTGCTGCTGCCATAACCGCAGTGCGCCGCACCGGAGGCTCATCCACTTTCGATCAGTTGAATCATTATCTGACCTACGGTGAATTGATAATGGCAACAGCCAATTACTGGAATGTGGTACACGGACGAACCCCCGGAGAAGTGCTTCAGGATGCGGAAGGCATACAAACCATGCGTTTGTTGGGCAAGAACATGGCATGGATATTAAAAATGAAAGAATCTACAAAAGATACCATTTCTCCACCTGAAAAGGAAAAGAAAGAAATTACGAGTTTTATCAGGTAAAAGGTATGATAACTGCCGGTTTTGCATAGTGAATTTTTTTATTATCTTTGTTCTGACAAATGAAAATTTTTAGCTTGAGACCTGTTATCCTTTCATCTGGTTTATTTTGTCTCTTTTTAAAAGGGTTCATTAAACAAATATATGGTATTATAGAGAATAAGGCACGAACCACATTATTTTACTTTTTTCTCATACCTGCTATTGTAGGATTAAACGGAACCTGCAACCTGTTTGCCCAACTTAGTTTTATTCATATCACCGACATGCATGTGTCTAATGCCACGTCCTATGTGAATGGTTGTGATCTGAATGGTCAGTTGGCTCATTGTTATTTTAATGAATTTGCAAATCTTAATCCCAAACCGGCATTTGTAATTGCTACCGGCGACATTTCGAATATTGGTAACCAATCAGCGTTTGGATTCTATCCGGTTCTTACCCAGTATTTATATCCTGGCCAAATGACAAATCCCGGTCCCGGGGCTTACTTTATTGATTCGGCTCTTACCATACCCATATATTTCACTCCCGGCAACCACGAGTATTATACCACCCTCACTCCCCCACTGTCATCTTCCATCACTTATTATTCAATATTTGTGTCACCCGACTCGGATTACATGGTGACGACCGATTATGCGGTATTGATTTGTATGCGTTCTGGTCAGGATGCCATGCGCCCAGTATGGCAAGACCCTAATGTATTTACACTTGAGGGATCGGGGCTTTCCAATGCGCAATGCATCTGGCTCAGAAATAAATTAAGCCTTGCCGGCAATAAAAGAAAAATAATAGCCATGCATCATCCTATTGTAAATGTGCATGGAACCAATAGCGATGGAACCCCTAACACAGGTACGATATGGGATGATGCAGACGGCTCTGTTCTGAATAACAGAAACACTTTTATGAATATCTGCGATTCGAACCAGGTCGACATTGTTCTTGGAGGGCATATCCACCAGAATGTGGTGGCATCAAGAGCCGGAAATGTGGTAAGTGAAAACTGGACAGGAGGTACCAGGTATATACAGACATCCGCAGCCCAGTATCATGCTTATCGTGAAATAACTGTCAGTCCATCCTTTGTTTCGGTAAGCCTTCCATTGCAGAGTTGCATTACGACAGATTTCAGCAGGACAGAGAATCAGTGCGATGTTAAAGTTTTTCCCAATCCAAACCATGGCAAGTTTTATGTTTCAGGCTGTAACCTAAAGAGGTTGGAGATTTACAACATTTTTGCAGTAAAAATTCTTGAAACATCAAATCCGGAAGAGCAAACCTCAAATGAAATAGACCTTTCAAAGTACACGCCGGGGATTTATTTCGTTAAGATATATGATGGAGTGCAGATAACCACTCAAAAGATCGTAATTCAATAATTATCTGATGATGAAAAATGGCATGACTTATTATCTTCATTCCTAATCATTTTAATTTTTCGCGATAAAATTTGTAATTTTGTTTAACAAAACACCGTAATCCATTTATCCATTCTTCCAATTATCCAAACCATTATGAAAAAATCCTCCCTACTGTTTACCTTCCTGCTGTTGGCAAGTATGATACAAGCTCAGGTTGTCCGCAAAGACAAAGCCCAGTTTAAAGAATACGCGCCCGGCTTTTACCTGAACAATATTATGAAAGGTATTGATGATTACAAACAGGCCAAAGAAACTCCCCAAATTGACCGTCGCTTTAAAATTGACTTGTCAGGAATGAATCTGCCCAACAACATCGATCTTTACAAAAAAGAATGGTATAACGAACCCGTTTCTCAAGGTAATACAGGCACCTGCTGGTGTTTTTCAACCACTTCCTATTTCGAATCAGAGATCTATCGTCTTACCAAACAAAAGGTAAAACTTTCTGAAATGTACACCGTGTATTGGGAATATGTTGAAAAGGCACGTGAATACATCAGAACCCGCGGAACATCAGCTTTTGCTGAAGGTTCGGAAGCCAATGCTGTTACCCGTATCTGGAGCATGTATGGCATTGTTCCTGAAGAAAGCTACACAGGTTTACTGAAAGGGCAGGTTTATCACAACCATGCTCAAATGTTCGATGAAATGAACTCCTATCTGAAATCAGTAAAAGCAAGCAGCGCATGGAACGAAGCTGTAGTAATTGAAACCATTAAAAATATTCTAAATTCATACCTAGGAACCCCTCCTTTCAAAGTGCTGATTGATGGAAAAGAAATAACCCCATTGGATTATCTGAAAAATGTAATCAAGGTCAATGTTGATGATTATTTAGATGTTACTTCGCTGATGGAAAAACCTTATTATACACAGATCGAATATAAGGTTCCGGACAACTGGTGGCACTCGGCCGATTATTACAATCTGCCTCTGGATATCTATATGAAAGTAATTAAGGAAGCTATTCGTAAAGGCTATACCATAGCTATCGGAGGTGATGTTTCCGAAGCCGGATTCGAAACCATGTCGCAGGTAGCCATGATACCCACTTTTGATATCCCTTCGGAATATATCGACGAAAATGCCCGTCAGTTCCGTTTCAGTAATAATACCACCACCGACGATCATGGTTTGCATATTGTAGGCTATGTTGAAAAAGACGGCAAAGACTGGTACCTGGTTAAGGATTCAGGATCGGGTTCACGCAATGTGGGTAAACAAAGTAAGAGTTTCGGGTTTTACTTTTTCCAGGAAGACTATATTAAACTCAAAATTATGGATTTTATGATTCATAAGGATATGCTCAAAGATTACCTGCAAATGTTTAAGAAGTAAGGGAATTTTTGATATTACATTTTAGGTTTTTCATTTTAGATTGTAGATTTTTGATTTGGTTCTTATAACAAGGAATATAATAAATAAAATATTAATCATGAAAATTTTAAAACGGATCATCGTAGTATTACTGGTACTGGTAGTGATAATATTGGTACTGGTAGCCTTTCTGCCTTCAAAAAGGCATATAGAAGCTTCGTTAACCATCAATGCACCTGCTAAAGCCATTTATGCACAGGTGATAGACCTTAAAAAATGGGACCAGTGGTCGCCTTTTAAAGAAGGTGATACCGCCATGACCACGACTTATGAGGGAGCTCCAAAAGGTGTAGGAGCCATAATGAGTTGGATAAGCAAAAAGCAGGGTAATGGTGTAATGACCATAATGGAAACCGTCAAAGATAAAAGTATCCGCACTAAGATTGATTTTGAGGGGCAGGGGTCATCGTTCAGCGAATGGACTTTTACGGAAGACAGCAACAAAACCACCAAAGTGTTATGGTCAATGGACCTTGATAATCTCAAATATCCTTTGGGCAGACTTATGGGTTTGGTTATGAATTCGATGATAAAGAAAAGTTTTGATAAGGGTTTGGCAAATCTTAAAAAAGTTAGTGAAGATTATTTTAAGATGGTTTCGGTGTATAAAACAACCGATATAAAAGTAAAACAAACCGAAAAGCAGGTCGCCCTTGTAATAAAAGATTCTTCTACCTGCGATGAAATTGATATGCTAATGGGGAAAGTGTTTGGTGAAATAGGACAGTATGTGGGTGAAAATAAAATAGAAGTTAGCGGATATCCTTTTGCCAAATGCTACGTATGGGACGAAAAAGCCAATAAATATGTGGCTGAAATTGGATTTGTAATTAAGAACAAAGTGGAAGGAAAGGGCAATATCAAATGCATTGAAATCCCCTCTGCTAAAGTGGTTTCAGCTATTCATAACGGAGCATACGAAACATCGGGCAACACACACATGGCTATTGACAATTATATAAAGGAAAACAAACTTACCTGTATAGGGATCCCTACCGAAATTTATATTACCGACCCTGGAAAAGAACCTGATATGACCAAATGGCAAACTGAGATAATATACCCTGTAAAATAGTAAATCACAGGAAATAAAAAAGGTTGATCAAAATTGGTCAACCTTTTTTATTTAATATCCCTATGGTCCATCCAATACAAAGCTATTTGGATTTCTTTTTTTGTGTAATGTCTCTTCCAACAACTACCAGACCTTTGCGATTTCCTGACTCGTCAAAGGTAGGAACCTTGGTTATCTGGTATACCAGTGCATCACCAATAGGTCGTGGAATTATTTCATCTATATGGGTAGGCTTGCCACTGTTCCAGGCTTTTTCATCGCTTTCTTCACAATTCAGGAAAACATTTGTATAAAATGAACTGTATAATGCAAGTTCCGAATCTTTTTTACCTCTATAATCCACGCCTTCGAGATCAAAAAGCTTTAAACTTGCATTATTAGCTTCATGCCAACGGCCATCACCATCTTTAAAACAAATAAAATCAGGTAGATTATTAATGAGTATTCTCAGACGTTCTTCACTATCTTTCAATTGTTGTATGGCTTGATTCTTTTCGGTGATATCAATAAATGAAACCAATACTTGTGAAAGATCATGTTCCTTGCCAGGTACAATGACCAATCTAATTAAAATATAATTTTTCATTCCGGCAAAATTGGTAACCGGAATCTCGCTTTCAAACATAGTACTTCCCTCAGCAAGTGCGATGATCTCTTCCTTTAGAACTTCATACGACTCATCCAGAAAATAATGCTGAAGATTAAAATCAAGCTGATCTTTCTTCAACAATTTAAAGAACCTGATACTTTCGTCATTGACATCAATAACCTTAATAAGGCTTACACAATGCTTCACTTCGTCTGGATTTTCAGTAAAGTAGGCTCTGAAATTTGTGATACCTTTATCAATAAGTTCATCAAAATATAACTTTACATCAGAAAAATCTTCCTCCCAAATAGGTATTGAAGCATTATTAAATAAGGAACTGAAGCGCTGTTCGTTATCATGCATTTGTTCCTCTATCAACTTACGTCCGGTAATATCTGTAATTATTCCTTCAATGGCTATAACTTCTCCTTTATCTGAATAAACCCCGCATCCTTGTTCCCAAACCCATTTTGTCATACCGTTTGATGTTTTGATCTGGTATTCAACATTGAACAATTTATGGTTTTTGAGCATGCACTGCACATCTGACTTCAATTTGTCGCGATGCTCAGGAATAACAAGATCGTAAAAGGAAAGCTTCTTGTTTTTTATCAGATCATCTTTTTCATAACCGGTTAATTCCTGACATCCATCGCTGATAAATTCCATAGTCCATTCAGGATCGTTCTGGCATCTGTAAATGATCCCCTTAAAATTAGCGGTAATGTTCTGCAGAATTGAATTGCTCTCTTTTTGTTTTAATATCTCTTCGAATTTTACCTGGTCAGAAACATCATTATAAATAAATACGAGAGCGAAAAGTTGCTTATTATCATCCAGAACCGGATCAATGGTCAGCTCATAATAATTACCTGAAAAGACACAATAGATTATCTCCCTTTTTTTTGTTTTCAGGACACTTTCAATCTGTTGTATATGCTTTTGCGATAAGCCTTTATATAAAAATTTCTTACAGTCAGCTCCGATAGTTACCTGTTCTGAACTGCCAATCAAGGAGAGTAAATTCTTATTAATTCGGAGAACATTAAAATTCCTGTCAACAATACAAATCGGGTCTTTATAGTTATTGAAAACGGAATCCCAAATGTCAGTTTTATATAACATTGTATGAATTTGTAAAGTTTTATACGGAATTAACTTTACAAAGTTACTCTATTTAAAAGCCAAAACTTTAAATTTTGTTAAAAATTCAGATATCCCATTTGATTAGTATCAAACGCAAGGATTCCTCCCACTAAAACTTCAATGAATCTTCGCACACAATGGCTTTGGATCAATAGCTGCTACCTGCGTTATTGGGAGCATACACTTCGTAAGTATAAGTAATCGTTTTTTTATCTTTTGCTCCGAAAGGAATCTCCCAGTTAACCGTTACATAAGGATTCAAATAACTGTACCTGCCACTCTTGTCGATCTTGCCACCATCGCTTGCATCAAAAACATTAGCTAAAAGGTCTTTTTTTACAGTGAGCAGTATCTTTTTATTCTGCAAATTTTCACAAGTGATATATCCTTTAATGGTCACCTTGATGTAATATACTTTGCCAATTTTCTTCACATTTTCTTCTTTTTTCACTTCCTCCTCTTTATTTTTCACCACCACATCTCCTGCCTTGGAAAGTTGCACTGAAATATTCGCACCCATGGGTGTATATTTAAGCCGGTCTTGAGCCAGAGGTTGCATATTTTCGTTTAAAACAAAGACCGGAGCGGTTGTGAAAGGAAAAGTGGTAACATTTGACAACTGCAGCGAGTGAAATACATCGTAACGCTTTTCCGGATCGTTACTAATATAAGAATAATAGGAGTAATTGACAATATCACCAATATTCACCTCATACATGTCTTTATAGGGTAACTTCGTTGAAAATATCTGGAAACTGGTTTTACTTTGCTGAGGAAGGGTTACATTTCCAAGTTTGTACATATAGAGGTCATTGTTTTTTTCGCCTGCGGTGGAATAATCATTATAGGGTTGAAAATTGAGTTCACCAACTGATTCGTCAGTTGCAACATAAGCATTCGAATTGGCATAGGATTGCATTTGCATTGGGATGGTAGTAAGCGAGGCCGTTTTAACATCATATAAGGAGGTCAGATAATTGTTTGAAATGGGATCGGTGGCCGCATTGTAAAAAAACTGTGGGTTTCCCACCGTCAGAGTCAGTTCAGCATCTTCTATGTCTTCCGAATAGTTTTCCACCAATGCCTTCATTTCAAGTTGTAGTTCATTATCATTAATTATTTTAATGTTATAAGAAGGAAACCATTGTATGCCCGATTGCATATAAACCAGCTTAAGATCAACGTTGTTTGAAGGTTTTTCGAGAAATATCTTTGCCACACGAACCAGTGAATCGACTGTTAGCAAGCCGGCACCTGAATCGTCTATTGTAAACTCTACCATGGAAGACACCGGGAAATAAGTGGTTTTATTATCAGCCAGTCTTATCTTGGCAATATTCGAACTTTCATAGAATTCAGCCAAGGTGCCTGTTATTTCTCTTAAGTTCTTTTCGTTTCCGGCAGCATAAGTAAAATGAACTTTTTTGCCTACCGACCCTTTGAAAATATCATTGAAATTTTGCGGCACCTTGGTTTTCTTAATGGTATCGGTTAAGAAATAGACTTTCGATATTTTAGAATCTCTGGCAGCGCTTAACCAATATGTTCCTAATAAAGGTTGTTTGGGCAATTCGAGCATGGCACTTCCCTTTTTAACAGGAATACTACCTTCTTTGGCAATAAAATAGGTACCATTTTTAAAGACATTTACCTGTACGGGTTTTAAGGCGCTTTGCGCAGAAACAGCAATTGTAAGCATTACTAAACCTAATGCCACCATAATTTTTTTCATAAGGTTGGGGATTTAATTTATATTTGTTTCAGAAAAAAAAGTAAAATTACCAAATTTTATGCCAAAACCATCCATTATGGCAGATATAAATAACAGAAAAGGAAGACTTTATCTGATACCTTCAACACTGGGGGAAATTACAGAAATAAATGCCGTGTTACCTATAGATGTACAGAGGATTACCCGAGATCTCAAGGTTTTTATCGTGGAAGAACTTCGTACCTCTCGCCGGTTTCTGAAAAGGACAGACAAAGCCATTAATATTGATTCCCTTACCTTCCTGGAATATAACGAGCATTCGGTTAAAACAGATGTTTCGCAATACCTAAGCCCCTTGTTACATGGCAAGGATGTGGGATTGCTTTCAGAAGCCGGATTACCCTGTATTGCCGATCCCGGACAGGAAATTGTAAGAGAAGCTCATATTAACGGTATTCAGGTAATACCTCTTACCGGACCATCATCCATTATTTTAGCCCTGATTGCTTCGGGAGGTAACGGACAAAACTTTGCTTTTAACGGATACCTGCCTGTCGATAAAAATACGCGAATTCATAAAATCAGGCAGATAGAATCGGTTGCCAAACAATTTAACCAAACCCAGATATTCATAGAAACCCCTTACCGCAATAATCAGATGCTGGAATCTTTAATTGAAACCTGCCATAGCGAGACCATGCTATGTGTTGCAATTGATATTACCTTACCTACCCAAGTCATTATATGCAAACCTATAAAATTGTGGAAAAAAAAGCCGTTCGATTGTAACAAACGGCCTTCTGTTTTTGTATTGTACTGTTGAAGCTTATTTGGTTTTGACCTGCTTCTGCTGTTCCAATTGAGTTTTCACACCAGTATTTTGCATTTCAAGATCGTTTACTTGTTTCTCAAGATTATCTAATTCCTGTTTTTGCTTATTATATTCAGCTTCGGTTATTTTCTTGTCTTTCTTCTTTTTTTCAAGATTACCATAAGCTTGCTTTATCTTGTTTTTGGTATCTTCATTGGTCTTGCTTACCTGGTTGACATTAGTCTCAGTTTTTTGTAATGCTTCCTGGTGATTCTTTGATTTAGCCTCATTGGCCCTGTTCTGTCCGAATTCACGGCCCTGAAGGCTGTCCTTGTTCTTACCATAAGCATTGCCCTTGCCATGATCTTCCTTATCTTTATCATGACCCTTACCCTGATTATCCTTGGTCATTTTCTGGTCTTTGACCTGATTGCCTTTTGAATTGTCATTATCCTTTTTGTTTTCATGGCCCTGAGGTTTGTCTTTTTGTTCCTTGTCAGGTTTTGTATTACCCTTGCCTGTGTTGTTCTGGGCATATAACTGTGACCCGGAAATCATGCCGCAGATCAGCATGAAAATAAATGCTTTTTTCATAGTTATTTCGTATTAAGGTTATTTAAAATACTATCAGCCTTTTTGTTAAGGTCTTCAGATTTGACTTTAATATCTGAAGATGATTGTTCTATCTTTTGCATCTCAGGCGAAACAATAGTGTCAGAGGCAGATTCTTTTCCGGCACCCCCACCGCATGATGCAAATAAAAATGCACATACAATAATAATCATTGTTTTTTTCATAGTTTACAATTTTTTTATGATAAAATTAGGTGGTAAAATTACTGATTTCTTCAATGAATTTAAAAATTAGCAACAATTTTGTAAAATAGACGTTATATGAGCGAAAATTAAAATTTCTCAACGATTGATCAAGTAATATTATGAAGAGAATACTGGCGATTATTTTTATTTTGATATTTATGGTTTCTTGCAAGGCAAAATACGAAGAACTATCTGTAAGATACAATAATACTCTGGCTAAAAAGAAAGATGCCATAAAAGACCGTAAGCATTATGAAAGCCTTACAAAGACATACAACGACTCAATAAACACCTTGCTTCCCGAACATAGTTTCTGGAAAAGATATAGCAGGGAAGCAGAAGAGATTGTCAGGCTCAAGTCTGATTTCATTAAAAATGGGTTACGATATTAAATGTCACCAGAACACACAATCACCAAATTGCACCAAATCACTTTTACATAAATGTTAAGACTTCGCGGAATATTGCCATTTCTTGTATTACTAACCACTCTAAATAGTTGTTATATTGTGAGATATAAGAAGCTGCAGAAGGATTATGCCAGTTTACGTAAAGAATATCTGAAAGATAACAGCAAAATGCTTGCTGCAAAACAAAAATACCTTCAGAAGAAAGATTCGGTTGCATTGATAATTGCGCAAACCAGAAAAAATATTTACTCCTTTAAAGAAGATAATAAGCTTACCGATTCATTGAGCAGGTATATTGTAGCCACATTGGGAAAATACTGGACCGAACAGGATAAATCTACCTGCCATACAGCAAAAGATATTAAACTATTGAACCAGGACGAAAAGGAAATTTATCTGTATCTGAACCTGGCCCGACAGCATCCGTCGGTTTTCGCTGAATTGTACATCTCTCCCTTTCTGAATGCAAATATTTTGTCAGGTCTGTCAGATTCTACCTGGCTTACTTCCGATACCGGTAATCTTTGGCATAATAGTTATTATGACAACAGTTTGTATCTGCGCATGAAGAAAATGCAACCGATGAATACCCTTCAATTTGATAAACAATGCTGGGAATCGGCTGAATGTCATTCTATAAGTGTAGGCAAAGCGGGATTGATAACTCACGAAAGGCAAAAAGGATGCACCTCATATTTCAGTGGAGAATGTTGTCATTATGGACGTTCTGATGCACTGGAAATAGTTTTGGACCTATTGATCGACAGCAATGTAGAATCATTGGGTCACCGTAATATCTGCCTGGGCGCATACTCTTTGCTGGGTGTTTCAATGAAGCCCCATATCACCTGGAGGGTGAATACAACCCTGGATTTTAAGTGATAAACCCAAAAATCGCCATGAGGCGGTTTTCCTTAGCGCAGCAACAAAGTATTTCCTTTTTATCATTCAATTGCTGAACGACACAGGTTGTTGTCGCTACTATTTTTCATACTGGCTTAAATCAATTTTCGCCTTGCCTTTTTCTTTGTAGGGAAATTTCTTTTCAAATTCCATCAATTCATCTTCGCCGGAGGTAAAGGCTTCGTCTTCAAAGAACTTTCCTTTTACATGAGCCAATCCGTTCTCCCTTAATTCCAGTACCATAAAGGGGTCGAAGTTTTGACCCTCTTTGGTGGTAATGTCATACTTTTGGGCATTTATAAAACCAAAACGTTGATAGTAATCAGGATTTCCGAATAATATCATTCCCGGATACCCTAATTTCTTAGCGGCTACAATGGAATGTTCAAAGAGTTGGGTTCCTATGCCTTTGTTTTGCAGATGGGGCAATACCGCAAACGGACCTATACACAATACTTCATGCTCTTTTCCCTGCTTATCGGTTACCTTTGCTTTGGTCGATATTATATGCCCAACAATCTCGCCCCCTATAACTGCCACCAGGTCGAGCTGGCTGATATAACTTTCGCTTTTCCTGAGATTGTGAAGCACCAGATGTTCATCACATCCCGGTTTAAATAAATTCCAGAATGCTTCTCTGGTTATGTGCTCTGTTGGTTCAAAGTCACTTGTTGTTGTGTTTCTAATAATTACTTCCATATTGCATTATTGAGTTTTCTTTTGCCTTTGTTCCCTTCGTTCCATGCTTTTTTTCCAACCATAACCTTATATTATAATCCCGTGAACGTAGCAGTTCCAAACAAACCATTATTATATCCCCCTTACTGTTCGGGCAGGTGCGCCTCGTTATGGGTTTCATCGGCTGAAGCATCCAACTTGTCCCTGCGCCTGGTAAGCATCTTACGGATTAAACCGATCAAAATAAAAACGGCAAGGGGAACAGCTAATACTCCAATGATCAGCAGGTAAACTTCTTCTATATCATTGGCACCGCCCGTGCCGGCGTATGCAAAATGAAATAAAAGCAAAAACTGAAGAGCGATACTTTGTTTCATAAGGGTTGATTTGTTTTTTTATTTACAATTTTATTCAAAAGAAAATGTAATCATTTCTTTTCAGCGGTTATGGGGGTAAAAGAAAACAAATTTTATTCCGAAGCAATCCTAATCAGGGTTATCGGTATTTATCTACAATTTCTTTCGACAGTCTTAACCCCAGTTTCAATTCGGCCTGCACCAGAGCAACCGCTTCAATTAGTTTATTCTGCTTTACGAGTTCGATAATTTTATGTTCTAATTCTTCACTGATTTTTTCCATTTGTTTATTTTCAAAGCTTTTTTAAATTATTCGTTCAAGGTTGTTACCGCTTTTCTGTTTCCATTGTCTGAACCATTGATTAACCTGATTTTATTGATTTCACTGATTTTTTAATGCCGGATTAATTAATCTGCGGTACTCAAGGCTTTTATTGCCGAAATTTATAAGCAATCCCACTTCCAGATTAAATGCTTCCAGATAGTTGATGGCTTGGGCAAGATGAACATCTTCCAGTTTTGTCAGTGCCTTCAATTCAACACAGACACTCCCGTCTATCAAAAAGTCGACTCTGCGCGTACCAATAATTTCACCTTTATAAAACACTGGCATTTCATATTCCCTCGAAAATGGAATATCGCGAAGTATCATCTCTTTTTCCAATGCCCTCTGGTATATCCTCTCCTGAAAACCATTTCCCAATAATCTGTGAACTTCCATGGCCGCGCCTATCACTTTTCCGGTTAGTTCAGAAAATTTATATTGCTCCTTGATAATCATAATTAATCATTTTAATCAGGTTAATCAATGGTTCAGACATTTGCGCTTTTTATTATAATCCGGCGAAGGCAGGAGCCTTGGCCGGAAGGGAAACTGTTGCATTAATCTTTTTCATTCTTCTTGATTTCAGAGGAAGCCTTGTGCAGTTTGCCACCTAACAAAATTCCGGAAGCAACCAGGACAAGATTTTTTATAATATATTGGCCTTCCAGTGTCGGGGCATAAGGAAAATGTGTAAACACTTCATCGGGGAAAAGAAATACAGGTAAAAATGTCCCTGCCATCTGGAGAAATAACAAGAGTAAGGTTGCCCTCATAAATTTTCCTGATATAAGGCCGAGGCCTATAAGCACTTCCCATAAAGCCAATCCGTTGATGATTATGAAATCGGGCAACAGCCCAAAACTTAGCCATGAAATTGTTTTGATGGCCAAGCCCTGCGCAGGACTTAATCCTGGGAAAAATTTAAGAAACCCGAACCAGAAAAACACTATGCCTATGGATATTCTTACCAGCCAGTAACCATGACGAGACATCCAGTCGGTAATTACCGGATCTATTTTATTAAACCATTCTCCTTTAAACAGGCCCATATTATCTTCTGCTTTGGTTCTTATTGATAATTTAATTTATTAGCTCCCGTTTATTTTCAAATTTGTTATTATGGCGAAGGTTGGAGTCTTTTTTAAAGGACCAGAACGACTCATAGGACAAATGATCCTCATGGGTCGCACTTCCATTTTCTACCCTCAAATTTACAAAAATATTCCCAATCCACCCAACATATTTCCACATATTTTTTTCAGACATAGCTGCACTCATTCACAAGGCCATCAGTGTGTGAATTATGTTTAATTGAGCCGTTTCAATGAGATAGGGGAAATATTTTGTACCCGTAAACTCACTCCTTCATTTTCATTGCATAAGCCTGTTCTGCTTATTTCCATAATTATTGTTTTGCTCTGAACAGGTAAAACATATCGATTGTAGATAACTTTTCAAATCATGTTACGTAAAAAGGTTTAATTAGTAAACCTTTAAAAATCATGTACTATGGAACCCAAACAAAACAAAAAACACAACCACACTCCCGCAAACCAAACCGGCAAAGCCCCTTTACCGCCTGCGGTGATGGAAACGCTGAAAAAGGCTAAGGATATTATTAGCATTGTTTGCTGCGGCAACAAGCTGACCTTTATATTTAAGGACGGTCACAAGGAATCGCATCGTATAAAACTCGAACACCTGCCGCTATGGCCCTACTCAAAGATATTTCTGCGGATACACCGCTCCTGGGCCATCAATATGCATTGTATGCTGAGCGAAACGCATAACGAAAAAACAGGATCGATAAAACTTATTGATAATGAAAGCTATAGTGTTTCAGCGTCTTATATCGATAATTTTGTCTGTTGTTTGGCATTATTGTATAAAAATCAGCGTATTAGAGAAAGGAAAGAAAATTTCCGTCACAAATGGCTTTTCTCCTCGAAGTTTGATATTTAAATTTGCTTTGTTTTTCGAACATAGGTCTTTGAAATTTTTTTCAACGCTGTTGGCAAAAGCTTACTGGCGATTTTTTGAAAATTTAGCCGGCTTTCTTCATAACAAAGCGAGCTATCTTCACAAAAGAGCGAGCTATCTTCGCAAAAGAGCGAGCTAATTTAACTAAAGAGCGAGCTTTTCTCACAAAAGAGCGAGCAATTTTCACAAAAGAGCGAGCTAATTTCACAAAAGAGCGAGCTTTTTTCTCAAAAGAGCGAGCTAATTTCACAAAAGAGCGAGCTAATTTCGTAAAAGAGCGAGCTAATTTCGTAAATGAGCAGGCTATTCGCGGCAGAAACTTATGTATAATTAAATGAAAATCAGTATTTAAGTCAGAAGAGAAACTTGAAAAACCATTGAGAAAACAAATATCAACACAATTAAACAAAATAAGTAATCACTAAATTATTGAATTATGGGAAAAGTAAGAATTCCGATCAACATTGCAGATTTCGATGCTTTTATGAATAGCACCGATGATCTTCAGCTAACTGTGGTACCTCCGGGCTCCGACAAAAAGTTTACCATTTGGGGATGGACCGACGCAGAAAGCGAACAATGGACAGCCTTCCGTCAGGAAAGCAATTCATTGTTTGCCGATTACAAGAATCCCGAAAAAAAAAGTCCGATAGTGATAGAAAAATCGAACGAACTCATAAGCAAAGTCAGGTCATATGATAATAATAAAGAATCGGGACATCATCTGCTCGACAAAATTGCTTTGAAGGGTACTATCGAAGATTGCGCACAGTTCAATATAAAACGCAGCACCACACGCCAGGCCGATCCGGTGCACCACGATTATGATCCCAATCTGTACAAAGCTGTGCTTAATATAATAAAACATGATGTGGGCATGCATCTGATTGAGGTTACTGAACTATCGTCAGGAGGTAGCAAAAAACTCCCCGAAGGTATGGCTTCGGTCAAGATTTATCGTTATATGGGAAAAAATGAACCCGCCAATGATGATGCTTACCTTTTATTGGGAAATGGAAAATATGGCAAAATTGCCAGTTTGTTCAGCGATGTGCATGTGCCTGAAGGCGAAAATTGGACAGCCTATTATTATGCCCGCTACGAAAGCAAATCGGGCAAACTGGGCAAACCCGGCACCAAGGTGAAAGCCCCCATGATGATGGAATAGGCTTTCGGTAAGAAAAGCATTACCATAAGATCCGCACCCCCCTGAAATAAGAGGGCTGCGGATTTTTTTTATCAATAAGGTGTTGTGCGGGGCGGGGCGACTGGTAAAAGAAAAGCCTGACGAGAAAATTAGTAACGAGGCGACTGATAATTAATATGACATGATGGAAGCCCCTCCGTCACCAGCGACTGTACATTTTTTTTGAAGTTTTAGCTACTTTGCAATAATTGTAAAATAATTAGTATTTTTGAAATAAAAAATATGAAGCACAATTTTGACGCCTTCGACGTTGATTGGACAATTAAAGCCCTGCGTTGTTTGTCCAATACTGAAAATCTTATGATCATCGGTGTATTCGAAAATCACAATAGAGTAAAGATAACTGATTTAGTTAAAATCCTGAATCTGAAATCTGTCAATATTCCAAGTCATGTAAATGCTTTAACCAAATATGGTATATTGACCAGAGAATGGGAAAAAGGATACTGGTATTATAAACTGAATACTGAATTTGTTGAAAATGCCAAAACTTTGGTTGCCTCAGTGAAAAAAAATATCTGAATCCTTTTTCCAAAAACCTGGTTAAAAAAGTACGCTTCCTGAAAGTGCTGAAAAAATTGGTATTTGCTTCAGGGGTAATAGGATATTTTATGTACAAGGTTAGTTGCTCATTTATGTTTCTGATAAATCGACCAATGCATCAGGCATAAAAATAAAATAAATCAACCCTTTTCCGCCATAATTGCCTCCTTCTTAATTGTTTTTGATTAGGCGAATCAATCATTAGGAACAGGCCTTTTTATGCCCACGGCAAATGTTGGACACTGAAACCCGGCGTTGGTATCAAAAAAAACAATACCTTTATAGTGCTAATATAGATCAACCTCAATGAAAGAAAAAGAACCCATAATAATAGAAATGTTCTACACGCTCACTTGTCCGAATTGCAGAATCATGAAGCATATGCTTGACGAAGTGCTGCCACAGTTTGGCGACAAGTTCCGGCTGAAGAAGAGTCATGCCAGCACTCCCATAGGCATGATACGAACCATGAAGCTGGGAGTACATGCCGTTCCCGCCTTGCTGATCAACAATAAAGTGGTATTCAGGGGTGTGCCAACCAAAAATGAATTGATCAATAAATTAAGCAGTTATTAAATATTAAATTATAAAAAATGGAAGAAAAGAAAAAACTAAGATGTCCGATAGGGATTCCTGCCGGAATTATTGCCGCCCTCATTGGTTTAACGGGTGTTATTGTAAACATTATTAATTTCAATTGGTTTGAGCTGATTACCTCGTTTGCTTTACTTTTGCTGGCCATGCCTTTCACCCGTATCACCATGATGATACATTCGGCCAACGACCGTTTGGACGAACTGGAAAGCAAGATGCCGAAATAAAGGCTCGCTACTGACTGGCTCCGCCCCCCCCCCCCGTCTGTATAAGTGGATTTTATTATTAAAGACTTATTTATATTGTACCTGTTTGATTAATGTTTACCTACTTTTACATAAAAAACCCAATGTAGTACTCCTAACATCACAACCATGTCTGTTCTGCTTCTCAATACCTTATATCTTGATTCAACAACATTTGAGTTAATTCCTTGTCATATCTTTGTGGAAGAAGGTCACAAAGGCAGAGTTGTATTGCATTCCCTTCAGGGCACCGACACCCCTGGTGCAGATACATTGCTTGATTGTAATCGTAAGATAGTGACACGGTCATTTGGTTGCGGACATCATCATGTATATTCTGCCCTGGCAACAGGAATGGGTGCACCTAAAAAGATTCCCGTTAATTTCGAAGAAACCCTGAAATATATATGGTGGACACTGGATGTTTGCCTCGATGCCGAAATGATAGAAGCCAGCGCATTGGCAACAGCCATAGCCTGTGCAAAGAACGGTGTAACCTTTGTGATAGACCATCACTCCTCCCCTTCGCATATAAAGGGTTCATTGGATATTATTGCCAGGGCTTTCGACAAGGTAGGCATATCACATTTGCTATGCTACGAGATTACCGACAGGAATGGAAAAGAAGCTGCACAACAAGCCCTTGATGAAACCGGTGAATATTTGTCAAAACAACAGGGTCTGGTAGGCTTACATGCCTCTTTCACGGTTGCTGACCAAACACTGGCAAAGTCTGCCGAGCTGGTTAAGAAATACAACACAGGTATTCACATTCATGTAGCCGAAGATACCATTGATGAAAACGACTCGCATCAGAAATACAATAAAAGCGTGGTGAAAAGATTATCTGATTTTGGGTTACTCCAATCATCCAAAACTATTCTGAGCCATTGTCTGCATATCAGCGATGCCGAAAGGGAACTGGTACAGCATTCAGATGTCTGGATAGCACAGAATACCGACAGCAATCTGAATAACAAAGTAGGTTTCTTTAATTCCAATAAAATTGGCAAAAATGTAATGCTGGGTACCGACGGCATGCACAGCGATATGCTGAAGAGCGCCAAAACCAGTTTCTTCGTTGGTCAGAATTTCGATGCAATTGATTATGGAGAAACCTACAGGCGTTTTCGAAATATTCATCGCTATGTGGCTGAAAACAATTTTACAGGTGATGGAGATAACAACCTGGTGGTGTTGGATTACAACCCAGCCACATCGATCAATTCAAGTAACTTTTTGGGTCATTTTATTTTTAACCTCGAATCGAAACATGTACAGCATGTGATATCAAACGGAAAACTTATTGTTAATGACCGCAAAGTAACCACTGTGAACGAGGACGATATTTTAGCCCAAAGCAAAAAGTTAAGCATAAAACTCTGGGATAAAATGAAAACTATTTAAGTTATGCTCCTGATCAAAAACTCTCATATTGTCAATGCCGGACAAACACTGAAATCAGATATCCTGATCGATAATGGTAAGATAGTTGAGATTGCTGAAAATATTATTGCAACGACCTTCGATAAAAGAGTTATTGATGCAAAAGGCCTGATCGCTTTTCCGGGAGGAATAGATCCACATGTGCATCTGGCATTACCCACTCCGGCAGGCAACTCATCTGACGATTTTTATTCCGGGAGTATCGCTGCTTTATCGGGCGGCACCACCACCATAATTGATTTCGTGACTCCCAACCCCGGACAATCTTTGACTGAAGCTTATAAAATTCGCAAACAGGTTGCTGGAAACTCCCTGATTGATTATCGCTTCCACATGGGAATATCAGGGTATAATAGTAATACACCCCGCGATATTATTCAGTGTATTTATGAAGAAGGAATAACTTCTTTTAAAGTTTACCTGGCATATAAAAATACCATAGGGATTGACTATACTGCATTGGAAAAGATCATGAAGATAATGGCTGCCAACAATGTATTGTTGATGATACATTGCGAAGACGGCGATAAAATTAATGAACTGCAAAACGAATTTATTTCAAAAGGCTTAACTACTCCTCTCTACCATGAACTTTCCAGACCTGAAAAAGTTGAATCGGATGCAGTAGCCAAAGTACTGGAACTTGCAGAATCTACAAAATGCAAGACCTATCTGGTTCATATCTCGGCAAAAGATTCCATTGCACAAATTGCAGATTATAAAAAAACATCAGAAATTTTTGCAGAAACCTGCCCACAGTATTTAATTCTCGATAAAGATAATTACAACCAACCCCTGCCCGATTCATTGAAATATGTGATCAGCCCGCCGCTCAGAGATATGGAGAGCAGGAATACCTTATGGGAAAATATTACCAAAGGAACTGTGGATGTGATCTCGACCGACCATTGTCCCTTTAATACTTTCGGACAAAAAGATATTGGTTTCAACAACTTTTCCGAGATACCCAACGGTGCAGGTGGCATTGAATACCGCATGCCACTTCTATATACTTATGGTGTTCTGCAAAACCGCATATCCTTACAACGATTTGTTGAACTTACCTCTGCCAATGCAGCCAGAATATTCGGTTTATATCCCCAAAAAGGAGTCATTGCAGTAGGTGCCGATGCAGATATTGTCCTTTGGGATCCATATATCGAAAGCACCATTGAGAATACTACCCAGTTTCAGCAATGCGACTCTAATATCTATGATGGAATAAAAGTTAAAGGCGGGCCTGCCTATGTGATCTGTAATGGGATTATTGCTTTCAAAGATGGCAATATCCAAAATATAGATCTTCGGGGCAGACTATTGCACTAAGCTTCCTTTTTTTGATATTTTTTTTCGAAAACTTTATGGAATTTTTCGGATATTGCATCTTAGAAAACACTCATTAATAAAATCAAATGAAAACCTTAAAAATCCTTTCTCTGGTTATTTTCATAACCGTAACAGCTATTGCTGTTAAATCGATAGTTCCGGCCTTTCAGCATCGCACTGCCATCAGCGAAATGGTGTCGCTGAATGATGATTATAAAAAGTTATGGGCAAAAGCCGATTCTCTGGTTGCTAAAGGGCTAACACGCTCCGCCATAGAGGTGGTTCAGGTGATCTATACCAAAGCTAAAAACGAAAGCAATACCGGCAACTTTGTGAAAGCGGTAACCTACAAACTCAGGCTTGAATCGTACATAAGCGAAGATGATTATGTGAAAGAAATCAACGATCTGAGCCAGGAAGCCGGGGAGGCAAAATTCCCGGTAAAGCCTGTGATGTATTCGATGATTGCGGAAGTTTATTGGAAATATTATCAGACCAACCGTTATAAATTCCTGAATCGCACCGAAACAGTCAACTTTGTCCCGGAAGACATCAGAACCTGGGATCTGAGAAAGATTATAGAACAGGTGATCAGGAATTACCAGCTTTCACTTACAGATGTGGAAAATCTTAAAAAGACCTCTATCAATGTCTATGATGCCATCCTGGTGAAACAATCGGCCAATTCGGCTGATTACCGCCCTACTCTTTATGATTTTCTGGCACATCGTGCTGTTGATTTCTTTATGAATGAAGAACCCGGCCTGGTTTCGCCGGCCAATGGTTTTGAAATAAGCGATGCTTCGTATTTCGACCCATTCGACAAATTCGTCAACAATAAAATCACCACCGAAGACACTTATAATCTGAAGTATTATGCGACCCTCATTCTGCAGGATCTGATACGTTTTCATAAAGATGATACCAATCCCCAGGTTTTGATTGACAACGATCTGAAACGTCTGAAATTTGTCAGGCAGAAATCTGTTCATCCCGATAAGGACACTTTGTATATGCAGGCCCTTGAAAACCTGCAAAAGAAATTCATGACCTTCCCGGCCTCCACCGAGGTAATTTACGAAATTGCCAACTATTATTATAACCAGGGCAATAACTGGACAACTTCAAACAATGAAAGCGACCGCTGGAAACTGAAAAAAGCCTATGAGATTTGCAGTATGGCCATCGATAAATTCCCCGATGCTTATGGTTCGGGCAATTGTAAGTACCTGCATTCAAAAATTACAGAGAAATCATTGTCGCTTATTTCGGAAGAGGTCAATCAGCCCAATAAACCTTTCAGGGGACTGGTCAATTACCGAAACCTGAAAAATGTCTATGTCCGTATTGCTAAGATCAGTTATGAATGGAACGACAAGCTGAATGAAGACTATTACTATGATGAAAAAATAGTGAAACAATACCTCAAACAACCTGTCACCAAAGAATTCACGGTTAACCTTACCGATCCTATGGATTATCAGTCTCATTCTTCTGAAATAAAGATACCTGAACTGGAAGCGGGTTTTTATGTGATATTGCTGGGAACTGATAAAACGTTTTCGTATACCAATAATGCCGTTTGTTATTCCACCTTCTGGGTTTCGAATCTGGCTTACCTGAAACGTACTTTAACCAACGGCAGCGTTCAGTTTGTTGTAACCGACCGCAACAGTGGAACCCCGTTAAAAGGTGTCGGGGCGCAAATATACAACCAGATGTATAATTATGTCAGCCGGAAATACGAGTTCAATAAAGGGCAATATTGCATCAGCGATGAAAACGGAATGTTCACTACCATTCCGCAGGGCAACAACTATTACACCTATTTTGCCGAACTTAATTACAGCAGGGATCAACTTAAAACAGAAAACTTTTATCAATACCACTCATCTGATTATACCAACCGGAAATACCTGAAAACAATCTATTTTGCCGACAGGGCCATCTATCGTCCGGGGCAAACCATATATTTTAAAGGTATAATGCTTGAGATAGAAGGTACTACCACAGAGATCAAGCCGGGCACTGAAACCACGGTTATTTTGTATGATGTGAATTACCAAAAAGTATCGGAACAGAAACTTATGAGCAACGAATACGGCACCTTCAGCGGGAATTTTGTGATACCTCAGGGGCTGCTGAACGGGCAGATGCACATAGGCGATTCGTGGGGCAATCTTTTCTTTTCGGTTGAAGAATACAAGCGTCCGAAATTTGAAGTGGGCTTCGATCCCATGAAAGGAACCTATAAACTGGGCGAAAAGGTTACTGTTAAGGGCACTGCCAAAGCCTATGCCGGATCGAACATCGATCATGCACAGGTGAAATACCGGGTGGTGCGCACAGCTTCCTTCCCTTACTGGTGGTATTATTGGTATGGCTATTATCCTTCCTCACCCAAAATGGAAATCACCAACGGAACCACCACCACGAATGAGATGGGTGAGTTCAATATCGATTTCATAGCCATACCCGACCTGAAAGTCAGCAAGAAATCAAATCCAACTTTCAATTACCAGGTGATAGCCGATGTTACCGATCAGAACGGCGAGACTCAATCGGATCAAACCAATATCAGTGTAGCTTACCAGGCATTGCAGGTGGCGGTGAATTTGCCGGGCGAAATAGAAAAGGGCAATACCGAAAAATTCCAGATAGCGACCACCAACCTGAGCGGAAACTACGAATATGCCAAAGGGAAAATTGTGGTTTCGCGATTGAAACAACCCGAGAAACTGTTCCGTAGCCGTTTGTGGAAAAAACCCGATATGCCTTTGATCTCAAAAGAGGATTATTACAACTGGTTCCCTTATGATTTGTACGACGATGAAAATAATTCATCGAAATGGGCCAAAGAATCCGAGGTGCTCAACCTGAATTTCGATACGCAAAAAGATTCACTGCTTGCCTTGAAGAATTTGGCAAGCTGGCCTTCGGGACAATATTTGCTGGAAATATCATCGGTCGATAAATACGGCGAAAAGGTACAGTCATTTTCATATTTCACGGTTTATAGCAATACCGATAAAACCATTCCCGTAAATGATTTCGATTGGTTCTCGACACTTAAAAGCAAAGGCGAACCGGGCGAAGAAGCCGCTTTCCTGATAGGTACTCGTATGCAAAATGTAAGTGTGTTGATGGAAGTGGAGGTCAAAAATAAGATCACAGAGAAGCAATGGATAAAATTAAACAATGAACTCAGGAAGATTACCATTCCTATTAAGGAAGAATACCGGGGCAATTTTGCCGTGCATTTCACCTTTGTTAGTATGGGCAGGGTTTATAAACATGATGTAACCGTTGAGGTTCCCTATACCAACAAAGAACTCGACATCAGTTTCGAAACCTTCCGCAATAAGCTGTTGCCGGGACAGACCGAAGAATGGAAAGTAAAGATAAAAGGCAAGAACGGCGAAAAAGTAGCTGCCGAGATGCTGGCTGCCATGTACGATGCTTCGCTCGATGCTTTTCGCAGCAATTCGTGGCTTATGGATCTGTATGCACATTACTATATGCAGCGCAGTTGGGAAAGCTATAGCGGGTTTTCGACCAATACTTCCCAGATATATTCGGTTTCGTGGAATCCCTATTTTTATATGAACTACCGTACCTACGACTACCTGAACTGGTTCGGTTACGACCATTATAATTACAGGTATAGTTACAACGGCGATTATGGCGGATACGATTATTATGACGGCGATGAACGCAATTATGATTTTAAAGCCAATGCTCAGACCGTACTTAATGAATCGGTGGTGGCAACCGGAAAGTCGGCAGGCAGGGCCGGTGCGAAAAAGGATGCCGAAGAATCAGAAGGATGGGCCGATAATGGTATGTTAGGCGGACAGTTAGATGATGTAACCGCTGCACAGTCGGTAACAAAGAAAACTGAAAAAGATAAGGCTAAGGGTGGCAAAGACGGACAGGGAGGCGAAGGCATTGATTTCGGAGCTGTAAAAACCCGCAGCAATTTTGCCGAAACAGCTTTCTTCTACCCCCACCTGATGACCAACGAAAACGGCGAGATCGTGATCTCGTTCGCGGTTCCCGAAGCCTTGACCAAATGGAAATTCATGGGGCTTGCCCATACCAAAGACCTGAAATATTCCCAGATACAAAGAGAAATCGTCACCCAGAAAGACCTGATGGTGATGCCCAATGCCCCCCGCTTTTTCCGCGAAGGCGATATGATAGTATTCTCTTCGAAGATTACCAACCTTTCGGGCGATTCTATCAACGGACAGGCCACACTGATGTTGTTCAATGCCGAAACACAGCAACCCATTGATGTGCTGTTGAAAAATACCGACCAGGTGAAATGCTTCGGCATACAAAAGGGACAAAGCACCGCCCTGGAATGGACATTGCATATTCCCGAAGGCATAGGCGCCATTACGTATAAGGTGGTTGCCAAAGCCGGTAACTTTTCTGATGGTGAAGAAAATGTGGTGCCTGTGCTCACCAACCGTATGCTGGTAACTGAAACCCTGCCCCTGCCCATTCGCGGCAACCAGGTGAAGAATTTCAACTTCCAGAAGCTTATAGATGCCTACAAATCAAACACACTGAAAAACTATAAGCTTACGCTGGAATTCACCGGCAACCCCTCGTGGTATGCCGTGCAGGCCCTGCCCTACCTGATAGAATATCCTTACGAATGCACAGAACAAATCTTCAGCCGCTTCTATGCCAACAGCATTGCCACTTACATTGTGAACTCCAATCCCAAGATCAAAGAGGTTTTCGAAAGCTGGAAAACCCAAACTCCAGATGCTTTGTTATCCAATCTGGAAAAGAATCAGGACCTGAAATCCCTGATGCTGCAGGAAACTCCCTGGGTGCTGGATGCCAAAAGCGAATCACAGTCGAAACGCAACATAGGCGTGCTGCTCGAGACCAAACGCATGCAACAGGAAATAGACAAGGCTTTGCGTAAACTGGAAAAACTGCAGGTGTCGAACGGTGGCTGGACCTGGTTTGCAGGCATGCCCGACGATCGCTACATTACACAATATATCATTACGGGTTTCTGTCATTTGGACAAACTGGGTGTGCGCGATGTGCGCGATCAACAAAAGGTATGGAACATGGTGAAACGTGGTTCGCGCTATCTCGACGACCGCATTCAGGAAGATTACGAATGGCTGTTGCGCTATTATCCCGACAAGATGCACGAAAACCATATAGGTGGTCTGCAAATTCAATATCTGTATGCCCGCAGCTATTTCTATAAAGATATTTCGGTAGAAGCTAAAAACAAAAAAGCTTTCGATTACTACATGGGACAGGCTAAGAAATACTGGCTGCCGCAAAACCGCTACCTGCAAGGCATGATAGCTTTGGCGCTGAATCGTCTGGGCGATAAGGTCACCCCTGCCGACATCATCAAATCGCTGAAGGAAAATGCCATTTTCAACGAAGAAATGGGTATGTACTGGAAAGATATGAGCGGCGGATATTATTGGTACCAGGCACCCATCGAGACACAGGCCCTGCTGATAGAGTGTTTCGACGAGGTGGCAAACGACCGGAAATCCGTTGAAGAAATGAAAATCTGGCTGCTGAAGCAAAAGCAAACCCAAAACTGGAAAACCACCAAGGCAACCGCCGAGGCCTGCTATGCTTTGCTGCTGCGCGGCACCGACTGGCTGGCCAACGATCCCGAAGTAAGTGTTACCCTGGGTTCACTGGTGGTCGATCCGAAGAAACTGCCCGATGTGAAACAGCAAGCCGGAACCGGTTATTTCCGTACCTCGTGGCTCGAAGAAGCTATTAAACCCGAAATGGGCAACATTACCGTCAGCAAGAAATCGGAAGGTGTGGCCTGGGGAGCTTTGTACTGGCAGTATTTCGAACAATTAGACAAGATCACCCCTGCCGAAACGCCTCTGAAGATAGTGAAACAACTGTTTGTGGAACGCCCTTCTAACCATGGCCCGGTGATTGAACCCATCACGGCCGATACCAAACTGAAAGTGGGCGATAAAATTAAGGTGC
Organism: uncultured Bacteroidales bacterium; assembly: GCA_964469155.1. Classification (GTDB taxonomy): domain Bacteria; phylum Bacteroidota; class Bacteroidia; order Bacteroidales; family CAIWKO01; genus CAIWKO01. Next base: position 42,722 of record CAYXXU010000008.1, read on the forward strand.
GCATCGAACTGCGCGTGGACCGCGAAATGGAGTACATCCACATGAAAGATATGCGCGCTTCGGGCTTCGAGCCTATCAATGTGATATCGCAATACAAATACCAGGGAGGCCTGGGATATTACGAAAGCACGGGCGATGCCGCCACCAATTTCTTTATCTCCCGTTTGCCGAAAGGAACTTTTGTGTTCGAGTATCCGTTGCGCGTGGCCCAGAAAGGCGATTTCTCCAATGGCATCACCTCTATTCAGTGCATGTATGCACCGGAGTTTTCGGCCCACTCGGAAGGCGTGAGGGTGAAAGTAGGGATTTAGTTTGTTGACTTTTAGGAAAAGCAGTCACAGTTTCAAAGATTGCGCATAATTGAAAATATTGACAAAGATTGTTCATTGAAAGCAATCCGAAACAATTCCGGCTGCTTTTCTGAATACCGGAAATTTTCCGAGGCCTATAAAACTGAGCCGGTATACCTCCGGAAATTTTCCGAAGCATATAAAGCTGAGCCGGTATACCTCCGGAAATTTTCCGATGCCTATAAAACTGAGCCGGTATTCCTCCGGAAATTTTCTGAGGCCTATAAAACTGAGTCGGTATTCTTTCGGAAATTTTCCGAAGCATATAAAACTGAGTTGGTATACCTCCGGAAATTTTCCGATGCCTATCGACCCCGAAAAATCAAGAAATTAATAGTTTTGAAAAGCTAATCCAAAACGTTTTTTTTTCCTGCATCTTTCTTCGATTCTGCTTTCTTCGAGTCCTCCATGGCAGATATGCTTGAACCGTACTGAAAAAATTACGCCCCACTTAACATTGCCTGCAATGCATCTGAACTTTTAGTCGCCCGGCTTAATCCGCATCTCCATAAAATATTTTATATTTGAGGAAAATTTAAAAACACTTCATCGGCTATGATGGTTCCCGGCATGACATTGGAAGAGATCAAAAAAGAGGTTGCTAAGGATTTTGCGATTCTGTATCGTAAGATGGGCTATGTTACCGAAGAAATGCATAAGAAATGGAGGCGGGAAAAAAAACCGGATGGCTATGCGGAATTCTTCAATTATACCTCAAAATATAAGAATCACTGGATCTATCGTTTGCAGAGCTTTAAAAAATACTGTGCTGCTTCGGCCATGCTTCTTTACTATAATGGCAAGGGCCATGCCGCTATTTCGGTTTCAAAGGATATAAGCATTATTTATCATACAGGACATTTCTTTCTGCGCTACAACGAAAGACGCAATTTGCAGCTTAAAACACTTGAGGATATTGTCCGTGCCTATATGAACGAGAATTTCGATATCGAATACCTGGATCTGGAGAAAATTTCAGACAAGGTAACCCATATATTTGGTGAAATTGATTCGGGGGTGGTTTTGGGAAGCTTTCACCGCCGGCTTGATTTTCTGAGATTGAACACCTACCTGCCGCATCATATGCTAAGCAGGAACCAGAACCAGCGCCTTGCTGAACTCAAGGCCACCATGAATGAATCTGATTTCGATGCCGATTCACTGATCTGAGCAGGCATCTCCCTTTGTCCGGAATTCCAACCTCCATCATCTTTTTTTTTTCAGGCTCATACCTGCATCCTCCCCATTAAAATAAAATTCACCCTCCCCAATACTGATTTTACTCATTTTTTTTATAATTTAGCACCTCATAATCAAATTATTTATCAAACAAAACCCAAAACATTATGTTCGCATTCGGAAACAAGCACCCCTATCACGAAGTGGTAATTTCGGCACAGATCAAAAGTAATAACCCCATCGCTCTGGCAGTTCACGATCAAAGGCACTATGTGGTCAACGCCAGCAAAAGTGCTACCTTCATTGGCAGCATGCGCTCAGGGGTCGGAATACCTTATGATATCACCACCAAATCGGACAAACCCGTAGCCGATGATTTTCTCGGTATCATTAAACAAGCCATGGAAAAGGCCGGAAACAAACTGCACATTGTGCCAACCCGTTCGGGACTCAGCAAGGAGCAGGTGTATTCAGAGCTGGCAAAAACACAGGCCCCGCGCCGCATCTACATCGACATTCGCGAATGGAAGACCGACACCTATATGAAAGCCGATCTGTTTTGCCTGGTAAACCTCTATGTGTTGAACGAAAACAACGAGACCATCGCCGAAACCAGCGTAAAAGCCAACGCCGAGGGCTATGGAGGCAGTTTCTGGAACCCCAAGAAAGCCGCCAGGAAAGGAGCCTTAAAAGCCGTAAAACTAAAGCTCGAAGCCCTGATCAACGATAAGATGGTGGTAAAAGCCCTTGAATCCTGATATTGAGAAAAAATTTCTGACTTGGTTTTGCCAGGCAAGCCACAATATAAGGATATTTTTTCTTCTTTGTGAATCTTGGTGTTTTTGTGTCTTTGTGGCGCAAAATAATATGCCACTAAGGCTCGAAGACTCAAAGTACACACTAAGAATTTCTTAAAAAAAGGATTTAATGTAAAAGATCTTTTAGTCTTAGGTCGGATACAAATTAAATTATTGTAATTTCACCTCCTGAATCCTTAACTTTCGTTCAATGAAAAGACTTTTTACCCTGAAAGCCATTTTGCTTTTTGTAATACTGCTTCCTTTGTTCAGCCTGGCCAACACCTATACGGTAAGCAACACCAACGACTCGGGAACGGGTTCACTGCGTTGGGCCATCAGCAATGCTGAAACACATTCAGGGGCTGATACCATAATTTTCGGCCTCATTCCCTCCGATCCCCAGTACAACGCGGGCACAGGAGTCTATACCATCACCCTGCTGACCGACCTCCCCTATTTCATAGGAGGCAACACCTTCATCAACGGCAATTCTCAGACTTTACTTTCAAATTCGAATCCCAACGGGCCCGAGATATTTATTACCTGCAGCACCACCCTCAATGCTTCGTTTATCCTGGCTTCACCAGGAAACAGAATTCAGGGTTTAGGCATTTACGGTTTCACCTATGGATTACTGATCTATGGAGGCACTGCCAACATCATCACTGATTGTTACATCGGCTGCAACACCTCCGGCTCGCAGGCAGCAGTAACTGCCAATATGTACGGCATTGGTATCACCAATAACGCCATGAACAATATCATTGAAAACAACCTGATCTCAGGCAATATCAGCGCTGGGGTTGCCATCAATGTCGCATACTCCAACACCATACGCGGCAATAAGATAGGTACCAATCGCACGGGATCGCTGAAAATTGCCAACAATTACGGAATAGCCATCGACAACGGCTCAGGCAATATCATAGGCGGCAATTCGGCTGCTAACCTCATCTCGGGCAATACCAGCGCGGGCATAGTGATCAGCAACACCGCCTCGGCGGGAAACCAGATATTGGGCAACCTCATAGGCACCGAAGTCACAGGCAACGATACCTTGTCCAATGGAAGCGGCATATTCCTGGTTGGGGCTAAGAACACCATTATAGGCGGAAATACGGCTGCTTCCAGAAATATCATTTCGGGCAACCTACAGGCCGGCATAGTGCTGAACGGAATTGGCACCCGCAACAATATCATCAAAGGTAACTACATAGGGACCAACATCAATGGCACGGACTATCTGAGCAATCACACGGGCATTATCCTTAAAGCGCAAAGCAATTACAATATCGTGGGAGGCTTGACAGCCGCCGAACGTAACCTGATCTCGGGCAACATAGAGATTGGAGTATATATCGAATCGAGCGACAGCAATATCTTTGTCGGCAACTATATAGGGCCCGATATCACCGGGGCAGGTATCTTCACCAATGGCGACTCGGTGGTGCAGGGCAATGGCATTGAACTCAACACGGTCTCAAGATACAATCAGATAGGCGGAAGCAGCGCCGCCGAACGCAATGTGATCTCGGGCAACCGTGTGTATGGTTTGGTGTATTATGGCAACAGTTCATTTAACAACACTTCGGGCAACTATATCGGCACCGATGCTTCAGGCAATCACAAACTGCCCAATGCTACCGGGATATGTGTAGACGGAGGGTCCAACCACAACATCATTAACAACAACCTGCTTTCGGGCAATAAAAGCTATGGGATATTTTTTGTGACCACCGGCACCTACTATAATGAATTCAAAGGCAATAAGGTCGGCACCAATGCAATGGTCACCGACACCATTCCTAATTATATCGGTGTAATAGTGGCAGCAGGGACCCGATACAATACCATTGGAGGCACCGCCAGCGGTGAAGCCAATATCATCACAGGCAATTATTACGACGGTATTGAGATAGCCGATTATGGAACCGATCATAATCAGATAGTCGGCAACATCATAGGCTCAACGAATCCTTCCATTCCCGGAAATTACAACGGAATTGGCATTGCCACGAATCCGAAGAACAACCTCATTTCATACAATACCATTGTCAACAACAAATACATGGGTATGATACTGTTCGAACATGCCGACAGCAACCAAATATTGAATAATTATATAGGTACCGACGCAACTACAGCCACTGATATGGGAAACGGAGCGGCAGGTATTGCCATTGTACAGGGTGCTTCTGCCAACTTTATCAAGGCCAATGTAATCGCATATAACGATACGGCCGGCATTATCATTGCCGACAATAACACTCTTAATAATACTCTCTCGCAAAATGCCATACATCATAACGGGTTGATAGGGATAGATATCTTTCCCTTTGGTTTTAATAACAATGATGCCGGTGATGTGGATACAGGCCCCAACCTGTCGATGAACAGCCCGGTGTTTACTTCCACTATTTACAATCCATCGGACGGAAAGCTATGGTTGAACGGCACCATCGATTACAATTACATCAGCCCGCAGGGAATACTGATTGAGATATTCAAAAGTGTGGGCGATACCGGAGGATATGGACAGGCATTGCAATACCTGGGCAATGCCGTAGTGGATGCTTCGGGGCATTGGTTCAATGCTTTCACGGGAGCCACGGCCGGAGAAAAACTGGTGGCCACGGCTACTGATATTTTTGGAAATACCTCTGAGTTCTCGCCCAATTCGGATATTGTTGCCGGAATGGACGACCTGAGTGCAATAAACTCATCGTTCCAGATATTTCCCAATCCTGCCAAAGAGGAATGTTATCTGCAGTATATGCTTTCAGAGTCTCAGTTCATCACGGCCCGCTTGTATTCTATAGATGGAAGATTTGTATCCACATTGTTCTCCGAAATCCTTCCTTCATCCTCCTCTTATAAATCCATACCTGCAGGGGAATTTCCGGAAGGAATGTATTTCATTGAGCTTAGCGGGCCGAATTTTAAGAAAAACATAAAACTGATCATTGTAAAATAAGGTAGTATGAAAAAGTTTACCTCATTTCTGATTGCCCTGTTGCTGGTTAAGTTAAGCTTTGCCACCATTTTTACCGTTACCACCACTGCCGATAGCGGTCCGGGTTCGCTGCGGCAGGCTCTGACAGATGCCTATACCCCTGCCCCATCGCATACCATCAACTTTAATATACCCACCAGCGATGCCGGGTATAATTCAACCACAGGGGTTTGGACCATTACCCCCTTGTCCACTCTGCCTTATATCATCAACAGCAACGTTATTATCGATGGCAACACCCAGACAACGAATCAGGGCAACACCAATCCCAACGGACCCGAAATCATGCTTTTTGGAAACGGAACCATTGATTACGGATTGTTTATTTTTAATGCTTCCAACTGCATCATCAGCGGGCTTATTATCAGTAAATTTATTTATGGAGTGGAGATTGCAGGAAATCTGGCCAGAAACAACCAAGTAAGGGGCAACTATATTGGCACCAATTATAATGCATCGGACACTTTGGGCAACAATATTGGTGTTGAGATTCTGGGTGGTCCTAAGCATAACGTTATCGGAGGAACCGTGGCTGCCTATCATAATATCGTTTCGGGAAACAATCATATCGGCATCCGCATTGCCAATGCCGATTCGAATATCATTGCAGGCAATTATGTGGGCGTTGACCGGACAGGTGCTTATTCTCTGCGGAATTATGATGGCATTTCGGTGGAAGGTACTTCGAAATATAATATCATTGGCAGTTATTCTGTCGCAGGACGTAACCTGGTGTCGGGCAATGTGGCTTACGGCATTCCGGTGTTCGGGGCGGGATGCAATAACAATACCATAATCGGCAATTATATAGGGACTGATGTGACCGGAACCATCGCTATTCCGAATACTTATGGCGTTTTGTTTGACGATGGGGCTTCATTCAATCTTTTGGGGGGCCGAAAAGCCGGTGCAGGCAACCTGATATCGGGCAACAGCGGCTACGGGGTTTTTATTTATAACAACAGTACCAACAGCGATACTGTAAGAGGCAACCTGATAGGAACCCAAGCCAACGGCACCCAGGCCCTGCCCAATATAAACGGGGTGGTTATAGATGGTATTCCGCGCTACAATGTTGTGGACAGCAATGTGATCTCGGGCAATCTGCAGCAGGGTATTGTGATTCATGCTACGGGGACCGATTATAATGTGATCACACGAAACTATATCGGCACGGATATTACAGGTCAGACAGCTATTCCAAACCAAATTGATGGTATCAGGATAGGTGAAGGACCCCAACATAATCTTATAGGAGGTTCGCTGACTAACGGAAATATTATCGCCAATAATGGCGGAAATGGCGTTACGATTATGACCGAAGGTGATTATTTCAACATAATTTCAGCTAACAGCATTCATCATAACAGTTTGCTGGGCATTGACCTCTATCCTGCCGGCGTCACAGCCAACGATGCAGGAGATGGTGATACCGGCCCCAATTTCGGCATGAATTACCCGGTAATAACTCAGGCTGATTACAATTCGGTTTCCGGCAATTTTCTTATTGCAGGCACTATTGATACGCCCTCAACAAATACCGTTAACATTGACCTGTACAAATCCGATAATAATATCAGCGGATATGGTCAGGGTGAAAAGTATCTTACTTCTATAACCCCTGATGCCACCGGGAACTTTAATGTAGTGGTGGTTACCGGAATATGGGGAGGCGATAAAGTAACCGCCACAGCCACCGATGCTCAGGGCAATACTTCGGAGTTTTCGGCTTCGGTGATGGTGAGTGGCATTGAAGATAATTTGGGACAACTACCTTTCACCCTCTACCCTGTTCCTGCTAAAAATAAACTTCATCTGCAACTACAAGAGCAAATAGAAATCAGCGAGTTAAAAGTTATGAATCTGTTAGGAGAAAAAATGCTATCGCAGACATTTTTGCCATGTGCGGGCAAATCATCTTATGAACTGTATGTCGGAAGTCTGCCTCCGGGTTTGTATTTGCTGCAGATTGTTTCAGAAAAAGCAAGCAGTGTAATGAAATTTATAAAGAAATAATGAGAATGGGAAGAATAACCACAAAGTTTCACAAAGTATTTTCACAAAGGGACACAAAGAAATTCATGCCTTGACAGTTCAATACTCAACTCCAGACTCAAGTCACTCCCAACTCCACACTTCCTCTACGGTATCACAAAATCCACCTTTGTATTGATATCCACATCTGCATTTTCCGATACGGTAAACGATTGGCTGAATTCGGAGTTCATGTAATCGCCCGTAAGGTATTGCCCGTCATGATCTTTGTCGATAAGCGAATAAACATAATAGGTGCCGGGATGTATGCTGCGAATCTTATACACAGAGGTGCCGACCGAAAGAAACACATAGCGCGAAATATATTTCAGACGTTCGGGATGATAGTTGCTGCCATCGAAAAGCGGCTGGGTGGTAAACATCAGGAATACCTGGTCGGTGGGCAGGACGGTGAGCGCCGTATCGATGGATATATGCGCCGTAGCGCTTCCCACGTAAGGCTGGGTGACGGAACTGTAGGGGTCGTTATCGAATGTGAAGAAGATGCTCTGGGTCATCCCTCCAAAAGCACTGCTGAAATCTTTGGTCATTTCGGCTTTGGGATAGCCGAAACGGGCAACGGCGGCAGCAATGTTGTCGCGGCTGCCGAGGGTAGCCGTATAAGTGGAGTGCAGCACGGCGGGGTGCAACGAATCGAATTTGGTGGTGAAGGTCTTCATTTCCACCTGGTCGCCACTGAAGCGGAATTCGGTATAGGCACGGCCGGTGCCCCGCACGAAATCGCTGAAACGATAAAAGCCTGAGTCTTCATTTACCGAATCCAGGGCTTCGTAAGTAACACAGCAGGAGTTGTTGCGGCAGCCTTCGGTGCGCATGGCCACCTTAAGCATACCTTGATGTTTCACGATAAAGAAGCTGATATTGTTCACGGTGCTGGTGTCAAGCAGCGAGAACTGCGATACCTGTGTGGCCGAAACCGGACGAAAATCGAGATACCAGTCGGTGAAATTGCCCGCCGTAGTGGTGGTGGTAACCGGTCCGTGCCACAGGCCGGGAATGCGGTTCAGGAATTCGAATCCTTTTATAGATGTATCAATAGGATCGTCGTGTTTGCAACCATGGCTGATGATAAGGGTAAGCCCCATCATGGTTAAGACCAGACTCCATAGGGTGAACTTCTTTTTCATAATAATGGATTATTGCTGATGATTATGATGGCAAATGTAGGGAAATTTTGTTGATGAGAGCGAAAAAGCGGGAAGACCGGAGTGGGCAGTCCTCAGTCGGCAGTCTTCAGTCAGCAGTCGGCAGGGTGTTGGCTGCTGATTGCGGATAGCCGGTTGCAGATTGCAGATTGCCGACTGCCGATTTGTCCATTCTTCATACTTCCGACCGACGACTGCCAAAAAATCGGAAGCCCTCTGCAAACCTTTGCAGGTTCGTTCCGACTCATCGGAAACCGTTTGCACATATTTGCAGGTTCGTTCCGACTCATCGGAAACCGTTTGCACATATTTGCAGGGTCGTTCCGACTCATCGGAAACCGTTTGCACATATTTGCAGGATCGTTCCGACTCATCGGAAACCGTTTACACATATTTGCAATGTCGTTCCGACTCATCGGAACATGTTTCACAAATTTGCAGGGGCGTTCCGAAGGGTTTTGCCACTTTGTAAACCTTTGCCGGCAGAAGAAAACTGTACATCATGTCAACTATCATACTTTATATAAATCGGGATGTATCTTTTTATTATTATTCACGAAAAATTTAACGTAATTTAACATTTTTATTTGAAAAATTAGATTAAGTTTGTAGGGAAAATTTGATATTCATAATAAATAAATACGTAAAATTATGTCAGCATCTGTTAAATGGCATTATGCCTCCAACACATTTATGGTTTTGGCCTCCCGCAGCGGCAAGAGGTTTTACAAATTCATGTTCAGTTTCATGTCTGCATTGCACGCCGAATATGCCACACCCGACATCAAGGCAATTTACGATGAAATAAAGCCGACTTTTGATAATTACAAAAAGGCCTTCGTCGATTGGCAATCGCAGCAAGGCGTGAGCAAAGGCAAAACCTTTACCAAGGACGAACTGTTTGAAATACTGCACACCGAAAAAATGCCCGACTGGCACCGTCGCATTGTAGTGCTGCACCAGCCAAAATCGGAAGCTTACATCACTATATTTCCGCAAGGCCTCAGCCCTTTTGGCGAAGATGCCTTAGAAGCGAGGCTGCTCTATTTCCAGGATGTTATTAAAAATGCACTTTTGTATTCCGATCTGGAAACGATCACCGACGAAATGAGTCTTTTTCTTACCGAAATTGAAGGTGCACGCACCACCCAAAAGGAGGCAGGCTCAGGGGTAAAAACTCTATCGGCCGATTTAAAGAGTATGGGCGCACTGATGGCCACCGACACTTATGGTGCATTGGCCGATTTGATGAAATTTCATAAGGCTAAGCCCGAAAATATTAAAAGATATTTCCTGTTGTCGCTACTTCATTACAATAAAAAAGACAGCGGCGAGCCTGAAGATCTGTATGAACTTACGCTGGCCAATTCCGAAACCAAAGAAGCCGGATTTCCGTTTTTGCTCACCGAAAGGCTGATGCTTTACAACAGCGGCAACACCACCCTGCGTGTCTGGTTTGTTGCTGCCATCGGCGACGCCATGAATACTTATTTTGATTTAAATCCGGATGATGAAAAAGATTTTCTGGTCAGCGATTATGCCAATGCCGGCGACCGCTTTCTGATGATCAAAAACCTGAGCGACTCAGAAGAAGGCTCGGTTGAGATTGAAAAAGTGGATTAGTGAAACAGTTTAGTATAAAAACTCCCGTAGTGAATTGCTACGGGAGTTTTTTTTTTGTGAAAAAAATTAAATGTCTTCTTTGTGTTGTAACTAATATGTAGTTTTGGGGGAAAGAAACCGTTTTCAAACGTTTGTAAATAGACTGGCAGCAATAAACAAATTATGCCTCACCCTATAAGACATGAAATGAAAATCACATAAAAATGAAAATAATAACCACAATTCTGACAATCTTTGCCCTGACTTCTTCTTGTGGTCAGAAGTATTTAGTTGAATGTCGCAATTTTGATTGTATCGAAAAAAATAAAAACCAATCAGCATCTATCCACGGAGTTTTTCAAGAATATTCACCAAATACAAAAGTTAAGGACAAATCTTATAAATTTTGGGACTATGAAATTTTACTGGAAGATAGTGTGACAATACCTATAAATGCATCAGACAGAAATTACGACATATATTTAGGAAAACAAGTAATAATTGACGGGTTTATATTTTACGGAATTGTAATGGGAGACAATGACGGCAAAAGTTCAAATGCCACTGGCTTCAGGATTGAATTAGACAAAATACAAGAAGACAAATAATTTTCTATGAATAGCACGTATACGAATTATCTGTTAAAAAGGGCGAAGGCCTAACTTGCGGCTTAGCAGTGATTGCTGCTGTACTTGACAATAGGTTTGATATTTCATTATATTTGAGTGCAGCTAACTACTGCAAGCCGCTATGCGTTAATTCGCCGAAACATTGACCATTAATGACTATTAATGACTATTAATGACTATTAATGACAATGAATGACTATTAATGACTATTAATGACTATTAATGACAATAAATGACAATAAATGACAATAAATGACCATCAATGACATCTTATCTTCGGTCTACGGTCTTCCGTCTTCCTCCTATCTTTTTCTTGGTCAGTTCCGAAATCTGCATTAATTTTGCCGCGCTTTGCAGGCAGGAGTTTTATGCTGCAAAACAGTCCGAAAAACGTCTGAACCCTATAAGTAATGCTCTTCAACTCTCTGCAGTTTCTCATCTTTTTCGTTATCATCACCTTTGCTTATTTCCTGTTGCCCCATCGTTTCCGCTGGGCGCTGCTGCTGGCCGGAAGCTGCTATTTCTACATGGCCTTTGTGCCGGTTTATATATTGATACTCGGATTTACCATAGTCATCGATTACTTTGCAGGCATATTGCTCGAACAAAGCCAGGGCCGTAACCGCCGATGGTATCTTATCGCCAGCCTCATTGCCAACATAGGCGTGCTGGCCGTGTTCAAATACTATAACTTCCTTAACGATAACCTCACTTTATTGCTGCAGGGGTTCACCCTCAGCAACCCTGTCCCCTACCTGTCGATACTGTTGCCCATCGGACTTTCTTTCCACACCTTCCAGGCCATGAGCTACACCATCGAAGTGTATCGTGGTCATCAGAAAGCCGAACGCAACTTCGGAATCTATGCCTTGTACGTAATGTTCTATCCGCAATTGGTTGCCGGGCCAATAGAGCGTCCGCAAAACCTGATCCACCAATTCTATGAGAAACATTATTTCGACTATCAGCGCGTAACCGACGGCCTCAAACTCATGGCCTGGGGATTATTCAAAAAAGTAGTGATCGCCGACCGCCTGGCAACCATTGTCGACAATGTTTACAACAACCCCACCGAACACACAGGCCTCAGCCTCATCATAGCCACCATATTCTTTTCTTTTCAGATATTCTGCGACTTCTCGGGCTATTCCGATATGGCCATAGGCGCTGCCAAGGTAATGGGGTTCAAACTGATGAAAAACTTCGACCGCCCGTATCATTCCCGAAGCATTCACGAGTTCTGGTCGCGATGGCACATCTCACTTTCTACCTGGTTCCGCGATTACCTGTATATCTCGCTGGGTGGCAACCGGGTTTCCATTCCGCGTTGGTATCTCAATCTCTTCCTGGTATTCCTCATCAGTGGTTTGTGGCATGGCGCCAACTGGACCTTCATCATATGGGGAGCCCTGCATGGTTTCTACCTCGTATTTGCACTTGTCACCAAAAAGCCCCGTCTGAAACTCTCACATTTGGTTGGATTAGACCGCGTGCCGCGTTTCAACAATATCCTGCAGATTTTCATAACCTTTGTGCTGGCCACCTTTGCGTGGATATTTTTCCGGGCAAATAATCTGTCGGATGCCTTTTATATTATTAAGAATTCCTTTACAGGATTGGCCGCCAATTTCCACGACCTCATGAATCATGTCCCCATTCAGCTCGAACTTGGCTCAACCAATGCGCAGATAGCTGTCGGAATAGCGGCCATTGTGCTGATGGAAACCATTCATATTTTCCAAAACCGCCTCAGCATCATCGAATGGATACGCAGCAAACCCACCTACATCCGTTGGGGAATATATTACGGCGTATTTTTCCTTATTCTCTTCTTCGGGGTTTACGAAAACAGGCAGTTCATTTATTTTCAATTCTAAAGAATGAAAACAGGGAGCAAAAAATTCATCATTAAGGGCCTTATTTTCATCATACCTGTATTTATTATTTTAGGGTTGATAGAATACAAACTTTACCAGATACCCAACGGATATAATAAAAAACGCGCCCTTCTCGAAAGCCAGCTCGATAGCCTCGAAGTGCTGGTGTTGGGATCGTCGCAAGCGCTGCATGGCATCAACCCCGCTTACTTCTCCCTGAAAGGATTCAATGTGGCCAACAACAGCCAGTCGCTCTATTACGACACCCAGATTGCCCTGAAATACATCGACCGCATGAAACGACTGAAATGCGTTGTAGTGAACATTTCTTATTTCTCGTTGTGGAACCAGTTGGAAGACCTGCCTGAAGACTGGCGCGATTCATTCTATTATTATTTCTGGGACATTAAATATCCTGGACTCAAAATACTAAATGCAAAGAATTACAGCCTGATTATGTTGTACGGCACACAGAACGCCCTGCAATATACGGCAGAACGCTTTCATGTCGACCTGACCGAACATATGAGCCCAAACGGTTGGATAAAGACCGATACCCTACCCAACAATCCCCAGATCAGCGATGAATCAGGCAGGAAACGTGTGGAATTTCACGACAAGATACGGCACCAAAAACGCTTTACAGAAAACATCGCCCTGTTGGAAAACTTCATCAGCGAATGTAAAAAACGCAAGGTGGATGTTACCTTTGTCATGACTCCGGTTTATGAAACCTATTACAGGTATGCTAATCCGGAAGTGATCCGGAAAAACAAACTTGCCCTGAATAAATTATGCAAAAAGTATGGCTGCAGATATTTTAATTACTTCATCGACCCGCGTTTTACCATTAAAGACTTTAACGACAACGACCACCTGAATTTTATGGGGGCCCGGAAATTCAGCACCCTGCTGAACAACGACTTTATTTCGGCTTATTCGAAAGATACACTGCTGATCAAAAAATAAACCTATTCAACCACAAATTTTACGGAAGCATACAAACCATTGCTTCTGACAAGCTTTATCAGGTAGACGCCCGGAAAGAGATCTGTTGCTTTAATGGTAACCCTTGCCGACTGCTGTTCAATGGCAGCATCCTTCACACATTTCCCTGCCATATCAAATATCCGGTACGATAAGTAACCGCCCTCCGTCAGTTCAATGGTCGCTTCCGCAGCAACCGGATTGGGATACACCCTGAGGGGTGGCGTATCTTCATAGTTTGCAATACTGTTCGAACATAAGGCAAAACATGAATAAGAAGTCCAACTGGGTGGGTAACATTTGGTGATCACGGTCAGATCGCCCGAATCCAAAACAATGGGCAGTTCTTCAGCCACAATGCTCAGCATGGAATCAAAGAGCGGATCGAAAGAAGTTTCATTACAACCCGAAAGCCCGTTTGCCGAAGTTTTCACTATGTACAGATTGTGATAAATCGTATCGGAGTAATTCGAAAAACCCACATTCACCAGGGTATTATCATTCAGCAATTGGTTATCGTAGAACACTTCATTTTCATTGGTTCCGTAGGACCGGCTCCAGTGTATGGTTCCGTCAGTGGCCTGCAGACATAACGAAATGGCATCACCATTAACAGTCGAATCGGGGCGCTCCCGCCCGGCAATATACAACCGTGAATGATCGCTGCTGGCCGAAATGCTGTAAGCTGTTTCGTTGGCATTATTCCCAATCAGTTTTACCCATTCTACATTACCGGCCGAATCTGTCTTCATCACAAACAAATTCTCACCCGACTTGGAATTATCCGGCGACATGCTCCCGCACACAAACAGATCGCCATGGGTAGTATCTTCAACTATATCATACAAACAGCCAAAGCCATATACCTTGCTCCAGGTCAATTCACCATTGGCATTGGTCTTGGTAAGGCTTATCTTTCCCGCCATGCTGCCGGCCATAATAAGATCGCCTGAGCCACTTGCGATAAGCTTCTCTGCATGGTCGTCGTCCGAAGCAGTGCCAAAAGTTCTTTGCCACAACTGCTCACCCACCTTGCTGATCCTTATCAACAGCATATCCTTATCTGCCAAATCAAAACCATTCGATTGGCCGCAGATAACAAAATCACCGTTATCCATTTCCTTCACATCGGCAGGAATATCGAACCCGGACGATCCAAAAACCTTTATCCATTCTATTTGTCCGGCAGAATCGGTATTGAACACCATGATATCATCAGAACCTATTCCTCCGGAAATTATATCGTATATCACCAGGTAACCGTTGTTGCTTTGCCTGATTACATAGCTCCGGTGATACATCAAAGGAGATAAATACTTCTTAACCCAAACCACATTGCTGTTAGTATCCACCTTAAAAAGGCTTCCTGCGCAGGCAGCCACATAGTTCCCATCTTGCGAGATGCATAACGAATGAGCTTCACCCGGGAAACCGGTTCCAACAAGTTTCTGAAACTGGTTCTGGGCATGGGCATAAGAAAACAATAAAATAAATAAGGCTGATAGGTATAGAATTTTTTTCACCGGCAAAGTATTGCTGACAAAATTACGATATTATTCGCTAACCGACACCTTTGGCTCTGTGTTAAGAAAAGTGTTGGTTAATTAACAAGAAAACGTATTGTGCCCTCTTTAAAAATTATTAGTTTTGCACCCGATTAATTTTTCGTTTCACTAATACAAATTGCTGTGGATTTATTTGATAAAATACTTAAGAATTACGGGCCTCTCGGACAATATTACAAGCAGGGCCATGGTTACTTTTTCTTCCCAAAGCTGGAAGGAAGGATCTCTAACAAAATGATTTTCCGTGGCAAAGAACATCTTTGCTGGAGTTTAAATAATTATATCGGTTTGGCCGATCATCCCGAAGTGCGTAAAACTGATGCCGAAGCTGCCGCTGAATGGGGATTTGGTTCACCTATGGGTGCCCGTATGATGTCGGGACAGACTGATTTTCACGAAAAACTGGAACGCGATCTGGCTTCGTTTGTTAGTAAAGAGGCTGCTTATCTGCTTAATTTCGGTTATCCCGGTATGGTTTCTCTTATCGATGCTTTGGTTGACCGTCATGATGTTATCGTTTACGATTCCGAGGCGCATGCATGTATTCTCGATGGATTGCGCATGGTCCTGGCCAAACGCTTTGTTTATAAACATAGTGATTTGGAAGCCCTGGAAAAGAACCTGGGAAGAGCCACCAAACTGGTTGAGAAAACAGGCGGCAGCATACTGGTAATCACCGAAGGTGTTTACGGAATGGTGGGCGATATTGCCAAGCTCGATCAGATTGTTGCCATGAAAAAGAAATTCCAGTTCCGCTTGCTGGTTGATGATGCTCATGGTTTTGGAACTATGGGTGCAACAGGTGCAGGAACCGGCGAACATCTGGGCGTACAGGATGGTGTGGATGTGTATTTTGCAACTTTTGCCAAAGCAATGGCAATGATTGGTGGATTCATTGCATCAAAAAAAGAAGTTATTGACTATCTGCATTATAACATGCGTTCGCAGGTATATGCCAAATCAATGCCCATGCCATTGGTAATTGGTGCCATGAAACGCCTGGAACTGCTTAAGAACAGTCCTGAATTGCGCGAAAAACTCTGGACAATCGTTCATGCATTGCGCGATGGCTTGCGCCAGGTTGGTTTCGATATGGGTGTCGCCGAATCGCCGGTTACTCCTGTTTTCCTGAAAGGTTCCCTACAGGAAGCGACACAATTGATTTACGATCTGCGCGAGAACCACCGCATTTTCTGTAATGTTGTCATATATCCTGTAGTTCCGAAAGGTGTTATTATGATTCGGCTTATTCCTACGGCTACTCATACCATGGAAGATGTAAAATACACCATCGACTGTTTTGCACAGGTGGCCGAAAAACTTAAGAACGGAAGCTATTCAACTACCGAATACGCTGATATCAGCGAGAAATAATACGGTTATTCCCAAATAATAACGCCCCGTTTGATGACAAGCGGGGCGTTATTTTTTTAGATGGTTAAAGGTTTAGAGAAATATATTTGGCAGGTCGTCCATATTATTAATAACCTTATCTGCTTTTTCAAAGTTGCCTCCAATCATTTTTTCATCGAACAACACGGTAAACATACCGCATTGCCTGGCGCCGACGATATCCTTTTCGTAAAGATTACCAATCATGGCACAATTTTCGGGTAAAACACCAATCTGTTTTGCTATGCACTCAAAGAATCTGACATCGGGTTTTTCAAATTTCAGGTCTTTCGACGAAAAAAAGTATGCAAAATAAGGCAGGGCTCCTATCCTCTGTAAAGCTTTTTTCATTGCCCCGGTATCCGACTGACCGGCATTAGTGGCAATAACCATTATAAACTTATTATGCAATTGTCTCAAAGCTTCTTCAGCACCGGGTATCCATTCCACATGGTCCCAGGTGTACATGGGGCCATCCTTTTCCGGAAAATCCCTCATAATGGTATCACCCCAATCGAAAATTAAAGCCTGTACCATGATAATTGAGTTTATTGGATTTATTAATTCGACAAAGCAAATCAACAATTTAGCAATTCAACAATTTAGCCATTCTTTCTTCCACTATTAATTATTCGTTATTCATTATTCATTATTCACTGTCCTCTACCCCATCCAGTTCAACACATCTTTATACACTTCTTTACGGTTAATCTCATTCAGCATTTCATGGCGGCCTTCGGAGTATATATTGAGTGTAAGGTCAGTAAATCCATTATTTTTCAGGAATGCATACATTGTTTTTGGGCCTTTCGAAAAATTCCCAACCGGGTCCATAGAACCTGAAAAGATAAGCACAGGAAGCTTTTTATTGACCTTTTCATATAGGTTACTGCTATGGATAAATTTCAACAAACGGAAAAGTTCGCGGAAGAAAGAAGATGTGCAAACAAACCCGCAGAAAGGATCGGCTGTATATTTGGCACACACATAATTATCGCGGCTCAGCCAGTCGAATGGTGTTTTCACAGGCTTGAATTTATCATTGTAAGCTCCAAAAGACAAAGTATCCAACAATTTGCTACGGTTCTTTAAGCCTTTTAAGGAGCATTGCAGTTGAGATATTAATAGAGCTGTGTTCAGTAATAACGATGGATGCCATGCAGTGCCGGATAATATCAATGCCTGTATGGTTTCTGGAAATACTTCGAGGTAGGCCCTTGCATAGAAAGATCCCATACTGTGGCCCATCAATATCACCTTATTATCAGGAAATTTAGAGTGAATATAGGCATTCAGCATGAACATATCCTGAAGAACGGATCTCCAACTGTTGGTATTTGTAATGAAACCTGTTTCAGCAATACTACCTGCTGTCATGCCGTGTCCGCGATGATCATTTGCAAAAACAGCAAATCCGTTGGAGGTTAAAAACTTCGCAAAATCCTGATATCTGGCAGCGTGTTCAGCCATACCATGTGCAATTTGCAAAACTCCCCTGATCTTTGCGCCTTGATCGGGCAGCCATGAATAAACAAACACCCGGGTATTGTCATCAGATGTCAGGGAAAATTCTTCTGAGATCATATTTTATAAGTATTCATAAATCCTGCAAGCAGGAAAATTTGCGCTACTATGTATGTCGACATGATATAAATTCCTCCGTATCTGACCTTCTTCCTGAAACTATCAATGGCCAAAATTGTATCTGAGATAATGAACAATAAAGAACCCAAATACTGAACAAAGGCTATTTCAGTTTTATGCTCCATCACGTTAAAAAAGCAAATATACGAAACACTTAGCGATGCCAGTGTATAGAAAATTACAGGAATCTTAAAATTTCCCAGATAACGATATAGCAAGGCAAATATCAAAACACCAAGCAACAAATAAGCAAATCCGATAACAACAGATTCTGTTCCAATACGGGAAATGTGAACCTGGCAGGTCATCATAAAAACACTGTAAAAAGCCAACATAATAAAAAAGGAAAGCAACCCTGACAGGAAATAGACCTTTTTTTTATACCACAACAAAAAGCAATCACCCAGAAACGCAAATATTAGTGCCACAATGATGACTGGCAAAGGGTCATGGGTATTTAATATATAATACACAACCAAAACCGGGAGTATGAATGGCTTGGTAAAGAAGAGCCATTTGCTTTTTTCTAACCCATAGGATAATAAAGTACCTATCGAAGCATACAAAAAGATTATAAACAAAAACAGGTTTGCAATCAATGTAAGATCCAAGATGAAAATATTTCCAACAAACCTACTAATTTTTTTCTAAATAACAGATTAAATTAGCGGAATATGCTATAACAAGAAGCTTTTTATACATTTATAAATTGGGAAAGAAATATTGTTTTTATGCTTTTTTAGTCGTATTTTTGTATCATAATAATTGGTCAACATCCATTATCTTATGGAAAAGAAAATTCTTACATTGTTATTATTTTTCTTGTTCCGGAGTTTATTTCTTCCAGTTTCCTTTAGCCAGATAGTTTTTATAAATGAAGTCTGTACCAGTCCGCCCGGTGCCAGCACGGTTAATGCCAATTCATTATACAACACAGATGAACTTCCCTCCGATAACCAGGAATGGATTGAGCTTTACAATCCAAATCCCTGCAATAGCATTGATATCAGTTGTTTTACGCTGGGAGGTAATATGCTGCAATCAACCATCAATGGTCCGGTTCCTAACTGGGGTGCCTTTACTTTTCCGGCAGGCACTATTATTCCCCCGGCAGGTTTTATTATTGTCGGAGGCAATCACTCCCAGGTTCCTATACTTGAATTCAACCTGACCGATTACCGTCAGAACACTTTTGGGACACAATATCTTGACGGAGCTTATAACCGCTGGTTTCTTCGGGATGAATATGGCTGGGTTGCATTGTACAATGCATCAGGATCGCCGGTGGATGCTGTTTATTGGGATGCCTATGGTAATGCCTCAAATTTAAATACTGCGGGTGAATATCAACAAAATATTGTAACTACCACCTCCTGCAGCGGCACACAGTCACTTGCTGCTGCCCGGAATATTGCAGGTATCGAGTACCTGGGGGCCTGTATGCCGTCGAGTTATCTTTCATTCCAGCGAAAAACAGATGGTTCTTCCACATGGAAAACAGGACCATCTACACCCACCCCTCATGTTTGCAACGGCCCCTGTGTTGAACCCCCTGAACTAAGTTTTGTGATTCAAAATGAGATTTGTTCAAAAGGAGACGGCAGTATTTCGATGACCATCACCGACGGACATACCGGGCCTTACACCACAAACTGGATTAACCCTGCCGGCTTACATACCAACACCCTGACGAATCTTTCTGCCGGGACTTACATTGTTCAGGTGGTTGATGCCTATAATTGCTATATCGTATACGACACCGTTACTATCATCAATATTCCGGGTCCAATAATTTACATCGACAGTTCTCAAAATGAAATGTGCAGCGCTTCTGATGGAGCCATATTTACGCATGTTACCGGCGGAACCCCTCCCTATACATATTTATGGAATTCCAGTCCGGTGCAGCAAAACCAAAATCTGACAGGGGTACATGCCGGAGTTTATTCTGTTACCATGACCGATGCCAACGGATGCAAATCGTATGCTGATACCATTATCACTGATACTCCTCCCCCAAGCGTAGTGTTTGATAATATCCTATCCGACACCTGCAATAAACACAGCGGTGCAATTCATGCAACAGCATTTGGAGGTCACCCTCCTTACTCTTTTGTATGGAGCACCAGTCCGACAGATAATTTAACATATATTTCCCATCTTTCTGAAGGAGTGTACACCGTTTCAGTAACGGATAGTATATGTTTAGCCACCGCTTCTGTTTATATCGGTAATATTCCCGGCCCTAAGGCTGATTTCCTGTTTTATCCGCGCATTGCCACTATTCAAAACCCCACTTTCCGTTTTGAAGACTGGTCAACAGGCAACATCGATCACTGGAGTTGGGATTTCGGAGATATGAGTGGCAGCAGCCATCCAAATCCTGTTCATACATACCATGGCATAGGAACTTATGAGGTGATGCTTAAGATAACCAACGATTACGGTTGTGTTGATTCTATTACAAAACAAGCAATTGTGATTGATAAACCGGCTCTGTATATTCCGAATTGCTTTACTCCGAATGGCGATGGTATTAACGATGAGTTCTTTGTGGTAGGACTCAATATCAGCGACCTAAAGTTTTATCTCTACAACCGTTGGGGCGAGCTGGTGTACACTTCTTTTAATATAGACGATCGCTGGAAAGGCAATTATAAAGGAAGGGTATTGCCCGACGGTATTTACAATTGGGTTGTATTCTACAACGAAGACTATGCAGGTGTGATGGTCATTCCTCAGACAATGAAGGGTTTGTTGACCGTTCTGAAGTAGTTTTAGCCTTACCATTTCAGGTTTCTTATCAAAAAAGAAAGCCTTCAAGCCATTTTTTTTCCGATATTTGCACTCGTTTTTTATTTTTTTACCAAATAACTACTTATCATGATCACTTTAGGTTCGCACGATCTTACACTCGAAGAAATTTATTCAATCGTTTTCCAGAAAGAAGAAATAGCACTTAGCGACGAAACCGTTGCAAGGGTTAGCCATTGCCACGAATTTCTGAAAACTTTCAGCCAGGATAAGGTAATTTACGGTATCAATACCGGCCTCGGCCCCATGGCTCCTTATAAAATAGAAAAAGAGAACCGCAAGCAACTGCAATATAATGCCATCCGCAGTCATTGTTCCGGTTGCGGCGATCCCATCCCTGATAAATTTGCCAAAGCTGCCATGCTTTCGCGCCTCAATACTCAACTCAGGGCTTATTCGGGAATACATACCGAGGTGATCGAACTGCTTACTTTGCTTATCAACAAAAATATTTCTCCTGTTATTCCCGAACATGGCGGCGTGGGCGCCAGCGGCGACCTGGTTCAACTGGCTCACCTGGCACTGATGCTTATCGGCGAAGGAGAAGTATGGTATAAAGGAGAAATTAAACCCACGGCGGAAGTTTTTGCCGCCGAGAACATCACTGCGGCTAAGATGCATATTCGCGAGGGCTTATCGCTGATGAATGGTACTTCGGTGATGACAGGCATTGGTGTTATCAACCTGATGAACTCCTACAATCTGTTGAACTGGTCGGTAGTAGCATCCTGCATGATCAATGAGATAGTAGGCTCGTTCGACGATCATTATTCACACGAACTGAATATTCTGAAACGCCACAAAGGGCAGGTAACTATTGCGG
This sequence comes from uncultured Bacteroidales bacterium, assembly GCA_964469155.1. Lineage (GTDB taxonomy): Bacteria > Bacteroidota > Bacteroidia > Bacteroidales > CAIWKO01 > CAIWKO01. The sequence continues at coordinate 64,597 of CAYXXU010000008.1, forward strand.
GTTTTATGCGCAATGTGCTTTCCACCAGTCAGCGTATCCGCAAACGTCACGAACATTTATACGGTGTCGAATTTAAAGAAGAAGTGCTTGCCGATAAGGTACAGGAATATTATTCCTTGCGTTGCGTGCCTCAGATACTGGGTCCGATTTATGATACCCTGCAATTTGCCGAAAATGTGCTGATCGCTGAATTCAATTCGGTGAACGATAATCCTATTATTGATCCGGAGCACGAGAATATATTTCATGGTGGTAATTTCCATGGCGATTATGTTTCGCTTGAAATGGATAAGATCAAAACAGTTGTCACCCGCCTTTCGATGTTGGCCGAACGTCAGTTGAATTACCTGTTGAATCCACGCCTGAACGATCTGTTGCCTCCTTTTGTTAATTTAGGCACATTGGGTCTGAACTTCGGTATGCAGGGTGTTCAGTTTACGGCAACTTCTACAGTGGCTGAAAACCAAACGTTGTCTTTCCCCAATTATGTGCACAGTATTTCCTGCAATAACGATAACCAGGATATTGTGAGTATGGGCACCAATTCGGCCCTGTTGACAAAAAAAGTGGTAAGCAATACGTATGATGTGCTGGCCATTCAACTCATCACTTTGTTGCAGGCAATAGATTATCTGAAAATTCAGGATCAGTTATCAGATTATACCCGGGCCATCTACCTGAAACTACGCGCCATTGTTCCTGCTTTTGCTGAAGATACCACCAAATATGCCGACATCAAACGTATTCGCAAGTACATGGAAAAGAACCGTATTATTGCGGCCAACAAGATGCCAAAACTTTTGTAGGCGCCAGGAATCATAGTACAAGCTTCAGGCTCAAAGAATCAGTTGGAAGTATAATTGCAATCCAGTTCAGCTGCTGCGGTCGATCTCTATATTATATTTGTCTAAAAGCCCACCTATTGCCGATAAGGAGAACTTTGCTTTTCGTATGCGGTTTGTTTCCGGATCAATGGAATAATTGAAGGATGACCTTAGATCGGCTTTTTCCAATATGGTATGATCGAAGGTGGCTCCTGCCATGTCGCAATTTTCGAAAACAGATTCGGTGAGATCGCAGGCGCTGAAATCAACTTCATGCAGTTTGGTGTTGATGAAACGGGTCCTTTTGATCTTAGTGTTATAAAACAACGACAGGTTGAGGGTGCAGTCAGTAAAGCTGAACGACAGTCCGAATTCGTTGCAATTGCTAAAATCAAGCCCCAGCATTTTACATTCCACAAACCTGATTTCGCGAAAAGCCGTTTTATTGAGTTTGGCCAAACTCAGGTTGCAACCGACAAACCCGCAATCCACGAATCTGATTCCTGAGAGATCGGTATTTGAAAAGTCGCAGTTGGTAAAGGTGCAGCCTTCATAAGTGCCCGGCTGCAAAGGGTTTTCTTTACCGTTTATTTTGTCAAATGATCTGTTTTCTGCTAATATAGGTTCCATTGCTATTGTTTATTTTGCAGTACAAAGTTCGCAATGTTTGTAAATGATCTGTTTTTATTTGCATGGGCAATAGTGCTATTTGTTGGTTTTTTCATAGCCACCAAGACTCTAAGACACCAGGATTCACCAAAATATTTTTCCATAATTCAACCTTTCCTTCATCTTTGCAGTTTTCCATTTATCCCTTTATCCAATCCGCCCTCCTTATTCTTTTACAAACTTCCTCACCACGCTGCCTTCGGCAGTGGTTAGTTTAATAAAATACAGGCCTTTGCCCAGGCGGCTGATATCAATGGTTTTTGTGCTGAGTGGTTTGCTTAATAATAGTTTGCCGCTGATATCATATACTTCGGCTGTGGTTTTCTGAGTAAGACCTTCTATAGTGAGGGTGGTGGTGGCGGGGTTGGGGTGAATTATTAATTTTTCAATATAATTCAGGTTTTTATCAACTCCATAATAGATTCCAATCGTATTCAAAACGGTATTAGTACTGACAGGAAGATTAAAATCAAAATAAATATCTGCACGATTTGTTAATTGTGTTCCAATGGGCAAATTGCTTTTAGGTTTAATGGAGTATTTAAAGAAACCCTGGCTTGCTGCCTGATTTGTACCACTGTCGGGTAGCAAAATGTTATTGAATGTGACAGTTATCAATCTGTCGGACGAAAGTAAATAGTCACAGGGATGACTCGATGCAATAATTCTTAGTGTACTTAAATCCATATCATTATCAAGAGTATCGCGCAATACAATATTTAATGCAGAATCTGTTCCAGTATTTTGAAAACGTATTGTATATCGCAATTGACCAGGATTTAAGCCTATAATACCTTCAGTTGTTTGACCTACAGGATTTACTGATTTATCATTAGGATCAAATGACCCAATTACTATTGTGGTATCTGAATCGGTATTATTCGCAACCAATGTATCTCCTATTACAGGTTTTATCAAGCCTGAAGAAATTATATAGCTTCCAAGTGGTAAGCTCGAAGGGGTGTTCATTATCAGTGAAATAGTTCTTGTTTCACCAGGTATAAGGTTACTGAAATTCCAGGAAAAATTGTTAGCCGAGATTGTATCTGGAGTCTGACTAGCCATTATATAATCTAATTGGTTATCAATTGCAACCCTCAACGTTCCATTTTCTATTTGGGTACCTTGGTTTGAATAACTCAACCAATAATTTGATGTAAAGCCCGGGCTAATATATGTGGAAGTTAATGTCACTGCCAAATCTCTTACCCCCGTTAAAGAATGACATGGGAAATTATTTCCAGACAGTACTATTCCAGGTGAATTAACATTTACAATAATACTATCTGTATCAGAAATTAAATATCCTTGAATAATGTGCTTAATTGAATATTGGCCGGCACTATAAACATGAATATCATAACAACCATACATATCAGTGGTTGCATAAGAGCTTCCGGCTTTTACTAATTGATACGGAACTCCAAATTCATTTGTATCTTTAATACCATTATTATTAACATCCATAAAAACCGTACCCAGAAGATTACCAATGATTGGAGCATATTCTACCACTGGCAATATCCAATAAGACCAATTAGCATTAATTCCATAGATATCAATAATTGATTTGAAAGAGGAATTTGATAATTGAGTAAAAGTTTTCTCATTGGCATATGCAAAATGATCTCCCGCATAAAGTGCAACAGTATCTCCCGGATTCATATTGAAATATTCCAAACCTGCCCAAAAAGTTGTCAATTCAGGAAAAGAGAGAGGTGGAATAAGATCAATTGTTGTCGGAGTGAAAAGAGTTGTATCTATCGAACTTATTGGTAAATTTATTCTTCGCAAAGGGGCAGCCGGGACACCATTACTATCAGCCCAAATGGTAGCCGTAATATCACCAATACCATATTTCTTAGCGAAAAAATAGATAATTTTATTAATAGAAAATGCTGGATTTACTGTAAATCTTTGCAAATGGGCTTTATGAGCATTAACATTTGTTCCCACAGCATAACCACCACCAGGTTCCAATAGAAGCGTCATACCTAATGTTGAAATCTGAGCAAACAAAGTATCAATATAGCCAGATTTCGGATGTTCAAATATGCGCTGAGTTTCAATAGGTTTTTCATACCTGTTGTGAATTGCCTGTGCCCAAAGTCCATAGGAGGAAAGGCTGAGCAATGAGATAAGTAATATCTTTTTCATAGTTTTTCCATTTTTGTAATTAATACTTCAAATGAACGTCAAAGATACGCAATCATATATAACCTTGCAAATAAAATAACATGAAAAAAGTTAACGGTAGGATAAAATCAGTTAACGGTATGAATATGGAGCGAAATTACGATTTCAGAGTTACTGAATTGTATTGATCACAAAATTGGAAGTGCCTAAAGTGGAAATTATATCCCTTATCAGTCGCCCATAGTTTTCCAACCATATTTTGTCATAAACTCTTCTACTTCGTCAGCAAATGTTTTTCTCGCGTGATGCATTTCCTGGTTCCTGATATAGTTCACCACCTCATTCACTTTCGACTCGCTTACCGAAACTGCATAATAGTCGTCCTGCCAGACAAATTTCCCGGGTATTAACTTGCCGGCATTGATCCAAAAAGAAGATTCGCCTTTGATAAGCTGCGACACTTTTGAGATGCATTGATCTTTACCCAACGAAATCAGGCAGTGCAAATGTTCATCATAGCCATTGATGGCTTGCAGGAAAATTTCTTTCTGTTTGCAATTATCGGCTATATGAGTGTGTAAATCTGCTCTGATTTCTTTTTTAATCCAGGGTTCCCTGTTTTTTGTCGAAAAGACCAAATGAACCCAAATTCTGACAAATGACATGGTGTTTTATTTTAATGTGGCTAAAGCCGGTTTTTCCTTTCTTTTTGTCCGTCCCATAAATGGGACGGCAATGAAATATGCATCATTGCCGTTGGCTTCATTGCCGTTGGCTTCAGCCAACGGAAACCAATTAACACACAAATATAAGGGCTTTAGCCCAAATATTCATTCAATTTTGGCTCTTATATCAAAAAAAACTCCTGCCGCCAGCCTGCAGCAGGAGTTTTCTCTCCTATTCCCTACCCTTATTACATCTATTCTTTTAGCTGATCACCATACCATTTACCTGCGACCAGGGGCCGTTCAGTTCAGGATGTTTGGTATTGATCCAGCGCACAAAAAACTGCAGCAAATTGCCTACTTCAGATTCGGCGAATTTCTTTTTGAAAATTGCCTTGGTATATATCTCTTTGGTGGTGCCATCATCGGGGCCGGCAAGCGAGCGTGGACGTACTTTGCTTGCCGTCAGGGATGGGTCACTTGCAGCCACGGTGGTAAAAGGCAGACTGCTGAAGGCAATTTCAACCGCATCGGAACCTTCGGCCTTGCTCGAGCGGGCCATATCGGCCGTGGCCCGGCACAAAAACTTCACCTCACCCTGTCCCAGCATAACCACATCGACAAAACAACGGGCGGCAATGGCCGTTGATGGTTTTGCGTGAGAAGAAACCGGATGGGCTATGTTAAGCGTATCGCGGTCGCCGTTGATTATTGTTGCACTTGCAGCCATGCGGTTGAGCAAGGGGCGGAAAAATGAACCAAAAGATTTCATGGTATCTTCCATATTCTGACGCGTAGTGCTGGTTTTGGTTTGCTTGTTCTTGTGCAGGTCCCAAAATCCCGGATGGGCAGTGTCGCCGCTGATAAATGATTTGACAAAGGCCTTTAAGGTAGCCAGTTCGTCGGCAGTTAAACCAAGCACTATGCCGCGGGGATCGGTATCGCCCGGCAGGGTGCTGTTCAAATAATCATCAACAAGTACAATGTAAATGATAAATGCAGTAATTTTTTTGGGGATTCTTCCTTGGTTTGACATGGTATTAAGTTTTAAAATGAATAAATATTATGAATTATTAAACTAAGTAACTGATTTCGTGAATTTAAAAACAATATTTTATTTTTGGTTCTCAATTTTTAAACTTTCTACGGTTTCGTAGAAAGTTTCTATGATGGCATCCGAACTTTCCATGACGTCGTAGAAACTTTCGATGACGACATCCGAACTTTCGATGATGGCATCCGTACTTCCGATGATGGCATCCGAACCTTCTATGATGTCGTAGAAACTTTCGATGATGGCATCTGAACTTCCGATGACGGCATCCGAACTTCCGATGACACTTTCCAAACTTTGGAATTCAGATTCCAAACCCCTCTCTCCCATTTCCTGAAATTTGAAAAGGTTTCTATGATCAGAAAAATTTTTGTGGGTAGTGGTAATCATGATCTTTTTGTTTCGAATTTCATACTATCAAAATTACAAAACCATACCCCCCTTAAAAAATAGCCAATCGACTTTTTTTCATTTAGAAAAAAAAATGCTGCAGGCTAACAAAACAGGCCACTTTGATAAACGAAATCCATGAGATCCTTGTGGCAGGCGAATTCCATGAGTTGCATGATACGGGATTTGCGTCCTTTAATGCACGACACACTTTTGCATAGCTTATTTGCGATCTCCTGATTGCTTTTTCCTTGATACATTAGCTCCAAAACATCATAAAGATCATTCGGCAACGCCCTGGCTTTTTTCACCAGAGACGAGCGGGCTTCGCGGTTCAGATGTGCCTTTAGCTGGGCGGGGTCGGTCAGGGGCCCGTCGAACACAAATGCGCAGCACGAAACCAGGCGGGGGTTGTTGCCAAAGTGCCAGGTGACCACCGTGCATTTCCACAAGCCGAGCAGGCTTTGGCCGTCTTTGCGCTGCAGCATCATGCTCAGCGACTTAACACTGCCGCTTTCCAACAGGGCCAGTTGGCCCAGCAGGCATTTAAACTTATGCACCTCGTCAGCCGCTATCAGGGCGCGCAAAAATCCGCTTCCCATCTGCTGCATCTCTTCTTTGGTAAATTGCACACATTCGTGCCAACAGGAGTTGGCGCAGTAATAGCACATGCTGTCGGCGTCGCCCGATGGGGGCATTTCGATGATCATTTCGGCCATAAGGCAGTTGAGGCACGATTCGGGCGGAAGCATAGTACTAGCGTATGGCAAACTGTATTTTGCCCCTGATCCTTTTTTGGATCTATGGCCACTACTGTCCAATGCCTTACGCATGGAGGGGTAACGCAAAAACAATACATTTATTGTCGGATAAGTGAAATAAATAATTGTAACCCTTCAAAGGCCAAAAATTACGCAGGGTTTTATAAGTATAGGATACTGTTCGCTATTGGCTTGTGAATCATGGCTTTTGGCTTGTGGCTTATGGCCCACAACACAAAATCTCATTGTGTTCTTTGTGAAAAACTTTGTGCCATTGTGGTTGAAAAAAAGAAGATAACCACAAAGTTCACAAGGAAAAAGATACACAATGTGCACAAAGACAGTTCATGCTAAAGAAAATAGACTCATACATGTTTCTATCAGAAATTTTCCTATATTTGTAGGGTTGTAGGCTGTGTAATTTAAAACCGGGGACATGAAAAAAATTTTATGCTTATTTACAAGCTCCTTATTAATGATGTCTGCTTTTGGACAGATAAAAGCAGAATGGGTGCCATCAGATACCATTACTTTCGAATCGCCCTCTGCCGATATCCTGATCAGTCCCGATAGCGGCAACCTTTGGCAAATTGGTAAACCACAGAAAACCTTTTTCAGCAATGCGCATACCGGTTCCAAAGCCATCGTCACTGATACACTGAACCCTTATCCGCCTGACGATACTTCATCATTTATCTATACTATCCGTCAGCCCTTTCTGCAAAGCTGTGCAACTTGCCTGAGTTTTTCACATAAATACGATATGGATACTGTGGGCGACAGAGGTATTATAGAAGCTTCATACGACGGTGGCAATTCGTGGCTTATCGTTAAGGATACTAACCTAAACTCTTTACAGTGGGGATTTTCTTACTTTAATTGGAGTTATGATTTTATTGAAAACACCGGAAATATAATGTCGCATAAGCTAATCACTTCAGGAAGATCCGACGGATGGATACGTTCGGAATTTTGCTGGCAATGGTTCATGCCTGTAAAAACAGACACGATAATACCTATGCCCGATAGCCTTTTGATACGCTTTACCTTTATCTCCGATTCGATTGTTAAGAACAAGGATGGCTGGATAATTGATGATATGGTCGCCGTCATGCCTGGTCCGGGTGATTGTAGTGGTATAAAGGAAAATGCTTTTGACAAACAGATTTCGGTGTTCCCCAACCCCTTCACCACAACCACCCAAATAAGCCTCAACCAGACCTATCATAACATAACCCTTGCCGTTTACGATATTCAAGGCAAACTGATGTTGCAAAATGAATATCCCAATTGTGATAAAATAATCCTTAACCGCAACGGCCTGAACAACGGGATGTACTTTTTGAGAATAACGTTGGATGGGAAATGGGTTGAGACGAGGAAGATGGTGGTGAGTGAATAGTGAATAACGAAAAGTGAATAGTTAATAATGAAGTAATTGTAAATTATTACCATGAAGAAAACCATATTCCTTTTATTATTGGTATTTATTTGTTCCAAAGCAAATGCACAATCCGAACTTTGGGGTATGACCTCTTATGGAGGCAATGGCGGCGGAATTATCTATAAAACCGACAGCAATGGGGAATCATTCCAAGTGGTACATAAATTTGTTGAAAATGCTGGACAATGGCCTTGCAGTGGGCTATGTGCGGCCGCAAATGGCAAATATTATGGAATGACAACTCAGGGTGGTTCATTAAATTACGGTAGTTTATTTGAATATAATCCGATTACCAATGATCTTGATCTTAAAGTAATGTTTACCGGACCTAATGGATTTCATGGGGTTAAGGGAATGATAACAACATCAAGCGGGAAACTTTATGGATTGACCAATGAAGGAGGATTATTTGGTAATGGAGTATTATTTGAGTATGACGTAATCAGCAACACCTACTTAATCATGCATAACTTTAGGAATGACTCGAGTGGTGGAAATCCATGTAGTTCAATGTTAATAACATCAAATGATAAGATATATGGGGCCACTTCCCATGGTGGTATAGGTCATGGAGTATTGTTTGAATACGATCTTATAGCTCATACTTATTCAAAGAAAATTGATTTTGATGAATCAACTACCGGAATTTCTCCATTATCTCTAATACAGGCATCTAATAGTAAAATATATGGAACAATGACTTTGGGAGGCTTAGGTGAAAATGTCGCTTGTGGAACACTATTTAGATACAGCATAGATTCGAATATTTTTACTACAATATTTGAATTTGATTCTATTAATGGTGGAAAACCTTGTGGGGATTTGATGCAGGCTTCAAATGGCAAAATATATGGAATGACGAGGCTGGGTGGTTCATATAACAATGGAGTTATTTTCGAACTTGACCCTCTTGCAAATTCTTTAATCAAAAAGGTTGATTTCGAGAGTTTAACAACTGGCGTAAATCCCTCAGGACCCTTAACTGAACTCAATGGTAAATTATATGGGACAAATTATGATTCTGGTTTATTTAATTATGGTGTTCTTTTTGAGTATGATCCATTGATTAATACTATTACCAAGAGATTTGATTTTGGAGGAAATTTGCAAGGAGTCGGTCCAATAGGAACTTTCGTAAAGGATGGTACAGGTGAATTATACGGATTGACATCTGGGGGAGGAATTAAAGATTATGGCACCTTGTATAAATTCGATCCAGATAGCAATATTTGTACAAAAAAAATTGATTTTTGGAACAATTTAAATGGTGAGACTCCTCAAGGAAGCCTGTTACATACTGCTGACAATATGCTTTACGGTATGACAAGTAGCGGAGGAGTTAATAATGCCGGTGTGCTGTTTAAATATGATATTGGTCTGGATCAATTTGAAAAAAAAATTGATTTTAAAACACTGTTGTCCGGTAAAAATACAAAATTATTTTAGAAACTATGTAAGTTGTTG
>CAYXXU010000009.1:0-68254 GCA_964469155.1 uncultured Bacteroidales bacterium
ATCCAAATTTCCGATACCAGAAACTGGAAAAAGTGTGTTAATAAGGATCGACTATCTGCTTTGTTGAACATAGACCCTTGATGCCTTTGTGGTCGTATATTTTGCCACGTAGGCACGAAGACACCAAGATTTCACATAGTTCTTTACTTGCTTTTCGTTTCAGTTCGCAAATGCTTTTTCGAGGCTTTGCTGCATTTGTGCGGGAGAATAAGGATGCGCAATAATAATTTTGGAGGCATCCAACAGGAAAAAAGTGGGAGTACTGAAGGCATTATAGCTTTCCACAACCGGACTTACCATTCCCTTCAGGTCGCTGAGATTGATCCAGTTCATTTGGTTTTTGGCGATGCCGGCCTGCCACTCTTTGTTGTCGGTATCGACCGAAACAGCCACAATTTCAAGCCCCAGCGGATGATATTGTTTGTAAATGTTGTGTATCTGCGGCATCACTTTCTCACAATGGGGACAAGTGGATGACCAGAAGAACAATAAAATAACTTTTGAGCGGATACTAAACAATTTGACCGTTTGCCCTTTGTTGTTGCTTATCGTAAAATCGGGCGCCCTGTTACCTGGCCGTAGATTTTTGATGGTAGCTGCACGCAGCGCCAGTGTAGTTTCCCAGCCGGGCTGCGGTACATGGTCTTTTAACAAATACGCGTCTACCAGATGCGCAAAAGTTTCTTCCCACTCAGTGTCTGCGTATGTGTTGATCAAAAGGTTCAGCACATAGGTATACACGGGCGTGCCAGGTGTGATTTGTTGCAATATAAAATCAACTGCGCGGGTGTAAGCCGAATCGCTTTCCGGGTCAACATATTTCGTAAGATAATCGGTGCAGAGCACATAAAAAACTTCTGAGTTGAGTAAAGTGGAATCCGAGAAACTGATGTTGTCGAAAAAATGCTCCTTCAAAAATTCCTTGCGCGAACGGTATTTTTTAGCATTCGCGGTGGTCTTATACGTATCCCAATCAGGTTCGAGATAGGCCAATAAAAGCTTATGCACATACATTCCCTTGCTTTTGGCTATCAGTTTTTGGGTGTATTGTTTCAGATAGGTGTCCAACTGAGACGCTTTCTTCGCCATGCTGTCAAGGTCGTGGGTTATAACTTTATTGTTGGCTTCATATATTTTTTGTCCCAGTTGCGATATCTCGTCAATAGAATCGTTGATATACATGGAAGTGCGCCAGTAATCATAATAAATTTTGTTTTCGTTGGATTCCTTTACTACCAAATCGTCGAGCATGTTCTTTATGTCATTTTCCATCACTATGGTTTCACCGTTCAGAATAATGTCAGTGAAAAGGTTTTTGCCAAAAGTGATACGATAAACCCCAGCGGGAAGAGGGTTTGTGTTGTTGAAACGAATGAGTCCTTTATTGGAGATCACCGAATCGATGGGGATGCGGACGCTTCCACGTACCGAAGAAAGGGTGACCATGGTATTGTCAAGGCCTTTTACCATATAGGAGATGTTAACCTGGGCCTGCGCCATAAAGGCGACCATAAACAGAACCAATGACAACAGTGCGGAAAGTTTTTTCAAGTTTTTTATTGCAAAATTAGGAAAATGGGAGGATAAATGAAATTTTAGATTTATGATTCTATGTTTTTAGGGTGGAGGTTAGGTGTTGAAAAAATTCTGTTACCAAAGCACGAGTTCACCAAACAACACCAAAGTAATTTTTTCTTTCAATTTAAAATTTTTTTGTTTGATGATTGAAGGCCGGAGAAAGTAAAACGGCCATATTTTTAAAATTAAAATTGCACAGATTATGTTTGCCCTTTTGGCTTTGGTTTCTTCCACCCTTTAGGAATCCTTCCAGAAATGCCTGCAATGATATCTGTCAGGCGTGTAATAATGTTCGCCGATCTATCAATGACGTCTAACAAGACAACAATGACAGTTGCATGTCAAACAATGATGCCTTCATGTGACACAATGGCAGTTGATGGTCTCGCAATGACGTCTTCGACTGACACATTGACATGTGATGGGTGTAACAATGATGTGTGTGGGTCAGACAATGACTTCTTCATGTGACACAATGGCAGCTGATGGTCTCGCAATGACATCTTCGACTGACACAATGACGGTTGATGTCTTCGCAATGACGTTAAACAGTAGTAACAATCCAAAACGGCACTAAAGCCTAAATTACCAGATTTAATGACAGGTGGGTAGAGTAATTAAAAGCGATTACAGTCTGATGATAACAAATCTGGAATTGATCTGAAAAAATTGTTTAAACCGGGGAAAATAGCAAATGATGAGAAAAATGTTGAAACCCTGTTCATAAAATTCAATAGGTACTTGCATGCCATATGGAACAGGCAAAAGCGGATATTGACAGCCATTTTTGTTAAAAAATGTTAAAAAACAATGAGTCAAAAATACAGTTTTGGTAAAGTTTTTGTAGGTAGAATCTGCTGAAAATAACAAATTCAGACAAATAAAAACGCCTCTCTTGTAAAGGCATAAAAACATTAACCACCACAGATAATATTTTATTAACCCTTAAACAAAGGAGGCAACGGCAAAGATATAAAAAACACACACAAGGAAAAGAAAATTAAAACTTTTTAACTTTCTATCACACCCTTCCATATTTTAAGAACCCTGCCAGGGTAATTCAAAAATATTTATGCGTCAAATGTTTTGCAGCAAGAATGCTGGTGACATTGGAGAAAAATAAGTCATAAATTTAAAATTTAAAAAAATGAAATATCAAATAGAAAATAAAATAAATCAGATCGATGTAACGTTGTCGGTCGAAGAAAAGTTCCATACCGAGATGTCAAGCATTCAGGCATTGGAAGACGGTTTTACAGCCCTTAGAAGTATTCGCAGTGGCATAGATGATGCCCTGGAAGTACATTTGGCTGTTATTACCGGTATTGCCACCAACAAAAAGCTTTCGAAGCTGGCACTGGTTGAGCACGGAATGCTTGTTTCGGAAGCAATTTCGTCGTATGGGCACAGTATAGGCGATCAGGAACTGAAAGAATCCATGATGTTTTCACGATCGAAGCTGAAACGTTGTCGTGACGAAGCTTTAGTGGGTATTGTGTTGGTGATTTTGGCAAAGGCGACAGAGTATTCAACCCAGTTGGTTGATTATGGAGTGGATGCGGCTGAAATAACCGCGCTTGAAACTGCCAACACAGATTTCAAGAAAAGGATACCAAAACCCAAGGAAGCTCGTGATTCGCGTAAGGAATGTACTGCAAAACTGGACCTTTTATGCAAAGAAGCTTCAGTGCTACAGAAGAATGTGTTGGACAAACTGGTTGACAGGCTTCCGGATTCTTATGCCGAAGCCAAGGCTGCTTACAAAAATTCGTGTATGATCATTGACAATCGCGGAAAAAGAAAAAAAGCGGCAAAGTTGGCCGGCATGGGAATTCTCTTAGGAACCGTTAACAATAGTGAGGATAGTGGTGTTATTGAAGATGCCACTATTATGATAGTTGAACTGAATATGAGTGTTACTACGGATGAAGACGGAACTTATTATTTCGAGCAGGTTCCGGCCGGTGTTTATACACTTAAGGTTAGTGCGGCTACTTATGTTAGCGAAACTATCCCGAATGTTGAAATAGTAAAAGACAGTGAAGTTACACTGGATGTTGCATTAAATTCGGATGAGGGATAAGATGTAGTAATTGTGGTGGTTATGGAAAAAGCCTGTTCTATTTGAACGGGCTTTTTTTTATTGGAGTCAGGTGTTGACAATATAAACAACAGATTTTTCTCTGTCGGAACTGTTAGTTAGTCAGACTTAACCACGACGGACCTTTTTTCTTAAACTTGCACCAGTGTCTGGTTAAAATCTATCACCCAATAATATAGTACCTACGGCACTTAGTGTTTTTTCGTAATTATCTATTCTGCCAACATTTCGTACCTACGGCACTTATCTTTAGCATCGTTTGAAGCGATCCTCCAATTGGCGGACATCAGTTCACGAACTACTAATGCTTAATTGGGGATTAATAATTATCATTGCATATAATTAGTTCTGATTATGTGAAATTTCACACGTTTATATAACCAATCATGTGAATTATGGATTTTAAAAGAAATATTACTGCCCAATTAATATCATGGAAAGAGTCTAAAAACCGTAAACCTCTCCTATTAATTAAAAGGAGCGCGCCAGGTTGGGAAAACATGATTGTTGAAAGATTTCGGTAAAACAAATTTTTCAGGGGTTACCTATTTTAATTTTGAGGAACAACCTGAATTAGCTCAGTTTTTTGAACATTCAAAGGATGTATCGCGAATTATCCGAAATTTGTCAATAGTTTACGGGTCGGCTATTATGCCTGAAAAAACTTTAATTGTTTTTGATGAAATTCAGGAATGCCTTCCTGCATTGAATTCGTTAAAATATTTTTGTGAAAACCATCCGGAATATCCCGTTGCCTGCGCCGGTTCATTGTTAGGAATAACATTAGGAAAAGAATCTTCATTCCCTGTCGGTAAAGTTGAATTTCTCGAAGTTTATCCATTAACTTTTTCTGAATTTTTATACGGATTAGATTCTTCCCTTGCGGATTATCTTCATAGTTTACAAGAAATTGAACCTATTCCCGATTTGTTTTTTAATGCGTTGGTTGATAAATTTAAAATGTATTTTATTTCCGGAGGACTTCCGGAAGCTGCGAAAAGCCTTGTTTTTGAAAACGACATTCAACTTACCGAAAAAGTACTTTCAAATATTTTAAGTTCTTATGCATTTGATTTTTCGAAACATGCAACAGCCAAATATTTCCCTAAAATAAGTTTGGTTTGGGAGTCTCTTCCTTCGCAATTGTCACGTGAAAATAAAAAGTTTTTATATCAATTAATCAAAGAAGGGGCCAGGGCAAGGGAGTATGAAGATGCTATAAAATGGTTAATTGCATCAGGCCTAATAAATAGAATATATTGCTGTAAGAAACCCGGCTTGCCACTTTCTGCCTATGTCGATCTTTCGGCATTTAAATTGTACATGCTTGATGTAGGAATTTTAAGAAGGCTTTCCAGATTAGATTCCAGTGCATTTCAAGAAGGAAACCCCTTGTTTGTAGAGTTTAAGGGAGCTCTGACCGAGAATTATATTTTACAAAGCTTGCTTCCGCAATTCGAGGTAATTCCGCGTTATTGGACATCTGAAGGCAAAGCTGAAGTCGATTTTCTGATTCAATATAAAAATCAAATTATACCGATAGAAGTTAAATCAGATGAGAATATAAGAAGTAAGAGTCTTACCTATTATCACAATACTTTTCAACCTCCTTTACGGATAAGATTTTCGCTAAAAAACCTGGCTCTAAATGATGGTTTATTAAATATTCCCTTGTTTATGGCAGACTATACGAACAAATTAATACATGGAATAATATCCTGAATTCTCAGTGTGAAAACCAATAATTACCATCAGAAGGAGCAAACCATAAAAAAATTATCTTTGCTGTAACATTATGGAACTGCTGATACTGAATTATGAATATCCGCCATTGGGAGGCGGAGCGGGTGTTATTACGCAGACCCTTGCTGAAGGGCTTGCCGGGTTTGGACATAATGTTACCGTGGTTAGCACCTGGTTTGAGGGAGAAAATGAAATATCGGAGGATGAAAACCTGAAAATAATACGATTAAGGTCGAGGCGGAAGTTCACTTATCGCTCCAACCCACGAGAAATGTTGTCGTGGATAGTACATTCAAAAAAATTTCTGAAAAATTATTGCACGGATCATCCTTTTGATCTTTGTTTCGCGAATTTCTCAATCCCCGGGGGTGAAACCGCGCTTTTTCTGAAGAAGAAATTCAATATTCCCTATATCGTGATCTCACACGGACATGATATCCCCTGGTTTTTTCCGAAACAAATGTTTTGGTATCATTTGTTTACCTATTTCCGGATACGGAAAATCTGCTACAATTCCGAAAAACTCGTGCTTCTTTCGGAGCCTATGAAGGCCAATGCAGATAGGTTTATGGGTAAAAAACATAAGGTTAAGAATTATATCATCTCCAATGCCTTTGATAATAGTTTGTTCTATCCTGATTATACAAAACGTAACAAAGTTTTCACTATAGTTTTCTCCGGAAGGCTTGTAGAGCAAAAAGACCCTATGACCTTTTTAAAAGCCATGCTTTTATTGGCAGAGCAAAATGTAACTTTCAGGGTGGAAATTTGTGGTGATGGGGTTTTACGCAACAAAATGGAGAACTTTGTTGTCAGGAATCAATTACAGGAAATTGTACAATTTAAGGGTTGGTTAAAAAAAGAAGAATTGGCTGATTCCTACCGGAAAGCACATGTTTTTGTATCCTCCTCACTTGAGGAAGGTATGTCAGTAGCGATACTTGAGGCCATGGCTTCGGGCTTGTATGCTTTTGTGACCCCCATCAGTAATAATATTAGAGTTATTACTGATTGTCATAGTGGTGAAATTTTTAATTGCAGCGATGCTCAAACATTATCACAAAAATTGCAGGATTTTTACGAGAATAAATTCTCACAAAATTATCAGATACCTAATAAAATACTTGAAGAATTCGGTGATTTTTTTCATAATAAAGTGATGGTGGAGGGGTATCAATCGATTGCAAAAAAAACGTATAGTTCTGAAAATCATTAAGACATTTATTGTAAAAGTACGTATCGGCAAATGAAATTGACAATATTAACGGCATATGATTATTGTCAATTATTAAAAGACTGACTTAAAAGCCATAAATTTGCGAAATCAAAGTTGAAATTTTTTGCTTGAAGTAAATACAATGAAGGAAAGAAAAATAATTGATTCGTATAATAAAACACCATTTTTTTCTTACTTAAAACAAATTTGGAAATTCCGATATTTTTCTTTTTCTATCGGTTTTGGCGAACTAAAAAACAAACATGCCAAAACGTATACCGGTATTTTTATGAGTTTTATTCAAACTCTAATTACCTTATGTATTTACTGGTTTGTTTTTGGAATCATTATTAAAGTAAAAACCGGCAGCATACCCTATCCTTTGTTTGTACTCAGTGGTTTGATATTATGGCAGTATTTTTCCAATACCGTTAATACGATAACCTGGGCATTAATCAGTTCTGAGAATTTAATTTCGAAACTTTATTTTCCCAGAATAAATATCATTTTTTCAAAAATGATACCAGGAACCATAGATTTTTTAATCGGTAGTTGTATATTTATTATCCTGTTTATTTTATATTCTCAACCATTGTCGCTTTCATTGCTTTTGGTTCCATTTGTTCTGATGATCCTAATAATTAACACCCTATCCATAGGGCTTTGGACAAGCATTATTTCATTATATTACAATGATTTGAGCCATATACTGGTTCAATTGATAACTTTCTTTATTTTTATCACTCCCGTATTTTATCCCAGTACCATTATTCCAGAACAATATAAGATACTTTTATATATAAACCCCATTGCAGGAACCATAGAATTGTTCAGATCACTTTTTTTTAATTACTCTTTTGAACAGGGATATATCACAGGTTTTTTCATTTCAGGCCTCTTATTTATTTCTGCCCTGTATTTTCATAAAAAAATTGATAAAAAAATTACTGACTTGCTTTAATAATGAAAGATATCGTAATACGTATTTCGGATTTAAATAAAGATTATTTTATAAACGACCTTAGACAAACTACAAGGCATCCAAATCCTTTTCAGAGCAAAAAAGAATCGCACGTATTTCATGCTTTAAAAGATATCAATCTGGAAATAGAAAAGGGAGAAGTTATAGGAATTATCGGGCCAAATGGAGCCGGTAAATCTACTTTATTAAAACTGATTAGCGAGGTTACTATCCCAACATCCGGGAATATTGAAATTCAAGGAAGTGTTGCTTCCATATTGGAAATAGGGATAGGATTTCAACCGGATCTGACCGGCTTTGAAAATATTTTTTTATCTGGAAGCTTGTATGGATTAACAAAGAATCAAATTAAAAAAAAGACATGTGAAATAATTGACATGTTTGGCTTTCCTGATTTCATACATACAGCCGTTAAATATTACTCGTCTGGGATGTACATGCGATTAGCATTCTCAATAATAACTCATATTGATGCAGATATTTATTTATTTGATGAAGTACTTAATGTTGGTGATTTAAATTTTAAAAATAAAGGGGTTTCAAAAATAAAAGAATTGAAGAATAAGGGGAAAACAGTTCTAATTATAACTCATGCAGCACAATCACTAATTAAATTATTTGACAGGGTATTAATACTTGATAGCGGAGAAATTAAATTCTATGGCAATCCGGACCTTGCAATAAAAATTGATTATGGATTGTTAACAAACAATAGTAAATTAGTTTCAAAGCAAATCAATCAGATAAATCAAAATGAACTCCTTCAAAAACAAAACCTCTTCAACATTGATTTTCAATCAAAATTATGGTTGAATTTTTTAAAAATATATAATTCTAAAACAAATGATTTTCTATGTACTGATTATGAAATCATTATAGAAACCATTTTTCATGTTAATTGTAAAATAAATTTCAGAATGGGAGTTATCATTAAAGATTATAATGATAATGTTATTGCTAATTGTTTTTCGGATGAGATTGACACAATTGAGAATAAGGGGGAGTACAATATTAAAGCAATATTCCCTCCCAATACTTTCAGGTCAAATTTTTTTATGATTGATATTGTAATTGTCTCCATGGATTCAATAATAATGTCATATACAAATGCTTTAAAATTTCGTTTGAGTTCTTCTGACAATCAAAGTTCGTTTGAAATTTTTGGATATATTAACCCAACAGTCTGTTTTGAAATAAATTAAACTAATAAATGAGTCCCAAGAAAAAAATAGTATTGTTTTATCCGATTGCAACGAATTTCAAACAAGGTCCACCCTATTCTTTGCTTTTTCTGGAACGTATGGTTAGAGATGTTGAAGTTGAGGTTGCGATTTTTGATGAAAAACATGATAAGGGTCTTTTTGAATTTATTAAGATTAATCAGGAGGACATAATTCTTTTGGGAATTAGTGTTATGCTAAGTAACCAAATAATCAGTGCACGAATTGTTGCCGAATTTACCAAAACACACACAAATATTCCTGTATTATATGGAGGATGGTTCCCGACAACATTTCCGGAAATTGTTTTATCTGAAGAATTTATTGATTTTATAATAGTAAAGCAGGGAGAAATACCTTTCCGGGAATTAATATTAAAATTGCAAAGTGATAATAATGATTATGAAACTATTAAAGGATTGGGATTTAAAAAAGAGGGATCATTAATTTTAAATGAAGAGAATAAATGGGCAAATATTTTTGAATTCCCAAGAGTTGATTTTAACAAAATAGATATCACTAAATATTTAGAAAATGGCAATCTCATACAGTATATAGCTTCGCAAGGATGTAATTGCCAGTGTAATTTTTGTACTTTTTCCATTATTAAAGATATCCGTCATTTAACGAACAAACCAGAGAATATAATTGAAGACATTGTTTCCCTTAAAAATAAAATCCCAGGATTAACTCATATAAGCTTTATTGATGACAATTTCTTTTCAAACAGGCACTTCGTTATGCAACTATGCAACTTATTCATTGAGCATAAAATTAATATTACCTGGAATGGCAGCGCTCACATAAAACAATTCTTAACATTTTACAATGAAGATGATATAAAATTCATTAAAAAAAGTGGTTGTATTATGATCTGGTGTGGAGCTGAATCAGCTGATGATTCTGTCCTTAAGAAAATTAATAAAAATTATAAGAAAAATGACACAATAAACATATTACGTATATTTAAAAGAAATCAAATTAGTGCTTCTTTTAATTTCATGGTTGCATTTCCGATAAATCCACAGATTGACTTTAAAAGAACTTTAAAGTTTATTATGAAAATATTACTATTAAACAGAAATTTAGAGATTGCTGTCAATTTTTACATGCCATTTACTAAAAACGAATATTATTATGAAGCCAGAAAATTGGGCTTCTCACTTCCTAATTCATATAAGGAATTTGAGAATGTTATAATGAATGGTTCTGAGATGAACTGGGTAACACCTGAAATGAAAAGACAAATAGGGTATCTGGGTGAATTTTATTTGCCAATATTGAAACTCAAATATCCACTAAATACGCAAGACGTATTAAAGCAAAAGTGGAACTTATTATTTGCAATATTTTATCCTCTTATTTATTTACGTTTTGCCACACGCTTTTACAGATTAAATATTGACGCATATTTAGGACTGAAATATTTAAATTATTTCAGAAAAAAGAAAGGAATTGAAGTATCAAATCTTAATAATTTTATGACGGGCTTTGATAGGTATGTTGATGAATAAAAACTAATTTAAGAATAAAATGAAATCTTTTCTTGGAGTATATTATAAACGGGAGTTAATAAGCAGGCAAGCCACTCAAATCGTAATTGATCATTTTTTAAATGGTAAAAATAAACAAAAGATTACAGAACATAAATATGACCATTTATATTTAGCGCAACATAATTATAGTTCATCTCCAGAGTCCGAACTAGTAATTGGAAAATCTCTGTATGGATTTAACGGTATTATGTATCCTCCATTTCCACCTGCTTCTAATGGGATAGATTTAAGTGAGCAGATTTTACATTATTTTGAAGCTGGTTATAATAAAACCGGATACGACTCATTCAAACAATTAAAGGGAAAATACAATGCCTATATTTACAATACTGAAAGGCATGAACTAATTCTGGTTAATGACCCATTGGGAATGAATCCTTTATTTTATTATGAAGATGAAGAAGTTTTTATTTTTTGTACCGAATATGAAGCTCTTTCAGAATTTGCACAAGCGAAACAAGAACTGGATATTGATGCCATTTTTGAGTATTTTATTTTTGGAGCACCACAAAATAACAATACATTTTTCCAGAAGATTAAATTATTGCCGCCCGGAAGTTTATTTACTTTTTGCGGCGAAAAAAAACTGGTTACACCCATTTACGAACGTATTAATATTCAACCAAATCAATCGGATATTGAAGAAATTGCAGATCGGTATTTTATAACATTTAAAGCAGAATTAAAATTATTACTGAAATGGTATCCCGATCTACCGGTTACGCTTACAGGCGGTACCGATACACGGATTATTTTAGGAGCAATGGATGAGGACCAAAGAAGAAAGCGAAAGTTCTTTACGTTTACAAGCAGAGTGGTTGAAAACTTTGAAAATCAGGATGTTTTAATTTCAAACATGCTTGCAAAAGAATTCGGACTACAACATAGTATCCTGGAAAAAGAGTTTTATGCCATAACTACTTTAGATGATGACTATTTTAATAATGTTCGTAACAATTCGGATTTTTTTGTTTCAGGGTTTCTTGGCTCAGAAACACTGAGATTTTCTCCTTCTTATCCAAATAATATTTCTGAAATTTCAAGGAGTATTATATCTTCTACATATAATAAATATGATGATGCGCATGATTTTCTTTTTCCAATGAAAAAGGGTTTTACAAATTCAAAAAAAATATCCTTTGCAGAAAAGAGTTTGAGGGAATTCTTTAATAAAACCTATAGGAAAAATGTGAAAATTACACCTAGCAATCTTTTTAAGTCTATAGAACATGCATCCGGACCTTATCCGGAAATTATTTATACTGATAATTATTTGATTCGTTGTTTCTTTTCCCGTCATTGCGGAGGTGCCAAGAGTAATGTAATTATGCCAGTTCACAATAGTCAGCATTTTGTTTCACCCTTTGCTATTAAAGAATTGCTTCAAATCATCTGGAGCATAAATCCCCAATATTTATACAGTAACAAAGATGGCATCTCGAATCGTATATTAAAGGATCACTTGCCTGAATTCTGTAAAGTAGAAAGCAATTCACATCTGACAGATTATGATGGGACAATTTTAAAAAAATTCACAAGCGGACGACATACTGTCGATTATAACGCCATAAAATATCCTTCCTTCAACGATATCTGCAAAGACAATTTTGATTATCTATATAGCATATTTGATCTGAAAAAAGTAAAACGGCATTTTTTCGACAAAAATAATCCTTACATGTTTGTATGGGCGGACCTGTTCATATGGATAAATTATTTACATACCATATAATCGAATCGGTTGCCAAATTGAATCTAATAATAACCACATGAAAAGAAAACTATTATTGATATTCCCGGTAGATAAATCCTGCATTAGATTTCAGGCACAAGCCCCCCCCTTGTCTTTGGGAATTATAGCCGCTTTAACACCCACAAACTGGGATATTGAAATTATTGACGAAAATTGGGAAGATTTTGTTTATAAAGAGGCTGACCTGGTTGGAATTACTTCCTGGACATTTTATATTAACCGAGCATATAAAATTGCCGGCCAATATAAAAAAGCAGGAATACCGGTTGTTATGGGAGGGATGCATGTTTCTGCAGTCCCCCATGAAGCAATAAATTATTGCAATTCTGTAGTTGTTGGAATTGCAGAGGAAATATGGCCCAAAGTGATCCATGATTTTGAAAATGGAAACTTAAAGCAATTTTATCATGGCCAACCGACACGGATTTTTATCAAACCAAGGCGCGATTTATTCGACAATAGATATATGTGGGGTGTGTTACAGACATCAAGAGGATGTCCAATGAGTTGCGAGTTTTGTTCTATAACACAATTTCATGGCAATAGATATATTAAGAGACCCATTGAAGAAGTAATAGATGACATTAACGAAATTCAACAAAAATTCTTATTTATTGTTGACGAAAATATTTTGGGATTTACAAAAAGAGATGAAGAAAAGACTTTAGATTTATTTATAAAAATGTCACAAAATACTGATAAAAAATATTGGTATGGATTTTCCTCAATAAATATTGCCTACGACAATGAGTTGCTAAAAAAAGCTAGTGACAGTGGCTGCGGTATGTTGTTTATTGGAATTGAGTCTGAAGATGAAGATGCTTTAAAATCAATGAACAAAAAAGTCAATCAAAAAATAAGTTTATCAGAATATGATAATCTTATAAAAAAGTTCCATAAAAATGGAATTGGTGTATTTGCGGGAATGATTTATTGCGCAGAAACAGACCGGGTTTCCTCTATAAATAAAAGAGCTAAATTTATCCATAACAGTAAATTCGATGCAATTCATTCGAGTATTTTAACACCATTTCCAGGTACAAAAATGTTCGAGAGGATGAAAGATACTGAACGATTAATTAAAAATAATTACCCGGAAGACTGGAAATATTATAACTGGAAGTCAATTGTTGTAAAACCTGATTTTGAAGTGGATTTTGAGAGTTATACAAAAGATGTGCAAAAAGGAATATTAAGTGTTTACAAGCCGTATAGGATTATTCTTAGGGCGATTAAAACATACATATGGACTAAAAGCCTGACAATAGCAATACATGGTTTTTCATCAAATATTAATTATAGAGACTATTTTTTAAATAAAACTAATTCCAGATTGAAAAGAATACACAATTTCCTTAGTACTAAGATATTTAAAAATTTCAGATAACGATTAAATGGCTTCAGAAAAATAAAACACAAGCGGAAATAATGTGTTCATATTGCATATCTATGTTTTAATCGGACCAGAGTTAATTGACAAAAACAGATTCAATTTCAGCTAGTAATGATTCTTCATCAGCATTGTTAAGAACTTCTAAAAGTTTTTCACCGGCAAAGGTTTGTATCAACAGTTTGAAATAATAATAGGCTTTTTGGTGATGATAATTCAGCATCAGGTTAAGTTTTTCATTTATGGCATTATTTTTCACTTCACTTTCAGGATCAAATAAAGAAATGAAATTTTGAATTTCAATCCAAAGTTTATTTTTCAATTTTTCGGCTTCATGCTTAAAGTTTAATGAAAGTGTCTCCCTGATTATAGCAGATCTTAAATTACTATTTAATACAGTCATCAATCCATTAAAGTGTTCCAGATTACCCGATGTGCTTTCAGAAATATCGTCAAAATGTTCTGCAGATAGAATTGAAATTATTTCTGAGAGGCTCTTCGAAGATAAAGTCCATAAACCATACCGGGCAGGAAAATAGTATTTATTAAACCAGACAGCATTGTTTGTTTTGTTATAAATACGTATAAAATCAGGGATCTCCTGCCAATTCATTCTCATTGGGGTAAAACAAGAAGAGAACAGTGTTTTTTTTATTGAACAATAATTGCGAAAAAACTCGATGTTTTCCAGAACTTTGTCGAAATCAGAATTTACCCTGATCGATTCAAAAAGTGATTTATTAACCGAATCAATGGATACATTGATATCAAAATTTCCTTTCTGCAGTATATTCTTTATTCGATCATTCAATATAGTTCCGTTAGTTTGTACCGAAATTTTGCATTCAGGATTCGTTTTTGTAATCATTTCCCATAATGTATAGTTCAATGGTTCTATAAAAGGATCCCCTCCCAGAAAAAAAGTATATTTAAGATGAGGAATAAACAACTCCATTTGTTTAAAGAATGAATCATCGTATACCATTGCCGGATCGTTAACATTACATCCACGCGTAAAACTATTGGACAGACACATGACACATTTTAAATTACAAACATCAGAAAAGCGAAAACCCATAACAGTGGGCATTGGCTGATCCTTAAATATACTCCAATAATCGTATCTTAATGCATTTATTGCATGATAATTTCCAAGATTCAGGTCTTTGCTGCATTGCAGGCATCCGATTTCATTTAGCTGATTTTTCTTTAAGTGTTTTCGGTAAGTTTTGATATTCTGAGAATTCCATATTTCAAGAATTGATTGTTTGGAAATATTCCCCAAGGGCCAAGTGTTATTGTTGTGACAAGGAAAAATATTGCCGTTAAAAGAAAAATAAAGAGAAACAAAAGGAGCATAACAAAAACTTTCTTTTCTGTTTATTTTTCTTATCCTGTAATATTTTTTAAGGTGCTTATTCTGAAAAAAAAGGTATGTCATTTCGTATTTTAATAATGTTAATTATAAGGTTCAGTAAGCAAAGAAAGAAATATCCGGAACAAAGAAAAACAGGGAAAATATAGTAACATGCATATCGTGAAACGCCCACCATAAGTATGGGGATAATTAGAATGTTTAAAATAATAAAAATAAATTGGATTGGAATAACAAGACGTACCCGTTTGAAGAGATAACTAAAAGTTACAATTAACGGGAATACTACAACGTTTATATCACCCCAAAATAATAAAATTAAAGAGAAAGAAAAACAGGTAATTGATCCGAACATATAGGACGGTTTTTTCTTGTTTGTTGAAAAAATAAAAAAACAAAATAATAAATTAACAAACAGAAAGTCAAATAATCTTATACTGTATATTTGATCAAAAATTTTTTTAAGTTTTTGAAATGAAAGTGTAAATATTTTACCGGGATTATGTGTATAAAAATTCAATATTCGTAATGAGGTTTTTTTATCATTCATCCGGTCATTATTATAAAAGCTTTTGCTGTCCTTAATCCAGGCATCAGAATACATACCATCCTTAATATACTCATTATGACAGTATAGTCCCTCTTTTTCTGGTAAAATCATGATCATAAAAAAAAGATCAGAGTGCTGCAAAATCATTTCAAAATAAGCCAAATATAAACTTTTGGGTCTATAAATGTTTAAGAGGAACATGCTGGGAGAACCAGTAGTTTCTACTTCCTGATAAATTGTGTCCTTAAATTGGATTATATCCCTATCTGTAATTCCTGAAATTTTTTGCTTAATTATGCCCCCATAAAATCCCTGATTAATATTCTGGTTGAGTTGTACTAAGTCAGGTTTGTTTTTAATTGTCTCAATCAACAAACCGGCACTTCTTTTTGTTTCTTTTAGAATATTAATACCCCATAAATTATAGGGTAACCAGCAAATAATAAAAACACTTCCAATAATAATTAGCTGCCTGAATTTAATAATATTTCTCTCGCGAAAAATAATTATTAAAAGATCCAAAAACATGAATAGTATGAAAAACATGAGGCTGGATTTTATTAAAAAACTGAAACCACATAATAATCCCAAAACGACACCATTTGACATATTAAACGTTTTACGATATCTCATATATGCCCATGTAATAAAAAAATTAATAACTATTGTAACCAAATCCGGACTAAAACTTGAGGTCAGAGGAATGATAAGAAATAAAAAAAAAGGAGCAGTAATTACCCCTGCCCAAAACCCCCTGATATTCCATAGTTCATAGCCTAATAAAGGAAAACAAAAAACAACCATTAAGAGAAGAAATAATTGCAGAAATTTTATGAGGAGTGGGCATACTCCGGTAATTTTATATATTAACCCCAGCAATAAGGGATAGCCAGGAAACCTGTGCAAACAAACCAGGCCTTTGTAGAAGTGAACAGCATTAAAATTTAATTTATTTATTATACTATCTCCAGCATTGTCAACATAAATATTATAATCCACATCATTATTAATCATTCCGTTAACCATAAACAGATTGTTTTCAGCAAAATTTACGGCGATAGTTTGATAATCGGCTTGATCGGGATTATCATTAATATGAACATAATTATCAAAATTAAGAAAATTATCAAATTTTTTTGAAAAATGAATTGTCAAAAGACTAATAATAAAGAGTATTGAAAACAATAAAAGATTTATTAAAATCCTTTTTTTAAAAACAATAAGCTGTATGTTAATAATATTGATTCTCTGAATTACTTTGTAAATAAAATGTTTGATTTTTGCACGAAACAATATTAGGTTTAAAGCTATTGACAAAATTAAAAAGGCAGTAAAACCGCTTTTTAACCATTTAATATTGTAAACAAAAGATGCTAAATAGCCAAGTTTTTCAATAAAGGGTTGATGAATTGAATTTTTAAAAGAGAAGTCCTGATATATTACACCTGGAGGAACCGAAACTTTTACTAAATGGTTATCATTAAGAAATACATTAATTTTTATACTATCGGCTGAGGCCGTTGTTAATCGAATTATTGCTTTTTTATAGAATCTATTGTATTTATAAAACAGAGTGTTTTTATTTGATTCTAAAGTAAGTAGGTTACCAAGAGGACTGATTCCAAGAAAATTAATTTGACCAGAATACTTGGCATTGTATGAAATTAAAAGTTTTCCATAATAATTGGCGTTTTTCAGATAAATGACAGACGAAATTACAGTGCAAATTATTAAAAAACAAATGAATACCAAAATATATTTCAATGACTTTTTCATAAAATAACCATTCAAAAATAGTATTAAGAGTCGATTTTAAATAAACTGGCTAAAATTTTATTTCCGTTTTTTTATTTCTACTATCATTTTATCATTGTCAACTTAATGAATGATTTTTATTGGGGGATACTTATTGATTAAAAATCATATTCGCAAAATTTTAGTAAAGTGTGGAAATCCTATCTATTTTTTATAAAACTAGATCTGTGTTAATTGCAACAAATACTATAAAAAAACTGTTATAAATACAAGATTAAAATCATGAATTAAATATTAGTGTGAGTAAAATTATGCCCTGAAAATACTTGTGCAAATTTAGGCAAATTATTCCCTGGTGAACAAAATAAGTATTGCTCGGATAATTTAAATTGTTAATTTTACATAACAGATAGCATTAAATCATGAAAAGATTAGTTTTAATTTTTGCAGTCGACCCAAATATCAAAAAATTAGAGTCTGTTCTTCCGCCATTGTCTCTTGGAATAATTGCAGCTCTTACGCCAAAAAATTGGGAAATTGTTATTGGAGATGAAAATATTGAAAAGTTTTCTTATATGCCGGCTGATTTGGTAGGTATTTCATCGTGGACTTTAAATATTAACAGGGCATATCAGATAGCTGACGAGTATAAAGAAAACAAGACAAAGGTTATAATGGGGGGGCAGCATGTTACTGCATTACCTGAAGAGGCTTTGATTCATGCCGATTCTGTCGTTAAAGGCATAGCTGAAGATATTTGGCCCAATGTCATTACAGATTTTGAAAATGGAGAATTGAAATCTATTTATTATGGCAAGCCTACAAATACTTTTGTAAAGCCCCGCTACGATTTGTTTCATGAGTCTTACAAACTTGGAGCAATTCAAACGAGCAGAGGTTGTCCCATGGGTTGTAATTATTGTTCTGTTTCAAATATTACCGGGCACACATATTTTCGAAAGCCTTTGAAAATGATAATAGAAGAATTAAGGGAGATGCCACAAAAATACATCTTCTTTACTGACGATAATTTGATCGGGATTACTAATAAACAAAGAAATGAAGCATTAGAGCTTTTTGAAACAATGATAAATAACAATATTAAAAAGCATTGGATAGGTCAAACAAGCCTTTTAATTGCCGAAGATGATTTACTTATAAAGGCGGCAAAACGAAGTGGTTGTTATATGGTTTTCATTGGAATTGAAACAGAAAACAAAGCGGGACTCACTATGCTGAATAAGGAAATAAATTTACATGTTGCTCCAAATAATTATTCTAATTATATTAAAAAAATTCAAAAAGCAGGTATTGGAGTATTTGCAGGTATAATTTACGGATTAACTACTGATAAAATTGAAAGTTTTCAGGCACGATCACAATTTGTAAGAAAACTTAATTTGGCTTGCTTTGGTTCTTTTATTCTCACTCCTTTGCCAGGTACTAAATTTTTCTCAACATTGACCGACAATAAAAAAATATTATGTAAAGATTTTCCTACAGATTGGAAGTACTTCGATTATAATCATTTATTAGTGGATCTTGAACTAAATGTTTCGCCAGAAATTTTATACTCGGAAATAAATAAACAGATACTGAAAACATATACAATGTATCAAATAGCATATAGGGCATTTCGAACCCTATATCAGACAAAAAGCATTTTAGCTACCTTACATGGGTTATGGACTAATTTAAAATATAAAATGTTTTTATCCAAAAGCTCATCATTAATTAAATTCATGAATTTTGTAAGCCAGATAAAAACTTTTTTTCTTAAATAAAATCATTTACCTTATTGAAATCATTGATGTTAATAATTCTTAAGAAGCATGTTTAATTTAATGATGTGTGAATACTAGATACGTTTATTCTTAAGTCCCTAAAAATAATATCAAAAATCACTAATAGAGAATAGTATTGATTTGAAAACATACAATACCGATGATATAAGAATGACAATTATTAATATTGTTTTAAAAGCAAGTGAATTTTAAACAAATTATAACATTATTCTTTATTTATATGAATGGCAGTCATGAAAATATATAAAGAGAATAAAAACCACATATCAACAGCTCTACATTATTATACAGGTTGTTTGATAAAAACTTAATAAAATAATTTAGAATAAAAAGATATTATTATAAGATTTCTTTTATCAGGATATGAAAAAGACAAATTAAGAGAATATGAATAATATTGTATGAGCATAGTGCGCAATTTGTAATAATTCATAATTTAATAAAAAATAGTTAACAGCATAAATGAAAACGTATATAATAAAAGATACATTTTGCTTATTTGTCGCTCCTAAATTCAATGCTGGGAAAGCTAATTTATTGATGATGATTCGTGAGAAGGATCCACCACTGAACCTTGCTATGCTAGCCAGCTGGATAAGGACTAAAGGAAGCAAGACTGCAATTCTTGATTGTGATATTGATGCCCATAATTACTCCATTTTTAAAAGAAAAATAAATTATTTTCGGAAAAAGTATCCATTAGAAAAATTTTATATTGGGTTTTATGTTTGTACTCCGACGGCTTATGAGTGTTATCATTTAGCAAAAATTGTGAAGGATTGCATTCCGGAAAGCATCCTTATTGCCGGAGGGCCACATGCTACTTTTTTACCGGAGGAAGTGTTAAATAGCTCCCCTATGGATATTGTTGTAATAGGAGAAGGCGAAATTACACTTGAGGAAATATTGTTACAGCGCGATCTAAATGATGTAAATGGCATTGCATTTCTCAATCCAAAAAACAAAAAGGAAATCATAAAAACAAAGCCCAGAGAAAGATTTACTAATCTGGATATTTTGCCAATTCCTGCTTATGATTTATTAAATATTAAAAAATACCGATCGCCAATTGGTGCTTTCAAACGACTTCCTTCCTTTTTAGTTAGCTTCTCTAGAGGGTGTCCTAATTATTGTTTTTTTTGTACAAAAACATTAGGTACGAGTTTTTTTCAAAAATCTGCCGTAAAAATGTTTGAAGAAATAAAATACCTTAAAGTAAATTTTGGAATTATCGACTTTGTTATTGTTGACGACACATTTACTGCAGATCGTGAGAATGTACTGCGATTTTGTAATATTTTACTGCAAACAAATATGAATATTACCTGGCATTGTTATACACGGGCAAATAATATCGATACCGAATTATTAGTAGAAATGAAAAGAGCCGGATGCCACCAGCTAATGTTTGGTATTGAATCTTTTGATGACGATGTCCTAGAAAAAGTAAATAAAGGAATTAACTCCAGCATTGCAATCGAAGCAATTCAGAAAACACAGGCAACAGGTATTTCATGCAGACTTTCAATGATGGTGGGTAATATTGGTGATACCCCAAAAACATTAAACCACAGCATCGATGAAATAATAAGATTAAAACCTGATTTTATTAATATTTTAATAGCTACCCCTGGCCCTGGCACACCTTTTTTTTCCTGGGCAGACAAAAACGGCAGGATAATTACTAAAGATTGGGATAAATATACCGGAGGAACAGCAGTTGTAAAACTTGACGACATTTCAATTAATGAAATAAATAAATATTATAAAAGATTCTGGATAAAATTTTATTTTCATCCTAGGATAATTCTGAGGCATTTGCTCAAGATCACTAATAGATATCAATTAAAGAATTTCCTTGTTGCAATTACTAGAATTTTAAAATTTTTGATTTATAGACACTAATAAATTATTTTTTTAAAAGGAAAACCAATGGGCTTAAATTTGCTTCTGCAAAATGTCCACAATTTTGACAATCTAAATTTTTACAACTCAAGCGTTCTTCTAATTGGGAATTAAAGTGTTTTACAGCTTGTTTCCAATAGCATGGTTTGTTTTTATGATCTTCTTTTTGAAACCATTGTATTGCACTATTGCTCATAAGAAAGTGAGCAGGGTACTTTCTTTTCAAACGATACATCTCAGAAATGATTTTATTTCGCAGATCAGAATGAACAAAGAAGGGGTCCTTTTCAGGATTTACCGGAGAAGGAGTATAGATATCACAGGATACGCCAAGCATATTATTTTGAATAGCCAATTCAACCACTGATTCCATCTGATTCCAGTTTTGTGGTGTAACAGTCATACTAATTACCACCCTCCTGTCATTTTTATAGTTTAATAGCACTTTTTCATATGTGCCGGAACCTCTGATATTATCATGCGTCTCCCTATTACCATCAATGGATACAAATATTTTTTGATTATAAAATTCACCTATTTTAATGGTGCCATTTGAACAGATATCTATAAATTCGAAATGTTTAGAGGCTTCTGATATAATATCCTGTCTCAAGGCCGGTTCACCTCCTATTAACAAAACCCTTCTTATGCCCTGAGCTTTTAGTTTCAAAAATTCAGATTTCCAACGTTCAATCGGAAGATCCGAAAAGTTTAACTGATTTTTAAAATTAAAATGATAACAATGTTCACAATTTAAATTACATTTATCTGTTATGTCGAATTCGGCAATATAAATTGTGCCAAAAATCAATCTTTTTAGTTCATAAAAAAATATCTTTCCGAATCGAATTAGCTTTTGCGACATACTCCCCGGCCATTGTCTTGAAAAATAAAAAAATTCCATTTTCTGTATTTTGGTATTTATATCCTGCTTAATAGAATGATTAATCCACCAATTCCATAAAAAATTCTGTATATTAACCTGTATCGTGTCCTCTCTTTAATATTATTAATTTTTTTCCTGAAAAATAGCCATACCATAAGCTGAAGAACAAAGGCAAGGATAAAACACAAAAATTCTATAAATGAAACAATTTTTATATAGAAAAGAAAAGACCAATATATAGCAGCTATCGTAAAAATAAGAATAACGATGTCCTGAGATAATCTGAACCCCATAAAAATTGCTCCGGTTTTCAGACCTGATTCTTTATCAGGCTCATAATCTATTATTTCATGAAATAAATGGCCGGCTGCAAAAATAAGTGAAAAATAGATAGAAATTAAAACTGCTTTTTGATCAATTGAAACAAATAGCGAATATATCATTAAAAAATGCAAGATCTCAGCAGTAAAATGCAATAGAGTTCCAATAAAGGGCTTATGTTTAAATCCCCATTCAGGAAAAGAATAAAGCATCCAAATAAAATATATAAGTAGGGCGAAAATGCCGGTATTCAAGTTGAGAAAAAAACCAAAAAAAGCTGCAAAAATGATAAATATAATAGATGAAAACAGATATTGTTTTTTATTTAAGGCCATATGATCAAGTCTATCATTCAATACATCATAGCCAAATCCACCAAATGCGTTATAGGCGTATATAGACAATATGAGCATAATGGATAAAAAGAATGCTAATATAAATAATATTATATTGTCTGTATTAATGGCATGTGTCGCAAATACGCCACCGATGAGAAAAAAGCCACTCATTGCTATGGATTCACCAACCCGAAGCGATTTGATATATTGATGCAGTAACCGTTTCAAATTTCTCTAAACTCTTATCATTATTCATAAAAATCAAAAGTACGAATTTTGTTAAATCAAAAGTACTATTAATTGGTCTTGGTATTGACCACTTAAGAAATATTTTATAGAATTTGAGTGGCTTGCTTAGTAAAATTCTTACTTAAAGGGAACTAAGAAGAAATGTAAAACGAAAAAAAATTCATGAATCCACCAGATTGTTAAAGGAAAATGCAAATTTATGAAAAACAAGAAGAATGTAATATCTTTGCAAAGAATAACTAATAAATACAGTTTATGGTAATTGCTGGTGCCGGTGCCGCAGGAAAGGAGACTTTTAGGGTTCTTACCCATAATTTAAAGAATAAGGTTTAGATATTTTTTTATGATGATGATGAAAATGCCCCGAATGTATTTTTTGATAAAATCAGGGTAATTAAGGATAAAGGAGAATTGAAAAAACAATTATTAAGTGATCCGTTTTTTTGTGTTGCTATCGGAAATTCGCGGATGCGGGAAAAGGTTTATTGTAATTTGATGAAATGGGGAGGGCAGCCTGTGAATATTATCTCGCCCAATGCATTTTGTTTATCCCTGATAGAAAATAACGGTACCATTATTCAGCCGGGAGTTGCATTGTCATTTGATGTAACCATTGGCACATCATGCATGATACATGTCAATAGTACTATAGGGCATAAAACAAAAATAGGAAATTTTGTTAACATCAGCCCGTTGGTTTCAATAATAGGTCCAATAACAATCAGTGACCACTGTTTTATTGGTGCAGGCTCTGTAATATTGCCCAATATTAACATTGGCAAACAGGTTATTATTTCTGCCGGAATTGTTGTTAACCGGAATCTGAGTGATTATGAAACGTTTTAACTTATAGTCTCATTTTCAAATCACTAAATCGGGATCGACCTCACGACACTTCTTATGGGACAGGCTGTTAAGATATGCCCACGCACCTTTTTTTCTGCGAAAAAAATCAGTTTTGACAGCCAAGTCTTATCCATTCACATTTTGAATTTATTGAAAATTACGCATTGTAAAAGAACAGCCAATTTAAATGTTTTATTCTACTTTTTCGAAGTATTCAAATTTGGGATAATTGGAAACCACCGATTGCAAAATGAAATCCGAGTTAAATGTTTTACTTTACTTTTTTTATGTATTGGAATCCAGTTTAAATTCAACGTTTTGGGTGAGTTCTGATAATAGAGAATTAAACCCCATAATTGTTAAATGATCTGATATTGTATCCGCATCATTGTTCACAAATTCCTGTCTCATTAAATCATTGTTTTGGGAAGATAAAATTTGCTTTAGTAGGGAGCCCGTGAATAACATATCGGGTATTTTATCCAATACATGATTAACTTTAGTAATTAGTTCCGGATGATTATTTGTATTTGAAAACAATTGTATCAGTTGCTCATAAACAGGGGTTTTAAAATTTTTAGACAATCCCTGAGATTCTGTTGATTGTTTATTGAAGAATTTAATAATAATCTTATACCAGGAACTGTATAACTCAATTAGAGCTTTATATTTCTCAATGTTATTATTTTTGCCAGAACTCACAAAATCATTAAACACAAATTGATCGTACAGTATAATAATATTATTAAGTTCGTCTGGTGATAGCGACCATAAGGCCAAATTCCAAGGTTTTAAAACAATATTGTAAGAAAAATTCCAGTTTTCGCGATTACAGGCATCCACAATCCGGGGGATTTCCATGGCATTGATTTGCATGGGGCATGTGGTAATAGTGAATTGTGTCCCCATGGATCTGCAATAATCCGAAAATTTTGCGATATTTCCCATGGTTTTTTCAAAATTTGCTCCAACCCTTATTTTTTCGTAAACCTCCCTTGTAAAACTGTCAATAGAAACCGTAATATTAAAACGTCCACTGTTCAACAAATCCTGAACACGTTTGTTATATATCGTGCCATTTGTGGTTATATAGATGTCCATTTCAGGGTTGGTGCTGACCATTTTCTCCCACAAACCATAATAGGTATTTATTAAGAATGGTTCTCCTCCGGTGAAAACAGCACCTTTTAAATATGGAATAAATTCGTCAAGTTGTTGGATAAATTGTTCGTCATATTGAAACTGATTTTCTCCGGATTGTATGTTTTTGTTTTTTTGAATGGTTGAAGAGAGACTAGCGTCGCACATGATACAGGCCAGATTGCATGTGTTATCAATAGAAAAATCCATAAAAACCGGGTAGCCTGATTTTAATGGTGCGTAATGATCGAATGACAAGGCATTTACATTGGAGAAGTTGTGATTATAAAAATTTGAATTGCAAAAATTACATGAGGCAGGGGCTTTGAAATCTGACATCTGTTTTCTCATAAGCTGTAATTCTTCGCCAAACCAAATCTGTTTAAGGCTCCTTTCTTTCAATGAAAAGAAATCGAAATGATGACAACAAACCTGAACGTTTCCATTGCGGTGAAAGCGCAGTGAAGTGAACGGTGCCCAACAAAAAGCGCCATGTTTGTTTGCCGGACGAATTGAGTTATAATCGGAAATCAAATTCTTTTTAAATTTGTCCTTGGGAGATTTACGGGGAAAATGATTTGAAAATAACTTCATATTATTATACTCCAAATGGAATAATGTATTAATTAATCTCCCAAAATGGAAGGATAAATACAAAGGTATAAAAAACAATTGTCACTCTACTTTTTCCCCTTGTAACCGATTTCTTATCAGAAATAAAATTGGACGAAAACACATCGTCACCTTCAATAAAAAACATTTGTTCTCGGCAGAATCATTAATTTTGTGTAAACAATATTTAATGACTTTCAAAAAATAATTTTTTAAACGAATCAACAGATTATGATAACTGTCTTTTATGAAGTCTGAAACCCCCATTCCATTTATTGACATAGGCAGGTTCTATGGTAAACATAAGGAGGCAATAACAGCTATTGGCATTAAGGTATTTTCTTCCGGCAGGTTAATGGATGGTGAAAATACAAAAGCCTGCGAACTAAAGCTTGCTGAATTATATTCATATACCGATGCTGTAATGACAGGAAGCTGCACCGATGCTTTATACTTTGCGCTTATTGCTAATGGAATTTCGCCCGGAGATGAGGTCATCATCACTTCATTTTCTTTTATTGGCAGTGTCACACCCATAATAAGAGCCGGAGGCATTCCTGTTTTTGTTGATGTGGATCCATTTACCGGGCTGATGAATATTGATAAGCTCGAAACCAAAATCGGCGAAAAAACCAGAGCCATTATTGCTGTGCATATCTACGGACAACTTTTGGATATGGAAAGGATCAATCAAATTGCCGGAAGACATCATTTGATAGTTGTTGAGGATGCAGCACAATCCATTGGAGCGATACCCGATTATGATAAATCAAAAAAATCAGAATGCATTTGTATTAGTTTTGATCCGACAAAAGTTGTACATGCAATTGGCAGCGGAGGTGCTGTAATATGTGATAAAAATGAGGTTGCAGAAAGGATCAGAGAGATACGGTATCACGGCAAAAGCGGAAAGGATTTTCTCATTAATGGTTTCAATTCAAGAATAAGTGAGCATCAGGCTGCTCTAATATTATATCAGTTAAATCTACTTGATAGCCTGATCGAAGAGAGGAAAAGAATTGCCAAGAGATATATTGGGCTTTTGTCAGATTTGGATCAAATCTCCCTCCCGAAATCTAATTCATTAACTAATTTTCACAAATTTGTCATTCAATCTCCAGAAAGGGACAATCTGAAACAATATTTATCTGATTGTGGAATCCAAACTATGATACATTATCAATCTCCATTATTTGAATATTCTGTGGTTAAAAATGCTTTATATAAAGCAGATGGAATAATTTTAACACCGATTTTTTGTTTAAAAGTTTTATCGTTACCGATGTATAACTACATGACAGATGATGATATTGAATATATTTGTGAAAGTATTAAATTCTTTTATTTGGCAAAATGATAATTATAGGGGCAGGAAACTTAGGCAAACATGTTTTGGATCAATTGATACTAGACCATTATACAGATGAAATATTTTTTTTTGATGAAAACATTTCGCCTGGAAAAAAAATTTATTCTATCTATCCCGTAATCACGAATTTTGAA
This sequence comes from uncultured Bacteroidales bacterium, assembly GCA_964469155.1. Lineage (GTDB taxonomy): Bacteria > Bacteroidota > Bacteroidia > Bacteroidales > CAIWKO01 > CAIWKO01. Next base: position 26,825 of record CAYXXU010000009.1, read on the forward strand.
ACTCTTTTGGAACATTTTTCCAAGCATGGGAAAACTTTTATCGCAGCAATTGGTCACCCGCGAAAACGAAAGAACATTTTCGAAAAAATTGTTTCCCTTGGTGGGGTCCCTTCAACCATGGTTTCATCAAGAGTTGCCGTTTTTTCAGGGTTTTCAAAAATTGGAAAAGGGAGCGTCGTTCAACCAGGTTGTGCCGTTTCGCATAATGTTGCCATTGGGAAATCAGTTATAATCCATGCGGGAACCCTTATCGGACATGATGTAAAAATTTCTGACTTTACATCAATAGGATCAAATGTAAACATATTAAAAAATGTCGCTATCGGGAAGCTGTGTAATATTAATCCCAATGTTCTGATATTAAATGACATTAAAATAGGGAACAATGTTTATGTTGGACCCGGAGTGACAATTAATCATAATCTGGAGGATAACTCAACATTAGTTTAACTGGTTTTAAACAAGTTTCCAAAACGTGTCATTCTGTGATAATTTTTAAAATTTTTTCCTGTTTCTTTCTCTATAGATAAAATTTCTGATTCACTTATTTCGTCTATAAAACAGGTGGGGTCTTCGGCAAATACATCGCCTGATTGATAATAAGCCATAACCCGGCATCCACCACAGGTATAATTATATCTGCATTTTCCGCATTTTCCCCCAAGGTTTCCGCGTTGTATGATGTTTTTAAATAAATCACTTTCGAAAAGAATATTCTTAAGAGAGGTCTTTTGGATGTTTCCGCCAGAAATATGATCAAGCAAAAGCGGACAGGGTGCTACCTCGCCTTCAGCGTTAATTCCATAAAATGAACCGACCCAACAACCCACAGATGGGTTAGTGGGAACAATTGAGTTCTTTTCATCCTGGCCAGTAGCAGTTTTATATGTTGTTTGTGAAAGAAAAAAGGGGGTATAGCTGACATATCCTCTAAAGTACTTTCTTAAAACAGGATGTATTATAGTTTTCATTGTCTCTTTGTCGAACATTTGCTCCTTACAATATTTATTTCGTGGGGAAAATGGAATTCTGTTATATGCTATACCCAATTTATCGATAGATTCAATAGTTTCCCCAAAAGTATCAGCATTAAACTTTCCAACCGTGACGCAAAGATTCATTGTAATATAGTATTCTTCCAAAAGATTAATAAGCGATAGAATTTTTTCAGCTTCATAATCTCTTGTCTCCTTGTTTTTATCACTAAAATCATTTATTCCCAGTGATATAAGAAGGTTTTCACCAGTAATTGTTTTTATTTTTTCAATTGTTTTTCGATTTAAAGTTGTTCCATTTGAAACAATTGAAAGTTTAAATCCTATTTTATTTGCCTCGTCCAGTATATCAAGCGCATCTTTTCTCAATAAAAATTCACCACCAGAAAGGTCAAGTTGTCTGGTTCCCAATTCCCATGCGGGTTCAAAGATTTTCTTAATAATTATATTAATAGAAAGATCGGGATTGTTTTTTTTTATATTAGATGACGTTGAACAACTTGGACAAGAGAGGTTGCAGTTTCTTGTCGCTTCAAAATAGAGTGTATGGTAGAGAGAAAGCATTTTTCAACAAAATTACGAAAATTTAATTATATTTGCCAGAGATTAATTATGTATGGGTATGTATAAAAACTCAGGCACATGGGCATTGATTTTGGGGGGGTCGGGAGGTTTTGGTCTTGCCAGCGCGAAGTACCTCGCAGAAAAAGGCATGAATATTTTTGTTGTTCACAGAGACACTCGCAATGCTATGGCCAGCATTTCTGTTGAATTTGACAAAATTCTAAAGGCAGGTGTAAACTTTCACTCGATAAATATAAACGCCAATAATTCAGATAATGCTGATAAAATAATAAATAAGCTAATTAATGTCATGGCACCACATGAATCATTAAAATTGTTCATTCATTCAATATCAGATGGAAATATTAAGCCGTTTGTGAAAAACGGGACTAATAGATTTAATTTATTAACGGATGATGATTTTCAACATACTATAAATGCCATGGGTCTAAGCTTTGTTTTTTGGTCCAGGATTTTACTTGAAAAGAAAATACTGAAAAAAAACTCCAGAATTATAGGATTTACCAGCGAGGGCAGTTTGAAAGTTTTACCCGGATACACGGCAATTTCTGCAGCTAAAGGCGTTGTTGAGGCATTTTGCAGAAATTTAGCGGTAGAATTAGCCCCTTATCAGATTACTGTAAATTTAATTAATGCCGGAATTACAGATACAAAAGCATTAAGGGCCTTTCCTGATCATGCGTTATTATTAAAAAATGCATTAAGAAGAAATCCTTCTGGCCGTCTTACACAACCTGAAGATATTGCAAAAGTTGTATATTTGCTAACTCTGGATGAAGCAGAATGGATAACCGGAGATATTATCAGAGTGGATGGCGGTGAGCAATTAATAGGCTTTTTATAAAAAGAATGATAGACAACTTAGTAAAGTATAATATTTTAAATTCACTACCTTATGGTAAGGCATTTCATTTTGTCAATGATATTCTGAGTATTGACGATAACTCAATAACATCTGTTACTGAGTTTAATAAAAATCACTTCTATTATAATTCTCATTTTATTGATTTCCCGATTATCCCTGGAGTAATTATGATTGAAGCTATGGGTCAAGCGGGCATGATATGTCATCTGATTTTTTTGGAAAAAATTCATGAAACCAAAAAAAAATTTATACCGGTCTTATCAAATTTAGATGTCGAATTCTATAAAAGTCCAGATTATGATAAAAGCTATTTTGTCGTTGCAAAAAAAAAATATTTTAGAAATAAAACCCTTCGTTCAGAAATTAAACTCATAGATGACAACAATGAAGTATATGTTTTATTGTCTGCAACAGTTAAAATAAAATATTTCTAATGGGGAAAAAGCGTGTTGTAATAACCGGATTAGGGATTGTTGCATCAAATGCAACTGGTATAGATAATTTTACAATTGCCCTTCGAAAAGGGCAGTCTGGTATAAAAAAAATTCAATGGTTAGAAGATCTGAATTTCGGATGTCAGATCGGCGGTATTCCAGATATTTCAGAAAATAAATACGCTGATTTTCTAACGGATAAACATCTGGAAGAAGCTGGTGACAATGTAAAATATATATCCATTGCAGGAAAGGAAGCCTGGGAGGATGCCGGATTTAGCCTGCCAGATTTTGACAGTTGCGATGTTGATTATGATACCGGTGTTGTTATTGGAAGTGGCGTGGGAAGCATAGATGTTTTCAGTGATAAAATTTTTCCCCATATAAACGAAGGGCATGTGCGAAAGTTGAGAAGTAATATAGCTGAATTTACCATGTTTAGTGCGCCCGGCGCCAATCTGTCCGGATTATTTGCACTCGGTAATCAGGTTACAGCAAATTCATCGGCCTGTTCAACCGGTAATGAGTCCATTATTAATGCATTTGACAGGATTCGTGAAGGGAAGGCCCAAAGAATGCTTGCAGGAAGTTGTGAAATTGCATCACCCTATGTTTGGGGTTGTTTTGATTCCATGAGGTTATTATCGCGTAAATCAAATAATGAACCTGAAAAGGGGAGTCGCCCAATGAGTGCAACAGCAAGTGGTTTTGTACCAGGTTCGGGTGCGGGTATTATTGTCCTTGAAGAATTGAATTCGGCCTTGTCCCGTAATGCAAAAATTTATGGTGAAATATTAGGAGGGTTTTTAAATAGCGGGGGTCAGCGAAATGGAGGGACTATGCAAGCTCCCGGTCCTAATGGTATTCAGAATTGTATCACAAATGCCTTAAAAGACGCATCCGTAAATCCTTATGATATAGATTATATTTCAGGTCATCTTAGCTCAACTATGGCTGATCCACTTGAGATAAAAAACTGGTGTGGAGCATTGAATCGTTATGGAAAGGATTTTCCTTATATCAATTCACTGAAATCACTCACCGGACATGGTCTTGGAGCCGCTGGTACACTTGAAACTATTGCTGCTATTTTGGAAATGTATCATGGATTTTTATTCCCCAGCATAAACTGTGAAGACCCACACCCTAATATTATACAATTAATAAGTCCAGATAAAATCCCTCATAATACTATGGAAAATATCAATATTGAAATATTTGCGAAAGCCAGTTTTGGTTTCGGCGATATTAATTCATGTATTATTATTGGTAAATATAAAAACTAAAACGATGGAAGATTATAAAGCAATTAAATTGAAAGTGCTTACTATTATTGAAAAATATGCTTTTAACAAAGAACTTGTGCGCAATGCTGTGGATGAATCCAGAATTGTTGCAGATCTAAAAATAAATTCAGCCCGAATTGTTGACATTATTTTGGATGTGGAAGAAATGTTTGATATTACCATAGATGATAATCATATTGAGAAAATGATCACCGTGAAAGATTCAGTGAACATTATTATATCTGCCAAGAAAGGCTGATGGCAATGAATGTTTTTATTGGGAATGATATTATTTGCATTAATAAAGAATCATATGAGAATAATTTTCAAAACTCTCTGCAATATTACAATAGGATTTCATCCAGTAAGGAACGGCTGTTAATGTCTTCCAAATACAATATTCTTATAAGGACACACATCATTTTTTCCATCAAAGAAGCCGCTTACAAAGTTATGTTAAAACTTGGATTTCAAAAAGCATTTTCACCCCGAAAATTCTTAATAGAGTCGATAGAAACTACAAATCATGATGGACACTTGATAGCAAGAGGGGTAATAAAATATGGAATCCAGGAACTTTTTTTTCAGTCTTTCTGTAATAAGTCTTATTCACACAGTATAGCATCCTCTCGAAAAATCTCATTTGACAAGGTAGATGTTGATATCCAAACATATAAAAATCTTAATCCAGACAATCAGACACAAACTGCAAAAGGACAACTCATCAAGCATTTACATAGTATCATTCCAGATTGTAGAGGAATAAATGTTATTAAAGACAATGTTGGCATACCGGTTCCGGTTCTTGGAAAACAAATAATACCTATTGAAGTGTCGTTAAGTCATGACGGGAATTATATTGCAAGCGTTGTTTATAATTCTAAAGAAAGTGAGTAAGCCAGAATTAAGCATTGGAATAATAACTTATAATCAGGGAGTTTTTTTAAAAAGAACTATCGATTCCGTTCTGGAACAACAGACAACATACTCCATAGAAATTATTATTTGTGATGATGCTTCAGAAGATAATACAGAAGCAATAGTACAAATTTTTCAGAGAGAACATCCCAAAATCATACAGTATTATAAAAACAACACCCGCCAGGGCCCACTTTTAAATGGAAAACAGTTATGGAGCCATGCAGGGGGAAAATACTTATGCTGGATTGATGCAGACGATTATTGGTGTTATTATGGTAAAATACAAACTCAACTTGATTTTCTGGAAAATAATCCTGAATATGCCGGATGTTTTCACGATGCCCAAATCTTAAGCGATATTGATTCTGAGGCAAACATCGCGGAACAATTAAAAATTCAAACACACGGTCAATGGAAAAGCTATTCGCAGTTCAATACTTATTCCGCCGATTTTTTCCCATGGGACGTATTACAAAGGAAAATCATTCCAACCGCTTCATTGGTTTTCCGAAGAAAAAATTTCGAAGCCTTTTTTGAACTTTTTTCCAATGTTGGTCTTTCTATCAGTTGGGCCCTGCATCTGGAGATCATTAAAAACAGTAAGTTCAAATATTTTAATGAGGCGTGGTCGGTGTATTTTGATCATGAAAAAGGATTTTCTAAAAGCGTAGATCTGTTGACTTTTAAACTCAATAATATCCGGATTTTACTGAAACTGCTTGATGATGATTATTATAAAACTATCGTTAAGGATGTATATAAAGCAATAGCCAATGAGTACTTTTACCTGTTGCATTGCAGCGATTCGAAAAGATTAAGCAAAAAAGAATACTATTCATATTGCAAAGCTTATAAAAAATGGATGGAAAAAGCGATAGAAGCAGAAATTATTAGTTTTAAAGAGTCGATTATTAATCACCGGGAACAATAGGCATGTGTGGAATCATAGGGAAGATAGATCACCGGCACGGGGTTCAAATTGAAGAATTTGTTTTACAAAGGGATTCAATGTTTTTACGTGGTCCTGATGATAAAGGGTTTTACTTTGATGCGGATAAAAAAATAGCTTTAGGCTATCGCAGGCTTTCGATAGTAGATCTGAGTCCCCAGGCTAACCAGCCGATGTCAAACGAAGATGAAACTCTTTTTCTGGTTTGCAACGGAGAAATATATAATTCGCCTGTTATACGGCAAATGCTTTTACATGCCGGACATACTTTTAAAAGCAAATCGGATTGCGAGGTAATATTGCATGGTTATGAAGAATGGGGCGTTGATGTTTTGAAAAGAATTGATGGCATGTTTGCTATGGGATTATGGGATGCTACGAAACAGGAATTATTGATCGCCCGCGACCGGTTTGGAATTAAACCCCTCTATTATGAAAACAATGATGGATGCTTTACTTTTGCCTCCTCCTTGCAGGCAATTGGCTGCAGATCGGGCCATGGTAAAGAACTTTCATTGGATGCGATCTGCGATTATCTCACATATCGTTACGTCCCCTCTCCGAAAACAATTTACAAAAATGTCGAAAAGCTTGAACCTGCTCATTATTTAATTTACGATAGAAACTCTAAAACCAGGATCGGATGTTATTGGAATCTGCAATATAATCCCGTCATAGCAGATGATGAGGAGATACAAAAGGAATGTCAGATTTTGCTAAACAAATCTATTCAATCACATTTACGAAGTGATGTGCCGGTGGGTTGTTTTTTAAGCGGAGGATATGATTCTACAGTGCTGGCTATGCTTATGAGAAAGCAAGACTACAATCCAATTACCTTTAGTATTGGATTTGAGGGGTGGGAAGGCAGCGAGCTCAATCAGGCAATAATTACAGCCCAACAGCTGGATCTTTCAAATCAGTGTTCAATTTTAAACAAGGAAGACTTTATCACAGACGATATTATTTCTGCTTATGATGAGCCCATAGCAGATATCTCAATAATCCCCACTTTTGCTATAAGCCATTTAGCTTCCAGGAGTGTTAAAACAGTTTTTTCAGGTGAAGGAGCTGATGAACTTTTTGGAGGTTATGATTGGCATCATGAACTCTTTAAACAATATTCGAACAAAACATTTATTGCTAAAGTCCTGACTCAAAAAAGAAAACTATCTCTTGGGGTTTATTCACAATTTATGGCGATGGGAGCGTTTGAAACGAATTCGCTTCGTCAATTATTCCATACTCAATTCCATAATCACATTCCCGGTGATAGTTTTTGGTTCTATAAAAGACACTTTAACTCTGATCTGCCCATACCCAAATGTTTACAATACCTGGATATAAAAACCTTTATGACGGAATTGGTTCTGACAAAAGTCGACAGGGCCTCCATGGCAAATTCGCTTGAAGTAAGAGTCCCTTATCTTGACAAAACGCTGTTTGAATTTGTTTTCAATCTTCCTCCTGAAAAATATTTTGATCCGCAATCCCAAAAACCATTGTTGGCAAATATATTGAGACCCATTTTGGGTGATGATTTTCTGAATCGCAAAAAGCAGGGCTTTGTTGGTCCTGATGCTTTTTATGATCATTTTGAGATGTATAAACTCATAATGGACGATTCGGTTTTAATTGACCAGGGGATTATGAATCGAAAATATATTGACACCCTATTAACCTGTAAAGACCGCTGGCGACTATGGAAAATTGTAATTTTGGAGTTATGGGTTCAAAAAAACCGGAACAATATTAATCTTCCCACAGCATGAATACTTTTTCGCTGAAAGCGCTGATGAGAAAAAGAGGATACAGGAAATTTAACCTGAGCAGGACTATTGTTCAATCCGAAAGGCTCTGTCATGCGCCTTTTAAAAGTCTGTTGTTTACCCAAAGCGGTGCTATAATGGTCTGTCATTTCAACAGAGGATATGTATTGGGAAATTATCCGGCGAATTCAATAAATGAAATTTTAGAGAGTGCGTCATTACAAAAACTGCAAAAACAACACAATTTCTATAACTTTCCGGAAAGCTGTCAATATTGCAAGATTGAAATTGAGAACCAACGTTATTATAACGCAGGGTGCAAAAAATATGATTATTTGGCAGAATATGGTAAACCGGAGGAAATTGTATCGCTGGAATTTCAGACGTCAAATGCCTGTAATCTCGAATGCATTATGTGCAGCGGAGAGTATTCCTCACTTATCAGAAAAAACAGAGAATGCGGAGTGGAATATCCGGATCCATATGATGATGTCTTTATTGAACAAATTAAACCTCTTTTAAGGTCAGTTAAATTTGCCAGCTTCACGGGTGGTGAGCCTTTTTTAAATCCTTTGTACTACAAAATATGGAAATTGATTGTTGAAATTAACCCACAAATAAAAATTACTATTTCGACCAATGGAACCCTATTAAATGATAAAATTAAAGAACTCTTTAATGCGCTTACTATTGATCTCACGCTTTCAATCGATTCTCTTGACAAAAAAACCTATGGTCAAATTCGAAAAAATGCCGATTTTGATAAGACCTTTGAAAATATCCAATATTTTATTGAAGTATCTAAGGCAAAACAAAGACTTTTTTCGATAAAATTTGTCATCATGAAGGGAAACATACAAGATGTTCCTGAACTTTTTGAATACTTTAATGAACAGAATGTTCAGATATATCCCAAGCTGGTATGGGTTCCTGTTGACCTGTCTCTTCGTTATGGAACTTCAGAGGAATTGAAGGAATGGATATATATATTGAAGCGGTGTCATTTAAACCGGAAACTGGAATATCAAAAGTTTAATTGTGAACGCTATTCTGAAATAATTTCTACTTTGGAAAAATGGGAAGAAGAGCTGGCCCTGTTCACAAAAGAAAAACTAATACTTCTCACAACAGAGGATCTTACCGGTAAATTACATGAATTGTTGTGCAATTTTGTAAACAATGATTCCATGATTGAATACGACAAAAGAATTAAGTTGTTGAATTTTGCAGAGGAACTACTACATTTTATTACCCGTAGTAATATACCAGAAAAAGAAATGCAAAATTTTCTAGCCTATTTACTCAGTCTTCCCAGATATTTGCTGGTGAACGAATTTTACAGAATGAATGCGGAAAAATTCGTGAACAGGTTAAAAGTTAAAAAGTCTTTCAATAAGAACAGAACATGTTAAAAATAAAAGACATATTCCACTTTGGACAAAACAAGGCTTATATAAAATGTAATGCGGCCGAAAAAAGTTTGCGTTTTGGCATTGGGGGAAGAGTTTCTGTCTGTTGTCATAACCACAAGGACATTGTTGGGAGTATTCCACAAAATTCCATTATGGAAATATGGCATGGACCCGCAATAAAATCTTTGAGACATACACTTCAAAAAAAATATTCTCAGGGTTGTACCTATTGCATTCATGAAGGGCAATCAGTACATTCTTCGGGAAGTTCGGCCCTTTACGAACGTTATGAATCAAATCCCGTTCATCCTGTCATCTTGGATTTCAAGGCCGACAACTCATGCAATTTAGCCTGTATTATGTGTTCCGGGCTTTCTTCAACAGGTTTGAGAGCAAAGGAAAGCAAGTGCACTATGAACCCATACGACAACAATAAATTTCTCAGTGAACTTCAGGAAATCATACCCTTTATTAATGAAGCCCGTTTCAGTGGCGGAGAGCCGTTCTTATCAGAATTGTACTTTAAGATATGGGAAAGCATTATTCAGAAGAATCCCCAATGCAAAATTGTTGTACAAACCAATGGGACAATTCTTAACCCAAAAGTCAGGGATATAATGGAAAGAGGGAATTTCAATATCAATTTATCTATTGATTCATTTCAAAAAGACACTTACGAAAAAATAAGACGCGGCGGTTCATTTGATATCATTTTAAAAAACATCAGCTATTTTAAAGAATATTGTCTGGGCCAATCCAGATTCTGGGGTATGACCAGTTGTGCAATGATTGAAAATAGTGCCGAATTTTCAGATATCATAAATAACTGGAATCTTCACCAGGCAAACGGATGGTTTAGCGTGGTGTGGTTTCCACCAAAAAACGCAATATGGACATTAAGCGAAATGGAAATTGAAAAAATTTCAGAACAGCTCAATAATATTAGTTTTATTGGTGATGCCGAATACTTAATCAACAATTCGCGGGCGTTGGAGATACTGAAAACCATGATGAAGCAGCAATTGAAGCTTTCGAAACTTCATCATGATCCACCTGTATCAATTGATGGCGAGGCTTTTTATACAACGGTAACAGATTATTTTTCGAAAGTGCTAAAACAAACAATAGAATTTCAGCAAATCGAAACTAAGCTTCAACAATACTTTTCACAAAATGGAGATTCCTTATATAACGCGACGAGTTTTAAAAAAATTCGTAACTTTACCTCAGAAGAACATTTTTTCGACTTATTATCAATGATTGATAAAGAAAGTATATCCGAATTGTTCTTTCCTTTTGTAACAAAACATAAATGAATACCGGCATAAAACATTTCGCGGCAAAAGCCATAGGTATCCTCAACAGATTTCGTTTTATGGCATCCCATGGTATAAAGGATGATGGAACTTATAACCCGCTTCCCGGCAAAGTAATTCACGATTTTAACAAAACCCGTATGCTGGGTCCTCAAAAATGGTTATGCTATGCTCCGTTTAATATGATCTACTTTGCATTTAACGGAGAAATGATTGCCTGTTGTCACAACCGCAAACATATTATGGGCAGATACCCTGAACAAAGCATTGAAGACATATGGGGTGGTGCCAAATATGAAATACTTCGGGAACACATTCGTCATAACGATCTGTCATATGGTTGTGATGTTTGTAAAAACGCACTGATTGCAGGGAATTACGATGGCGCTAAAAATGGTCTCTATGACAGATATGGTAGTCGTAGCTATCCTCAAATCATGGAATTCGAACTTGACAACCTATGCAACCTTGCCTGCGTTATTTGCAATGATAATTTTAGTTCCGGCATAAAACCACTGGAATTAAAGACTCAGAACCCATCTCCCTATGATGCTGAGTTTGTAAAACAAATTACTCCTTACATTCCAAAATTGAAAGAAGCAAAATTTTATGGTGGCGAACCGTTTTTAATTAATTTATATTATAACATCTGGGAGAAGATGCTGGAAATGAATCCTAAAATAGAAATTCTTATCCAGACAAATGGAACCGTTCTTAACGAAAAAGTAATAAAATTACTTGAAAGAGGAAGATTTAATATAAACATATCGATAGACTCATTACATAAAGAGAATTTTGAAAAGATCCGTAAAAATGCCAATTTTGAAGAGACAATGGAAAATGTTGCTTTTTTCATAGATTACTGTAAACAGAAGGGGACTCACCTAGGGATCATTCCCACTCCCAACCGATTAAACTGGCAGGATATACCTGAAATAACGAATTGGGCAACTTCAATTGGTGCCAAAGTCTATTTCAATACGCTGATCACCCCTCTTGAATTGGCATTATGGAACCTTCCACAGAAAGATATTGAAACCATTTACAGCCAATTATCCGCTAAAGATATCCAAACCATAGGACTGGCTGGAAAAGAAAATGCCAGACATTATAAGGATTTTTTACATCAAATACAGGGGTGGAAGGTAAACAAAACCATCACAGAAAACGCTAAAACGAAAATTAGTCTTTTTGATCTTAAACAAATGAAAGATAAGTTTATTCTGGAACTCAGCAAAACCTTACATGAGAAAGAAAGGGATGAACTCATGCTGCTTTTTGAACAAACACTTTCTTCATTTGACGAAAATATAAACCATGATCTGTTTTTTGCTGTTATCAGAAAAGTACCCATTGAAATTGTAGTTAAAGAAATTCAAAAAAGAGATCTTGAACACTTAAAAAAAAATATGGGAAAAAAAATATATGAAGGTAGTGTGGAATATGAAATAATTCGGGTTAATTAATATGAACGCATTTGCAACAAAAATTGATAACTGGGTTAACCAAATAGCACGATGGTCCAATCCCTTTCATAAGGATATATTTTGCAAAGCTCCTTTCAATACCCTTTTTTTTTCAATGACAGGTGATGTATATTTTTGCTTAAGTAATCGTATTCAAATTGCAGGTAAATATCCCCAAAATTCTATCAAGGATATTATTGAAGGGCAAATGGTTCAGGACCTAAGAAAATATTTTACAGAACACAATGGAATGCCCGGCTGTGAGTATTGTAAAGAACAAATTGATCTGGGGAATTATGACGCAGCATTCAATCATTACAGCAATGTCAGAAGCAAAAAGGGAGAGATTTCTGTAATAGAGTTTGAATTATCTAACCGTTGCAACCTTCAATGTATGATGTGCAGTGAACAATATTCTTCAATACACCAGGGGAATAGCAAAAACGTAAAGATCCCCTACGATGATCAATTTATATTTCAGATTGCCCCATACCTTAAAAACCTGAAAAAAGCCAGTTTTAGAGGAGGAGAACCCTTCCTTATTCCAATTTATTACAAATTATGGGATAAGTTATTAGAGCAGAATAAAAGCGTAGCCATTGGAATTACTACTAACGGAACCATTTATAATTCGAAGATAGAAACCTATCTCCAAAGCCGTCAATTTCAAATCAACATATCTGTTGATACTTTGCAAAAAGAGTCCTTCCAGGCAATTAGGGTTAATGGAGAATTTGATCAATATTTAAAAAATATTATGACCTTTCTTGAGTTGTCAAAAAAAGGAGTTTGCGGTCTGAGTATCTGTACATGCCTTATGGTTAACAACTGGAAAGAAATACCTTCCATATTTAGTTTTTGCAATGAAAACAGATTGACAATCCATATTAATTATGTAGAATATCCTTTAAATGTTTCTATACAGAGTTTGCTGCCAAATGAGATTGAAGCTATTATATCATATTTGAAGGACCATAAAAATATTAATGATTACAACATTACAATTTACGATTCGATATTGTCTATTTTGAAGTCATGGGTAAATAACAGAAAACCAAACACAAAAACAAATATAAGTGATATTGTCAATTCAATTTTACCAATGACCATTAGCCTTTCAGAACTTCACCAACAAAAGCAAAGTTTTTTTAATAAAATTGAATTATATTCTCATTCACAACAGTCAGTTGATTTGTTAGAAAAATTTGAAAAACTCGAAAAACATTTTAAAAACGCTAATGACATTTTTTTTCTTTATTTCATATTGGATCATATCCCTGAAAAAATTGTAATCGACAACATCAGTCATTTTTCAGTTGAAAACCTAATAATTGAATCTGAAGAGTTGATTGAAATCAGCAAACAAAAATTTTCAATAAATGGCTAAAAAGATAGTAGAAAAGATATCGCATTTATTTAATTCAAAAACAAAACGTCCCTTGCCTCTCTGTTATGCTCCGTTCAATAATTTATTGATCGATCAGCAAGGCTGTATAAAAATTTGCTGTCATAACATATCATATATTTTAGGTAGATTTCCTATTGACAGAATTAATGATGTCTGGTTTGGCAAAATGCGACAATCTATAACAAATCAATTCCTTTTTGATGAAACTCCCGATTCGTGTAATAGTTGCATAAAGAACGGTTTAAATATTGACTTGTTGAGCACCAAAACAGCATACTCAAAAAGAAAAAATTTAATCAATTTCAATCAATATCCTTATCAAATTGATTTTTTACTTGACAATAATTGCAATCTGGATTGTATAATGTGTTCTTCAAACATATCCACTTCTTCAACTAATACTGATGTATATGCTCTTGAAAAAGTTAATTTCAATGAAGATTTTTTCACTCAAATAAAACCATTTCTTGAAAAAGGACGTTTTTTCGTTTTTGGGGGTGGCGAACCTTTTCTCATTCAAATCTATTCAAAGATGTGGAAGTATATTTATGAAAAAAATTCTTCTGCAACGATCTATGTTCAAACCAATGGAACTATTCTAACTGACCAAATAAAGAAAACCATTGAAAAATATAAAATAAATATTGGAATCTCTATTGATTCGGTTAATAAGGAAAATTATGAAAAGATAAGAAGAAATGCTTCTTTTGAGAAAACGTTCGAAAATATCGAATATTTCATACAATACTCTGATTCGCAAAAGAAAAACATGACTCTAATGGTCACACCTATGATCATAAATGCAGATGAAATACCACATATTTTTGAATATGCCAACAATAATAACCTTCATTTCTCATTAAGTATACTAGACAGGCCTGTTCATTTGGCCATATGGTCACTGCCTTCAAAAGAGATTTTTAAACTGATAGATAAATACAAATCTTTTAAGTTTTTGACTGATAGTTCTCAGAATCTGATAAAAAACAATATTAAGGCATTTCAGATTTTTATTTTACTTGTTGAAAAATATGCCCGGCGAAAAGTTTTCATTGAACAACATCAACAAAAGATATTATCGCAAATCATTAAACTATCAGAGTATTTTGCTGAAAATTATGAGACAATACTTAAATTCAGTATTGAAAATTCATCCATTGAAAAATATAAAAAAGAGGCTTTTCATAATCGCGCCAAAGATTTAATTAATCAATTGATTGAAAAAAACGCCACCCTATTCGATAACAAACTCTATTTGTATTCATATTTTATCAACAAAGAAATGAGTTCGTTTGTCAACAATCTTATTAATTTTGACGACTATACTATAAGCCAATTTTTTCAGGAAAAAATTTATGAGCATAAGATATTTTTTGACACCCTTTCCTATGATCATATAATTGATTTGGATTATTATGAGTGAACTGTTATCCTCCTTTAAAAAATGGTTACTGGTTGTTATTCGCTTCTATAGAAAAAGTGCTGTCACACCTACAAATATTATAGAGGAATCTTTACAAAGACAATACAGTGAATATAATGTACAACGCTTTTATGGCCCTCAAAAATATTTTTGTTATGCTCCTTTTGGGAGTATGTTCATTAGCTATAGTGGCAGGGTGTCACCATGTTATGCCTGTAAAAATGAGGAATCGCTTCAAAGCAGGTCTTTAGATGAAATCTGGAATGGCCCTGTTTTTTCTGAACTGAGAAATCAATTTAAAACCGGAATCGTTCCGGAAGCCTGTTCTTTCTGCAAGGACCATCTGCTTCAAAAAAACTATGGAAGTATTTTAGCCAACAAATATGACCACTATCTTTTATCGGCCGTTGGCAATCCGGTAATTGCCGAACTGGAATTATCAAACCTATGCAACCTGGAATGCATTATGTGTTCTGGAAACCTTTCATCGGGCATACGGAAAAACAGGGAACAGTTGCCCCCTGTTATAAACCAACTCCCCGCAGATTTTATTCATCAGTTCGAAAAGTTTATTCCCAAACTAAAAACCATTGAATTGACAGGGGGCGACCCCTTCCTTATAGATGAATACTACCAGATATTAAATGAAATTGAGCGATCAAATCCCAAAATTGAGGTGTTAATAACTACCAATGCAAATACCATAACCCCGAAAACGGAGGCATTATTAAAAAAAAGACTCCTTTTAAGCTTTAATATATCCATCGATTCCCTGGATGAAATCATTTATGCCGAAATCCGCCGCAAAGGATCACTCAAAACCGTCATGAGAAACATTGAGTATTTTTCGGAATACACAAAAAAGAATAACACATCACTTGGGTTTTTAGTATGTCCGCTGAAACAGAACTGGAAAGAACTTCCATCGTTTGTTGATTTTGCCAATAAATATCATGCGACACTTAGTTATCATGTAGTTTTCAAACCTTCAGAGCATGCTTTATGGTCATATTCTTCAGCAACATTACATGAAATTTATCTCTACTTAGCGTCCTTTTCATTTATAGGTAATGATTTTAACAGCAATATCAATGCCCGCAGTTATAATGCACTGGTAATTTTAATAGAATCATGGTATAAGAAGGCGATTACACGGGAAGCAAAATATCAAAATCTGATATTTGATTTGCAAAAACAGGTTGAGGGAGCTAAAAGATCTTTGCGAACCAACTTAAACGATGATTACCTGTTCCATAAAATCGAAAAGACTATAGGCTTATTAAATATTTCTGAATTCCCCGAATTGGTTTTTCTTGAATTATATAAGAAAACAAAAACGGAAATAGAAGAGGGATTAAGGCAATTTTCGGATGAAGAATTAATTCGAAAACTGCAACTTTATCATCAGGAGCAATATTCTGCTTACTTTTATGACTTACAACTGAGTGATAACGATAAATATTTAAACAATTCCCTGTAAGTCCATGAAAAAGGAAAATGGATTCGTATATGTTGTTTGCGGAGGCGATAAACACATCAATACTCTTAATACGTCAATAAAATATCTAAAGAGATTTTCGAAAAATAAAATAATCGTTATTACTGATTCTTCCCGAAACCAAATCAAAATAGCACATGATTTAATTATTGACATTAAAACCGATTCGAAATACACCCACCATCAGGCGGCTATTTTTCTGAAAACATCGGTTCACAAATATCTTGACATGGATAATGCCTTGTATTGTTATCTGGATTCTGATGTGATCGCTTTATCAGAAGAAGTGGATGAAGTTTTTAACCAGACTTTTGACACCATAGGATTTTGTCCGGACAATATTACTTTTGATTATTTTAGTCCTTATGCCATGAATTGCAGCTGCATTGATGAAAGTATCCAAAACCGGGAAAAATTGATGCGCACCTCTGAAGAATATGATAAATTGCATGGGGAATGGTCCTCGTTTATAAAAGAAAATGGTGGAACTGTTTTAAATGACAAACTTGAAAAAATAAAAAAACCGTTGCCTGAAAACTGGGGGAAACTTGTCTGGTTCCAAATTCAGAAAACATTGCCATTTTGTAAAACCATCCGTCTGTTTGATCATCTTATGGATAAAAAAAGTAAACAATGGAAAAACAAAGAGGGAAAGGTGGTTCTTTATCCTGTTGAATCGTATGAAAGTTTTATCCATAGCCACACCGGGTTTGTTTATCACAAAAATGATAACTTTTGGAGCAAGGCAGACGACCCATATGATGTTACCATTCCGCGTTGTGGGCATTTGCATAAAGCCATCAGCGAGACATTTGGGGTAAATATTTCTCCTGTATACTGGCAACATCCTAATGGGGGGGTATTTTTATTTGATGCAGGGTCGTCTGATTTTCTGAACTTTTGGCATGAAAATACCATAGAGATATTCAGTAACTCAACATGGAAAATCAGGGATCAGGGAACATTAGCTTATGCTTTCTGGAATTTTTCGCTTCAAAAAAGATCATATCTCCCCAAAGAATTTAATTTTATTGCGGACTATTATTCGAAAAACTCAGTTCTTGATTATGATGGAACTTTTAATATTAATGGGAGAAAAATCAAACCCCATTTTATTCACATATTTCATCACTGGGACGACAAAGATTGGCCTGTATGGAACTCTATTCTTTCATTTTTACATAAATAGAATGAACAATATCTCGGGAAAAATACTTTACTCATCGGCAAAGGCCGTGAATCATTTCAGAAGTGTCTTTTATAAAAAATACAGCCCAATTGGTGAAAATAAATCCCTTGAAAAAGAACGCATCCATTACTACAATAAACATCGGCCTTTTGGTCCATTACCCAAATTATGTTATGCTCCCTGGACCAATCTGTTTTTTAATACCGATGGCAAAGCATCTGTATGCTGCAAGAACACCAAAGTGCTTATGGGAGAATATCCAGCTTCTTCGATTCACGATATCTGGTTTAATTCGGGAGTGAATGATCTCAGAAAAAAAATTCAATGTAATGACGTTTCTTTTGGTTGTTATAAATGCAGGGATTCTATTACTCAGAAGAATTTTAGCACCTTAACTTCAACACAATTCGACAAATATGGATTATTTCCTCTGTCGAAATACCCTCGTATTATTGAATTTGAACTAAGCAACCGTTGTAATTTGGAATGCATTATGTGTTCTGAAAGAGTTTCCTCGGCTATTGCATTGGCCAAGAACCAAAATCCTAATATCGAATCAAGATATGATCAGTCATTTATTCACCAACTTAAAGAGTTCATACCACATCTAGATAAAGCAAAGTTTTCAGGTGGTGAACCATTTTTAATACCTATTTATTATAAAATTTGGGAAGAAATCATAAAACTGAATCCTTCAACAAAAATATTTGTGCAGACAAATGGTACGATCTTAAATGAAGAAATCAAAAAAATGGTGCGTAAGCTTCATTTTCGTATAAATATATCACTTGATTCTGTCGATAAGAACAATTATGAATTTATTCGTAAAAATGCTAGTTTCGAATTAACCATGAGTAACATTGCCTGGTATGGAAAAAACACAACCCAACTTGGTATCCTTACAACTCCATTCCGGCAAAACTGGCATGACGTTCCTGATATTATCCGTTTTTGCAATAAAAACCAATATCATTTCAATATTAGTCCTGTTTATCAACCTAAAGAGTTGGCACTATGGAGTCTCGATATCAGATCACAAGACGAGATTATAAATTTTTATCAATCAGAATCATTATCCTCAGGAAACTGGCTTGAAAAGAAGAATAAACAAGTTTTTCAGGAGTTAATCAATTCAATCAAAGATTGGAGAACCCGAAAAGTTCAGAATGATAACTTTGATCAGGATTTCACAAACAATATTGTTGAACAGGAAAAAGCAGAAGGTTTGCTTGTCAAGAAAAAATTCTCATTACAAGCTATTAATCTTCTCATGAATGAATGTATTGAAAACTTAATAAAGACAGGTCTCTCATCTGAAGAAATAAATACATTAACATGTATGAGTGAAAATGTAAGAAAAGAACAATATCCGTCATTACCATCATTCTCCATCTACTTAAAGCTAAAAGAAATCAAGCCCACTGATATTTTGAATGTAATACGGACTACAGCTTCTGAGGGTATTTATAAGAAAATAGGATTGTTATATGAGTCAATAATTGAAGATTATGAAATTGACTATTAATTACTTGTGGTTATTATTTCCCCCAGAACCAATTCTAAAATTATAAAGATGAATATTATACTTATTGATGAAAAAGACAACATTACCGGATACAATGAAAAGTCATTGGTACATAGAGAGGGACTATTGCATAGGGCATTTTCCATTTTTATTCTTAATTCAAAAAAGGAGTTGTTGATTCAGCAAAGAAAACATGATAAATACCATTCCGGGGGATTATGGTCCAATACATGCTGCGGACATTTTACTTCAGGAATAGATATGGTAAAACAGGCCGAAAAACGTTTGCATGAAGAAATGGGAATTCATTGTCAGTTGAATTGGATTTTTAATTACAGATATTCCGTATTGCTTAATAATGGACTGAAAGAGAATGAACTTGTTTATGCTTATTCAGGATTTTGTGATGAAAATCCACTCCCTGATCGGGAGGAAGTTAATGATTGGAGGTGGGTGAATTTAATTAGTTTGAAGGAAGATCAGAATCAGAATCCCCAACAATATACATTTTGGTTTACCTACTCTTTTAATGATCTTTACAGTAATATTTATAAATAATAGGGGATATTATCCGGCACCAATGATCTTTAAAAAAAAGAATACACATTTCATAGTTTTCAGTTCTCTACTGATAATTTGTATTATAGCCCATGTGTTGTTTTTTATTATTTCCGGATCGTATTTGATCACCTCAGGTTTGTTTGTTATTATACTTATTTCTCTGTTAATATATTATCTTATTGGTTTTTTATCATCCGTTTTTGGGTTGAAAAGGAAACTAAATGAAACGCGTCTTATTGTTTTTACGACAGCCATTTGTTTATGTATTATTGAATTATTATTTGTGCTTACCGGTTATAAAAGCACTAGTGTGGAAAAAAGAAATCTTTTTTACTATTCTTCACAATATGATCCTGTTAAAACAAAACGTTTTCATTTATGGAAAGAAGACCATCCCTTAAAGACAGCAGAATATTGCTATTACCGGACTTTAAATTCAGACAGCTTGTCAGATAAAGAACATGTTGTTGAAAAAAATATAAATGAATATAGAATTATAGGGTTAGGCGATTCATTTACTGAGGGAGATGGGACTGATGCTGATTCTACCTGGCTTAAATTTCTGGAAAGAAATGTTGCAATAAAATATCCTTTAAAAAAGCAGCTCACTTATTTTAATGCAGGTGTTTGTGGAAGTGACCCTTGTTTTGAATATATCCTACTAAGAGAAAGATTGTTGAAATATAATCCGGATTTGGTGATATTGGCCATTAATATTTCAGATATTAATGATGTTATTATACGCGGCGGAATGGAACGTTTTAAACCGGATGGTAGTGTTCATTATAAGAATGCCCCCTGGTGGGAACCCCTTTATGCCATGAGCCATATTTCGCGTTTGTTTTTTTCAGGACTAGGCTATAACGAACTTCTTTTTAAAGAAAATGAAAGTAATTTTAATAAGGCCAAACAGAAAATCACAGAGATAATTCTTATTTTTAAAGAATTTTCCGAAAGAAATCACTTTAAGCTAATTGTAATATTTCATCCTTATCAGGGGGAAATTAACACGAACCATTTGGAATTACATAATGTAATGGAAAAAGTTTCAGAAGAATACAAAATTGATGTTTTGAACATGCCGGAATATTTCAAAGAAAAAGAAAAAATAAATTCTGCTAACAGTAGTGAATATTTCTGGAAGTATGATGGCCACCACAATGCAAAAGGTTATGCTGCCTTTGCCCGTGGCGTGGAGTGGAAATTAAAACAAATGGGAGTTATTGACTCCTTATCGAAATGATCAAAAACATCTGGTTCAATATTCTTTTTTATCATAAATGTAAAATTTTTACTAATTTTAATGGCAAAAAAAACAGGACTTATGTTTGATAATAAATCAAAATATCCTAACCCCCGTCTTCTTCTATAATAACACCTGATAATCTTCAGATGAGTCCACGGCAAATAAAATATTTGGATTATTGGTTTGGTGTTCCTTTTGTATTTATGCTCACTCTGTGTAGGTACTTTTTTTTAATGTTCACATCAAAGAATCATTTTCCTTGTAAACCTGAAAAAATAATTTTCATTAAACTCATAGAGCAGGGTGCCACCGTATTGGCATATTCCAGTATACAAAAAGCAGTAGATCTGGTAGGGGCAAAAAATGTTTATTTTCTGGTTTTCGAGGAAAACAAGCCGATTTTGGAGATTATTGACATCATCCCTGAAGAAAATATCCTCACCTTAAGGAATAAGGGACTCTTTCAGTTTTCACTGGATATCATAAAATCGTTGTTGAGCATTAACAGGATCAGGATCGACACGGCAATTGACATGGAATTTTTCTCCAGGTTCTCAGCCATTCTTACTTATTTAAGCGGTGCAAAAAACAGGGTGGGCAATCATCGTTATTTAAGCGAACTGCCCTATAGGGGGGATTTAATGACCCATAAAATACAGTACAATCCTTTTCTTCATGTTTCTGTAGCCTACCAATTAATGGTTGAGTCACTAAACTCAATACGTAAAGATGTTCCTTTGCCCAAAATTAACATTGAAAATGTAATAACTACTGCAAAGAAATATTGGCCACCGGATCAGGAAATAGAAAATATTAAGGATGTCATAAAGTCCGAATTAAAAGGTGAAATCATATTTCCTGTAATTATTTTAAATCCCAACACCAGCGATATGATTCCAATAAGAAAATGGGCCAAAGAGAATTTTATTAGTCTGGCCCAAAAACTTTTGAATTATTTTGAAAATAAAACCACTATTGTCATTACAGGTAGCAATCGTGAAGGTGCAGAAGGAGAAAACATTTGTCAGAAAATCGGGTCCAACTGCGTAGTAAATCTGGCCGGGAAAACCACTCTTAAGGAATTAATGGCTCTGTATTCAGTGAGTGATGCTTTGATAACCAATGATAGTGGCCCCGGTCATTTTGCCTCTATGACTGATATAACCGACCTGGTTTTGTTTGGTCCGGAAACCCCCAAATTGTATGGGCCTATCGGGAAAAATGTTGTTTGCATTGAATCGCATTTAGGTTGCAGCCCCTGTGTGAATCCGTTTAATCACAGGTTTTCACCCTGCAATAATAATCTTTGTATGCAATCTATTACAGTTGAAATAGTTCTTAATAAATTAATCGAAGCATTTGCTTGTAAAACATAAGATCAATATGATAACGTTTATAATAAATAAAACGAAAATAATTAATCAGCTTTTCTTACATTTTATAAAGCATTTAAATTGTTTATAATTGTGTCAATTTCATTGCATTTTATTCTTTACCCTGTATTTTTATGAAAATTTTAGGAATATCGGCTTATTATCATGATTCGGCGGCAGCAATAATCAGCGATGGCAAGATATTGGCGGCAGCCCAGGAAGAAAGGTTTACGCGCATCAAACAAGATGAATCATTCCCTACTCAAGCGATTAAATACTGTCTTGAGGTTTCGGGATTCTCATTATCCCAACTGGATGCTATAGTGTTTTACGACAAACCCCTGCTGAAATTCGAAAGACTGTTGGAAACGTTTTATACCAACGCTCCCAAAGGATTAAAAACGTTTATCACTTCTATGCCGGTTTGGATAAAAGAAAAGATCTTTCTGAAGAAATTGCTGCTTGACGAACTGTATAAGATTGAAAAATGCAAAAGATCGAAATTGAAACTGCTTTTCACCGAACATCATTTGTCACATGCGGCCTCAGCTTTTTATCCTTCGGGTATGCAAGAGGCAGCCATTGTAACTTTGGATGGGGTGGGCGAATGGGCCACAGCTTCTATTTGCCATGGAAAAGGGAATTCGATAGAAATATTAAAAGAACTGCGTTTTCCTCATTCCCTGGGGTTGTTGTATTCAGCTTTTACCTACTTTCTGGGATTTAAAGTAAATTCGGGGGAGTACAAACTGATGGGGCTGGCCCCATACGGAAATGCAAGGTCTGAGAACACCCTGAAATATATTAAGATTATACGCGAAAAGCTGGTTGGTATAAAAGAAGACGGCTCCATAGTATTGGATCTGAGCTATTTTAATTATGAGACTGGGCTTCGCATGATACACGAAAAAAAGTGGGAAGCGCTATTTGGGTTCAAAACAAGATCGCCGGAATCGGAGACCCTTCAGGAGCATTGCGACCTAGCTTATGCCATTCAGCATATCACCAATGAGATCGTTCTTAAAATCGCCCAAACCGCCCAACGCCTTACGGGATCTGAAAATCTATGTCTTGCTGGAGGCGTTGCGCTAAATTGTGTGGCAAACGGTCATCTGTTACGATCAGAATTGTTTAAGAACATCTTTATCCAGCCGGCAGCAGGCGATGCAGGTGGAGCATTGGGTGCTACTTTGGCTGCATATTATATTTATTTTGGCAGGGAAAGAATTACCCATACAGAAAAGGTTGTTGACAGTATGCAAGGTGCATACCTCGGACCGGAGTATTCGGATACGACCATAGAGGCCATGGCGAGAAAACATGATGCCGTATTTGTAAAACAGCAACACTTTGATGAGGTTGCCGAAATAACGGCTCGTTTACTCAACGACGGAAATGTCGTTGGATGGTTTCAGGGCAGGATGGAATTTGGCCCCCGGGCATTGGGCAACCGAAGCATTCTGGGCGATGCCAGAAACCCCGAAATGCAGAAAAAGCTGAACCTTAAGATTAAATATAGGGAGGGTTTTCGCCCTTTTGCCCCCTCAGTCCTTGCTGAAGAGGTGAGCGATTATTTCGAAATAAAAGATTCATCGCCTTATATGCTTTTGGTTGCAGACGTGGTTTCAGAACGAAGAAAATCCTTACCGGATAATTATTCCCAAATGCCCCTGATGCAAAAACTATACATTCAGCGTTCCGATATTCCGGCAATAACTCATGTGGATTTTTCGGCAAGGGTGCAGACGGTTCAAAAGGAAACCAATGAAAGATACTGGACCCTGATCAATAAATTTAAGGCGTTGACCGGTTACGGAGTTATCGTAAATACCAGTTTCAATGTAAGAGGCGAACCTATAGTCTGTTCTCCCGAAGATGCTTATATTTGCTTCATGAATACTGAAATGGATTACCTGGTGATGGGAAACTATATCTTTGACAAAAAATTGCAATTGAAAAAAGAGAACAACGAACAATTTGTTTCACAAATAAAACCGGATTAAAATATTATGGGCGCTTTAAAAGACTTATGGGATTTTCTGAAAGTACGCAAGAAATGGTGGCTTGTGCCAATCATCATTGTGTTACTGTTGGTAGGAGTACTAATTGTTTTTGGGAGCGGATCGGCTGTTGCTCCTTTTGTTTATACCTTATTCTAATTGTGTCTGTATGAAAGCCTCAGCTACTTCGTTGTTCTTGTCTTTCAAATCAGTCATTTACAATAGTAAACTCCTGATCTTCAATCCTACGAAGCGCCTCATATTTGAGCCTTTCATTTCAGCCACAGAATAATGTTCTCAACAAAAAACCCATGAAAAAGGACAATCCAAAAGATGCAATAATAGCCATTACAGGCGGCCTGTTGATTTTTTATCTGATCTATAAATTAATCGCCTTGCTGATCATAGCTATGTGTTTATTAGCCATTGGTTTGTTTTCGACTTTTCTTTCTGCAAAAATTTCATGGTTGTGGATGGGATTGGCAAAAATGTTGGGTTATATAAATTCACGAATATTGCTGGGTCTTATCTTTTTCCTGATACTGACACCTTTGGCTGCCCTCAGAAGATTGTTCAGACCCAAAGAAAAAAGAACTGAAAAAAGTAGTTCTTTTTTTTACAGAAACCACGAATATGTCTCAAGCGATTTCGAAAAACCTTTTTAAAAAACCTGTTTACACAATCTGTTTTATAGTCTCTTTTCTAACACCTCCTCAACACATGCAGTCCGCACAATTACATTGCTGTCACGCATCATTGTTAAGGTGTCACTCATCATTGTCAGACCGTCACGCATCATTGTTAAGCTGGCACGCATCAATGTTAAGGTGGCACGCATCATTGTCAGACCGTCACGCATCATTGTTAAGGTGACACGCATCATTGTCAGACCGTCAAGCATCAATGATAAGGTGGCACGCATCGTTACTGAAAATTTCTTTAGCATTTCATAAGGGTCTATTCCCATTTCAGAGAACTCCCGCGGCATTTCAATAAATTAACTAATTTCGTAACTCCTTTAATTTAGTACCATTTGGAAAGTCAAAATAAAATAATACACGGCTTGTGGATAGGAAAAACCCTTTCCCCCATAGAACTTCTGTGTATAAAGTCGTTTTTGTTCCATGGCCACGAATTCCACTTGTGGGCTTACGATGTGATTGAAACATCCTTGCCGGAAGGAGTGATTTTAGAAGATGCGTGTCTCATCATTCCAAGTGAAAAGGTATTCTATTATAAGAACAAAAACCAGTTCGGCCATGGAAAAGGAAGCTTTGCCGGGTTTTCCGACATCTTTCGTTACAAATTACTCTATGAAAAAGGAGGCTGGTGGGTGGATATGGATGTTTGTTGCCTGAAGCCTTTTGATTTTGCGCAAGAATATGTTTTTCGAAGTCATCATGATTTTCCCGTGGTAGGCAATATCATGAAATGTCCCAAAGGAAGTGAACTTATGAAGGTATGTTATGAGGAAGCCATGACCCAAGTGAATTCAGAAAACAGGGATTGGAACAAACCTATTGTGATTCTGAACAACAATATAAAGAATCTTGGATTAGAAAATTTCACGATCACTTTATCCAATGCTGATAGCTGGCTGGTGGTAAGAAAACTGATCAATTCTGTTCAACCCCTTCCCGACACATGGTATGCCATACATTGGATCAATGAAGAGTGGCGGGCCAATGCGGTCAATAAAAAAGCCTTGAGCAGTAAAAGCACGATGGGCTTTTTATTAAAAAGCTATGGACTTTACGAAAAACCCGCATTTCTAAAATTATTAGTAAATAATTATAAACTTAGCTGGTTCGGATTTTTTATCAAAAAGGCACCCCTATATTTCTACCAGTATATTAAGAACTTTGTGATGTTCCATTCAAAAAAATGTTAAGAAAAAAGCAAGAATAAAAGACAATATAAAAATACAAAATAGGTTATTTCATGTTTTTTTGCCACTAAGGCACCAAGTCACCAAGAAACACAAAATGGTATTAACAAGAGTGTTTTTTATATGTCCACCAGATTGGCGAATTGTGTCTTTGAATCCTTGCATGAGGTCAGGCAGGTTTGTGGCATTTTAAAAACCACCTTGTGTTTATAATTATCAATTTTTAAACAGCCTCAAAGACTAGGCCATCTTAAAAGAGAATTTTTCGCGGAAATAAACCGTTAGGTTTTCCACCGCTATTCTATCCTGCACCATAGTATCCCTGAAACGAACCGTAACCGTATTTTCTGTTAGTGTTTCGTTGTCGATGGTGATACAATAAGGCGTTCCGATGGCATCCTGACGACGGTATCTTCTTCCAATGGCGTCCTTTTCGTCATACTGACACATATAGTCGTATTTCAACAAATCAAAAACCTGACGGGCCTTCTCAGGGAAGCCATCCTTTTTAACCAGAGGAAGCACAGCTATTTTCAAAGGAGCCAGAATGGGTGGAATATTTAATAATTCCCTTACGGAACCGTCTTCCAGCTTTTCTTCTTTATAGGAGTTGCTAAGTATAGCAAGGAACATGCGGTCCAGTCCTATAGAGGTTTCAACCACAAAAGGAACATAACTTTCGTTGGTTTCCGGATCAAAATACTGAAGTTTTTTACCGGAGAATTTCTGGTGAGCATTCAAATCGAAATCGGTACGGGAATGTATGCCCTCGAGTTCTTTGAAACCAATAGGAAATTCAAACTCAATATCGCTGGCAGCATTGGCATAATGAGCCAGTTTTTCATGTTTGTGAAAGCGGTATTTGGAAGGAGAAATGCCCAGGGATAAATGCCATTTCATGCGAAGGTCTTTCCAGTATTCGTACCATTTCAATTCTTCGCCCGGGCGGACAAAGAATTGCATTTCCATTTGCTCGAATTCGCGCATACGGAAAATGAACTGACGGGCCACGATCTCATTACGAAAAGCCTTACCGGTTTGGGCAATGCCGAAAGGAACCTTCATACGGCCCGATTTCATTACGTTCAGGAAGTTCACAAAGATACCCTGGGCTGTTTCCGGTCGCAGGTATAAGGTATTAGAATCATCTGTCACCGAACCCATCTGGGTAGAAAACATCAGATTGAATTGACGCACCTCGGTCCAGTTCTTGGAACCCGAAACGGGACAAACGATGCCCAGTTCTTCGATCAATGATTTAACCCCTGACAGATCACCCTGTTCCAACATGGAATAGAAACGTGATGTGATATCGTTGATCTTATTCTGATATTCCGTCACACGGGGATTGGTCTCGCGATAAAGTTTTTCATCGAAGGTTTCTCCGAATCTTTGTGCGGCCTTAATAACTTCTTTTTCTATCTTGTCTTCAATTTTGGCAATATAGTCTTCCACCAAAACATCTGCTCGATAGCGTTTTTTGGAATCCTTGTTATCAATCATGGGATCATTAAAAGCATCCACATGTCCGGAAGCTTTCCAGATGGTGGGGTGCATAAAAATAGCGGAATCAATTCCCACAATGTTTTCATTATACTGAACCATCCATTTCCACCAATAAGTGCGAATGTTGTTTTTCAGCTCCACACCATACTGACCGTAATCATAAACAGCACTCAGGCCGTCGTAGATCTCACTCGAAGGAAATACAAACCCGTACTCCTTGGCATGTGAGATGATCTTCCTAAATAATTCTTCGTTATTTGCCATGTTGCAAAAGTAACACAAATTTCAATTTTATGCTACGTTGGTTTCTGATTGAATTCCAAATTAGGCGAATCAATTCTATAATTATGATATCGTCTCATAATAGAATCAAGAATCCGGACTTAGAGACTATTTAAATTTACAAAATAGGTTTATTACTTGTTTTTTTTGCCACTAAGTCCTCACTGCTTTAAAAACCGAACCTCAAAACAGATAACCTGAATTGGCAGCCATTTTTATTTCCCTTTGATCTCGCTGAATTACGAAGATAAATTAACCACAAAGCGCACAAAGGTTTTTCACAAAGGACACAATGATTTCTATGTGAACATTGTGTTCTTTTCCTTGTGAGCATTGTGGTTTCCTTTTTTTGTTTCCTGCTGATTTACGCAGATTATTTATCTTGCTTTTTTTCATCAGCGATTATCTGCGGAATCTGCGGGAACTCCTTAAAAAACATACTTGAATTAAAGTAACTTCCAGTTTGTTATAATAGGCACCATCCGCCGCAGCGGACACCAAGAAACACAAAATGCTATTAACAAGAGTGTTTCCTTTGTGAAACTTTAAGTCTTTGTGGCATATTAAAAAGCATTTTGTATTTATTGTTATCGGTTTTAAACAGACTCTTATTTCTTTACAGATGACAATCGGGTTTAATCGTAATGAAACCTGTATTTGGCAATAAGTATAGCATCGTCAGTAGCCTGATAAATCAAACGGTGTTCTCCATCAATTCTGCGCGACCAAAACCCGCTGTACTTATATTTTAATGGTTCCGGTTTCCCCTTACCTGAAAAAGGATTACGTGCAATATCTTTCAACAAATCGTTAATCTTGGTGAGAATTTTTTTGTCGGTTTTTTGCCAATACAAATAGTCTTCCCAGGATTCGTCAACGAATATGTACTTCATTTTACTACAAGGTCTTTTGGAAATGATGATCCCTTTTTCAGTTTTTCAATAGCAGAATCTAATCTGTCCTCATTCTTTTTGGAGGACAACTCATGATGAGTGGCCTTCAATGAATTATATTCGTCCAAGGATATGACCACAACGCCGTTATCCTTACCCCTGTTGATTATCAGTGTTTCAAAATTATCGGTCACACGATCAAGATATCTTTTAATATCTTTTCGAAAATCGGAAATGGTGGTTGTAAACATGATCTTTCTTTTTGTACATTATTTTGTACAAAATTAAGTACAAATTTTGAACTTTTAGTATTTTTTCAAAAGTATTATTTAACAGATCAGAAATTCTACTCATTCATTACAATTCCTGCAAATCTCAATATCCTTTCTTTGGGTAAAAACTTTTGTCCGAAAATCATTGTACGCCTGACTTTCCCAAATGTCATTCAGGCTTTGGTTATGGATATTCCCGAAAGCATGGTCTGCGTTTTTATCAAAACAGCAGGGAACCACATCTCCGTTCCAGGTGATCACGCATGAATTCCACATGCGGAAACAGAAATTGTAAAGTTCTTTTTTGATGCTTACATTTCCGTCGGTTGATACTTTGTACCTCGACTGCTCATCAGGCAACCATTCGGCAGCCTGCTCAAAATGTATCAGCTGCATGGATTTGATAGCAACCTTATCCACCCCCAGGGTTTTCTTAAAAGCCTTAATTTGTTTTAGCTGGACTTGGTTCTTTTTATGCAGTAGGAATTGTAGTTCAATGAAAGGATGATTCCTTCTCATCTGTTTTTTTGCCGCCACCAGTGCTTTGATCCCCTCTATCACTTTATCGAAATCACCGCCTTTTCGGTATTGCTGATAGGTTTCTGCATCGGTACCATCCAGCGAAACTATGATTTTATCCAATCCGGAATCGATAACAGCATTGATATTGTCAGCAGACAAATAATGCGCATTCGTCGAAATGGCCACATAAAATTTTGCCTGTTTTGCTTGGCCAATAAAGCTCCCCAGATCTTTATTCAGAAAGGGTTCGCCCTGAAAATACAAATTCAGATAGAAGGCAAAAGGTGAGGCTTGTTGAAGTATCTTTTCAAAAGTTTCACTGTCAAGCATGCCCTTGGGACGGGTAAACCCTTTATCCGTAGTGAAGCATTGGGGGCATTTTAAATTGCATTGAGTGGTGGGTTCAACCGATATGAAACCCGGCAGTCCTTTATGGATTATCTTTTTAGTGACTTTTGTCCTGTGAAAACTCCATTTGATTAACAGATAATTTATTATTCTCGCAATAGAAAGTACCCGCAACAATCTAAGAAGATCACAGATGAAAGCCATTTTTCCCTGTTAAATATTTCGCGTGAACCTATTCACAATAGGATATTGATTGAGAAACTCCTTGGCAATGATACGCAAAACTGTGTAAGCCGGAATAGCCAATATCATTCCGGGAATTCCCGCCAGGCTGCCGGCAAGCAATATTACCAGAAATATTTCAAGCGGATGGGCCTTGACCACATTGGAGTAAATGGTTGGTTGAAGTATAAACGCATCCAACAGATTTATTAAAATCAGGGTTCCGCTAATCTTTATGGATACCTGAAAAAGATCCAGAGTTTGTCCGGAGTCAATAATACCGGTTATCGCAAATAACATGGCTAAACCCCATCCTATAAAAGGACCAATATAGGGTACTATGTTCATAATCCCGGCAAAGAAACCTATCATCAACGCATTTTTAAATCCGAAAAGCCAGGTAGACAAAGTGATTAGTGTCATTACAATGATCAGATCAAGACACAATCCTAAAAAGTATTTTGAGAGCATGCGGATGACCTTCAGATAGATGTGTTTGATCTCAGATTGCAGCCTGACAGGGGTTAATGCCATGATACCGTTGATGAGCATACGATCTTGTTTCAGAAAAAAGAATGTGATAAACCCTATGGCAAATATAGCAATGAAAAGGCTTCCCGCCAGGCTGACAGCCGAATTGGCAATATCCGATGCATTGGTTATGTTGACATAAGCCATAACTTTATTGGTAACCAGAAGTTCAACACTCTCATTGGGAAGTATCATTTGATGGCTGATCAGAAAATGATTGAGCCATCCCAGAGGTTCTTTGATACTGTTCATTAGTACAACCGGATTCAATGAGGCTAAGGATTGCACCTGTGAAAAAAGCAAGGGAACAACCACGGCAAAAAAACCGCCGATAAGGCCATAAATTACCAAAAGCGTCAGGATGGCACTCAGCGTATGGGGCATTTTAAATTCCCCGATTTTTATTTTATCAAGCAGTATCAATAAAGGCCGGCCCATGATGGATAATACTGCTGATATAAGAATATATATCACAATATTGGAAAAAAACCAGATCAGATAGCCTGCTATTACTAGTCCTGCTATTAAAATGATCCATTTGTTTCGGGTTGCCATTAGAAAGGTTTTGTCAAAATTAATGAAAATAGTGCAGTTAAGAAATACTTTCTAAAATTACTCTTTCTAACTTTTCATCATTTGCCGGACAAAGAATTCCAATTGTATTCCTAACCTCCATCAATGCTTGCTGCAGATCAAAACTGTCCTGCTGAGGACAATAAAAGATGTTTTTTTCCGAAAGATATTTGGCCAGATATTCCTGCTCAGTTTGTCCCGGTGTTGGGATCAATATGGCTTTCTTCCCCAGAGTTGCAAGATCCATAATGGTGGAATATCCTGAACGGGCCACAACAAATTCCGACTTATGAATATAATTCTGAATTTGATCAGGCAACAAACTGGAAAAGACATGAATTCTTTCGTCAATCACCGTTTTTATATTCCGGGAAGGCTGACCCAATATTACTATAGCCTTATAATTCGCTTTCTTCAATTGTGCCAGCAAATTTTCTTCAAAAATGGAGCGTTGTGGTTCAGGGCCTGACAATAATACGCACAAATCGAATTCTTTTTTTACCTCCATTTGAGGGTGTCCGAATCGTGACAAAATTCCAATATATTCTGCATTTTCAGGCAAATTATCAGTTCCGGAAAGTGTTCCTGCCAACTTAAATTCACCAGAAAAATCAGGGATCCAGCAAACATTATACTTTTTTATGAAATACCGATGAAGTTTATATAAAAACTGTTCAATTCTTCTGTTTTCTCCCGGAGCTTTAATACGGATCTGATGTGTGATATAAACCGTTTTTACTTTTTTATTCCATAAGCCAAAGCGGTTGTCAGAAATAACAATATCAATATCCAACTCCCGGATAAGTTTCTTTAGTCTTTTATGTTCCCTCAGGATGTTAAGAAAAATTCCGGGTGTCTGAAAAAATATCTTACATAACTGGTTTTTCCCTCTTGAGTATTTTATGTTATAATCTTCAAACCAGATAAGAGGCAGATGGGGAAAGGTTTCTTCCAGCAAATGGTAAGTGCTTCCGCTGGCAGCTAAAAACACATTATAGTGATTCTTCTCCAGAATTCTGATAATAGGAATACAGCGACTGGCATGACCCAAGCCCCAGTTGAGCGGACAAATGAGAATATTTTCCCGCTCTTTCACTCTTAGTTAAAATGCAAGGTAATATTGAATGGCAATATTTCTGGGAGCTTCAATAAATCCGGGTCGTGTCATATATTCAGTATTAAATACATTATTTACGAACAGCCCAATTCTTTGTGTTTCGGTGATATCAAAGAGTCCTCTTATATTAAACAAACTATACCCTTTGTTATGTTTGTCGCGATATTCCTTTACACCCGGAAGCAAATTTGATGAGGGGATACCCGTGATCAGTTCAGCTTCAAAAGCTTTGTCAATATTGATCATATTGCTGTTGTATATATAGCCTATTCCCAAAGTGAAAAAAGCAAAAGTGACTTCAAAATCGGCTTTTACAGAATGTAAAAAACGATATTTCAAATATTTATTGTTTTCCGTCTTGGTTGTGTCTGTATCTGGATCATAATTCAGGTCAATAGGGTTTGTAAAAGTGTATCCGGCAAGTATTGAGGCCGGAAATCCAAAAAGAGTTCCCTGTCCTGTAAAGGTAATATCAACACCGTTTATTCTGGCATGTCCTACATTGAGAGATTTAAACCCTACATCATTCAGGGTGGGATATTCTGCTGTATCCGGTTTGTAAATTCCAAACGTAAACTCTATCATGTCGGTATATTCTGTCCAGAATCCGGCTACATCAAGATAGCCATTCCAACGACCCAGTTTTACCCCTTGTTTCACTCCCAGTTCTGCACTCCACCCTGTCTCAGGTTTCAAAAGTTTGTTTGGAAAAATATTTAATCCCCCCAGACTTGTTTTGACAAATTTCTCGGCAATGGACGGGAAACGATATCCCTGACCAAATGAAGCCCTGATAAAAGTATATTTTGTCGCCTGATAATTTAACCCCGCTCTGAAAACCGGCATAAAAGGAAGTGTGTGGTTTTTTCCTTTTATTTTATAGGAGAATGTTGATTCAGACTGGGCCGTATCAATTCTGAAGTACTCTCCCCTGATACCCAGAGAAACTGTTAGTTTTTTCCAAAACTTTGCATCATATTGGGCATATAGGGAAATATTAAGTCCGTCGTGATCACCAAACAACTGAGCCTGTGAGTTTGAATAACTTCCCGATAGACCTGCTGTCAGATTATGTTTGCCTTTAAAATTGTGTTGATACTGATAATCGCCATAATAAATATCAGCCACATTATTTTTATCCGGTTCATTCTTAAAAAGATTAGAGGTGCGAAAATACCTTAGTTTTAAACTATACTTACTTCCTCTTTTATTAAAATACATAAAGTATGGATCAACATTTATCCGATAGCCCTGATTATGTGTTGTTGCGGCAGGGTTCTGTTTCCATGCACCTGAATCAGCATCCTGCCACAGAAAAAAATCTGATTTTTCGGCAAGCATATAATTGGTGTTCAACCCAAACGAAAGTCCTTCAATTTTTTTCACACGATACCTGAGGTTGGCATTCGCACGCACACGTCTTTCCTCGTTGGGCAAGCGAAATCCCTGATCTTCAAAAAAATTGCCTCCTACCGTCACATCAAATTGGCGTATCTTGCGCGAATGAGAAAAGTTTATGCCACCAAATCCCGGATTTTTTATACCAAAGTTTGACAAGGGGAATAAAAATACACCCTCACTATTATTGGATAAATCGGGCGTTGTTTCATCCCACCATATTAATTCTTTCCTTTTAGGATTCATGTAAACCCCGTTATTGATTGCGATTTTTGTTTGTGGCTTATCAGTTGGATAGGCAGTGCGTAAATTTATCACTCCATTAAGTGCAGATGAACCAAAAAGAGCCGAAGAAGCCCCTTTAATAACTTCTATCTGTGAAATGTTTTCGATAGGCATAAAGTTCCATTTTGCATCTCCTGCATCGGGTGAAAGCATGGGAATGTCATCAACCATTACCAATACACGGCTTCCGGCGCCGTAACTATAACCGCTTCCGGCCCTGATGCTGGGCTGACCATCGTAAATATCCACTCCCGGCAATTTATTGATTGCTTCGTTGATTACATTTGTATTTTGATTGGTAACTTGTTCCGGTTTTAATACCGACATAGATATGGTTACATCTGAAAGTTTTTGTTCAAATTTTCCGGCACTGACCACTACACCCTCAATCATCATCGATTCTTCAAACAAACTGATATCTTCAGTTATCACTTGCCCGGCTTTCAGCACATAGCTTTTCACTACGGTGCTAAAACCTATGTATTTAAATGTAACCTTGATATTTCCCGCATTCACTTTAAGGATGTAATTCCCATCAATATCAGAAACAACTCCGGTTTTTTCATCCAAAATAACATTAACCCCG
The DNA here is from genome assembly GCA_964469155.1 of uncultured Bacteroidales bacterium. Lineage (GTDB taxonomy): Bacteria > Bacteroidota > Bacteroidia > Bacteroidales > CAIWKO01 > CAIWKO01. The sequence continues at coordinate 61,469 of CAYXXU010000009.1, forward strand.
GGTATGGTTTCTTTTGTTTTTCCGTTAACTATTTTCCCTTTAATTTGAGCCTGTTGAGCCCATAAAGAAACGGAAGCTAAAAAAATGATAAGGGTCAGAATAAATGTTTTTCTCATAGGAAGAGTTTTGGTGGGTGCAAATTTATGAAATATTTTATAACCCCAACTTTCTTTATAATATTGAATTTCAACAACATATAAATACCGGGAAGTTTAACCTATCTGACACACTCTTTGTATCACCTGTTTTTATTGACTTTCTTACATTACAAGCCATTTATTTGGAGTGCAGTTTGTGCTCAATTTATTTTGTTAAAAAAACTTAAAAGTCAGCTTTTACGGACTTAAAATGATATAAATCATGTAAAAAGTGCTTTTGACAAAAGAATTCAACCAAAACTTCCTATTGGCTCTGTCTATAATTTTAAAGAATATTGAAGGGCAATATTTCTCGGAGCCTCAATAAAGCCGGGACGTGTCATATATTCTGTATTCAGCACATTGTTTACAAACAAACCTATTTTCTGATGCTCGGTAATGTCAACCCACAAACGCAGATTCAGCACATGATAGCCCTTGTTGTGCTCAGCACGATATTGCTTTAACCCCGGCAGCAATTCAGACGACGGTATCCCCTCAATCAGGGGGGCTTCAAATGCATGGTCAATATTAATTGTATTACTGCTAAAGGTGTAGGATGCCCCAATAGTAACAATGCTAAAAGTTATTTCAAAATCGGCTTTTACAGAATGAAAATACCGGTATTTTAAATACTTATTACCGGTTACGGTGTCAACAGTTGGATCATAGTCCAGATTTACCGGATTCATATAGGTATATCCTGCCAGAAAAGAAGCCGGGAAACCGAAAATTGTCCCTTTGGCTGCTAAGGAAAAGTCTATCCCGCTAATACGGGCATGCCCCACGTTTATTGACTTAAATCCCACATCATTCAGGGTTGGATACAATGCTGTGTCGGGCTTATAGATGCCGAACGTAAACTCCATCATGTTTTTATATTGGGTCCAGAAACCGGCGAGGTCGACATACCCTGACCATGTACCCACCTTAAAGGCCTGTTTGATACCCAGTTCTGCACTCCACCCGGTTTCAGGCTTAAGCTCGGGATTGGGGAATATGTTTAATCCGCCAATGCTGGTTTTTATATATTTTTCAGCAATGGTGGGAAACCGGTAACCCTGTCCGAAAGAAGCCCTTATAAATGTGTATTTCGCAGCATTATAATTTATCCCGGCCCTGAATACCGGCTGTATAGGTAAGGTAATGGTGTCCTTTTTTGTGCGAATAGAAAATGTGGAAACAGATTCTGACTTATCTATTTTGAAATACTCGCCCCTTATACCCAATGAGAAAGTGAACTTTTTCCATACATTTGCATCCAATTGGGCATAAAATGAGGCATTCACTCCGGTGTGATGACCAAACAGGGCGGCCGTGGATTCGGTATAACTCCCCGACAAACCAGTAGTAAAATTATAGCGGTCTTTGAATTTGTGCTGATATTGATAATCGCCATACACCACATTGCCATTGTTATTTTTTGAAGGGTCTTCGGTAAAAGTATTCGTATGCCTGAAATACCTCATTTTAAAAGAGTATTTGCTCGCCCTTTTGTTGAAATACAATATATAGGGGTCGACATTAAAGCGCGATCCCTTATTATAATTAATGGTCGCCGGATTCTGCCTGTAGGCACCCGAATCAGCGTCGACCCATAGGAAAAAATTGGTTTTGTCCTGATACATATAGTTGCCGTTGATACCGAATGACAATCCCTCCACTTTTTTTGCACGATATCGCAGGTTAACATTAAGCCGGCTGCGCGATTCACTTTCGCCCTGCCTGAAACTTTGATTCTTATAGGTATTTCCACCCACCACCAGGTCTAACTGCCCTATTTTTCTCGAGTGAAAAAAATTCATCCCGCCAAATCCGGGGTTCTTAATACCAAAATTTGATAAGGGGAAGAAAAATACACCGGCACTGCCCTTTGAATAACTGAGTTCGTCATTATCCCACCATATCATTTCTTTGCGTTGAGGATTCAAATAGACGCCGTTATTTATGCTGATACGGGTTTCGGGTTTATCCTTCGGGAAAGCAGTGCGCAAATTGATAACACCATTTAAAGCCGATGATCCAAAAAGCGCTGATGATGCACCCTTAAGAACTTCGACCTGTGAAAGATTTTCGATGGGTAAATAGTTCCATTTAACATCACCGGCATCGGGCGACAGCATGGGCATATCGTCCACCATCAGCAAAACACGGCTTCCGGCGCCATAGCTATATCCACTACCTCCGCGAATACTGGGCTGGGAATCGTAGATATCAACACCCGCCACTTTATTGAGCGACTCCATAATGTTGTTCGCATTCTGGTTGGCGATCCGGTCGGCTTTGATAACCTCCATGGAAATGGTTACGTCAGAAAGTTTTTGCTCGAATTTTCCGGCACTCACAACTATGCCTTCCAGTGCCTGGCTTTGTTCAGTCATCTGAATATCCAGCGTAATGGTTTCTCCAGGTTTGACATCCAACATTTTGGTGACATTGGCAAACCCTATGTATTTAAACACCAATCTGTTTTTCCCCTGACGAACCGTAATGCTGTATTTTCCGTCAATATCAGATGCTACACCTGTTTTTTCCTCGGTAAGCACATTAACGCCCGGTATGGTTTCGCTATTGGTCGCGTTTGTAATAGTCCCTTTCACCGTAGAGTTTTGGGCAAAAAGCGAAGAGTTGGATATTATTATTACAATAAAAGTGAGTAAAAAGTATTGGTGTTTCATTTTAAATTTTTTACTTAGCATAAATTTTATCGAAGCAAAAATAAGAATTATTACTATTCAGAATGTGTAATTTAGTGTTGATACTTAATATTACATGCAAAATTTAGAGCAGATCAATAATATGTTATTAAACCGTATAGCGATCACACTGATTCCGGGAATTGGCGATATTACAGGAAAAAAACTTATTGAGTTCTGCGGAGGCGTTGAAGCTGTTTTTACCGAAAAGAAGCAGAACCTTAAGAAAATTCCGGGTATTGGCGATGTTTTAGTGGCTGCAATTATCAATGGACGCAGAGAGGCTTTGCTGAGGGCTGAAAAGGAAATTGCTTTTATTGAAAAATATAAGATCGATTGTTTATTCTATACTGAAGAAACATATCCTTACCGGTTGAAGAACTGTATAGATGCCCCCATGATGCTCTATTTTAAAGGCAAATGCGACCTGAACCAGGCAAAGATACTTAGTATTGTCGGCACCCGCAGCGCTACTGAATACGGAAAGAATTGCTGTAAAACGATAGTGGATGGATTTGCCGGCAGCGAGGTGCTTATTGTTAGCGGACTGGCTCATGGCATCGACACTTGTGCACACAAAGAAGCCATGAAAAACAAACTTGAAACTGTTGCGGTTTTGGCTCATGGACTGGACCGGATCTATCCGGCCGTTAACCGCCCGCTGGCCGAAAAAATGCTGGATTCAGGCGGATTATTGACCGACTTTATCAGTGAGACTACCCCCGACCGCGAAAACTTCCCCAAAAGGAACCGTATCATTGCCGGGCTTGCCGATGCCACGGTGGTGGTTGAGGCGGCCAAACGTGGCGGGGCATTGATTACTGCCGAAATGGCCAACTCGTATAATCGGGATGTTTTCGCGGTTCCCGGTAAAATTACAGATCAATATTCAGAAGGCTGCAATTACTTTATAAAGATCAATAAAGCAGCCCTGGTGCAATCAGCCGATGATATTAAGTACATTATGCGATGGAAAACAGATGACACGAAAAATGAAAGTATTCAGCGCAAGCTTTTCATTAATCTGACACCTGACGAAGAAGCCATAGTTACAATGCTGACCGATACTCCCGAACTGAGCATAGATGCCATTTGCTATAGCATGCAGGCTACCATGAGCCGTGTGGCTACCGCCCTGTTGAATATGGAATTTGAAGGCATTATCAAACGATTGCCGGGAAAGATGTATAAATTACAATAATTCCTGTTTTTCAGCTTTATTTTATCACCACCACTTTGCCCGTTTCAATAGAAACATCCTCAGATACCAATCTATACATATAAACCCCTCTGCTCAGATAAGTGGCAGAAATATCTGTCCTACCCGTGGATTGTGTGAGTTGAATACTGTAAACCTTTCTTCCGGTATAATCATATATTTCAAATTCTGCGGGCTGAATGTCAGCAAGAATATACACAAGTTGCATGCTGCCGTCATTCGGATTCGGAAACAGTTTTACATTAGTTTCTGTTACTTTTTCTTCGGTTTTATTATCCGATGTTGATTTCAAGCTGGCTGTTGCATTGCACTGGGCATATTTTGACGAAAACGATTCAAAGCCATATTCACCAGTACCATTTTTCCCATTACAGTAAATATTAGCATTTTCCGATATCGTATAATCAAACAAGTGAGTATTCTCAACCGATTGCTCCCATAATTTTTCTCCCTTAAAATGAAATTTATACAAGTAAGACAGGAATTTAACATTATTTTCTTCATTACTGGCTAATAATATGTAATGATCTCCATTTATATCAGTTTTTAACGCCAGTTTTTTAATAATAGCAAACCAATTACCATTTTCAGTAATATTCCAATTATCATGCCCTTCAAAATCAAATGAAGTAATGGAAAACCCCAAATTATCATAACACAAAACAGTAACATTTCCTGCTGTGTCACGGGTCATACAATCTGGTGTAATACTGATTATCTCCGATTCAATCTCGTTATACCATTCGGTTGAATTATTATAATTGTTGTACTTCATTACTATCACCCTATCTCCCATGTAATAATTCCCTGCCATCAAGTAATTGTTTTGATTATCTACAATTAAATTGTTTAGATAAACTTCCGCCAAAACTATATCCGAAATTAGTTCGCCATTATCTCTGTTTATCACCGAAATGCGCGATTCATTGCTCAATGAATCAATTCTGATGACAACAATATTTGTGTCAAGGTCAAAAGCAGCAGCCGAACAACCCATTTCTCCCTCCAACTCTGCTCCCCATTCTATATTACCCGTAGCCGATACTCTGTTTATAGTAGTAGTAGAATTGTTAGTGGATTTCTTGTTCCCAATTATATTTATATATCCGGATCGGTCATTTTGTATCCATTGGCCAAAAACAAATTCTAAACCCATTTCCCACTGTAAAGTTCCTGAAGAGTCAAGCACAATAAGATGTGAAAGCTCTGAACTGTTAAGCAATACATATGTTTTTAGTGAATCATCCACAGCAATATCAGCCACACTTTCATCCCCGTTGTTATCATAAGTGGTCGCCCACAATTTGTTTCCGGACGAATCAAGTTTTTGCACCGAAATATCAAAACTGTTATTGAGGCTATTATAAATACTCCCTGCAACATAAATATTGTCTGCTACTACAATCGACCGTGGTACTGTTAAAATGTCCTGTGATGAATCGCTTTTATATTCCCACACTTGTTGTAAGCCCCTATAATCTATTGTAATTGGGCTTAAGTCTTGCCATTCACTGCGGGTACGTACACCAGCGGCATCTGCCGAAAAACTCACTCTGCTCGAAATAGTAAATTCAACCGAATCTGGTATCATTTGCAATTCAAAAGGATTAAATGAAAAATGCCCGTTTTCATCTGTAACAGCAGGAGTAATATTTTCGTAAATCATACCTTCAGAGCTTTTGATAAACAAAGTATCACCTCCCGAATTTAAGTTGCTACAATTCGGATTAGTATAACAATAACCTGCTATTGTCATACTATCGGGCATTACCACATCATAGATTATCTCCTCAAAAGTGGTGTCCGTTGCTATTTCTAAAAACACACTGGCGTTAACCGATACACGTGTATCAGAAGCAATAATCTCCTGCAAAGACTGTAATTGGCTTGAATTTAAATTTATTATAGAGTGTCCGACAACATTGGTATCACACAACATTAAAAGATAAGCCACACTGTTCATTATCTCTACATCATCTGATACAATGGAATCTAGTATTACTTTAGCCGTATCTTCCCCAATATACAACATAAGAACTTCTGCATATAATATTTTGTATTCATTGCTAAGAGTTATCCCATTTGCAGACATACTTTCAACAAACTCTAATAATTCATCCACTTTGACATAAGCCGTATCAAGTAATAATATGCGTAACAGTTCGCTTGTGGCCAAATCCAGTTCAGTTTTTTCATTCATCAAACTATCCTCAAGCAAAAAGCGGCGCGAAATTCCGGTTTGTGATTCAAGTATTTTATCTCTGTATTCCGCTTCTAATTTTAGTTTGGTTAGTGAACTCAATATTTGTAGTGTGACAGGGGAATTATTTATAACAATATCTGTCAGAATATCATGGTCAATTGTATCCAGATATTGAATGGTTTTCAACAACACCTTGTCACTTAAATAAGGCGTAATATTTGACAAGATTGTTATCAATTCTCCTGCTGTTGGGTTTGTATCAATATAGTCCAGCAAATCTTGAGTGTGTCCTCCATCAATTCTATTATTCAAAACAGATAACTGTACCGACCTTTCTGTTATAAGTGTCATAAGTTCATCAGCAACATATCCCTCAGATATTTCACACGAAGAACTATTGGAAGGTTCAGTACACTCATTTTTCGTAATAATTATACCAAGTAATGAAGATAGAATGTCTGGCTCAAATGAGCCTGAATTAAACTACTTTCGGCTATAAGACCGAAAGATTTATTAATGTCAGCTTAAGCC
>CAYXXU010000010.1:0-66710 GCA_964469155.1 uncultured Bacteroidales bacterium
GAGTTATACAGAATAGTCAATGAAAATTTCAGGGTGCCTCAACGCTGAAAACAGGTGGGGAAGTGGTGCTTTAATCATGCAATTATAAAATGATAGAATTGTAGAAAGATGCAGTGGGTTGCCTGATTAAAGTTCCTTTTTTAATTTACCAGGATTTTGTCTGGTGTCGAATAAAGTAATTATTTGAATAGTTTGATCTTTGACTCTGTAATATAGAGTGGTTTGTTTTGTTAATACGCATTTAAATAATCCCCTAATTTCTTTGGATTCAGGGCAACTTGCCGGAAGTTTTTTAATTTGAAGTATTGATCTGTCAAGTTTTTTGATAAAATCGTCTTTAGATTTTTCAGACCATTCTTTTTCCAGATAGTCGAGCAAGTTTTCGAGCCTGATTTTAGCTCTTTTTGAAAAAACAACCTGCATGTTTATTTACGATATTTTTTTAAAACTTCATCGTAATTGTATTTTTCATCATTGTTAAGCTCATCAATACCTGCCATGATCTCTTCCTGATCTTCTTTTGAAAGAGTGTTCCAAAAGTCCTGCTTTTCGTTTTGAAAAATCCTCATGATCTTTTCCAAAACAGAAGGATTATCAGTATTAATGATCATTTTCAAAAGCTCTATTTTAACAGCCTGAATATTCATGTCATTTTTTCTTTTATACAAAATTACAAAAAGCAATTAAAATTTGGTTGATATGACAATTTTTTTCTGCTTATTTCATGGAATAAATAATAAATGAATTGTTAGCACAGATTGTCTTTACAATAATAATTCCATAAGCCCGCACCGAATTCGATTCACCCGAGATCGATAACGAAGTGCTTATACCTGCTAAACATAAATTAGTATTTGGCGATTTCTGTACTGTCAAGATTAGCGGGGCAGAAGCGTATGATTTTTATGGGGAGAAAGGGGGACTGACGTTTCGGTTGGAACCTTTAAGGAACACAAAGTTTGCCTTCAGTCTCACCAGCAGACCCAAAGGTACAGTATACGAGCCTAAAGGCTCACCAGACATACCTAAAGGTACAGTAAGCGAGCCTAAAGGCTCACTATATGAGCATTTAGGTACAGAGAATTAGCCTAAAGGCAACAGAAAAACCTGTATCGTAATTTACAGGGAGGTTGTTCAATAAACTGTGTCAAATAAAAAAGAAATTAATAATTTAAAACCCTATGAAAAGGAAATAATTTAGGATGTAAGCTATTTTCAAAATAGCTGTAAGCCATTTTTTATTTTGAGAAAAATCCGGAAGGCACAAACTCACAGCTTCCCCCTCAAATACCTCCCCGTAAACGACCCTTCGCATTTCACCAGCTCTTCCGGCAGTCCCTCAAACACCACATAGCCTCCGGCATCGCCGCCTTCGGGGCCCATATCAATGATCCAGTCGGCACATTTAATCAGCTCCATATTGTGCTCTATCACAATAATGCTGTGGCCGTTGGCTATCAGCGCCGTAAAAGCCTCATACAGCTTATGTATATCGTGAAAATGAAGCCCGGTAGTAGGTTCGTCGAAAATAAACAGGGTAGGTTTTTCCACACTGCCTTTCGAGAGGAAGGTGGCCAGTTTCAGTCGCTGTGCCTCGCCGCCGCTCAGGGTGCTGCAGGGCTGTCCCAGCTTCAGATATCCCAGTCCCACCGAAGCCAGGGGTTCCAGTTTTTCGTAAATGCGATTGCTTAGCGTTGATTTTTTATCTGCTTCGCAGAAAAATCCCAGTGCCTCGTTCACGGTCATATCCAGTATGTCGGTGATGTTTTTGCCTTTCCAGGTAATATCCAGCACCTCATCTTTAAAGCGTTTGCCTTCGCAGCTCTCGCATTTCAGGTAAATATCGGCCATAAACTGCATCTCAATGGTCACAAAACCATCGCCCTGGCATTCTTCGCAGCGTCCGCCGGGAATATTGAAAGAAAAATAGCCGGGTTTAAACCCTCTCACTTTCGATAATTGCTGATCGCAATACAAGGCGCGTATTTCGTCGTAAGCCTTGATATAAGTAGCCGGATTGGAGCGCGACGATTTCCCTATAGGATTCTGATCCACGTACTCCACGTTTGTAATACGGTCGATATCGCCCGACAGCTTAGAGAATTTTCCCGTCTTGTCCGAATGTCCGCCATAGATCTTTTTCAGGGCCGAATACAAAGTTTTTTTCACCAGGGTTGTCTTGCCCGAACCGCTCACACCCGTCACCACGGTCAGCACTTTCAAAGGAAACTTAACATGGATGTTCTTCAGATTGTTTTCGTGTGCCCCGTTCACCTCAATAAACTGTTTCCACGGATTGCGCACCTTGGGCATAGGAATAGACGTCAATTTGTTCAGATACTTTGATGTGAGCGACACCTTATTCTCCAGCAACTCCTCATAACTGCCCTGAAACACCAGCTCCCCACCATGGCTGCCAGCCAGGGGGCCAATATCAATGATATGGTCGGCGGTGCGGATAATATCTTCGTCATGTTCCACCACTATCACCGTATTGCCTATGTTGCGCAGTCTTTGCAGCACCCCAATCAAGCGGTCGGTATCGCGCGGATGCAGCCCAATGCTGGGTTCATCCAGAATATACATAGAACCCACCAGGCTACTTCCCAGAGCCGTTGCCAGGTTGATACGCTGAGATTCTCCTCCCGATAAACTATTGGATGCACGATTCAGAGTAAGATAGGGCAGACCCACATCCATCAGAAACTGTATGCGGTGAATGATTTCGGGCAAAATGCGTTTGCTCACCTGTTGATCGAAATCTCCGAGATTAAGGCTATGAAGAAATTCCAACACCTGATGTAGGGGCATCAATACGATATCGATGATTGATTTTCCTTCAATTTTCACGTAAGAAGCATCTTTGCGCAAGCGTGTGCCTTTGCATTCGGGACAGACCGTCTTGCCACGATAGCGCGCCAGCATTACGCGGTATTGAATCTTGTAGGTTTGCTCCTCCACATATTTGAAGAAAGCGTTGATGCCTTCAAAATATTCATTCCCGGTCCATAGCAGTTCTTTTTGCTCCTCGGTCAATTCCATAAAAGGTTTGTGAATCGGGAAATCGAATTTGTAAGCATTTTTAACCAACTGATCTTTCCATTCGCTCATCTTTTCGCCTTTCCAGCAGGCCACAGCTTCTTCATAAATAGAAAGGTGCTTGTTCGGGATCACCAGGTCTTCGTCAATTCCGATAACATTTCCGAAACCCTCACATTTTTTGCAGGCCCCGTACGGGTTATTAAAAGTGAAAAGATTTACGGATGGTTCATCGAACAGCATGCCGTCTGTTTCGTACTTGTCAGAGAAAGTGGTTTCAGATATTTTTCCTGATGTCTCAGCAATAATGATACAATTGCCCGAACCTTCATAGAAAGCTGTCTGAACCGAATCGCCTAGCCTTTCGCGATTGGCCCCAGTTTCCTTATCGATCAGCAAACGGTCGATGACTATATTAATGGTATCAGGTTTGGCTTTTTTTTTAGCCGGAGGCGAATATTCTTCAATTTTACAGAGGTCACCATTGACACTGATCCTTCTGAATCCCTGCTGTTGTGCTATCTCCAATTGTTCCGCCACCGACCTGTCACTGATCACCATCAAGGGACATTCTATCAAAACCTGGGTTCCTTCGGGCTGAGTAAGAATATGATCGACCACGTCGCTGACATTTTTCTTTTTTACTTCCTCCCCTGAAACCGGCGAAATAGTCTTTCCTATCCTGGCAAAAAGAAGTTTCAGAAAGTCATAGATCTCAGTAGAGGTACCAACCGTAGATCGTGGATTGTGGGTTTTCACCTTTTGCTCTATGGCAATGGCGGGCGATATTCCTTTTATATAATCGACCTCGGGTTTGGGCATACGTCCTAAAAACTGTCGGGCGTAAGAACTGAGGCTTTCGACATAACGTCGCTGTCCTTCAGCATAAATAGTATCAAAAGCAAGTGATGATTTTCCGGAACCGGACAATCCGGTTATAACAACCAGTTTATTGCGCGGAATGGCTACACTTACATTCTTTAAATTGTGAACCCGGGCATTTTTTATTACAATGTATTTCTTAGGACTATATGAGTCTATTTCAGTAAATTCCATGAAAGTTTCCTAAAGTAAAATGGAGTGGTATGAATTTTTTTTCAAAATTATAAAAATAAAACTTGCTTTTTGCTAAAAAAGTTTTGTATATTTGCATTAGTATTTCCCAAAAATACTATTATTATATTGATTCGTCATTGTAATTTTATCGTTTAACCCTTAAATACGGAGGACTGCTATCGAATAGACATTTACCTTGAACTAATTCTAAAATAAGGAGGTAAAATGTCGTTGCAGTCAAGAACTGACCAACAGTTAATTGATGACTACGTATGTGGTAGTCATGAAAGTCTTGAATTTCTAATCCATCGTCACAAAAGCAGGGTATTTTCATACATCCTGTTTATTGTGAAAAATAAACATCTTGCTGAAGATATTTTTCAGGAAACCTTTATTAGGGTGGTTCATAGTTTGAAACAGGACAATTATAGAGATGAGGGGCGTTTTTTATCATGGGTTCTGCGAATTGCCCATAATCTGACGATGGATCATTACAGGATTAATAAAAGAATGCGCTACCAGGACCACAACACGGATTTTGATATTTTTGATACCTTCCTTGTTCAAGAGCAAACTGTGGAAGAAAAATTAGTGATCGACCAAATACATAAAGATATCACGAAATTGTTGGAATATTTGCCTCCTGAGCAAAAGGAGGTAATAATCATGAGGCATTATTACGATATGAGTTTTAAAGAAATTGCCGAAGAACTTGATATTAATCTAAGCACAGTGATAGCACGCATGAGATATTCTCTCAGACGTATGAGGAAACTGATTAAAAAGAAGAATATTATTATAACCTCCTAAGGGGAAATTCCTGTAAAAACCAGCTCGTGAAAAATATTTTGCATTTTTTTTTTATTTTGTACAATAAATTTTATAATTCTTCGTTACACCCCCAAATGTTAAACAAATTATGTTGCCTATGCCAAAAACCATTACTCTTGAAGATTTATTACTTTTTGCTTACGGGGATCTTTCAGATTCAATTCATGAACAAACTATCAACCAGTTTATCCGGAACGACAATCTTCTTTATGAAGAGTATCTGCAAATAACGGATGCAAAGCAAATGATAGAAAAAAGTTTCACTGCCCCCTCTGATGAAGTAATAAACAGAATTATTTCTTATTCCAGGTCGCTTGCAAAAGTAGATGTCGCAGAGCCGGAATTAAGATTAATGATTCAAAACTGATAAAAAAGCTCCCATGTGGAGCTTTTTTTTATTTTTGCCGTTAATTACATTGAATGATAAAACTTAAAGATCGTTACCGGTATTTTGTGGAATATTTTTCCCTGCATCAGCCTGAAGCCGAAACCGAACTGGAATATACCGATCCATTCGAATTGCTGGTGGCTGTGATTCTTTCAGCCCAATGCACCGATAAACGTGTGAATATGATCACACCAACATTCTATAAACGCTTTCCTGATGCGGCCACGCTGGCCAAAGCAGAGTTGCCTGAAGTGTTTGACCTGATCAGAACATGTTCCTATCCCAATAATAAGGCAAAACATCTGATAGGTATGTCGCAGATGCTGATCAATGATTTTAAAGGGATTGTTCCTGATGATGTGGATCAGTTGCAGAAACTTCCCGGAGTGGGGCGCAAAACAGCCAATGTGATAGCTTCGGTGGTGTATAAAAAACCTGCCATGGCTGTGGATACCCATGTGTTCAGGGTGGCGGCCCGCATTGGTTTGACGGTGAATGCCAAAACCCCACTCGAAACTGAGAAACAATTGGTGAAAAATATTCCGGAAGATAAAATTGCCGTGGCGCATCATTGGCTGATACTGCATGGCAGATATATTTGCCAGGCCCGGAAACCGTTGTGCGAAAATTGCGGAGTCGCATCTGTGTGCCTGTATTACGAAAAAAATAAAAAACCATGAATCTGAAATATTTCCAGGAATCACCCTTTGCCGTTACGGTTTGTAATGAAGATGGGATTATTATTTTTATGAACGACAAATCGCAAAAGACCTTTGTGAATTATGGAGGAAGCGATCTGATTGGTAAGAGTCTGCTGGATTGTCATCCTGAGCCTGCCAAAACAAGGCTTGCCCAAATGCTTTTGACTCATAAAGAGAATGCTTATACCATAGAAAAGAATGGTGTAAGGAAACTGATACATCAGTCGCCCTGGTTCGAAGCAGGCAAATTTAAAGGGTATATCGAGCTATCTATTGAAATACCTATGGATATGCCGCATTTTGTTAGAAAATGATCTAATTCAGCACGATTACCTTTTTTATGCAGTAACCTTTTGCGGTGGCGATCTTCACAAAATAAGTTCCTGAAACAAGATTCGAAACGTCAAGTGTAATATTTTTTGAGGGCTGTTTCTCTTCCGTGTTTTTTATCATGCTGCCAACAATATTGAAAAGGGTAATACTAATGTTGCCATCTGTTTTTCCCACGACATCGATATTTACAGATCCTTTTGCCGGATTGGGATAAATAGTGAAATCGCCCGAAATGTCAGATTCCTGAATGCCTAAATAGTTGTATAATGGGGCTTCCCATATTCCCCGTCCATAGGTGGCTGCCCTGATTTTCCCAATACCATAGTTAATTTCCAGTTCCCTAACACCCACATTGGGGAGGTCGGTGTTGTATGCTATCCAACTGGCCATGGTTGAATCTTTAAAAAATATTCCTACTTCCGTACCCACATATAAGGCGTTATTTGCATTTTTCTGAAATGTAATACAATTGAGCCCCATGCTGGTTAGATTGCCTGTGATATTGGTAAAGGAAGTTCCTGCATTTTTTGAATACAGTACCTTGTCAGAACCGTTGGAGGTAACCGCAAGCCAGATCTTAGCCGCATTGTCGGGGTCGATGGTTATGCCGGAGATATACTGGCCGGGAGCGGGGTTGAAGGTGTTCCAGTTGGTGCCGCCATTGGTGGTGACATAAAGGGTTCCGTTGCGCGAAGCATAGATATAATTGTTATTGGATGCTGCTACTACCAGGTTATTCAGATTATCGCCCCCGGTAAGATTGTTGGAAATGGGGGTCCATGACATGGCTCCGTCGGTGGTGGCAAATACCTCCTGATAGCCCGCCCACAACATGTTTCCATTTGCAGGATCCATCACATAAGGAGTAATCCAGCCGCCGTCGAGGGTATCGACTGGTTTGGCATTGTTGAAATTGTCGCCCCCGTCTTCCGATTTCAAAATACCGCCCATCTGGTAGGTTACGTATATAGTGTAAGGGTCGTTATTGCTAATGATGGCTTCCATGCCATCGGCGCCGAAAACATGCGTCCACTGACCGTTGTACAGGAGGTTTGAGCCAACATCCTGAGCTCCTGCAGCTATCTTATAGGGTTCGGATTCGCAGCTTCCCATGCGGTAGAACTGACTGATGCCAAGGCCGTTGCTCAGATCGACCCACGAACCTCCATGATCGGCTGTGTAGAAAATGCCGCCGTCGCTTCCGCAATAGAGGGTGTCGCCATAGAAGTTGAGCGAATGAATGTCGCAATGGATGTAGTTGTAAGGGGTGCCTGTGTTCCACATGGTGTTTACGGTGAAGCTGGAGCCACCATCAGTCGATTTCCAAACATTAACGCCGCCCACATAAACCTCGTTGGCATTGTTGGGCGAAACGGCAAGCGCCAGGTCGTACCATGCCTGCCCTGAGTTGTCGCTGCCATCGTCTGCATAGCCAAGAATATTGGGCGCATTGCAGCGTGCGGTAAAAGTAAGGCCCGCGTCGGTGGAACGATACACGCCTTCGAAAGTATTATCGGGACGTGAAACTACTGCATACACATAATTTGCGTTGCTTTGGGTAACATCAATTTCTATCCTTACGGTATCGCTGGGTATGCCCGAGGTGATCTTGGTAAAGCTGTTGCCTCCGTTGGATGATCTGACAAAGAACGATCCGCTGCCATAAATAACGGTGGTATCGTTGGGTCTGAACTTCAGGTCTTTCACTTCCGTGGCGTTGTATATCAATTGCCAGGTGGCGCCAGCATTTTTTGAGCGGTAAATGCCTTCGTTGGATGCTGCAAATATCTTGTTCGGATTGAGGGGATTGATCAGAATCTTGTTGAAGTTGCGGTAGGTGGGTGAGAAATGCATTCCGGTGGTATTCCAGGTGGAGCCCCCGTCGGTCGATTTATAGATCCCGGTGCCTTTGGTATCCCAGGCATCGCGGTCGCCGGTGCCCAGATAAATGATGTTGTGATCGGTGGGATGTATGGCAATGGCTGAAGTTCCCAGCACGGGCATGGTATCGAAGGTAGTGTTCCACGTCATGCCCCCGTCGTTGGTTTTCCACATGCCTCCTGAAGGCGCCGCCACATAAATGTTGTTACGGTTTTGCATATCGACCGTAACGGCATTCAGGCGGCCGTTGCCGGGATTGTAACCGCTTATGCCGTTGCTCCATGAGGTCAATCCCAAAGGAAGCCATGAGGCAGGCGATTTGCTGTTCTTAACTGTGGGGTTCTGCGAGAGGAATTTTTTGTATTCATTATAATATTTCAAAGGTTCGGGGAATTTTCCATCGGGGTAGCAACGGGGTTCCATAAGGTACTCCCAACGTTTGAATTGCTTGTAGCCTTTGCTGCGCTGGTAGGGCCGGTCGCCCCAATATTTATAAAAAGCTTTCTGAATGTCGTAGAAGGTAGCTTCTGACTTTGCCTTTTCCAGAAAGGGCGGTTTCATCCAGGGCTGGGCAGAAACGCGACCGTAAAGACTCAGAATGACAAGGGTCAGCATTATGGCAAAGAGCTTTTTCATAGGTGTTTATTTTAAAGCAAAAGTAAGGATATTAGTATTATTAGTGGCTCAATTTGGTTTTTTATTTTGTAAATAAATTCAGGAACGGATCATTGGAAAGTGTACTAAACAGGCCACAAAGTCACCAATACTCCAGGAATCCACAAAGAAGCATTCTATGCATTATTTCTTTGTGTAAATTGGTGACTTTGTGTCTAAGTGGCTATTCTTTTTGTTCTTTCATGCATTTCAATAAGTATTCCCATACAGCGAACTTTTTGAACTAAAAATATTTTGTGGTGATAAAAATGGGTATACCTTTGTATCAAATTTTAAACTAAAACCTTTATGTCAGGAAAAACCTATGCCGAAAAGATTTTGGGCGCCGATTGCGGCAGCATCGTTTTTAAAAAGCCCGATATTGTGCTTTCGCACGATAATACAGCCAGTATAAACTCGACCTTTGCCAAGATGGGAGGCGAAAAAGTGGCCTTTCCCGATCAATTGCTTATAGTGTTGGATCATAATGCTCCGCCTACCAATGCCAAGCTGGCCAACGATTACCAGAAGATACGCGACATCGTTGCCAAACAAGGTATCACCAAATTTCATGATGTGGGTAAGGGTATTTGCCACCAAATCATGTCGCTCTATGCCCGCCCCGATATGATAGTGGTGGGAAGCGACAGCCATACCTGCACGGCAGGTGCTTTCAATGCTTTTGCCGCGGGAATAGACCGCACCGAAACCGCCGGATTGTGGAAACAAGGCGAAACCTGGTTCCGCGTACCCGAGTCTGTAAAGGTTACCCTTACGGGGAAACTGAACCCGGGTGTATATGCCAAAGACATTGCCCTTTGGATCATCGGTATGATGGGCAGCGACGGAGCCGATTATATGTCGATTGAATATCACGGCGAAGGAGTGAAGTGCCTGAGCATTTCCGACCGCATGACCATTGCCAACCTGGCTTCCGAAATGGGCGCCAAAAATGCTGTGTTCCCTGCCGACGAGATCTTGTGGGATTTCATTGGAAGCAAAACCGCCGGAACCTGGGCCGATGCCGATGCACGCTATCTGAAAGAATTTACCATCGACCTCAACCAGTTGTTCCCGGTAGTGGCTGCTCCGCATCATGTGGATAATGTGAAAGCCGTTTCGGAGGTTCAGGGCACCAAACTCAACCAGGCTCTGATAGGTACCTGCACCAACGGACGCATTGAGGATATCCGCATTGCCACCGCCATTCTGAAAGGCAAAAAAATTCCCGAAGGTTTCCAACTGCTGGTAATTCCTGCATCGATGGAGATTTACAAACAAGCCATGCAGGAAGGCCTCGTTATCGATCTGCTGAATGCCGGCGCTAATTTCCTGTCGCCATCGTGTGGTCCCTGCCTGGGAACAGGGCAGGGGATACCCGCCGACGGTTATGTGGTGATCTCAACTGCCAACCGCAATTTTATAGGCCGCATGGGCAACGAAAAAGCTGAAATATACCTGGCATCGCCCGCCACTGTGGCACATTCGGCGCTGAAAGGCGAGATTACCGACCCAAGAGGCATTGCAGCCCACGATAAATTTCCCTTTGCCAAAGAACAAAGCCATACGCTGCAGGTGCAGCAAGGCGACGACCGCTACGATAAAGGCGTGTGGGGTTACGGCGATATCGACAATATGAATACCGACCAGATGTTTGCCGGTAATCTTACTTATAACATCAACAGCTCAGAAGGCGATAAAATTATGCCTTACCTTTTTAAAGGCGTTGACGAAAGCTTTGCCGAAAAGGTAAAAGCCGGAGATATCGTGATTGCCGGTTTGAACTTCGGTTGCGGAAGCTCGCGCGAGCATCCTGCCGTGGGATTATCTTTTGCCGGAGTGCAGGCAGTGATCTGCAAATCGGTGAACCGCATTTTTTACCGTTCGGCAGTGAACCAGGGATTGCCCATTTTGGTAGTTCCCGAAGCCGTTGCCAACTATAAAAAAGGCGACAGTGTGGAGGTTGATATGGCCAAAGGTACTATCACCATTGCCGGAAAAGCCTATACCTTCAATGCCCTGCCCGGAAAGCTGATGAATATTTTTTCGGCTAAGGGACTCGTTAATTATGTGAAAGAGGCGGGAAAATAGGTAGATAGTATCTGGTATATAGTATCTGGTATATGGAAAAAGGCTCGCAGGGATGAGGGCCTTTTTTTATTTAAGAATTCAGAAGTATGAAGTCAGAATTGAATTGAAGTAAACACAGTCAGCTCAATCTCCTACTTTATTTTCAAATTTCCTGATTAACTCAATTTTCAAATTTTCCTCATAACTCCCTACCCTATAAACACCCCCCACATTCCTGTCCAGGGGCCGTTTATAGAGGGGTGTTTGGTATTGATCCAACGGGCAAAGAATTGCATTTGATAGCCCTGGTATTTTGCACCCATTTCGGCAATGAACGATGCCCTGGTACTTATTATTTTGGTAGTGTTGTCGTCCGGTCCTATTATAGAAGGCATGGGGAGTTCTTTCCCGTCGGGCGAAAACTGATGGGGTAAAATCATTCGGTAAGCTATTTCCACGGCATCGGCACGGGGTGGTTTGCAGGCTCTTTTGCTCTCGTTCATATAATGACAACTGACCTTAATACGTCCCGTTCCAATAATGGTGACGACAGCGACACATTTCTCGGCTATTGGCGCTGTTGGCCTCGAGCGTTTGGTAACAGGGTTTGCAATGTTAAGGGTATCGCGATCACCATTGGTAATATTCGGACTATAAGCTATTCGCATCAATATCGGCCGGAAAAAAGCCGAAAAATCACTCATCACCTGCAATACGTTTTGGCGGGTCACCGCGGTTTTTTTATCCTTATGGCTGTGCAGGTCCCACACTCCGGGATGCAAAGGATCGTCAGAGCTCCACACCTTTTTAAAGTGGTTGAGCGTAAGCAGTTCGGCGGCCGACATGCCCAGAATTTCGCCCCTCATCAGCGTCTCTCCGGGTGCAATTGATTGCAGATATTCATTTGCTGTTATCAGATACCAATGAAAGGTTGCAAGCGTGGCTGGTATTCTTCTCTTTTGCATGATCGTTGTCTTAAAAGTTCATTATACTTTCAATAATATGGAAAATATACCGGCAATTTCGACTCATATTCGCCAGAAGTTGCATGACATTTTCTGTGTTTTCGGCATCATTTTCTGTCGTTCTGAAGATGCCATTACAAAGTTAAAAAATGTTTTCCGAACTTTACGCTATATTGTGATAAAATATTTCTACGTAGTTATAAATACCTACTAAACAGAAATTAAAAATAACCATTTAGAAATAATTAAAAACAATTTAGAATATACTTAAAACTAAACAGAAATAAATAAAAACTACGTAGTAAATAGTAAAAACAAGATAGAAATAATTAGTAACACTCTTATTTATGGTCAGAATTGCAGATTCAATAACTGAAATAACACTCTATAAAAGTGCAATAATGCAATTGAAAATTAAGAGGATACTATCAGGAATTCTGGAATTACTATAAAGAATCCATAAAGTACTTCCCATAATTGGAATGATAATTTTTTAAGTGTAGAAAGTAAAGGTGAGGTTTGTTAGAAGCGATTCTTTAGTTGTTAAAGTCAACTAACGATTAAACAATTCCTCAATCTTATTATAGCGATAATCGAAGATTGTTTTCAATTGTTTCTTTATGAATAGGGCATTGGCCATTCGTCCCAGAAAACCGAAGGGCGCTTTGTAGTGAACTATATCGGTCATTTCAACCCCGCCTTCCACTTCTTTGATAAAATGCTGGTGATGCCACAAGGCGTAAGGCCCCACGCGTTGTTCATCCACAAAGTATTCTTTCAACTTCACCTGGGTGATCTCGGTAACCCAGTACATTTTGATGCCTAACAGGGGCTTCACGTAATACTCGATGATCTGTCCGGCATACATATTTTCGGCATCAGCCTCCTGGCTGATAATATCGAATCCCATGTGCGGAGGGGTGATAAGCGCCAGATTTTTTGGCGAGCTGATAAACTTCCAAACGTTAGTAATATCGCTTTTGATAAATTGTTTTGACTGAATGGTGTGAAGCATTTTTGAGGGAATATGGTTAAATTGCTGAATGGTTAAATTGTTATCAGAATTGGTTAATGGCTATTGGCTTTTGGTTCGTGGCTTCTGGCTGATCCAATCACCAATTTCCAATACGGGACCACTAATGACCATTAATGACAACTAATGACTATTAATGACCTTATCCTAATAGTCTAAAAGCCTGAAGCCTAAAAGCCTCCTCCCTTACTGCAACTTTTCCAGCCTCTTCTTTTCCGCTATTTTCTTCAGTTCTTCTTCCTGAATACCGCGGGGAACCGCTTCGTATTGATGAAACTCCATGCTGTAGTTGGCGCGACCGCTCGAAATATTTCTAAGTTGAGTAGCATACCCGAACATCTCCATCAAAGGCACAAAAGCATTTACCTTTTGCGAACCTTTGCGGAAACGGCGCATGGCTTCAATCTGTCCGCGGCGACGGTTCAGGTTGCCTACTATTTCGCCAATATAATCGTCGGGAGTATTCACTTCCACTTTCATCACAGGTTCCAGTAAAATGGGGTTGGCTTTCAGGAAAGCAGCTTTGAAACACATAGACGCGCAGGTCTGGAAAGCCATATCCGACGAATCAACCGGGTGATAAGCGCCATCGAGTAAGGTGACCTTAACATCCACAATAGGAAATTCGGCTAAAATCCCTCTTTCAAGGGTTTTTCTGACACCTTTATCTACCGAACCGATAAACTCGTTGGGAATAGCACCGCCTTTAATTTTATCGACAAATTCGTAGCCTTTGCCCTCGTTAGGCTCAATGCGCAACACGGTGCGGGCAAACTGTCCCTTACCACCGCTTTGTTTGGCATATTTGAAATCGTTTTCCGATTCGAGCGTAATAGCTTCGCGGAAAGCCACCGAAGGCTGACCTACTATCACTTCCACATCAAACTCGCGACGCAGGCGGTCAATAATGATCTCGAGGTGAAGTTCGCCCATACCCGAAACAATGGTTTCGCTGGTTTCGTCGTCGTAGCGCATATTGAACGAAGGATCTTCGTTGGCCAGTTTGCGCAGCGATTCTATCATACGTTCCTGATCTTTGCGTTTGGCGGGGTTAATCTTCAACTCAATCACAGTTGGAGGTATGTGAATATTTTCCAGATACAGCGGAAACTCCGGATCGCACAAGGTATCGCCGGTTTTGGTAAGTTTCATACCTATCAGCGCCACAATATCACCGGGACCTGCTTCGTGCAGTTCTTCACGGTCTTTGGCGTGTATCTTCAGAATACGTCCGGCACGTTCATGTTTGTTTTTGGTCGAATTCAGCAACTGCATGCCGCTGGTAAGCGTTCCCGAATAAATACGGATAAAGGTCTGCTGACCCACAAACGGGTCGTGGATGAGCTTAAAAGCCAAAGCTGCGAAAGGTTCTTTGGCCGAAGGATTGCGCTGGCGGGTTTTTTCAGGATCGTCAACATCCATGCCTACCACGGCACCCACATCAATAGGCGAGGGAAGATAATCCACCACGGCATCGAGCAACATCTGAATACCTTTGTTCTTGTATGCGGCGCCGCAGAACACCGGTGTGATCAATAATTTCAGGGTAGCTTCGCGGGCTGCTTTCTTCAAAAGTTCGGCAGGCACTTCTTTTTCGTCGAAATACAGATTCATGATCTCTTCATTATAATCTGCCAGTTTTTCGACGAGATAAGTACGGGTTGCCTTTAATTTTTCGAGGTATTCCTCCGGAACCGGAGTTTCAATGCTGACCGCTTCCTGAAACGTATAGGCCTTTTGTTCTATTACATCAATAATACCTTCAAAGCCTTCTTCGGCGCCAATAGGCAACTGAAAGGCGACGGCTTTGGCATCCAGATATTTGTTCATCATGCACACCACATCGTTAAAATCGGCACCCGTGCGGTCCATTTTATTTACAAAGGCAATGCGCGGCACTTTATAGCGTTCGGCCTGGTTCCATACGGTTTCGGTCTGTGGCTCCACGCCTCCCACGGCACAAAATAAGGCGATCATACCATCAATAACCCGCAACGAACGTTCCACTTCAACGGTAAAATCAACGTGTCCCGGGGTGTCAATGATATTCACCTGCGAGCCTTTCCACTGACAGGTAATAGCCGCCGAAGCAATGGTAATGCCGCGTTCCTGCTCCTGTTTCATAAAATCCATGGTAGCTTGTCCATCGTGGACTTCGCCGGTTTTGCGATTCACGCCTGTGAAAAAAAGAATGCGTTCGGTTACGGTTGTTTTTCCTGCATCTATATGTGCGGCTATGCCAATGTTTCTGAGTTTTGTTAAAGACATTTTTTTATGTTTACTTTAAGATTTGATAATGAATTTCTGAGGTTTCACCATTTTGTCTCCTGAATTCTGAATTATTGATTTTGAACTCCGGATTCTTCTTTTGCTACAGCAATAACGCTTTAGGTGAAAAAGCTCAAATTTTTTGCAAAGATAGGCATTTTATCCGAAAGGATTTCTATATCAGGCAAAAAACAAAATCAGCATCTGCGCAATAATGATCCTTAAGAACATCACCAGAGGATACACTGTGGCATAAGCAATGGCAGGCGCCTCGGTTTGCGAAATAGAGTTTGCAAAAGCCAGGGCCGGAGGATCGGTCATGCTGCCCGACATCAGACCACACAATTCGAAGAAATTTCGTTTCAGAACAAATTTTGTGAAAATACCGATCATCAGGATAGGAACCACGGTAATAATGGCTCCATAGGCCATCCATATGAATCCATCGCCCGAAACAAGGGTGGAAACAAAGCTTTCGCCTGCTTTTAATCCCACACTCGAAAGGAAAAGCACTATCCCGATCTCGCGCAGCATCATGTTGGCGCTGGGCGTAGTGTAAGAGATCAGTGAAAATTTATATCCGTAGCGGCTTAATAATATGGCCACTATCAAGGGGCCTCCGGCCATACCCAGTTTTATAGGGGTCGGTATTCCGTGTATGGCTAAAGGAATGCTTCCGAGAACCACCCCAAGCATGATTCCGATAAAGATAGGAAAGAGGTTGGGCTCGTTGAGGCGTTTCAGCGAATCTCCAATAAGCTGGGCAGCATTATCAATGGATTTCTCATCACCAACGATGGTAAGTTTGTCGCCTATTTGCAGCCTGATATCGGGTGTTGCAAGCAGTTCGATACCCGAACGTGCAATGCGTGTGATGTTAATATCAAAGCGGGTGCGCAGTTTCAGCGACCCTAAACTCTTGCCAATGATATGACGGTTGGTCACCAATACCTGTTTCGACATTAGTTTACCCGGGAAAGCACCCAGATCGAAAACGCTGGGTTTGCCAAGCAATTTCACCAGGTCGGGGATATCGCCTTGCTGGGCAACCAGCAGCACAATGTCGCCTTCTGAAAACCGGGTTTCAGAGTTTACGATTGAGTCGATACCATTGTGCAGTATTCTGGATATTACAGCATCATTTTTAAAATGCCGGGCAATTTCGCTGATGTTTTTATTGAAAATTTCAGGATTAGTAATAATGATACTGGTTTTTTGAGGCACGGCTTCCTGAGGATGCTGCAATTGTTCGTATTTTTCAGCTTCCCGGTTAATGTCCGTCTTAGAGATGGCCCGGATAATGAGCATAGAAAGGATAATACCAATTACCCCGAAAGGATAGGCTACGGCATAGCCCAGACCTATATTCGGGATATCTGCGCCATTGCTGCTGTCGGCAACCTGTTTCAAAGCCTGCTGGGCGGCACCTAATCCGGGTGTGTTTGTTACGGCCCCCGACATGATGCCTGCCATCATAGGCATGGAAACTCCGGTGACGAAATGCAGCGCTATGGTGATTATTGCCCCCAGAAACACAATGCCCATAGCCAGCACATTGAGCGTCAGGCCTCCTTTTTTAAACGATGAGAAAAAACCCGGGCCTACCTGCAACCCTATGAAAAACACGAATAAAACAAGCCCGAAATCTTTAATAAAATCGAGTACATCGTGGTTGATACGAACACCCAGATGTCCTGCAAATATCCCTGTGAATAAAACAAAAGTAACTCCCAGCGAAATTTTGTAAACTTTTAATTTTCCAAGCAAAACGCCCGAAGCGATCACCAAACTATAGATCAATACCGTTTGTGCTATGGATTCTTTGAGAAACAGATCGGTGAACCAGTTCATTTAATTGTTATAAAAGCAGCAAAATTAGTTGAAAATAATGTGCTTTTCAGGCTTAAGTCGAGTAATATTAATATCAGGTTAGCGAAATTTTCAACTGGGGCTGAAAGCTTATATTACCAGAGCTTTTAGTGATCATTTTACTATTATGATGCTTAAGAGTGATTATCTGATGATAGAATTTATTTAAAAAAAACTGCAAATTATTTCCCTTGCATACTCATAACTTGTTTTAGTACTATTTTTAAAGGGGCAAATGGGATCAGCATTTTGATCAGGAACTTCATGGGTATATCAGTAATAATTTCTCTTTTCCCTTTCATCATGGCCTTATATCCTTTTTTTGCAACAGTTTGAGCCGAGGCCCCGTTTTTAAACAACTTCACTTCCTCCATGTTTGCTTTTTTAGCAAAGTTGGTAATAGTGGGTCCTGGACAGAGGCTGGTGACAGTAATGTTTGTGCCTGCAATTTCGGCAGCAATAGCATGACTCAGCGAAAGCACATAAGCCTTGGTGGCGAAGTAAACAGCTTGCAAAGGGCCGGGCATAAATGCCGCAACGGAAGCTACGTTCATGATCCTTCCTGAATTTCTGCTGATCATTTCCGGCAGAAAGTATCGTGTCAGCAGAGTAAGTGATATAATATTCAGATCGATCATCTCAAGGTCTTCTTCAATATTTCTTTCATAGAATTTTCCGTAACCACCAAAACCTGCGTTGTTGATCAGGTAGTCAATCTGTATGTTTTCTGATTTGATCTCATCATATATTTCTTTAGGAGCCAGTCGCTGCGAAAGATCTTTTACAATAATTTTTACATTAATGCCATAAGTTTGCTCAAGTTCTGATTTCAATGCTTCCAGTATTTCCTGACGGCGGGCTACCAGCACCAGGTCGCCTTTGTTTTGAGCATGAATTATCGCAAGTTCTTTACCTATGCCATTAGAGGCTCCTGTGATAAGCGCAGTATTATTCATAGTAGGGGAATGGATAAATAATAATTCAAAAAGTTGTTTCAGACAAAGGTACTCAATGTTGAAGCATTTTTATGGAATAGTTTCCGGGAAATACTTACCGGTTCAATAGAAAAAATAACAAAAAACCTTTCCGGCGCATTTAGAGGCTGAAATATTTTGTAATTATTTCTATCAGTTCCTCTTCTTTGATAGGTTTCGTAATATAATCGTTACATCCGCAATTAATTGATTTTTCGCGGTCGCCTGCAATAGCATAAGCAGTTTGAGCAATAATAACGACATCGATATTAAATTGCCTGATCTGCCGGGTGGCTTCATATCCATCCATTTCAGCCATTTTAATGTCCATCAGGATAAGATCAAGATCAGGATGGTCCCTGCAAATTTTAATGGCTTCAACACCTGTTCTGGCATGTAGTATTTTCTGACTGTACTTTTGAAGTGTTATGGTAAGGAACAAATCTGATGCATCATCGTCTTCGGCAATAAGAACTTTCAACTTTCTGACTTTCCCTTTTCCCTTAATTTTAAAAACTTTATCTGCCACTATAGGCTTACTTTTCATTTTGGTGATATAGGGAGTGGTAAAATAGAAAGTCGTTCCAACGCCTTGCTCGCTCTCAACCCAGATCTTCCCGCCGAGCATTTCAACATACATTTTCGAAATGGATAAGCCCAGCCCGGCGCCTTCGTAATTTCTTGAAAGTGATTCACTCCCTTGCCTGAATCTTTCAAAAATGTATTGTTTTTGCTCGTCCGATATTCCAATGCCGGTATCTTTCACATAGAATTCAAGAAATTTACCTTTTTTTTCGTATCCAAATGCAATGGACCCTTCGAAGGTAAATTTCAATGCATTTTTTACCAGATTAGTTAGTATGGCATAGATTTTTTCGCGGTCGGTATAAATAATGGACTCTTTTAAAGGCAAAAAGTTCTTGTAAAACAATTGCATTCCTTTTTTTTCAACTTCGGGTTTGAAGAAATAGTAAATGTATTCAATCTGCTCATTAATACTCGAATTTGAATATTGCACATCGGTCATCCCTGCTTCAATTTTAGAGATACTGATCAGATCGTTGATGATATTAAGCATTCTGTCGCCGCTACTCTCAATGATCTGGATATATTCATTTATTTTTTCACCCGAAAGCCTGGGTTCTTTCAAAAGCCCTGCAAAACTCAGGATACCATTCATTGGAGTTCGGATCTCATGACTCATATTAGCCAGAAAGGCCGATTTTAACCGGTCGCTTTCTTCCGCTTTTTCTTTAGCCTTTTGTAGTTCAATATTGATTCTTTTGTATTCTTTGTTCTGACGTTCAATTTCTTTTGTTTTTTGTCTGAGAATTTCTTCAGTTTTTTTACGTTCGGTTATGTCGTTCGAAACGGATAGTATACCTCTTTTCCCGTTAGGCAAGGTAATTGCGGTTTCTCTGAGCATAAAAACACGATAGGTTCCCTCTTTGGTATAATTTACCACTTCCTGCTCCAGAATCTCTCCTGCAAGAATTCGTCGGATATTTTCATTTACCACTGAAAAATTATCGGGAGATGACAATATGATTATATGTTTCCCGATAAATTCCTCTTTAGAATAAGATACCGATTTATAAACCTCATCGTTTGCTTCGATGATGAAGCCATTTTCATCCAATACAATAATACCTGCAGGTGAAGTTGAAAAAAGAGACCGGTAGCGTTGTTCGCTCTCCATCAATGCATTTTCTGCCGCTTTTCGTTCGGTAATATCAATGAAGAATACAGTTACATGATTTTGACTGGTCTGAAATGCATGTACTTCATAGACACCCTGGATTTGTTGATCATGATAAATAAATTGCTCTACATTGAATTCTTGACCGGTGGCTGCGGCAAGGCGATATGCATCGGGAATTTCAGTTTCAGCCAAAGCAGGGAAGGCTTCTTCAATACTTTTGCCCAGAAATTGATTGTGGTTTATCCCGATAATTTTGTCGGCAGCCGGGTTTGCACCAATAAAAATCAGTTGATTATCTTCCATCAACTTATAATGATATGCCCCAAAAGGAGCATTCTCGACAATGAGTTTTGAATATTGTTCGCTGTTGCGTATGTCATCTTCTGCTTTTTTCCGATCGGTTATATCAATTGTATAACCGGCCAGCAGCTTTTTACCTCCCACCGAAATCGGGAACTTCATGGAGGTATAAAACCTGCCGTTTAATTCTTCATCCAGGGTGATCATCTGACCCTTCGAAACCACATCCCAATCGTCTTTTGAAATTTTTATTGCAAATTCTTTAGGAAATAGCTCCATCATGGTTTTACCAACCATTTCTGAACCCGGGATGCCAATCATATCCTGGTAGTTCTCACTGGCCATGATCACACGACTTTCTTTTTCGGTTACTTGTTTTATAAAAGAGTAAATGGGTGAATTTTTCATGAACAAAGAAACCAGGTCAATGCTTTCCTGGAGTTTTAACTCTGCCTTCCTGCGCTCGGTGATGTCCTGAATGACAGGCATCATATAAATGGGCTTGTTGTTTTTGTCTCTGACCATGTTGATACGGACTTCGCCCCAAACAATTTCTCCATCTTTACGCACATATCTTTTATGCAATAACGATTTTTTCTTTGTGCCTGAAGTAATAGCCTCTATTTCTTGTTGTGAATTTTCCAGATCGTCAGGAAATGTGATCTCCGTGACGGTTTTTTCTTTCAGTTCTTCTTCTGAATACCCGAGAAAGTTACATAAAAATTTGTTGCAGGTAAGAAACTTTTGATCTAAACCCACAGTGGCAACTCCAATAGGAGCCTCGTCGATACTTAACTGTAGTTTCGTCAGGTTGTCATGTAGTTCATCATTCATCCGTTTACGCTCGGTTACATCTGAAAAGAAACCAACCAGTACTTTTCTATTACCGAGCATCAGGTTGTTTGCATGGATATCAACATAAATGGTGGTCCCATCCTTTTTTATAAAGGGAACCTCCACAGGATTTGTAATTTCGCCGGTGACCAACATTTCAAAAGACGTGAGAGCGGCTTCCAATGATCCAGGGGAATGAAGGTTGTGGATAGTCATGCTCTTAATTTCTTCCTCAGAATATCCCATCATTTTACAAAAAGAAGGATTGGCAAACATGAGTTTTTTCGTTTTTACGTCGGCAGCAATAATCCCTTCGGTTGTGCCCATAAACAAAGTGGCATAACGTTCTTCGCTTTCCCTCAATTGTCTTTCCAGGCGTTTATGCTCCAAAAATTCTTTTTCGAGTTGTTCTGCTTCTTCTTTTACAAGCAGGTTTGCATAGCCCATTTCGGAGATCAACGATGCTATTTCACCCATAAAGGCCGTAGCGTTGTGAAGATCTTCCTCTGACACTACCGGAATTTGTTTCAATGCTTCCAGGTAGGCCTTTTCGTCATAACCGTAAGTTTTAGCCTGTTTTTTAAATCGTTCTGTATCGGGTGGCTCCAGCAGCAGTTGTCCGGTGGCTATGCTTGCAATGTGTATTCCTTTTATGATTATGGGAATAGCACAATCGATCAGCCCATGTTCACAGGATTCAATAATAGTTTGGCCGGGCAGGTTGAGAGATTGTAGAAGTTTGCGGTTGCTGTTGGTGCAAATTACTTCAGAGGCTTCGCAACCCCGGTGAAACTTTGTGCAGATATCGCGCCATCCGCTTTTTCCGATAATATTAAGTCCGGGATGGTCAAGAAAACCAATGGTGAAACCTGTTGCCAGGGTAAACTTTTCAAATATTATTTGCAGCCTTTCGAGGTTGACCAGATCGGTGATGCTATATTTTCCATCAATTAAGTTTTCAGTAATTTGGGGAGGAGGTTTTTTCATCTGATATGATTTATTAAAGCGACAGTCCGCAAAAGATATTAGCAAATATAGTAATAAATGTCAATTAATTGAAATTTCTGTCTTTGTAAAAATCATGCTTCATTTTTTCAAAACATAAAACAGGTATTTCTTTTCACCTGATTTTAGTTTCGAAAAATTGCGTGAATCGGAGGCAGCAAACTTTTCGTCAATTTTAAACCAGCGAAGCAAACGGGAGGATTGTAACATTTCGTCGCGTTTTGCGGCAAACAAACCGAGTGAAAGCACAATATTGGGGGTTATATCTTCTTTCTTTTCCAGTTTCAGGCCCGTGGCTTTTAAAAGGTTTTCTGTTTCGGCGATCTTGTTTTCGGAGCGAAATATATCAGCATATAAAAAGGTTCCTCCGGGGCGAAGTATGGCATAAACATTATTCAGAAAATTTTGCATGGATGGATAACAATGCGAAGATTCGAGATTGATCACCACATCGAAAACCGAATCGGCGAATTGTTGTTTTTCAGCATCGCCCTGCATGAAGGTAAGGTTTTGTGCCTTAAAGCTCCGCTTACACTTTTTTATGTTCATCGACGAAAGATCGGTACCCACCACACGGCCGGGGTGATATTGATTGTGAAGCAGCCAGCAACCACCGCCCCGCCCGCATCCTATCTCAATGATATCTTTTCCGTCGAGCGGCGCGTGTTTGAATAAATGAAGATACAATGCCGATTGAAGCTTTTGTATGTCGTCGGCCGTATGAACCTGATTTATGGTATCGCTTTCGGCATAACCATAATTCATAAACCTGAAGTCGCCATACCTGTTGTTAAATTGATACAAGGTTAGCAGGTTGTAAAAAGTTTTCAGATAGAACTTTTTATATGCCTGTTTGTATGGTTTGGGTACCAGTTTATGTATCATGCAAACTTTTTTGCTAAATTATAACTTTACTTTCAAACCTGTAAGAAAACTAATGCCTGCCTGCGGAAAGTATCCATCCATCACATTGTATGCCCCGTTATAATAATAGCGATACACCCAGGCATTGTTTTCGTATTTCTTGTTGAATATATTGTTGAGCATCAGCGATACTTTTATCTCTTTAATAAACCCGGGTTTGAAGGTATAATCCACTACAATATCCGAAACGCAGTAGGGGTTAAGAGAGCGTTCTTTGGCCGTGGTATTGTCGATGTATTGACGGCTGACGTATTTGCTGACCAGCGAAATATTAAAGTTTTCGATAAAATTGCCTGTAAATGTATTGGAGGCGACCACATCGGGCGAGAAAGCCAGGTTGGTGGTACCCAACGGATTCAGTATCTGACCGCCTTGATCCCAATCTTCGACATATTCGGTGAAGCCAATAATCTTATTCCGGCTAAAGCAGGCATTTACTTCCCAGGTGAGGCGTTTGAACAATCGTGCTGCGGCGCTAATTTCCATGCCCGCACGGTAGCTTTGGGGCACATTGGTCATGATGGCATAACCCACATCGTTGATCTCGCCTGTGAGCACCAGTTGATCTCTGTAGTACATATAATACCCGTTGATGGCTGTGGTTACATATTTGCTGCTAAAGGTGTAGCCCAGTTCGGCATTATACATGCTTTCCTTTTTTGGTAAGGGTTTAGCCATATCGGCATCGGCGTAGTTGTTGCCATTGGGTTCGCGGTTGGCCAGAGCAAGAGCCAGGTAAATGCGGTGGTGGCTGTTGATATCATAAGTTACTCCTGCCTTCGGATTGAAGAAATTGAACCGGTGCGACTGGGTTATGTCGCGCAATCTGGAATCAAGACTATCGAGGCTGAAGCGGATGGTGCGGTATTGCAGGTCGATATAGGTGGTGACCTGTTTTACCGGCTTGTAGTTTATTTTTCCGTAAATACTGAATTCGCCTTTTTGGGAAGTGTTCAGATACCACTGGAAGTTGAGAGGAATAGCGATGGCATATTGCGCCCAGGTAATTTTTCCGTAATGATCTCCTTCGTATTGGTTGCCGGCCCCGCCCAGGGTTATCTGCAGGTTTTTATGATTGTCGAAGCGTCCCGAGAAGGTGAATCCGTAGAAATGATTGCCCAGCCATTTTTGGCGGATAAGGTCGGTGGCCGTTAGGGTGTCATTACCAATAACAGGGTAGGGAAGGGCGTAGGCAGCAAAATCGTCGGCTTCGCGGTATTCTTCGTAGTAGCCGCGTCCGTAAGTATAATGCAGGGCAGCGTTCAGTTGGAAGCGTTTGCCCACCTCCTGCGAAAACAACAACTGGTAGTTGTCCTGCTGATAATTGTCGGTTTGGTTTTCGTAAGTAAATAAATTGTAGCGTCGATGGGTCTGTAGCGAATCTTTCGGTACCCCGTTCCATGCCTGGTAGGTTTTTTCTTTACCTGAAAATATCACCAGCTTGAGAATGGTTTTTTTACCGTAGTATCCTGCATTAACAAACAAAGACTTCATATCGGTTGAGGCCCTTTCTATATAGCCATCGGAATTAAGTTTCGACAAACGCACATCCAGCGTAAAGTGTTTGGCCAGCAAACCCGTGCCTGCCATGAGGGTATGTTTCCAGGTGTTGAATGAGCCATAGCCGCCGTCGTAGATAGCATAAGCATCAGGGTTGAGTTTGGTGGTTTCGAAGTTGATGCTGGCGCCGAATGCGGCCGAGCCGTTGGTGGATGTACCGATGCCTCGTTGTATCTGCACATTGTCGATGGATGAAGCCAGGTCGGGCATATCGACCCAAAACATCCCCTGCGATTCGGCATCGTTGGCAGGAATGCCATTGATGGTGACATTGATGCGTGTAAGGTCGGTGCCGCGAATACGCAGGCCGGTGTAGCCCACCCCATTACCTGCATCAGAGCTGCTCACCAGGGCGGGCGTAGTGTTGAGTATATATGGCAGATCCTGCCCATAGTTGATGCGGCTGATCTGATTTTTACCCACATTGGTATAGGTTGATGGCTGATCGGCTGCCGCACGGGTGGCACTGATGATTACTTCGTCCTGCAACACCGTATTCTTTTCGAGTTGAATGTTGTAGATATAGGCGCCTGCAATCTCAATGGTTTTGGTTTGACTGTGATAGCCTATATACGATACTTTGCACTGGTAACTGCCTTTTTTCAGGTTACTGATCAGGTAATTTCCCTGATCATCACTGATGGTGCCTGTGAATAGTCCTTCGATGCTTACCGAGGCTCCTGAAAGCGCCTCACCGCTGCTTTTGTCGGTGATATGCCCCGAAAGGCTGCCCTGTGCCATAGTTGTCAACGGCAGCAGCAGCGGAATGATCAGCGTTACAATTAACTTTTTCATGATTTTGAACATTACGTTACACTTTGGATAGCTTCAGAGGCAACAGCCATCCGTTAAAGTTAACTCTTACTCCCTACGCCGGCATTACCCGGATCAGGTTCAGAGGGTTTGATCTCAGCCCGTTCAGTTGGGGCACCCCTTTTATTAGGTACAAAGATAGGAGTTTTTGGGAATGTTGGGATTTCTGATGTAAGATAAAATTTTTGTTATTAATAGTCATTGATGGTCATTCATTGTCATTAGTGGTCATTGGTTGTCATTAATGGTTTTTGGTTGTTGAAGCATCAAAAAACAACTAATAAAAAACAAATAAATTCCAATAATACAAATTTCAATTTATCAAACGGGGCTTTCAGTGTTTGAAATTTTATTTTTTTTTGAATTTGAAATTTATTTGTTATTTGATGCTTGTTATTTGGGATTTTCTGAGAAAGACGATTCTAAAAGTGTTTTACAAGGGGTGCAATGAAATTATAGCATGGATAATGTAAATTGACGAATTTGCCCTGAAAATAAGACAGTTGCTTATGATTGCAGCCCCTTTTTTATGCCCCGGAAGTCCATTTTGTATGCATACAACGCCACGTTTGCAGCATACAATGAAATTTTTGCATTACACATCGCCACGTTTGCATTACACAACGAAACGTTTGCAGCATACAACGCAACGTTTGCATTACACAACGTAACGTTTGCTGCATGAAAAGAAATTTTTGCAGCATACAAGGCAACCTTTCACGCATACAAAATACTGTGTCGGACCTAAAAAAATCTGTTGTAAGCCAAAAAAACGATCTTCCCGGCTGAGAAAATTTTTATTCTTATGTAATGATAATCTTTAATGCTGAGGAATCTTTTTTGTGGAAAATAAAATCAATTTTTGAAGATTTATAAAAGGATGTCCTGTCTCCTAACTTCTCTCTCCTGACTCCTTCTTCAATTCCTGACGGTGCTTACGATACTCTATAATGGGCTTGTCGCCCATAATAAGCCTTTCATCCATTTTAACATCGCTCTTTTTTGGCAACTGGGTAACCACCACCCGCTTGTCTTGTCGAAGGATAATAATGTTCGTTAACTTTCCGATAATATTGAAAAGTTGTTTTAAGCCTGGTACCTTGACCATATTTTGATAATACCTCACATACACCAGGGTGTTTTCCTCATCCACCGGCACAAAAGCGGCAAAGGCCCTGATCTTATCCGAGATCAGGTTCTGCCATATATTGGGATAATGAAACTGTAGTTGAAACAGTTTCTCATAATCGGGGATTTCATCAGGTTTAAGGGGAGTGGTTTTTCCATCGTCGGCCCTGTTGTCCACATAAAAAGTAATCAATTCGTCCTTACGCACCACCACAGGACCATTCACCAATGTTTTATTGCCCCTGCCAATGGTAGTTCGGTGTACAAAGGGCAGATGCACCACGTCCAATTGGTTTTCTATAGCCCTTGAGTAATGCACATTCCAATGATCAATAAAGGTCGAATAGGAAAAAGGGATCAATTCTTTAAAAAAGAAAGGTTCAGCAGTCCTTTTATCCTCATCGCCCCACCACAGCCAGATCAGTCCGTAGGCTTCGTAAGTTTTATAGGTCAGCACCTTCATGCTTTCGGGCACTTGTTTGTTCTTTCCGTTAGCCGGTATCACACGCACTTTGCCCGTTGCGTCATATAGAAATCCGTGAAACGGACACTCAAGCTTACCGTCGACAACTTTGCCACACGAAAGCGAAACTCCCCTATGGCAGCATTTATCGGCAATGCAGTTTGCTTGTCCTTTCTCATCCCGCCACACAGCCAGGTTTTCGTTAAACCGCCTTATCAGTAGTGGTTTATTTTTCTTTACCTCTTTCGAATCGAGTATTACGTACCATTGATTGTATATCATAGCTCAGCGTTCGTTTAAAAAAAACAGGCATTTCAAAAATAAATAAAAATCGCATGAACAAACCGTATTATACCATATTAATGGGTGTCATTTGGAAAAAGACAACCAATTTACTGTGTGCGGTTTTGTTCCGTTTGCAAATAAAATAATGGAGTGAGCACTAAGGTCTCTGATACACATGATATGGGCTGTGGAATGAGGCTCACTTGTTAAGTGTGTTGCATATCTATTGCATCAGCCTGTAATTAACCGTCAAGGCCTATGCAATTGATTTATATTTTGCTAAGCTCGTTCGAAATTTTCAGGATATAGTTCAGGTCATCCTCATTCACAGTATAAATACTCATTTTTCCTCTTCTGACTTTATTCAGAATACCGAATTGTCTCATCAGGCCCAAATGAAGCGAAGTTTCCGGCTGATTTAAATTTAGTTTCTGATATATCTGAGTAACATTCATTTCTTTGTTTTCTAAAATAGACTCAATAATCTCAACTCTTATTGGATGGGTAGCGATTTTGAGTTTTTTTGCTGTGTATTTGATTTTCTGAATATCCATTTCAATGGTCGTTTTCATTTTTTTTCATTTTAATTGAATACAAATATAATCAAACTTTCGAATACAAATAGGATATAGTTGGGCATGAATTAATTTAGCCAGATAATTCTATTTCTTCTCAAATACCAGCACCACTTTATTGAAGTTAGCCGAAGCATTGGCAACTCGTCTGTAGTCTTCAAATTCGGCTATGGTATAATTATACTCTTTGTAATATTCCTCTATGGTAATGGTAACCGTATTGTTTTCCATTGTATAATCGGAAATAAAGGCCATAGTGGTGTCATTGTTGTCACGGATATAGGTTTCGGTCATCTTTAGTTGATCAGGGTTAGAAACTTTATATCCATCAGGGATATTAAAGCTGATAATGCGCTCATAGCTGTGATTATATGGAAATTCGAGCGGCAGTTTGCGTTCGTCCTTTTTGTATAGTTCCAGTTGGGGCCCTATCAGCATACCCGCTTTAAAAAGATATTTATTTCCGGCCTTTTCGAAAAAATGATCCGATTTCAGTGTGGCTTTGGCAATCAAAGGTTTTTGACCCAGAAAGTTGCCTCCCTTGTTTTCAAAGGTCAGGTTTTCAATCGTTCCTTCGTTATCAATATATTTAATGATCGATTCTGAAAAATCTTTCAGTTTGTCTTCTTCTTTAATAAAATCGAAGAAAGGCTGATAATATGAAGCGGTATAACCACTCATTTCCCTGACTATTTCGAATTTTGTATCGCTGAAATCGTTGGTTATATCTGCTTTTATTTTCAGTTTATCGAGGCTTTCGGTATATTTTGCTCCCTGTATGAATTTTATTTTTCCCATTCCGGTACTGTAGTCGCCCATCGACACTGATTTGATGAACAACCCGTACGTGTTGATGTATTCATTATCCGGAAAACCCAGTCGTGTAAAGTTATCGGCGGGGGCAAGGTACTTTTTAATTTTAGGAAAGTAGAGCAGGTATTTGTTCAGAAAAGCATAACATTCGAAATCCTTGTCAAATTTAAGTTCAAAACGGTCGCACGTAAGCACAATCTCTGTTTCAATATTCAGATTTTTAAAAATGTTGGCATAGAGTTTCACAGAACCAAAATCATTATACACTTTATTGGCAACGATCTTTGCCAGCAAGGTCTTATCGGGATCAACCGTTTCGTCGTAGATGTAATTTGTTTTCAGATAATTTTCCACCTCTCTTATTTTGGCTTCCTCGTCACTGGCAGCAGGCTTTATATCTTTAACAACGCCTGCAATTACTTTGGAATCTTTGGATTCGAGTTGGTTAAATATACGGTCATATATATCGCCGGCAAGCGGTCCGTATGAATAGATATCCTTTTTTCCGGTAGCTGAATTACGATCGAGTTTAACGCCATATTTCATCTTTTCTGCTTCTAAGGCAGCACTTTCTTCATCTTTCAACCGGGGTATGTTATCTTTTTGTATGGTCCAGATATTCTTATCTGTCACGGTAGTATCGTATATGGCATCCGGACAGCCATTGAAACTCTTAAATTTAAACCACAGATTCGGAGGAGTAGAATATCGTGTTTGGTAAGAAAGCACAGGCAGCCCCGATTGAATTGTGATA
The DNA here is from genome assembly GCA_964469155.1 of uncultured Bacteroidales bacterium. Lineage (GTDB taxonomy): Bacteria > Bacteroidota > Bacteroidia > Bacteroidales > CAIWKO01 > CAIWKO01. The sequence continues at coordinate 29,219 of CAYXXU010000010.1, forward strand.
ATGCTCCCATTCAGGGTGGGAATATGTTTCATACAGAACAGAAATTCTATCTCGCATCCTATTTCAACACCTTCGAAAGCAAAATACTGATATTTGGTACCCGATTCTGAGTCATATCCCTCTTTAAACTCATCCTTCTTCAATTCGCTGACACTTCCGTCGTTTTTTATTACCCTGGCTTTTGCACTCACCACCTTATCGGCATCGTACAATGGAATGTACACCTTATTGTTGTTTTCAATTCCCACATGGGTGATGAGTTTCACTCTTTTGTGCGTGATCTTGTACTCGAATAAAATATTATTTTCATAAGTATACTCATAAAAATACCTGGTGAAAATGATCACTGAATTATTGGAAGTATCCTGATCGGTATTGGTAAGTTTCGGACTATCTTCCCATTTATACGATTCGTACTCTGCTTGTTGAACCTGTGCAAAGGAATGTTGAGCCCATGCCATCATCAGCAAGGCAATGAAAAGGATTGCTTTTTTCATATTTTCTTTTTTAATACCACTACTTCTTTAAAATCGGAACGCATTTGTTTTATCATTTTATTCCACGATTGGAATGCTGAGGGCTTGAGCAACATAGTATTTGTTCTGGATGTAAAATGGTAAACTATAGTGTTTCCTTTAATTTCATAAGTGATAGAATACGAGAAAGTGTCATCACCGTAAGAACTGTTTTTTGGCAAATAGCTTACTTCATAAGCCTCCGGTATGGTAAAAATATTATTTGCCCTGAGAAATGATTTGAAATAAAATTCATAATCGAGTTGGCGGTCATCCTTAAATAATTCAAAATCCTCATAAGGTCTCGAAAGATTTAAATTCAGGTACATTTCATTATTGTTTATGATCAAATGATCGGAAAGAGTGAATTCGTAATTGATGCGCAAGCTATTTGGGTTGTATATAATATCGTATTTATCGATTACACACTTATTGTTACCCGTTTCGAGATAAGATTTCATGAACTTGGTTTTTTCAGTGGCATCCTTAATCCTTTCGATACTTTGCTTCATATTTGTAAAGTAATATCCTTTTAGTTGCAGATTGCCATTCCCCTTAATTTTTCCCTGATCGATAGAAAGATTTAAAAAATCGAGATGTGCGTTGCTATCCGCAGCAACTTCGGGCACTTTTCGAATTTCGTATTTTTCATTACTAATTCTGATCATGCTTTCTTTTCCCTGAATAAATGAACTGGGTATTTCCAACGGAATGTAGGGATTGGTGGCATCAAGAAAATAGTATTGTCCGTTTTCGATATAAGTAGCTATCATGTGATTGGTTACTTTATTGGTTGGAATTTGCTGGTAGGTGTAAGGTAAATCGCGTGTGCCTACCCAGGTATAATAGGCTTTGATACCCGCAATATCCAGCAATTCGACAATGATCGTAGCCATATCTTTACAATCGCCATACCGTTTATCGAAAACCATGTAAGGATGGCGTGGCACGAAACCACCCAGCGCATATTCGTTGGCCACATACTTGATGTTGTTTTGCACCCATCGGTATATTGCTGCTACTTTTTCATGATCTGACTTACAATCTTTCACCAGCGAATTGGTAGTTTCTATCATCGCATCCGTATGCTTGTGGTCAATTTTTGCGACTTTCTCATTTTGCCATGCAAACAGATCATCGATATTTCGAAATACATTAATATTGTTATTGTTCAGCTTATACGATTTAATATAGGGAATGATCTGGGGCAAAAAACAAAGATAGTCGGGCGATCGGTTCTCCTTTTTGTAACTGTTTATATTCGAAGCTTTCCAGGTATAAATATACCTTCCGCCTTTTTCTACTTTGGTAAAATCAATATTCGACGAATCGGTATAAAAGTATTTGGTATCAAATTCCACATTCTTATCGGCATTAATAACGAACTCGAAATTTTCGACCGGGTAATATCTTTTTACTATTTCGAAAGGGAAAAAATGCGGTTCGCTTATATCAAGGGTATACTTTAATTTGGTAATGGCCCCCTGACGCAGCGAAGGATAAATGAATGAAGTGGAAAAAAGATCCTGATAAAAAATATCATCCTCAAAAACTTCCTGGGTCTTAAAATCCTTAACTTTTATTTCCTTGAACTTATTGTTATCGGGCAGAAGCGTGCTGGCTTCAATATCTTTCATTTTTGAGAAATGAGACGATTCTATCTTGCCTTCCGAAAATGCCCCTGCCTTATAATTGTTGTAATAGATCTCTTCGTACTTGGTTTCTTCTATCTTCAGACCTGTTTTGCCTATATCGACCGAGATTTCGGTTTTTAAATTCAGGTAAACAATATCCTTGTCCTTATATTTGGTCCCATAATTAACGTAATCAGCAACATTCTGTGATGAGGCAACCCATGAGTAAGCCAGGAAAATCAATAACACTAGTTTATTTTTCATGATTACCTTTTTAAGAAATTTAGTAGCAGGATTTGTGGCCTGATGCCGGAAATAATCCAAAACATGACATATAATTTATTTATCGCTAATCCCTACCACTTCATCATTATAATAAGTAAGCACGGCAATGAGTTTCCCGTTTTTATCATATTTGCGGCATTTTCCATGGGTGGTGCCAGAAATATAATTTACCGATTCTTTCAGTTTTCCGTCAGGATAATATTGTAGAATATAACCATCGGGTTCTCCGTCCACATAGTTTCTTTTTTCTTTTACCTGTCCGTTCGGATAATAATAGATATTCTCGCCCGATACGTCATCATCCTTATAATTTGATATTTCGTACAACTGCCCGGTTGAATAATACCTTTTGTATGGGCCCTGGTATAAACCTTTATTTACGGTGTATTGTCTGGCAATTTTCCCGTTCTTGAGATAGATGGTAATTTCAGCAGTTTCGTTATCCACCTCGGTGGTTTTTTCTTTTCCGCTGGCATCAAAATAAGTGTATGAAAGTAATTGATCGTGAAGGAACAAACGCTTGTGTTCCAACTGTCCGTCGGGGCTATAGTACAAACTCACTCCTTCAAGCAGCCCATCAATAAATTCACAATCATACTCAGGTTTGCCATTCTCATAATATGAAATGTCTTTCCCGTTTCTTTTTCCGTTCCTATAATTCACTATCCTGTCAAGTTTGCCGTCTTCGGTATAGTATTCCCATTTTCCGTCGGTATCGCCGTATTTATAATTGCCTGTCGTGCTAACATTGCCATTCCAGTAATACCATGTCCATTTACCATTTTTATACCCGTTAAAGAACTGGCCTTTTACATTAATTTTCCCGTTGGGAAAATAGAAAACATAATCGCCGTTAAAATTACCATACTGAATATTGATCTCACTTTTTACCGGACCTCCCTTATAAAAATGATAGCTTTTCAGGCCGCTGGCATTGGTGTATCCAATGCTATCGATTACATTTCCCAGTGAGTCGTAATTCATTGAACTGAGCAGAACCCCTTTGTAGAATGTTTCTGTTTCGAAAATCTTACCTGTGATGCTATACTTTCTTTGTATGCCGTTTTTTTGGCCTTCGATATAAAAATTCTCTCCGGCTAACGATTTGTCAGGATTGTAGGTAGCCCAATAACCCTCAACATCATCCTTAAGATAGTTGCCGTGTGAATTGATGTTACCGTTTTTGTAATATTCCACATAATAACCGTCAGCCAGATCGTCTTTATAATGCAGTATTTTTTCAATTTTCCCGTTTGTGAAGAATGATTTTGCTTCACCCACTGATTTTCCGTCGACAAAACGGGATATGGATTCAATGTTGCCATTTTTGTCGTAAAATTTCCATTCACCCTGTTTGTCTTCTTTACCGTAAACTCCGCTGCTGCTTTTCATGCCCGTTGAATAGAAACTTTCGAAATCGAAGGTGCCGCTCTTTTTCTTATCTTCTTTCACCACCTGTCCCTTTTTATTGTAATATTTATAACTTATGATCTCGCCTTTGCGGTATTCGCGTTCGTTATAAATTTTCCCATCAGTGTCATACTCTTTGCGTACACCGTTCAGTTTTCCGGTTTCATCAAAATCGGCCGTGACCGATACCACGCCATTTTCAAAGAAAAGAATGTTTTTACCCACAGGCTTATCATTAAGGTATTTTATCGAATCAGAAACCTGGCCGTTCTCATAGTATGAAATAAAATCGCCCTGCAGCACCCCTTTTACGTAATTGGCTTTTTGTCTGATCTTTCCATTGCGAAAATATAAGGTTTCGCTCAGGTTCTTTTTTCCCTCCAGATAATTTACTTCGCTCATGAGTTCTCCGCTGCTGTAATAGGTTTTTACCGGGCCGTCGAGTTTACCGTTCTTGTTGGTTCCTGTGAAGTATACCTGCCCGTTGGAGTAATACTCTTCATAGATACCATCCCTGATATCGTTCTTAAAGCTAATGGTTTTATCTTTTGCCCCCTCGTTTGAATAGGCAATCCCTTCGCCGTCTATCTTATCACTCTTATAGGGAATATGCGATTCAATGATACCCAGCAAAGAGTATGAATCATAAGAAATCAGCTCTCCTTTCACATAGGTGGCTTTTGTTTTAAGGTTGCCATTTTCATGATACCATATCCATTCGCCATCTTTTTTACCGTCTTCAACAAATATACCCTTTGCTTTAAGCTTGCCATTGGCATGATAAAACTCAGTATAACCCAGGTAATCGGTCTTGGCGCTATTTAGAACGCCAAAGGAACTGATGGCAAATCGTTTATTGGCCCTGAAAACATCTACCTTCTGCAATTTTCCGTTAAATTCCATATCATATTGCCTGTGTTGGTTATCCCAGGCATTCTTAAACCATTCAACAAAACCCGATAGCCTGGATTTATTCTTTTCTACTATCTTTTTATGAGCCTCGTTAGCGCTTGCCTGCAACAGATAGGTAGCAAACAGATCGAATTTATTGTCTTTCAGCAGTTGCTTATAGAAGGGCACATAGGTCTTATACCAGAATCCTTTGGTTTCGGGATCATCGGGCAACTTATCGAAAAGCAGGTAGTCTTGTTTTATAAAGCTGAAATTAAGTTTCGAGGGTACTTTATATTTTTTGTTTAGAGCAACGTAATTCTTAATCAGTATATCAATTTCCGAAAAATCATCTCCATCAGTAATATCGAGCCCTTTGGGGTGAACGCTTTCCTCATACTTGGTGGTAACCATCTCGTTAATGCACAATAAGGCATTATTGGCCATTTTCGAATCGGGGTCTAATAAAATATAGGTACTGAAAGCTAACAAGGCGAGTGAGGTTTTACCTTCGTTCATGGCCAGTATACCCAGGGCATAATGTGTTCCCGGATGAAAGGGATTCAATGCTTCCGACTTTTTATAACATTCAAATGCTTCCTTGTTTTTTTCGAGTTTTGTTAATGAGAATGCCTTATTAAAATAAAGCATGTTGGCCTTGGGAAAAAGTTTGCTGCCTGCCTCGTATAGTGCCACGGCATCTCCGTATTTCTGCAAATTATCGTAGCAGCATCCCATATCGGTATAGAGTTCGGGGCTCAGGTACAGGTCCATGCCAAGCGCTTTTTTACCCATGGCAATGCCTTCTTCATATTTTTCGAGCTGATAATAGGTCAGTGCCTGTTCGACAACGGCAATATAATAATTGGTATCATTTTCCGGAATCTGACTGTATTCCTTCAGGGCCAGTTCGTATTTTCCATCTTCGTAGTATTCTACTCCTTTTTTGATCTTATCCGAAGAGTTGATAATTTCGGGTTTATCCTGGCTGAATGTGGCGCTGCTGAGCAGACAGAATACAAAAAGCAAAAGGGATTTGTTTCTCATGTTTCCGGTTTTTTTTGATTCATAAAAATAATTCGACAAATTTAAATGGTGTAAATTAATAAAACAAGAAAATATTAAAATTTCTTTAAAATAATTTACAGTGTTTGGTTATCAGATGCCGGGGAGAAAAAGAAAAACTCCCGGAGCAATTGGTGGCTACGGGAGTTTTTATATTGGAAATTATTGATGAGCTTTAGTCCGACTTAGCAATATAATCTGAAGAGCAGGCGCTAGGGTCTTATCACTTGCACGGCTGGTGGCTTCGAATTATTGTCTATTATAGTCATATCAGAACCATCCACAATGCCATCGCCGTTTACATCCTCAGGAAAGTATCCCAGTAAAGCAGGAGGTTTACTGGCATTGTCTATCAACAACATATCTGTTCCGTCAACAATGCCATCCTGAAGTCCTGACACAGCAATATCACCGGCCCAGATAGCCCATATAGTACCCATTGATTTTAGGTTACTGCCATAACCCATATTCTGTGCTGTTGTGAAATCCCAATTGAAAGGACCAGCACCACTAAAATCAACCCAATCGCCACTCCAGGTTTCTATGCTGTTGCGATGTTTTATTACTATATAGTAGGTACCTGTGATGGTGCCGGGAAGGGTGGGAATAGTTAAGGTCCCATCAGCATTAAGTTCCACACCAATGTATGTGTAAGCCAGGGTAAATGGAGTAACTGATTGGTACAATTCAACCCTTACGGTATCGACTACCGGTGCTGTGAATTTTGGACCGGCAACATCCTGTGCCTGGTTCATAGTGCCTGTAGATGTATTATATAAACCTTCGAGGAAGAGTTTCACATTAAGGGTTTTGGTAGTTGGAGCTGGCACATACACTTCAATATCATCAATCAGCCAGGCATGTGCATACGTTCCTTCATATAAAAATGCAAGTTGTATGGTGTTACCGGCATAAGCAGAAAGGGAAACTACAGCCTGTTCCCAGGGCTCTAATACGGTGGTTGGGGACCATACCACATCATAAGTTTGCCAGCCATCGGAGGAAACCAGTACAGAGTTTTGTCCATAGTCAGCTGGATATACATTGTACGACCAAAAAGAAAGTTCTACATTAGTCGCTGCCGGAAGAACCAATTCAGGTGAAAACACTGCCCCAGATTCTGCATAACCAGAAGCACCATACAAATGTCCTATGCTCTGGGTTCCGCCGGGAGTGTGATTGTCAGTGTACAATGTCCAATTTTCTCCTCCGCCATCTATATCCTGCACTGTCCAACAACCAAGTGATGGAGATGTGGGCTCAAAATCTTCGGTAAAAGGAAGTGAGTAGGCATTGCAGGGGGTTGTGAAAGTAAAAGGACCTGCCCAGACCGATGTCCCATTGCTACCACAATTCGATTGCACATAAAAATCATAAGAAGTAGAAGCTGTTAATGTACCTATTGGTATAGAATAAGAATTCGCTGTCAGACCATTAACCGCATTGCCTCCGACATGATTAAAGCCTTCCAGTCCCCAATCAATATTCCATAAAGTACCGGTTGGGTCGGTCCATCCCAGATCAGCGCCTGTTTGTGTGAGATTGGTAATAGTAAGTGACGTTGGGGCAGGACAGGATGGTGATTCATTTACAAGAATATCATCAATCAGCCAGGCATGAGCATACGTTCCTTCATATAAAAATGCAAGTTGTATGGTGTTACCGGCATAAGCAGAAAGTGAAACTACAGCCTGCTCCCAGGTTGCTTCTGCAACTGTAGTTGGTGCCCAAACTACATCGTAAGTTTGCCAGCCATTGGTCGAAACCAGTACAGAATTTTGTCCGTAGTAGCTTGCATCCAAATTGTATGACCAAAATGACAGTTCAACAATAGTTGCTGCAGGCAGAATCAACTCAGGCGAAAACACTGCACCAGACTCAGCATAACCAGAAGCCCCATACAAATGTCCAATCCCCTGGGCACCGCCGGGGGTATGATTGTCAGTGTACAATGTCCAATATTCTCCTCCACCATCAATATCCTGAACCGTCCAGCAACCGAGTGATGGAGATGTGGGCTCAAAATTTTCAGTAAAAGGAAGCGAGTAGGCATTGCATGGAGTCATGAAAGTAAAAGGTCCGGCCCAGGCAGATAACCCCGTGGCACCACAATTTGATTGCACATAGAAATCATAAGAAGTAGATGCCGTTAGTGTACCTACAGGTATTGTATAAGAATTAGATGTCAGGCCATTCACAGGGTTTCCACCTGTATGATTAAAGCCCTGAAGGCCCCAATCAATATTCCATAAAGTGCCTGTTGGATCGGTCCAGCCCAAAACAGCGCCTGTTTGTGTGAGATTGCTAACAGTAAGTAAGGTGGGTGCAGGACAAATAACACCTTCAGTAATACTTACCAAATCCAATCCAATAAAAGCACCATCAGTTTGATTGTCTGCTACATGTTCGTTAAATGCAATATACACATTCTGACCGGCATACCCAGTCAATGGAATAGTAAATTGTTTCCAATCTCCCTGTATCAGTTGAGAATTATTAATGGCCAAAAGAGTTGTTGTAAAACTTGCCACGGCATTTGTCGTAGTTGATATTTTTATGTCTACATAATCAGCATAAGCCGAAAACAAATACATATAAAAGCTCAATTGGGCATTGGCCGGCACTGCAATTTGAGGTGAAATAAGCCATTGGTCGTTAGAGCTGGCACCACCGGTTGTCCAGGTGCAATAGGCTGCTTTTGACCCACCGCCAGTAGGAACTGTCATCGTTCCACCTGTAAATCCTGGCAAGGGAGTAGTCCCGGATGTAATAGAAGCCCATCCTGTGCCGCCGTCGGGGCTTGATTTTGACCAGCATGCAGGTGGAAATACACCTCCTTCGAAACTCTCTGAAAAAGGAGTATTAGAGATTGCACAAACCGTTGAGAAGGTATATGGGCCTGACCAAACGCTATTAATACTTCCCGCACAATTGGACCGTACATAATACTGGTAAACAGTGCCTGAAGAAAGACCGGAAATAGGATTATTGGTGCTTGAACCGGTAGAGGTTCCTGATCCGGTGGGTTGAGCCAGGGGTGCTACTCCATATACATATTCCCAGGCAGTAGCAGTTCCGTTGGGTGTCCAGGTTAAATTAGCAGAGTTGGTGGTTATTGAGGTAGCATTTAAAGCGCTTGGGGCCAGGCAGGCCGGAGGCGGACCCACCTGGGCTTCAATACCGTATTTAAGATCGCTTCCTGTCGGAAGAGCGGTTAAAGTTCCGCCGGATAAAGACATCACATAATAAAAAGTATTATCACGCTGGGGAGTTTCAGAATATACACCAACGGGATAATACTGCGCAGTACCTGCAGTCTGGGCGAAACCAATGTAAAAATCGGCATTGGTAAATGAAGGAGGTACAGGAAAAGAAAAATATTTAGTAGTACCCAAATCACCAGCCTGAACCACATAACTTCCGCTTGTTGCCACAATACTTCCGCTGCTGTTCATAACAACGGCATAAATGGTGTTTCCGGTAGTGGCAGCGTCGGACGAAATTACTAGGTTTGCTCCATTCACATATCCCAATCCATGCATGGTAAATTTTGAAGCAAAAATTCCGGCGTTAGGATAAGTAAATCCATATCCTCCTGAGTTTGCAAGGCTGTAACTATATCCAAAAAGATTCGAATTTACATTGACGGGTATGGTCAAAGTATTATTTGATGGCCATGTTTCACCAGCAATAGTTGAGGTTGTGGCTGTTATATTAACATTTTCCTGCAGGGTGGGTGACCATGCTGTAAAATTGACAACAGATGAACTGTTTGCAGCCAATGCCGTTACATTTTGGGTGGCGGTATATCGGGTGGTTGAGGTGGCCTGATCTTTAACAGTTATGGTAAGGTCGAAGGTTTTGGCCGCACTTGTTAAATTGTTAACCCTCACGCCCACAGTGCAAGGAACTCCGTAAACCGTCGGAACTTTTTCAGTGGTATAAATATTTGTTACAGAGATCACATCCTCATACGAAGAAGTACCAATGCGGGTAATCGGTCTGTGTAAGGCTGCCGTTAAAGTTGCCGGTAAACTTGAAGTACTTCTGGCACTTGCAATTCCATTCGTCAGGTCGGTATTAGTATCATAATAGGTTGCCACGGTGCCTGCAGTGCCTGTTGAGCTAAATTCCCAGGCTATATAAAGACCTGATCCCGTATATGTAAATGATGAACCTCCTGTAAACGGAACATCGTAGGTGCCGACAACTAAAGGAGTTGTCCAACTGGTATTGTTACAGGCAAGGGTGAAACCTGAAATGGCCGTGGCCCAAGTAGTGGAAAGTAAAAAGGTGGTATTGGTGGTATTAAGGAGATAGATTTTTAATGTGCCGGTTAATGCACCTGTTCCGGCCTGCATTATCGACCATCCTATCGAATTAATAACAGAAGAATTTGGCAAACCCGAAGCAGCCATTTCTGCAGGTGTTAACAGATAGATACTTCTTTGGTATTTGTAGGTATTTCCGGGAGCCCGTCCACTGGAAGAATAGCCGTTGGCCACAGAAGGAGCGGATAATATCGGGGAACTCTTTGGCATGATGTAAGGAGTTACCTGATTTAGTGTCGTAGCCTTGTGTGCATAAACTGCTGAGGCCTCGCTTCCCACAACTCCGGTTGTGGCCTGCGATTTAAATTGCCCGAAACTGCTTCCTATGAAAACTAAGGAAACCAAAAATAATAATAATTTCTTCATAATAATACTGTCTTTTAGGTTAATAATAAATGAATGATAAATTATAATAGATATGTTTATTAAAAAATTAGGAGGTGCTAATGTACAATAAATATTTGCTTGAGGCAAATTATTATGATTGTTTTTTTCAACTTTCTTCAATCCTGTTTTGTAAATAGCTGTTAGTGGTTTTTTTAATAGATATTTTGACCTGATTTCAGCCATAGGGATTTAGCGAAATGATGAAATTATACCCTATTATTATTACTGCTATCGGCATTAGGCTGACAAAGGCATAAAAAAAAACTTCCGGATCACAGCAACCCGGAAGTCTCTTTTTTATCTTCCCTAAAAGTCTGATAGCCATCAGCCTAATAGCCTATATCCAAATATCCTTTTCTTATTGTTATGGTCTTATCACTTGCACTGCCGGTGGCTTCGAATTATTATCGATCATGGTCATATCCGAGCCATCCACAATGCCATCGCCATTTACATCCTCAGGATAATATCCCTGCAAAGCAGGGGGTTTGCTGGCATTATCAACGGCAGTCATATCCGAACCATCGACGATTCCATCCTGTGTTGGATCGCCGCCCCAGATGGCATAAACTGTGCCCATCAGCTTTTGATTATTGCCATAGGCCTGCGAAGCTGCTGTGCTGAAATCGTAACTGAATGGGCCTGCTCCACTAAAATTGTAAGGTTGGGCGCTCCATGTCTCTATACTATTCCGGTGCCTGATGGTAATATAGTACGAACCATTAGTATTTGAAGGCAGATTATTGATCTGAAGGCTTCCATCAGTATGCAGGTCAATATTATTGTCCTCGTAGAATATTCCATAGGGGGTAGCACTGTTATGCAATTCAACACTTACTTTGTCGGCAATGCCGGCTGAGAATTGCGGCCCTGAAGTGCCTTGTGCCTGGTTCATCATACCTCCTCCGGCATAGAGGCCTTCCAGAAATATTTTTATGGCTATCTGTTTTGCCATAATCTGCTGCCAGGTTTGCAGGAAACCTTGTGAGAGTGTGACGCTGCTGCCCGCCTGGGTGCCTATGATGGGTTCGCCTATGGCGAAGGCAAGGTAGCCTCCACTATATTGAGTACTACCGCCCATGGAGTTTATTACTACGGGCTGAACCTGTTGTGCCTGCAAGGAGAGGCAGAGGGCGAGGATACTGAATGTTATTATTAGCTTTTTCATACCTTTAGTTTTATTGTTTGTTGAGCAATTGGTCTATTTGTTTTTGCTGTTGTTCTATGATCTTTTTCAGTTCTTCAATCTGTTGTTGCTGTTCCTGCATACCTTTGACCAAAGGCACCACAAACTCGGCATAGCGCAATCCATAGAAATCATCTTTGTTTTTAGGTTTATCCACACCACTGAAATCGTATCCCAAATCCTTGGCGGCTTGTTCTACTTCCTGGGCTATGAAACCTGTTTGCAGTTCCTGTGATTTCAATTGTTCCGATTCTTTTAACCTTAAACTATCGGGAGTTTTGTTGTATGAAGCAATGGCATCCATATCCAGATGATAAGTGACAGGACGAAGTTTCATAATGAAATCCAAGCCAAAATTCATATCCTGCACCTGCTTTTTGAACCTGACATCCGAAACATTTGACCAATTGGCATAGCCACCAATGGAGGTGACACTATTATTGCCAATTCTTACCTGATTTGAGGCAGTAATTGAGGTATTATAACCAAATGCACTGGAATTGGAATTGCTCGCTGATAGATTGGCATAAACACCGCAAGCTGTGTTGTAACCGCCAGTAGAGTTATAAGGTAATGCATAAAATCCCAATGCAGTATTACCTTCACCGTCATTGTTTATTTCTAAGGCAGAGACTCCAATTGCTGTATTATAATCACCTGTTGAATTATTTTTAAGCGCAAATAATCCCGAAGCTGTATTGTTACTCCCGGAGCTATTTTCATAAAGCGCCTGATCCCCCACAGCGGTGTTATTTATCCCAGTATTATCGGCTGCTGTACCACTGCCATGTAATGCCTGAAATCCTACTGCAGTATTGTAAGTGGATCGGCCTGTAGTTCTGTTATCGGCAAGGCCCATTGCAGCGTACCCGATTGCAGTGCTTCTGCTGTTGGCTTTGTTGCTATATAATGCGTCATGTCCAATGGCAGTATTATATGATCCGGTTGTATTATCATGAAGCGCATAGCTTCCATGGGCTACATTAGCACTTCCTGTGTTATTATATAATGCTGCATCACCAATTGCAATATTATAATTACCCTCTGTATTTGAATAAAGCGCTCCTGTACCATAAGCCGTATTGCTTTGTCCTATGGTATTCGAATAAAGTGCATTGTATCCAGAGGCTGTATTCCAAGTACCGGTTGTATTGGAGAAAAGTGATTGACTTCCCATCGCAGTATTCCATCTACCTGAGTTGATAGTCGGGGTTGGACTTCCTTTCATAGCCGAATAACCAACAGCCGTATTATGAGTTTCATATTGCGTGTTTTGAGTTAAGGCATAAAACATAGAATAGGCTCCGATAGCAGTACTTGCACTGTTAGTAACATTATTGTATAGAGCATAATATCCCAGGGCTGTATTGTTATTACCTATTGTATTATTGTATAGTGAATAATATCCCATAGCTGTATTTACTGCCCCTTCCGTATTATTATACAGTGTTCGATACCCAATGGCCGTATTAAATCCCCCTGTGGTGTTGGAATATAGGGGTAAATTTCCTAAGGCAGTGTTGCTGCTAATATTTGCAGTGCCTTTACCAACTGTAATTCCATTGAAACGTGCATCGGCACCCACCACATCGAATTTATAGGTGGGCGAGGTGGTGCCTATACCCACATTGGTGCCGTTATCGTATATCAGTGAGTTACCACCCACTGTGGCTCCTGTGAATTTCACCACATAGTTGGTGGTGCCGCTGATGGTGGCATTGCCGGTGGGGCCCTGAATACCTTGTATGCCCTGAATACCCTGAATTCCGGTGGGGCCTTGTATGCCCTGAATACCCTGTATGCCTTGTGCCCCGGTGGCACCCACAGCTCCCTGCGGGCCAACGGCTCCGCTGAGGTTGATACTCCAAATATTATAAGTGCCCGAGCCGGTTACGGCGTTTATGGTAACATTTAGCATACCGGTGGAGGGGGTGTAGCTTGTTATCAATCCGGTCATGTAGTTGGATGTGGAGTTGGCTATCACTACGGTTTGTCCGTTGGTGTAGCTGAGTCCGGTGCCTACCACCAGGCTTTTCGCTCCGGTTGATATAGTGAGAGTGTTAGGAGATATGGTGGAATAGCGGTCGCCAGCGGCTCCGGCAATTCCTGTGGGGCCTGTAGGGCCGGTGGGGCCCGCAGTGCCGCTTTCTTTGGCATAGAGTGCATAAGGCACCGATACAAACTGGTTGGTGCCCACCAATTGCCATGCTGTGCCACCGGCCGGGTCGATCTCTACCTTCAGAAAATAGGTGTTGCTGCCCCAACTGATGGTGCCGAAGTTGCCGGCTACCACACTGCCCTGGCCTATCTGCAAAGCAAACAGTCCGAAGGCATCGGTGGTTTTGCTGTGGGTTTCGATGTAAATGGCCGTGCCCGAAGCGCTGCCCTGAAGCAGGCTCAGTTTGAGAGCTACCGATTGATTGGCCAATACATTGCCGCTGCCATCGCGGGCTACGCCCTGGTAGTTGATGGCCTGTGGCGTTTGAGCATAGAGGGCTGTGCCGAGAATGCTCAGGAGGAGGATGAGGAGGAGTTTTTTCATGGGTGGTTGGGTTTTATGGTTTGTTATTTGTTTGTTTTCGTTTGAGCTATTTGGTGCAGTATGATTGTTGTGAAACTTATTCCTGTCCTACGGCCACAATATTTATCGTATAGTTGGGCGATTGGGAGGTGGTTTTGGGGTTATAGATAAAGAGCTTGCCTCCTGATGTTGTAACAGTGGATAATGACATAATGACTTCGGCAAATCCGCCACCCGAAGCATTGGCAATATACACCACAGGTGCCGAGGTAAAGCTCTCGGGGAAAGTAAAACTGATGTTTACGGTTGAACCTGCCGTGATGGTTGTATTAACGGCTACGGTAGTTGAGAGAATTTTGCGTTGCACTGCATCAACTGCCCTGAAGGTACCTTTATTGTCTTTCACGGTTATGGTGCCACTGGTAACTACATTACCACTGAAATTTGCATTGCCATCGAAACTTGCATCGCCGTTTTTATAAATGATGAGTGCATCGCTTCTAGCGGTATTGCTTGTACCATTTCCCACCACAAACAAGCGGTCTTCGGCAACCCAGCCATTTGTATTAGCAGGCGTATAATCCGTATTATAGCGTCCTATAACGGTTTCATAACCTGAAGGCGCAGTTGTATATGTGCCCATTGCTGTTGAAATACCACCTGAAGCTAGTGAGTTATAACCCATTGCTGTTGCATAAACTCCTGTAGCATCTGTATTGTAACCTATTGCTGTTGCAGATACCGCTGACGCATTAGTGAAGTATCCCATTGCAGTAGAATATGAACCTGATGCGATTGAATTATCTCCCGTGGCAAATGCAGCTATCCCCTTAGCCTTTGTGCTACGCCCCATTGCTACTGAATAATCACCTATGCTGTCAGTATTCCATTGCAAACCGTTAATATAACCTACTCTGAATGCGGCTTTATCAGGATACCACAACATGCGGGTACCGGCTCCGGATACGGGTGCAGCACCCGGACTTGATTTATAAGAGCCCACAAACAACACATTGCCTCCACCTGTGCCTGTGCCGTTGGCATGCAGCAGGGCTGTGGGCGTGCTTGTGCCCAATCCGGTGTTACCGTTTTTAAGCATAACCAGGGCATCACTCTTTTCAGAGCTGCCAGTGCCATTTCCCACAACAAAAAGGCGGTCAGCAGCATTCCATATCGTGGTGCTCATTGGTGTATAATCCGTGTTATATTGGCCTATTGCTGTTTCATAAGCTGAAGCTGCTTTGACGAAATTGCCTGTAGCGGTTGAGTAATCCCCTGCTGCTGTGGTATGGCTGCCCATAGCTGTTGAAACCATTCCGGAGCCTGTTGTTTCGGCACCCAGGGCAGTTGAATACCAGCCTGAACCAATGGTGTAGTAACCCAAAGCGGTAGCAGCACTACCAGAGGCATTGGTATATGATCCAATGGAGGTTGAAGCCTCGCCCGTAGCAGAAGCATTATTGCCGATAGCTATGGAAGTCACTTTTGAAGCACGTGAGGCAAAACCAATGGCTACTGCACTACTTCCTATTGCCTTAGAGTTATTTCCCATTGCCACAGAGTAATCACCGATACTATCCTTATTCCATTGTAATCCGTCGACATAGCCTGCCCTGAAAGCCGCTTTGTCAGGATACCACATCATGCGTGTTCCGGCACCGGATACGGGCACGGAGCCGGGGCTTGCTTTATAAGTACCTGCAAATAAAACATTGCCTTGTCCCGTACCGGTGCCATTGGCATGCAGAAGGGCAGATGGTGAAGTTGTGCCTAAACCTATGTTGGTACCGTTATCATATAGCAGTGAGTTGCCGCCGGTTGTTGCACCGGTGAATTTCACCAGATAGTTGCTTGTGCCGCTTATATTGGCACTTCCGGCTGGACCTTGTAAGCCTTGAATGCCTTGTAAGCCTTGAATACCTTGTATCCCTTGAGCACCTGTTGGTCCTTGAATCCCTTGGGCTCCGGTAGCACCATCAGGACCTTGGGGGCCTCTGGCACCACTTAGGTTTACATTCCATTGCGAAAAGGTTCCATAGCCTGCCACCGAATTTATATTAACGTTGAGCAAGCCGGTTCCGGCATCGTAAGCTGTCACCACACCCACCATGTAATCGCTGAATGAGTTGGCTATAACCACCGTTTGGCCATTGGTATAGCTAAGTCCGGAACCAACTTCCAGACTTTTGGCACTAAGGTCTATACTGAGTGAAGTGGTGGATTGGCTGGCATAGCGGTCGCCGTCGGCTCCGGCAGTTCCTGTGGGGCCTGTGGGGCCGGTGGGACCTGCTGTGCCGCTTTCTTTGGCATAGAGTGCATAAGGCACCGACACAAACTGGTTGGTGCCCACCAATTGCCATGCTGTGCCACCGGCCGGGTCGATCTCTACCTTCAGAAAATAGGTGTTGCTGCCCCAACTGATGGTGCCGAAGTTGCCGGCTACCACACTGCCCTGGCCTATCTGCAAAGCAAACAGTCCGAAGGCGTCGGTGGTTTTACTATGAGTTTCAGAATAGACAACCATGCCACTAGCACTGCCGCTAAGTATGCTCAGGCGGAGGGCTACGGTTTGATTGGCCACAACATTGCCGCTGTTATCGCGGGCTACGCCCTGATAGTTGATGGCTTGGGGCGTTTGAGCATAGAGGGCTGTGCCGAAGATGCTCAGGGTGAGGAGGAGTAGGAGTTTTTTCATGGGTGGTTGGTTTATAATGTTTGTAATTAAGGAAATGGGTAACAAATATAAGAATTTTCAGATAGGTTTTAATAAGCAACAAAAATATTAACACTATTCTAATAAAGAATCAGGGAAATTACCGAAATGAGTAGGGGATTTTACGGATATTGGGGGGGGAGAAGTCCGGAGTGAAAAAATTTAACCACATAGACACATAGAAGCATAGAAGATTCAAGACTACATAAGGACACAATAAAAATTCATAGCAGAGCCTGCCTACCAATTAAAGTGCGCAGACTAAAAAAAAACTTGCCGCGGGGGGCAGGGAATAGGTAATAGTGGAGAGGGAATAATAAGGAGGGGAGGCCTGTCTGGCTTTGTGTAAGGCTGACAAGACTCCCCTTTTGCCGATTGATGATTGCCGATTGGCTTAGCCTTATTTCTTTACCAGCACGGTAACTTTGGCATCGAGGTCGGTTTCGTTTATGAAAATGATAAATTTATTGTCGGGACCGGCTGCACTGCCTTTCAACTGTAGCCTAATTTTTGAAGCCAATTCGTTTGGCGGACTTTTCATTTCTGCATCGGCAGTGGGTGCAAAGTAGAATTTCAGTGTTTTTGAGAATTTGCTGGTAACCACAATCATATCCTTGTCCGTAAAATCGAGTTCGAAAGCTTTGCTGGATTGCTTCTGAATCTGAATGGTTTTGATATGAGTAACATAGTTGACGATGGTTTGGTCGAAATAATAAAGCATAGTAGTAGGGTTCTTATAGTTTTCGGCCAATATCACCAGCATATTGAGGTAAAGTTCATCGTACAATAACTTTACCTTGGTTTCAAAATCGGGTATGGCTTCCGATACATCGCCTTTCTTTTCTTTTTGCAGATCATATATTGCCTGGTAATCGTCGCGAATTTGGGTGAATTCGGCTTCCAGGCCTGCGCCCAAATCGGCTGCATACGTATGAGTGCCATTGATCATACGCTGCATCAGGAAAAATATGTTTTCCTGGGTTGCCTTGGAGTATTCAGAACGTCCGTAAGGATAAAACAACTGGTAAGTTCCCGAGGCCTTTTTGAATTTGTATTCGACCAGGGGTTCCAGATCAAGTGATTTATCGACAAATTCTTTCATTTTGGCGTTTAGTTGCACTGTATAGTCCTGCCGCATCACCAGGTCGGCATCGTAGGTTTCGAGATTGCCAAAGATTTTTTCCCATACCTCTTTTGTGGCAAGCAGCCGGGGAGCATAAACGGGATTGTCGGCAGCTTTCATGCGCATATAATTGTCGTAGGCGACTTTCTGAATGCTGTCCTTTGAGGTGTTGATGGTGTAAAAAGGATTTTCGCTGTAAGGTTCTAATTTTTTCATGATTTTAGTGTTTTTTTGATTAATAAAATTATTTTTCTTTATATGGTTACTATTTTTTTTTATTATTCGCTCGATGTGAATCTGCAACTCCGAAAGTTTGCGATGACACCACCCTGCAACAGAGTACTGCCTCCGAAAGTTTGCGACGACACCACCCTGCAACAGAGTACTGCCTCCGAAAGTTTGCGACGACACCACCCTGCAACAGAGTAATGCCTCCGAAAGTTTGCGATGACACCACCCTGCAACAGAGTACCGGCCTCCTCACGATTTTAAAGAACGCATTTCGGAACTTTTTTACTTTTCTCAGATCAGGGTTTGTCTGTGCGTAATCCCGAAGGTACAAAAGTAGTTAATGCTATGCCTTAGGTATCAGTAGAATTACGGAAAAAAAATAAGGGATTTTACGGATTTTGAGGGGAGAGAAGACCGAAGACGGAAGACCGAAGACTTAAGAGGGAACAAAGCCAGGGTGTGGCTCATGGCTCGTGGCTTGTGGCTTTGAAAAATAGAGGGCATAATGAAAAGGAGAGGTCTGCTTGCCAACTGCTGATTTGCCGACTGAAGACTGCAGACTGAAGACTTCCGACTTCCGACTCCGGTCTTCCGACCCTAATTCAGTTTGATCAGCCCGTTTCTCAGGGCATATTTCACCAGGTCGGCAATAGTTTTCAGTTCGAGTTTTTCCATAATACTGACCTTATGGCTTTCGACGGTGCGCGGACTGATAAATAGTTTTTTGCTTATCTGGTTATAGGTTAACCCATCGGCAAAGCCTTTCAACACCTCGGTCTCGCGGGGACTGAGGCTGTTGGCTGCCGATTGTTCTCGGCTATCGGCCGATGCAAGCATTTTTCTATGGCTTTTGAAAATGATACGCGATACCCTGTCGCCGTAATATTCCTCGCCTTCGGCAATGGTATGAATGGCTTCGAGAAACTCATCGGCCGAACATTCTTTTGTCAGATATCCCTTCACACCGCATTTCAGGGCGCAAAGCACCGTGCCTTCATCGCCTGCAGCCGAAAGCATCAGCACTTTGATATCGGGATATCTTTCTTTCACTTCCATGGCCATGATATTGCCGTCCATATCGGGCAGGTTGATGTCGAGTATCAAAATGTGAGGTTGCACGGTACGTAATTTCACGAGCATAGAGGCTGCATCGCCGGTTTCGGAAACTACTTCAATGCTGTTGTCGGCCATAAACATGGCCCTGATGCCATCTCTTACAATCTTATGGTCGTCGACCATCGCTACTTTTATCTTCTGCATGTTCGATCCGATTTACGAAAACAAAGGTACAAAAACTGTAAATATCATTCCGCCATTATTGTTTCGGGCTGCTTCAATAGTTCCGCCATTGAGTGTAACCAGCTCTTTACAAAGAATCAGGCCCAGGCCGGCGCCTTTTTCGGTTTTATCTTTTCCCAGCTTGCTTACGTTTTCCTCAATACGGAACAGTTTGCTGATGTCTTCGTCGGTCATGCCGGGGCCTGAGTCGCTTACCGACAGGGTGCCCATCGTTAGGTTTTTACCGTAAGTAAGGCTGATAGGGCTGCCCTTGCCCGAGAATTTGATGGCATTGCTAAGCAGATTTCGAACAATGGTCTGCATCATCATTTGGTCGGCTCTGATACAGCAATTTTCGTTTTCGTGCAGGTTGACCTGAATGTTTTTTTCGAAAGCCTGGGCCTGCACTTCTGCCTGGGCTGTGGTGGCAATATCCTTCATAGAAAGCTCAACAGGTTCCGGATTCAGTCGGCCCGTTTGTCCCATGGCCCATTGCAGCAGGTTGTTTAGCAGACTGTGTATGCTGTTGGCCGAAAGATTCATTTCGCTGATATAATCTTTCAGTTGGTCTTTTTCCAGCCTGTCGAGATTGGCATTCAGCGCCGATGTGATCTTCCCGAACGACGATACGGGCGAGCGCAGATCGTGCGATATGATAGAGAAAAACTTATCTTTGGTGGCATTCAGTTGTTGCAGTTCGAGGTTTTGTTTGTTGAGCAAGGCAGCCGTACGGCGTTTTTCGAAGAACAACCAGAATGTCGCGCCCAGCAGAAGCAAAAACAATGAAGCTATGATGATAAATAGATTACGCTGATTGCTTGCCCTATCGGCACGCAGGTTTTGCAGTTCCACTTCAGCTTGTTTTTGGACGATCATCCTTTCCTTTTTCTCGGTGTCATATTTGGTCATGATCTCCTGAAAAGCCGCTGTTTTCTCCAGATTGAATACCGAATCATTAAAGTACTCGTACTGAAGGCGGTTTTCCCAGGCGTTTTTATAATCGCCTTTGGCCTGGTAGGTTTCGCTCAGATTCTTATAGCCCCGCCTGATTTGCGATAAGGCGCCTATTTCTTTCGAAGCTTCTATTCCTTTTTGGATGATGCTGATGGCCTGATCGTATTTTTTCTGAACCGTAAGCAGGCTGGCCAGGTTCAGACTCATAAAAGCATAAGCCTCCTTGTTGCCACATTCAGAGTATTTCTCCAGACCTTTATTGATATAGTAAGTGGCGCTATCGAACTGATATCGTTTGTAAAAGAAACCGGCCAGGCTGTTATACACATCGGCAGCCCCATCGCAACTATGTTTCAGATTGAAAAGGAAAAGGGCCTTGCGATAATTTTCTTTCATTTCCGCTGGGCGGTCCAGATCATCGAGCACCATAGCCATATTATACCACGAATCAGCTATTGATACTGTGTCGGTGGTTTTCAGACGGTAATTCAGTCCTTCGGTAAAATATTTCAAAGCCGTTTCATTCTCCTTCATCCGGTAATAGTCAATCCCAATGCTGTTGTTTGCCGAGCCTGTGAGCGCAGCATTATGAAGGGTTTCCGCCAGGCGGAGCGATTGAATATCACATTCCAGAGCCGCAGCAAAATTGGCATTCAGCCTATACAGGTCGGCCAGCTTCGAGTTCATTTTAAACAACAGGTAAGGTTCAGCCTGCATTTCGGTGGCAATTTTCACCGCTGATCGCTGTGCACCCAACGCCGAATCGGCAGGTAGGGCATCTATATGCTCCGAAAGGCGTTTCAGTAAATCGGAGGCTTTTTTATAATCAGGGTTTTGGTTTAGGTTTTGTCCGGAAAGCCGGGCACAGAACAAGCATAATAAGCAAACAATAGCAAGATTTCGTTTCATATTATTGGAAAAACTAGTGTTAAAAATACAGTTTTTACATAATACTCATAATAATTTTCTAAAAAAAAATTACATTTTTGAATCCTTATTTCGACAAAATTAATTTCCCTCTGATCACCGGGAGCAAAGCAGCAGCAAATACTGTATTGTTTTCCTATTAGTCTAATAGCCTAAAGTCTAATAGCCTACTATTCTTATTATTACGGCCTTATCACATACACCGGCGGAGGTGCCGAATTGTTATCAACCATCGACATATCCGACCCATCCACAATACCATCACCGTTAACATCTTCAGGATAATACCCATGGAGAATAGGGGGTTGGCTTCCATTATCAATAACCGACATATCCGAACCATCCACTATGCCATCCTGTGTGGGGTCGCCTCCCCAAATGGCATAAACTGTACCCATCAACTTCTGATTATCACCATAAGCTTGCGAAGCTGCTATGCTGAAATCGTAACTGAAAGGACCCTGACCACTGAAGTCGTAAGGGAATGCACTCCAGGTTTCAATACTATTGCGGTGTTTGATGGTGATATAGTAGGAATTGGTGGTGTTAGCAGGTAGATTGCTGAGCAGCAGCGTGCCATCGGTATGCAGGTCAATATCATTCACCTCGTAAAATATCCCGTAAGGGTTGGTATTGAAATGCAACGCTACATCCACCTTATCGGCGATACCAGCAGCAAATTGCGGCCCTGCATCACCCTGGGCCTGATTCATCAAACTGCCTCCGGCATATAGACCTTCCAGAAATAGCTTTAGGTTTAATGTTTTGCTGCCTGAACCGGTAACGGTCAGATTCAGTGTAAAGGAACTATCGCAGCCATGTTTCGAAATGTAATTTGCATAATAGGTTCCTGCGGTAGTATAGTCTATGCCTTGCCAGGTAAAGGTTTGTCCGGTGCTGATAGTATGATTTTCAGTAATGTCATAGGAAGGATATATCATGGCAGTAACTTCCAGCCTCGAAGTACTTTCGCATCCGCCTATGGTCTGGCTTGCATAATAAAGGGTTGAGGTGGACAAAACATAAGAGGGTTGAAGCAAATTACCTCCGGTGGAAGCATCGTACCATTTAATTTCATTTCCGGTGGCCTGCAGACCGGCAATAGTGGCTTCATCGCAAAACGATTGCAGAGGATCTCCTGCAGGAGCATTGGCCATATTTACAGTAATTTCTACACTGGCACAAATACCCGTCGCGGCGCATCCTCCTTCGCCTCTGGCGAAATAAGTTGTGGTGGCAGTTGGTGAAACCAATAATGAACTGCCTGTGCCAATTGGTGTTCCTCCACATGAACCTTCATACCAATACCAGGTTTCAGCACCATTCAGATATCCTGCAATGACTGATAGGCTTACTTCTGAACCCATACAAATTGAATTGGATGTGGCACTCAGGGTGGGAACATCAGGTTGGGAGCAACCGATTTCTCCCAGTTGAAATTCACCAAATGATGTTACACCAAGAATTTGTGTACTGTTGGATGTTTTGTTACCCATGGTCGGATAGGTCCAGTTCGAGGCACTGTATTTTCCGCAAACCAGATTGGATGTATTTACTCCGTTATCCAGATCACTTGTCGGGAAGTTGAAAACAGCATCATAAGTTGTAAATACTGTTCCTGTATTGCTTAAAGTCCAGGTGCGGTTTACCGTTTTAAGGTTGTTTATTTGCGATGCGTACAACACCTGATGATCGCCCGCTTGGGTTGATGCCATGATGTCGCCCGAAGTACTGATATTGGCAAAAGTCAATGCAACAGGAGTGTACATGGACGCAAGAGAATCGCCGGTTTCAAAAGTTTTGGACAGATTGCTGCCCGTAGCCATCTTTTTCTGCAGATTGCCAAATACGTGCCCCGATGTTCGTGCAACACTGGCCCCTGTCAGAATCAAACTGATCTTATTCTGCCCGGTTTTGATCACACCTGCTGTAAGTGTCAGGATGTTTCGGATATTGATGCCGGCATAGCCACTCAATGTCAGGCCGGCGGTGTTGTTGAGTGTCATGTTATAGAAGGTAGAATTATTGGTGCCACTATGGGTTTGAGGAGCTGTCCCGTTAAAGGTAATGGAAGAACCTGTAGCAATACTCCCGTTATTTATAAAGTTACCCCCTGTTAAGAGCATAGTACCAATCCATAGAGTCCCGGCATTGATGGTAACATCATTTTTTACTGTAAGGTTAGAAGTAATAATATAAGCGGTAGGAGTCCCTGTTTCATTTATCAGCAGATTGTAGATGGGGGCAGTGCTGTATATCCTGATGATGGGGCTTCCTGATGTAGCAGCATCACCAATTTGCAGGGTTCCACCTGTAACATTATTGGTGGTTGCAAGATTTTTATAGTCCGATGTACTGCTCGATGCCTTGGGTATAACAATGCTGCCACCGCTCATGGTGAAAGAGGATGCCGCATTGAAATCGAAAGGCGCAATAGATGTATTTGTTGAACCGAATTTGCAAACCGTAAACACCCCTCCCGATTGGTTGTAGGTAGTATTGCCGCCCGAATAAAACCTGCCTGCCACATTCAGTGTTCCGCCTTCAATGGTAATTTTTGAGTTGTTGTTATACACCAGATTATGGTCCTGTGCAGTTCCGATATTGATACTTCCGGCCGACATCCTGAGGAGGCCATTGATGGTCCAACTGAAAGCACCTGCGGTAACAGTGCCGCCATTGTTCCAAAATCCGGCAAGTGCTACAATATTAACTGCAGAAGTAAAGGGGGTAATAACTGATGCACTGGATAATTTAAAGGTCCCGCTGGTCAAGGTCAAAGGATTGGCTGCATTGGTCAGACCAATTAAGGAGGTTACTTCGAGAATCCTGTCCTGTGCACCTTTGACGAGGGTCAGCTTATTGAAATTTGTGACCGCCGAGCCTTTTACTGTTTGCAGATTATTAGTGCCGTTAAAGGTAATAGTTCCAATACCTGCCACAAAAGTACCATGATTTGTCCAGTCGCCGGCCACTTCCAGCAGGCTGCCCACCGAAGCGCTCATGGTAAGTGTGGCCCCTTCAGCTATGGTAATGTTTCTGCATCTGATATTGGACGTGCTGCTGATCAACGGCATATTGCTGACTCCTGCTGGTATATATACATCGGTAGTAGCAACAGGAACTGTATTATTGCACCAGTTGGTTGCTACATTCCATGCCGTGCTGGTTGCACCTGTCCATATTCCTGTACAACTGCTCACCTGAATATCATCAATGGCCCAATAATAACCATAGCTGCCCGAATAATTCCATTTGAATTTTACCTGCGACTGTCCTGCAGCCCCTGGCACCGAAAATGACGCAGGCGCCGGATTGGTGGTTGATGCACTGAAAGTGCTTATCAGGTTCCATGTGGCTCCGTTATTAATGCTGTAATATACACTGGCACTGCTGCCGGTAGCATGCCTGTAATAATGATTGAAGGTCAAACTTACAAAGGAATTTGCTGATAAATTGATGGTAGGAGTGATCAGGTCGGCATTTTGGGAAAAACCTGATCCATAGTCAAAGCTATTCAAATAGGCATAATTTCCGTTCAGTAAAGGAAGGTTCCCATCCTGGAAGGCCCCGGATTTCCAAACCTGTCCGATACCTGACTGATCCAGTTGGGTCCAGCAGTCCGGAATGGACGAACCGTCAAAACTCTCAGTGAATGGAGCAGTATAAATACTACACATGGTTTGGGCGCTAACCATGGTTCCGCTCGAGTAGTTCAAGGAACCATCCACCGACCATATCTTGTAATGATAAACTACATTTGTTGTTAAGCCGGTATGATTAAAAGATGTTAAACTGCCTGAATAAAGCACTGTTCCTCCTCCGGAGATGGTGTTTCCTGCTGAATAGCTTGCTCCGTTAACAGGAATACCAAATGTTGGAGCGGCCGACCATACTACCATAACATCATTGTTGTTTGAATTTTGGGTCCAGGTCAGGTCTATCTGGCTTGTCCCTGTCGCCGATACAGTAATATCAGATGGGTCGATAACCGTATATTCGATCAGGTCGCTTTGCCACAAACCACGTCCATAGGTCGCTGCTTTAATGCGGTTATTTGAGGCATTCGAAGGGTCGTAATAAATTTCAAGCTCCCTGATATCCACAGGGGGAAGTCCTTGCGAATAAAGCACCCAGTTTGGCATATTGGCATCTTTAAACCAGACCCCGGTCTGGTTTCCTATATAAAGCCCTTCATCACTGTTTTTATCATAGACCACACAATTGATAAAAAGGGGAGGCAGGTTACCGCTGATATCGGTCCAGGAGATACCCTTATCCGATGATTTGAAAACCTTATAACCGGCAGTAGCAAAGACAATATTCGCGTCATTGGGATGTGCCTCCATATCCGTGGGAGTAAGACCCAGAGGAAGTGCACATTGGGTCCAGCTAACACTGCCGGCGCTTGCATTTACATTGTCCGACCTGATAATAGCACCATTTCTGACACCATACATCACATCCACATTGGCCGGCGATTGTTCTAGAACCCTTACCACATCTCCGGAAGGTGATATTTCTTCCCACGTTATCTGTGAAACAGCTGATTTAACATTCAAACACCGCTGAATACTCTGATAACCCAAAAACATAGTGTTCGGATTGGTTTCATGAAGTGTGTAAGGCGTCACCCAGGCATTATTGACCCAGACGGCCCCTCCGGTGATATAATTATAGGTGCTGCCCGTTGAACGGTAAATAGCTCCTGACTGATTGCTTACATAGCGGTAGTTGGCATCTGTGGGATCAATAAGGCATTCCATGCCGTCTCCGCCAATAACAGTAGTAAGATTGCCGTTGTCAGCAAAAGCGCTTCCATTGTCCTGTTCGCCAAGCATAACATAGCCTGCATGGGTCTTGCTCTGCCCGATCTTATAAACCTGGGCAATGGCCAATCCTGAGGATATCTCACTCCATGATGAACCTGAGTTGCCTGTCCAATGCACACCACCATCGTTTCCGGTAAAAAGCCTGGCTGTATGAGGCGACCATTCCAGACAATGGTGGTCAGCGTGAACTGAGGCAGCTCCGCAAGTGCTGTATGAACTTCCTTCCCAATGGGCAACTATCGAAAAACTTAAGCCTCCGTCAGTGGTTTTCCAGATATTGATACCTCCTATGTAAATGGTGTTTACATCGGTTGGATCAATAGCCATGCACATATCGTAGACTGCCTGGCTCGATGCATCGGTACCGTCGCACATATATCCCATAAGATTTTTATAGCTTGATTGGGTGATATTCGTAAAATGTAAGCCATTGTCAGTTGACGTTCCTAAAGAGGAAAACGATTGATAAGGACCTGTTTTCAGCAGTACAACAAGAGAGGGATTTGCCGCGGATACGCCTATTACCATGCGGGGTCCCAGGCTGTTTCCTTCGCTGATATTGGTCCAGAGTTCACCACCATCAGCGGAACGGTAGAACTTTGAACCATTGGAGGAGAATAATGCGGCATAAACTATGGATGGATCGCCGGGCTTATATTTTATATCCCTGAAATCACCCGCTTGTTTCAGACTCCAGCTACTGCCTCCGTTGATGGTTTTATATACACCTGTCTTTGTGGCTGCCAGAATGATATTGGGATCGGTGGGATGCATTAACATGGCTCCCACGGTAACATCTCCCATAGTGCTATTGATCTGGCTCCAGCTGGCACCGCCATCAATCGATTTGAATACTCCCATTCCCGGTGCATCCCCTGCATCGCGATCGCCCGAGCCAATATATATAATGTCGGGATTGGTAGGATGAATCAAAATGGATGAAACACCCAGCTTAGGAAGGTCGTTCGACAGGTTGATCCAGGTGAGTCCGGCATCAGTGGTTTTCCAAAATCCCCCCGAAGGCGAACCCACATAAATTGTATTGGCATCGGTGGGATGAAATGCCAGGGCATTTACACGTCCCATACCGGTGGGTTGCACGGTAGCGTTGGCAGGATAGGAGTCCGGACCAACCAGGGTCCAGGTGCCCGTAGCCGATTTGTTGGGCAGTTGGGTTTGCATGTATTTGTTGTATTCGTTGCTGACATACCCGGGTGCCTGCAATTTGCCATTGGGAAGTACTCGCGATTCGTTGATATATTCCCAACGTTTAAACACTTTATAGCCATTCCCCTTATAATTGCTTTTATTTTTCCAGTATGTATTAAAAGCGCTCTGAGCAGCAGTAAAGTCAACATCCGGGTCCTGTATCATTTCGAGCCACGATTTGCTGCCGGAATGCTGCACTAAATTGTCTTTTTTGGTTTGACTTATGACATGATTGCTTATTAGAAAAGCAAAAATCAGTATGAAATTCCTTATAAGACGCGCTGTAATATTCATAGTTTACAGAGTTGGGAAATGGTTTGCAAAATGTAAAAATACTGGTATCTATGGATAAAAATATGAATAATTGAAAAAATGAAATTGATATTTGTCAATGTTGATTCAGCCCAAAATTGTCCATTGAGGATTTTGGGATAATCAAACAGCATCTACGATCAGCCATAAAGGATTTCCAGTATACTGAAAACCCTTTCTTCCCTGCCCAGTTTTAAAACAGCTTTGTCGCCCTTCTTTTTATTTATCAAGGCTTTGGCCAAAGGCGACAAAAAGGAAATCTTCCCTTTGGATATATCGGCTTCGTCCACTCCGGTAATCTGAAAGGTTTGAATGGTGTTAGTAGCTTCTATTCTGAAGGTAACTGTGGCTCCGAATCGTATTTCATTCTGGGGTTGTTCTTTAAGGTCTACTATTTTGGCTTCGGCAATACGCTGGTTGAGCAAATGCAATTTGGCATTGATATGGTTCAGGGCAATGCGTCTCTCGTTTTCGTTGCTTATGGTCAGTTGTTTTTTTTCGTCGTTCAGCCTTTGTTTTTCTGCAATCAAGGCATCCCAACCCGATGGGGTAACATAATTGGTAACTCCCTTAGGCAGTTCTGCACGGGGAGGCACCATCGGTATATCTTCCTGGTCGTCTTCTTTTACAAATCCTCTGCTCATTGATGGTCAGTTTTAATTATGGCGCTGCTGATGGATAGCAGGATAACATAAGCTCAAAATTAATAATTTTTTTCAGCTTCTGGCCTTTAGTGAAAACTTAAAAATATCAAAATAAGACAAGGTAGAAAAATTAACCGCGAATCCTTCGCGGCGGACGCAAAGATAAGATACGCGAAGTTCGCAAAGAAATCTTTGCGCACTTTTCGTACTTTGCGCAAAACTTTGCGTTCTTAGCGGTTAAAAAAAATAATACCCTTATATTGTGTTTGAACGCAACTTGCCCTGATGTTGCTCGTTTTAGTCGCACTCCCAATACAAGATGCCCGAAAGGTACTATTTGGCCAGTTCCAAAGCTTTGGGATACAAAATATTATTTTCCAGATGCACGTGAATCTGTAGGTCGTCAGCAAAACGTTTCAGCAGTTTATAGGTAAGGGTATATGTGCTGCAGCCATCGGGCGGAACAGCGTAATCATTGGTCAGGTCGCTGATCACATCCAAAACACTGCCGGCATATTCGTGCTCGGTTTTCATTATGGCCATTTCCCTGAGCGTAATAAATTTCGAATCTTTCGATCCCGAGAGTAGCACCTCCTTCAGCGCCGGAAACAAAACCTTTTCTTCATTGATAATATGTCGTGTAAGCTCAGTATCGACCTTGCCTACCAGATTGGCTATTTCAACAAGTTCCGGATGACGGCTTCCGTGCACTTCGGCTATCTTTCGCGTATAGAAAATAAGCTGTGGCAAAAGTTCCATCGTGGTTTTATGATGTTCGTTAACGATATGATCGCACAATACATCAAGGGTCCATTCAGAAAAATTATAGCCAGAATCGCTTTCAGTCGAAGCCAGTTCTGTCAGTTCCCTTTCAATGGGTTCAACATCAATGTTTTTATCTGCACAGGCATCTGCTAATGTTTCATATCCACCGCAGCAGAAATCAATACCTGCTTTTTTAAAAATTTCGATCGAGCGAAAATCTTTTGCCACAATATCGCCCACCTTCATTGATTTATAGTTGTTTTCTATCACAGTTCTTTTTTTAGATCGTTACATATACTGATTTATGTGTGAAGGAAATACTTTGGTACAATGATGATTTTTATGCCAAAGGATCATTATTCTACTATTTTAAAATTAAATGCTCCTTTCTTCAATACGCCCATCAGGTTTATCCATAAAGGCAAAAGGGCTTCGGTGCCTCTGGCTGATGATATTCCTCCAAGGTCGATGAGGTTTTCTTCTTTCCATCCGAATTCTTTCAATACGCTTTTAACCAAGGCTTTTGCACCTTCGTCGTTCCCACAAATAAAATTCACATGTTCTTTATTCCCAATCATACCTGGGTTAACCATAAGTCCGCACCACATGGTGTTTAGTGTTTTCACTACTTTGGCTTCCGGAAATACTTTTTGAATTTCTTCCCCTAACGAATGGGTATTACTCAATTCAGGTACAAGGCTGGGAGGCATACCTTTACTGAAATCGAGCGGATTGGCAATATCAACCAGCACTTTTCCATCCAGATTTTTATGGCCGGCCAGTTTTAATGCATCAATCGATAGAAATCCCTTGGTGGCATTAAATACTATTTCGCCAAATGCAGCAGTTTCGGCAAATGTTCCGAGCTTAACCTGGGAGTTGGCTGCGTACCATTCAGAAAACGAAGGGTTGCCATATGAATCTTTTTCGGTACTCGCCAGTTTATCGGCTACATTTCGTGTACCCATCATTACATCGTGTCCAACTTCAAGCAGTTTTAATGCCAAAGTTTGGCCCACGGTTCCAGTTCCTATTATTGCTATTTTCATGGTGTTATGTTTTTGTTTTTATCTATAATATTTTTTAAACAAAATTAATCATATTTGAACAAAATTGCAAATAAAATGGAATGATTCTTAATAACAGGAACCGAAAAGTGCTGCCAGTATAATTGATTTTCCCGGATCAGTGGCTTTGTTTGGCCAGTTCCAAAGCCTTAGGATACAAAATATTGTTTTCGAGATGAACGTGAATATGAAGATCGTCCTCAAACTGTTCCAACAGTTTAAAACAAATGCTGTAAGTATTGCAGGCATCAGGAGGTACCATATAGTTTATGCTTAAACGGTTTATGGTGTCCATGGCTCCGCCTGCAAATTCGTGTTCGCCTTTCATGCGGGTTATTTCCGAAACGATCACCTTCTTTGCTTCATCCGATTTTGTGCGCATGGCTTCTTTGATGGCCGGAAACAGCACTTCTTCTTCGTTCCTGAGATGTTGTTGCAATTCGGTATTGATCTGATCGAAAAGTTTTGCAATTTCTATCAGTTCCGGATGATGCGAGCCATGCACCTCAGCAATCTTTTCTGTATAAAATGGCAATTGCGGTAACAGTTTTGCAACGGTTTTGTGGTGCGTATTGACTATATAATCGCAGAGAAAATCCAATTCCCATTCCTTGAAATTGTGTGAAGAATCCGTTTCGGTTTGTTCAAGCTCCCCGAGCTTTGTTTCAAGAACTGTAATATCGATCTTTTTCTCCTCACAAGCTTCCTGCATGCTTTGATTGCCGCCGCAACAGAAATCGATGCCAGCCTGTTTAAATATCTCAGCCGCGCGGAAATCATTTGCCACTATCTCGCCTATTTTCATTGCCCTATACTTATTCTGTTCCATAATGATATTAGTAAAGTTTCAATTTCTATTGGTAATATCCTGCTATGACGCTTTATAAAAATAGATGAAGTAAAGTTCTTCACTTTCTTTCACTATCCAGTGCTGAACCTGCAAACTCGTAGCTTTGTCAATGAGAGGAGCCGGTAAAAAAGGTGCAATAAGTTTATAGATCGTATCGCCGGGCAATACATTCAGATCGGCCATTACCTGTGCTACAGGATGTTCACCTGCTGCCAGCATGGCTCTAACATCCAGTTCCTGTTTAATTTTTTCTTCGCCAAACCAGGCGGGTTTTGTTGTGTTGTACATGGTATCTTTTGTTTCAGTTAATATTTCTTGTCCAACTTCTTTTCTTAGAATATTGATGAGGTCGCCCACATTTACATTTCCTATGCTGGCGGCCTGCTGCAAGGATGTGATGCGTGCCACAGTATTTCTCAGCAAGGGATTTTTGAGTTTCTTAAAGGCAGGCACATAGCCTATCAGAACATCTTCGAGTTGCGGATAGGTTTCTATAAGCTGCAGCACCTTGGTTTTAGGTGTGATGATTAGTTTATTATTTGTTTCCATAATTCGGTTATTTATAAGATAAAATTCGTTGTTCGCCTTGCAGCTCGCGATATACATTCACATTGTGCGAAACTTCCAGGGTTCCCATATATTCGCCGGATTCGTTGCGCAGGGCAAAGTACTCAATGTGTATCATTTTGCCACCCATGTTGATCCAGAAAGGTGCACGCGTTTGTTTGCCGCTTCTGAAATCTTCTATGATCTTATCTACTATATGGGCACTGGCCGGGGGATGGCAATGACGCACATCGCGGTTCAGTATGGCACGGTTGCGTTGAAATATGCGCTCGGCTCCCTGTGAGAAATATTTGACTTTATCGTCTTTATCCACAAAAGTGATATCCAGTGGCAGGGTATTCAATATGCTCAGCAACTCTTCTGCCGAAAAACTTCCCGAAGGCAATTGGATGTGACTGCCTGATTTTTGTGCATCGTTTATGGATACTTCGGCGGCCCATTCTGGTTTCCAGGTAACTTTCGGGTCGTAAAGGCAATACCCGATTTCAAGCGATTGTTTGCTGATCTCGTACCAATCGGCTTCGGTAAGTTTATCCATAGCCATGGGGAAGAGTATTTCTTCCTCTTTAGGTATCATTTCGTTTACACCTTTCACGGCGGGTGTCAGCACCATCTCGCTCGAAGCAATGAATTCTTCCAATGACATTTCGGGGGTTTGCAGAATTTCTATGCTGCCTTTAATCAGTTCGCGAATCTCGTCGTGTTTTCCCCACATCACCTTGGGAGGCCCTGTGATACCTTGTTTTTCGAGATAAGGGAACAAGAGGTATTCTTTACGCTGATAATGTTTATCGACGTCCAACAGGTTGTTGAACATACCTCTCAGTTTTATGATTTCCGGCTTAAGGTCAGCAGGAGGATTGCTTTCAATACCCATGATGGTCGACAGTATTTGAACCACCACCAGTTTCAGTTCTTTGTTTTCCTGTTTCATTACATCCACAGGGTGACCTTCGGGTATATGTTTTGCTCCGGAAACATCTATTTTGCCTTCCAAAACTGCGGTGTGAGCATCGCATAGATCCAGTATTTCCGATTCCGGCAATCCTTCTGCTATCAGTTCCTGCTCCACTTCCACCACTTCGCCATAGGGAATATTGCTCAGGGCATAGAGCAATTCGTTTTTAAGTTCTTCCTGTTTTTCACCATTATGCAATCTCAGCAATATGGTCTTTAGTTTGTCTTTTCTTTCTTTTGAGTTGTTGATTAATTCGCTCATTGTATTATAATTTAAAATTGTGATTCATTTTTACATCAGGATTGCTCCAAGTTTTTATTTCAGATATATGTCTTTAAGTCTGACCAAAAGCTGATGATATCCACCATAATGACTGATACCGATATTCTCTTCCTCAACTTTTTCGAAGGCATCAAATATTTTCTGTTGTTCTTCTTCATTCAATACCTTTTCAGCCATTTTGAAAAGTATGTTATTCTCTTTTTCAATATGGTTTCTCAGCAGTTGAACATAGTTCAATGCATTTGAAATTATTTCGCTGACGGCAGTTTTGTCACCATTTTTATAAGCATCGAATGCGTCGTTCATACCTTTTACATAATTGCGGCCCGACTGATGCTCGTGCAACATAACGGCTATAGGCCCCCCTTCATTGGGAACACCCTGTTTCACCATTGCCGGGAATAATATATCTTCCTCCTTATGGTGATGGTTCTTATCGGCAAATCCTTGGATAAAATCAAGTATACTATCGAAATGTCCGATATTCAATTCTTTGCCTTTTTCAATATCATTGACAATTTTTTCAATGATACTCAGCATGGATTTTATGCATTCATGCTCATCGATCAATTGCTGTGTTACATTCATATTTTTACGGATATTAATTTTAACTGATCTTCAGATGCCTCACCCCTTTGGGCAGGGGCAGGAAGCATCTGAAAACCAGCATTAATTTTTTATTCTGTTAATTCTTTCTTTTCAAGCGACCAACCTGTTTTCAGTCCAATAATAAACCAGGCAAGGGCAATGGTGCCTATAGCAAAAATGGTATCACCAAATAAACGCATCCATTTCAATATCACTATATAATGCTGGTCCAAAAATTCTGCCGACCGGGCATACCACATTCCATGTTTTACACTGGCAACGGTTTGTGCAATGCCCACAGGAAGCACACTCAAAAGAACCATTAATATTAAACCAATATTGATAGCCCAGAAAGCTATTTTAATATACCTGTCTTTCCACTGATACTTTCGGGTCATACCTCTTAATGAGAAAAGCATTAAGGCAATACCCAGCATGCCATACACACCAAACAAAGCCGTGTGGCCATGAACCGGAGTAGTATTCAGACCCTGCATATAATACAGTGCAATGGGAGGATTGATAAGGAAACCAAACAAACCGGCACCTACGAGGTTCCAGAAACTGACAGCAATAAAGCACCAGATGGGCCATTTGTATATTTTAATCCACTCAGTCGATTTGCTTAGCTTCCAATTATGGAAAGCTTCAAAACCTATCAATACAAGCGGAACCACTTCGAGTGCGCTGAATGAAGCTCCCAATGCTATTATGGCTGTAGGTGTCCCGGCAAAATATAAATGATGAAAGGTCCCGAGAATACCACCGGTAAGATAAATTACTGTGGTGAACAGGGCAGCTGTGGTTGCATTGCGTATGCCGACCAAACCAAGTTTAACAAAAATAAAAGCAGTAATTACCGTAGCAAATACTTCGAAGAATCCTTCTACCCAAAGATGCACTACCCACCATCTCCAGTATTCAGCCACCGAAAGATGGGTTTGACGGCCCCACATCAGTCCTGCCCCATAAAATGCTGCAATAGCAATGGAGGCTATTATGAAAATGATAAGCAACTGCCTGTTTTCTGCTTTCTGTCTGAGAGCAGGTAAGAGTGCACGGAACATAAGCACCAACCAGATGATCAATCCTACGAACAGGAATATCTGCCAGAATCTTCCCAGATCAACGTATTCGTATCCCTGGTGACCAAACCAAAAGTTTTGTATTAAACCAAGTTTCTGCATTACACCCATCCACTGTCCGGCTAAGGAACCCAAGACAATTACCAGCAAAGCTGAAAACAAAAAGTTCACACCCAGTTTTTGGAATTTGGGTTCATGTCCCGAAACTGCCGGGGCGATATACAAGCCTGTGGCAAGCCATGATGTGGCTATCCAGAAGATAGCAATTTGTACATGCCAGGTTCTGGAAACTGAATAAGGAAGAATACTACCCAGATCAATTCCATAAAATCCGTTTCCTTCCACACCATAGTGAGCGGTCACAATACCCATTAGTACCTGAACCAGTATTAAACCTGTTACCACCCAGAAATATTTCAGGGTTGCTTTCATCGAAGGTGTTGCTATCACACCAAATAACGGATCCTTAGTAGGATAAATGAAGGATTCATTTTCGGCTGATCGGCCACGAACCATATAGTAAGTAAGCAGTCCGATACCTGCTAACAGCACGACAATGCTGAAAAATGACCAAAAGTAAAGAGCAGGGGGTGCCTGGTTAGCGACCAATTCATCAGCGGGCCAGTTGCTGGTATAACTGATGTTGGATGCGGGTCTGTTGGTTACACATGCCCAGGCTGCCCAAAAGAAGAATGCATTCATTTTGTGCATCCTGTCAGAATCCTTAATGGTATTTACAGGA
The DNA here is from genome assembly GCA_964469155.1 of uncultured Bacteroidales bacterium. GTDB lineage: Bacteria > Bacteroidota > Bacteroidia > Bacteroidales > CAIWKO01 > CAIWKO01. The sequence goes on from CAYXXU010000010.1 coordinate 64,571, forward strand.
ATAGCATAGGCTGTGCGGGTTGCATCCAGTGATTTGTCGTTCATAAACAATCCTGAATAATAATCAGCATTGTGATTTATAGCAGTGGCTCTTAATGCGGACACCTTCAATATGCCTGTATTTTTGTCGTAAGTATTGGTTCTTACTTCTTTTTGTAACCTTACTTTCATGGCAGCCTGTTTTTCCGGGTCGAGGCTCTTAAAACCATCTACCGAATCCTGTCCGGCATAAATATCCAGTATAAACACTGCCTCCCTGTGAAGCCAATCGGCTGACCAGTCGGGTGCCACGTAAGATCCATGTCCCCATACTGTTCCCAATTCCTGACCACCGATAGATTGCCATACATTTTGACCGTCTTTGATATCCTGAGCGGTAAACAGAACCTGACCATCCTCGCTGACAACCTTTTCGGGAATGGGAGGAGCTTTGTGATAGATTTCCAAACCGTAATATCCCAATATTGAAAAGGATATTACCATAACTGCAATAAATGCAAACCAGAGTTTTTTTGTTTTCATCGTTTCAATTTTAAATTAATTTATTATTTGTTTAAGAATCCTGTTCGATTTTAATAACACCCGTGGGACAAATATCAACGGCTTCTTTGATCTCATTTTCGTAAAGTGCGAAATCAACTCCTGAAATAACAATCATTTTATCGGGCACTTCAAAAACCATTGGTGCAACGGCTTCACAGTTACCACATGATATGCATTCATCAGTAGTTTCATCGAGCCAGACCTTTATTATAGACATGTTAAATTGGTTTTTAGGAATTACTATTATTATTAATTATAGTATTTGCGCTTTCCCAACCGGCATAGGCGTTTTAACCACCAATACCCTTAGGATATCGTTACTTTCGTTGTACCAGCAATGGGCAATATGGGCCGGACTATCAATATAAGTATCTTTAGTTACCTCTTTTTTCTCGTCTCCAATTTCAACAATACCTTTACCTTCCAACACATAAAAGAATACATCGACCGCGGTGATGTGTTTCTTAAGTTTCTCGCCGGGTTTCAGAGTGATATGCACAGCCTGCACATGCTCATTTTCATGAAATTTGCGGGTTTCCACGCCATGTGGATTGGGATTGGGTTCTACATTTTTAATTTCGATAGCTTTCATTTTATTTTAGTTTTTAGTCTGTATCAATGTTTTTATGGTATGGTATAATATTTCACCCCTTTTCTGCAAATCGAAGCTAAAGCCCGACATGCTCCATTGGTTCACTTTTAGCCTGATGCTGCCCATGATTACAAAGGCGATCTGGTCGCTGCTGATGTCGTTTCTGATCTCTCCGGCCTGCTGACCTGCTTCTATGATGCTGACAAAGGTTGATTTGCCTTTTTGCATGATTTGGAAAATTTTGTCGTGCAACTCTTTTTCATTCTTATACAAACCATCCGAGAGAATGACTATGGCATAAGGAGGGTTTTCGGCAAAGAGTTTTAATTGTCCGGTCATCATGGCTTTGATTTTGTCGAAGGAACCTACCTTCATTTCCGACACATGATTATAGTTGGTTACGATTATATTGCCGAGAAAATCGAGCAGGGTACTCAGCACCTCTGTCTTGCTTTTAAAATGCCTGTATAAAGCCGATTCGGCAACGCCAATCTCAGACGAAAGATTCTTGATAGTCAATGCCTGGATGCCACTTTCGCCTATCAGTTTGATGGCCGCCTGAATGATCTCCGATTGTCGTTTGCTCAGATTTGTTTCCATTTTTTAATGTAAGTGAGTATTCACTCACAAAAGTAGCAAGGTTATTTATACAAATTACAAATAGTGAAAAAGATTTTTTAAAGAATTTCATAAATACTTGTATTAGTGTTGTTTATTAGTCATTGATTTTTATCAATGGTTTCATTTTCGAGGTTCAGAGAATTGAAAAATATCGGATGTGTAAATCGAATACTATTTTAGTGAAAATTCGGGCTTACTCTATAAATACCTCCACGAGAGTAATCGATAGATTTTCTTATAAGGTATGCGGGTCGAAAATAAAACTGTCACTTTATCGCGGGGTTGCATAAAATCGCCTCCAAACAATCTTGGGATAATTCAATAAAATTTTTGAAACAGGCGCTTAAATAATAATGTAAGATTGAAATAGAACCCATGATATAAG
>CAYXXU010000011.1:0-44105 GCA_964469155.1 uncultured Bacteroidales bacterium
CAACTTACATAGTTTCTAAAATAATTTTGTATTTTTACCGGACAACAGTGATTTTTAATACCTGTTATATCTGCAATACAGGAAAATTATGAGAACATTCGTCGAATTGATCACACTTTATATAACTGAAGAAAACCCTGCCTTCGATATTCTGGTACTAAAGGGATTCAGCAACAGCCACCTGCAGGAAGCCTCTAAAATCTACCCTCATGTGATGGGCCAACTGCCCCTCGATGCCCATGGACTGCTCGATCTGGCCAAAATACAGAAGGGCCGTGATGCCCTGTTCAGCAACCTCAGCAAGTCAAAAAACAACACGCCCCAACTGCTCGATTTCGAATCATTCCAACAGATAGCCACCCATCACAATCCCGATGAAACCGGCAAACAATTCCTGGTGATAGAGAACAATCTGGTCGACGAATACCCCAATCAGAGCAACTGCACCGCTGACGATTTCGAAGATTCCATTCATGCCGGCAAGGAAATCCCCGACGACAGCCCTTTCTACCAGTTCTATTCCAATGCCATCCAATATAAGGACCTGACTTTGATCCAATATATCGATGGATTTGAAGAAGAATTCGACTGCGTAAAGGAAGTTAAGCTTTTTCAGGGTAAAGAACCTCCGTTTCTTCCTTCCGACCCCGGTAACATCGACCCATCGGCTCATTTTATGTACGAACGGTCGGGCGAGGATTACCTGGCTGCCTGCATCAGCGTGTATAACGGCAAGGTTCCCGAAAAACTATGTATAGGTGTCGAAAATACCATTCAGCAGCAAAAGGAAGCCTACAAAGGATTGCAATTATTTGCTGTTGCATTGCAGGCCCTGGGGGCCGAAATCGTTTTGTACCTGCACAACAGCAACCTGGGCAGCGAATTCCGTCCGGAACTCACCTCAATGCTCAGCCAATACTGGGGCAGCGATGCCTTCCGCACCCTATATATATATAAAGAGCCCGATACAGGCACCGAGCTTATAGAAGTGAGCCAGGCTGCTATCATTGAAGAGGTGATAGTGCAGTTCGAAAACGGCAGGAACAAGAAAAACATGCGCGACATTCTGCTCACCGCCCCCACAGGTGCGGGCAAATCCTTGCTGTTCCAGTTGCCGGCCATCTACCTGGCCGATAAGTATCAGGCGGTGACCATAGTCATCTCCCCACTCATCGCCCTGATGAAAGACCAGGTGATCGCCCTCAAAACCATACGCAATTACCCTCACGTGGCTTATATCAATTCCGAACTTTCCATCATCGAACGCGAAACGGTGTTGCAGCAGGTACATGATGGGGAAATATCAATACTGTATCTCTCGCCCGAACTTCTGCTTTCACAAGAGCTGAGCGTATTCCTGGGCAACCGCGAACTGGGGCTTCTGGTAATCGATGAGGCCCACCTGGTTACCACCTGGGGCAGGGACTTCCGCACCGACTATTGGTACCTCGGAAACTTTATTCGCAAGGCCCGCCGCTACTTCAACTATAAATTCCCGGTACTGGCCGTCACGGCCACGGCTGTGTACAACGGCCCCAACGATATGGTGATCGAAACCCTCGACAGCCTCTACCTCGAAAATCCCCGCCTCTTCATAGGCAAAGTAAAACGCGAAGATATTGAATTCGATATTAAGGAACTTACGATAGAAAAATTTCACCAAAAAGAAAAATTCACCCGAACGGCCATCCGTATCAAAGAATTGATTGATGCCGGACATAAGACCATAGTGTATTGCCCCTGGGTAAGCCATTTGATTCCCATCCGCGATATGTTGGAGTATGGCTATAAGGACAAGTTAGGCTTATATTTCGGAGGTCTGAACAAACTTATCAAGAACGAAACCTACGAGCAGTTCAAAGCCAACCAGATCAACACCATTTTGTCGACCAAGGCATTTGGCATGGGTGTGGATATTGACGATATCACCACCATCTACCACCATGCGCCTTCGGGACATCTGGCCGATTATGTTCAGGAAATAGGGCGTGTTGCGCGCCGCAGCGACATCAAAGGCGTTGCTATGACCGACTTTAATACGCAGGACCTGAAGTTCACCCGCATACTGTATGCCTTTTCGGCAGTGAAACAGTTTCAGTTGCAACTGGTCCTCGATAAGATATTGAAGGTCTATGGCATCAAAAACAATAAAAATCTGCTGATGTCTGTCAACGATTTTCAGTACATCTTTAAGGAAGAAGATGTGGATGTAGAGCAAAAAGTGAAAAGCAGTTTGATATTGCTCGAGAAAGACCTGCAGGCCAAATATGGCTACAATGTGATCATTGCCCGGCCCAGGAGCCTGTTCACCGCGGTATATGCGAGGGTCAACGAGGCTGATGTAAAGAAGTTCGCGGCTAAATATGGCAAAGCTTCCCGCCACATTCCCCAGCCTGCTATAGAGGCCAAAGGCCAGAAAGTCTATTCCCTGAACCTCGATAAAATATGGAAATTGAACTTCTCTAATCAGAATTTCCCACAGATCAGGAAAGCCTATTTCGACAAGACCCTGTTTCAGCCCGATGAAATATACGTGAGCCCTCAGATACGCATGGTTTTTAACCTGAACCAATCTGCCAAAGAAACCTACGAACTGCTCGACCAGAACTTCCGTATCATCGAAAAAGCCCTTGATACTATGGGTCCAGATTTCTTTACAGAAGACATGCTGGCCAAAGAACTGGAAAACCGTTTCGAAGCTGGCCTCACGGCCAAACGCGTGGCCGAGATTATATTGTCGGTGTATGCCTGCCCCATCGACCTTAAAAACAAAAAGGATATTTTTACTAAGCCGGAATGTTTTATACAACAGAAAAAATCCGACCACGGATTCCTCTACAAGGCTTTTCCCAAAGTATATCCCTTGGTGAGATCCTTATTGAAAAAACGTTACGACCGCATGTTTGTCGAGCTGCCTCAGGCAGAACGCACGGCACAATTCTTTATACCTGCCGGGGATGATAAGAACATTGGCATGATACAACTGGCTTACCTGCTGGAAGCATTCAGCCTCGCAACTTACGTTATTGGGGGAGGCGAAAAGCCCGGTGTTTTCATACGCCTCAACGATCCTGTAAAGATCAGCCGCCTGGCAAAACGCATTTATACCAACGATATTCTGAAAGAAATAGAGAGGCGCCAGCAAACCTCGCTCTGCATCATGGAATATTTCTTTACGCAAACCCTCGACACCCAGCAACGGTGGAAGTTTATAGAAGATTATTTCCTCGGAACCTCCGCCAAAGAACTGACCGGCAAGGATTGTGAAACTATTGCCGGGGAAGAAAATTCTCAAACTAAGTAAAACAACACCTCTTATTCTGTTATACAATTACCCTGCTCAAGGTATGCCCTTACTATATTAATTTTAAGTCATCCCTTTTAACCCTCCCGTCTTCCCTTGTTTTTATGTCATTGTTCGATAACATTTTGGTATTATTATTTAAAATAATTTTAAATAAGCATTGATTGAAACCAAAAAGGTATTACCTTTGTTTAGAAATTGTCTAAATAAGATAACGAAATTAATAATAACCGGGAAATACTTCCTGCAACTATAAAAACCATGAAAAAGTTACTGATCATTCTACTCCTTTACCTTAGCATGCCGTTTTCAAATGCTGCTACAATTATTGCCATTAAAAACACGGGCGACTGGAGCAACCATACCACCTGGTCGGGAGGCGTTGTCCCCACCTATGGCGACTCAGTGGTGATACCTATAAATAAGCAGGTAACATTCGATCTCTCCGTAAACCAATCTTATCCTATCTTATATAATGCTCCTTTAAGGATCAATGTACTCGGAACCTTCTATTTCCCGAATGGCAGCAAACTGGCCTTGCCCTGTGGTTCTGTGGTTTATGTGGCGGTCTCAGGATACATTATTGCACAAAATCAAACGGGTGGTGGCAATGTAAATTCCAGTATCATCGATATCTGCGACCACCGTGTTTGGAATGCCGGCATTGGCAATGTGAATGATACTATTTTTAAGTACGATGCTCCCTTGCCGGTCGAATTAGTTTCGTTTGAGGCAAAATGTAATGGAAAAGCAACAATCACTTGGACAACAATGACTGAAACCAACAATGATTATTTTACCCTCGAAAGAAGCACCGATGCCGGGAACTGGGATTTTGTGGCAAATATTCGCGGAAACGGCAACAGCAATGGAATACTGAATTATCAATTTACTGATGAAAAATCCTTCCCTGGAATATCCTACTATCGCCTCAGGCAAACCGACTTCGATGGCCGCAATGAAACTTTCAGTCCGGTTTCTGTAATCTGTAATCCGTCCTTAGTTTCCGATATCAATATGTATCCCAACCCCTTCAAAGGAGAACTTATCATTACATATTCTGATCTTACCGAAGCCAAAGCAACTGTGAAAGTATATGACATGATAGGAAATATCATTGTTAACCGAGAAGTAGAAGTATCAGAAGGAACCAATAATTTTGTCTTTAACCTGCTCGATATAGCTAATGGATTGTATAATGTTGAATTTATTTCCGGAAATACAAGATATCATCAAAAGATGCTTAAAAATTAAACAACACTTTCCATCTTCTGAAAAGCGTTATATAGATTAAAAAAGTCAAAGCCCTTAAAAATAAATGTTTTCAAGGGCTCTGTTTTTGCCTTCATAGGCTTCATGCCGTGCTACAGCAATTCAAAATACAACATACATAAAATGTTTAGTGGATATACAAATGCGGTAAAGTCTTTTTAGAGTCGCGTTCCCACTAATAATAAACAAAGCATAGTTCCGTTGTCGGTTAATATCATACTTTAACTCCTTCGACAAATAATTAACCACTTTTCTGATTTGTGTTTCATTGTGGTTATTTAATAAATAATATCCTTTACTCTTAATCCTGCTAAAATATAAAGTTCTGAAATCAATTACTTTAAGCATTCTGATTTTAAGCCATTCAGGATAAAATCTAATGAAAATTTTTTGAGAGAGGATTATACAGATTGAGAGAAATAGTAGCATATAATAAAATTTATGACTATAAAATCATTTAATTAATTCGAATTCAAACAGTAGAATCATATTTATTTGAATATGACACCTGGTAGAAGCGAATCATTAAAAACAGCCCGGATGGTTATTCGCAAGTTGTTTCGTAGGTAATTACTTTTACCCTGTTCCTGTCTAATGGTGTTTCCACGCTCGATGTACCAACAATGCATTGGGTACTACCCTTTAACTGAAATTCGGAATATTGGATTTGTGGAAATCCAGCTGAATCAGGAACCATACTTGTGGTTATCTTTTGCTGGCAATTGTAACCAGATTTCTGGCAGCCAACTAATACTGATAAACAAATTGCTGTGAGTAGGATTAACTTTTTCATATCATTATCTTTTTGGTTTTCCCTTAATTAATTTATTTTATAATCGTTTTAATCTTGTTTGTGGTGTTTTAATCATTTTATAAATTAATTATAATTAAAAACGAAACAAAAATACAACAAAAAATAAGACAAGTCAATGTTTATTCGAATTAATTTTTATTTCAACATGTTTTTATGATTTTATGTACCACCTCTATCTTAATTGTATTATTTAATAATCCAAATCAAATGCAGAATGCATGAGTTTTTTTTGTAAAAACTTTAAAATGTTAAAAAATGTTAATTGCGGTAGGGCCGAAAGTGGATCGGAGTGATTTATTATAAAAATTACAAGAGATTGATCGAAATTCAGGATGGATATCAGGAGAAATTTATCCTGAAATATGAATTAATTGCGCAATTGATGCAAATAAAATCGCAAATTTCGAATCTTCCATCTGAAAAAAAAATCCCTGTAAATAATTAATTTGCAGAGATTTTTGCTGATCTTTTTTGTGGTCCCACCAGGACTTGAACCTGGGACCACCTGATTATGAGTCAGGTGCTCTAACCGACTGAGCTATAGGACCCATTGCATTTTTAACGATTTTTATACCGTAAAAAAGCAGGCAAATTTACATCTTTGCAGTCAAATGACCAAATAAAAATGCATGAGGGAGTTAAACAGCATAAAAAATATTATATTCGATTTCGGTGGTGTGATCATAGATATCGATTTCTGGTTAAGCATTGACGCATTTGTAAAGCTGGGAGCTGAAAACTTTGATGAGGTATATTCTCAATCAAGTCAATCGGACATTTTTGACGAACTGGATAAAGGAACCATAAGTGTTGATGAGTTTTGTGGGGCAATGAAAAAGTATCTCCCTTCAAAGGTGAGTAAACAACAAGTAATAAAAGCATGGAACGCTATTCTGATTGGCATACCGGAACACCGCATACGGTTACTTGAAAATATCAGAAAACAATACAGAATATTCCTGCTAAGTAATACCAATATTATACATTACCCGGAATATATACATGAACTACAACAAAAATATGGTTATAAAGACCTTTCAGAACTGTTTGAAAAAGTTTATTTAAGTTTTGAGGTGAATATGCGAAAACCCGATAGTGAGTTTTTTGAAATGGTAATAAAAGAGAATGGCCTTCAGCCGGAAGAAACCCTTTTTATAGATGATTCGGAACAAAACCTTCCCCCTGCTGCTGCATTAGGGATGAAAACACTTTTCCTGCCCAAGGGAATGGATGTGAGTAGTTTTTTTGATAACGGAAAGTTGGAATTATTAAATACTACTAGTAACTAAGAGAATACAACATAGAAGTTTTACAGTCCCTTTTCACCGGAATAAAAAGTCCCGATCTCTTTAAAAATACTAAAAACCTCTTCCTTGTTCTCTGCCACCACCAGTTTCATACGAAAGGGCTTAAAATCGGGCAATGCACGAAAAATACCACTGTAGTGTTTACGGGTCTCCAAAATAGCAAGCCGCTCTCCCTTATTATTTATTGACCTTGATATTTGCCGGGTGACAACCTCAATGCGTTCCTGAATAGAAACAGGGTGGGGTGTCTTACCTGAATTCAAATACTCTTTTATATCCCGGAATATCCAGGGATTCCCTATGGCTGCCCTTCCAATCATAATCCCATTTACCCCGTATTTATTCTTCATTTCAAGGGCTATTTCAGGCGAATCAATATCACCATTACCAATGATTGGAATACGAATGCGTGGATTATTCTTTACCTCACCAATGGGTGTCCAGTTTGCTTCTCCCTTATACATTTGCGATTTAGTCCGGCCATGTATGGTTAACATAGCTATACCTGCATCCTGAAGCTGTTCTGCAAGATCATATATCACCATACTTTTTTCATCCCAGCCAAGGCGGGTTTTGACTGTCACAGGAATATGAGTTGATTTGACAACTTCTGAAGTGATATGAATCATTTTGGGGATGTCTTTGAGCAATGCAGCACCTCCACCCTTATCTACCACTTTCTTCACAGGACAACCAAAGTTCAGATCGATAAAATCCGGTCCGGCTTCTTCAGCAATCTTAATAGCTGCAACTACTGATTCAACATTGTTGCCAAAGATCTGAATCCCCAAAGGTCTTTCCGTTTCCAGAAAATTAAGTTTTCTGCGGCTTTTTTCCGATTCCCTTATCAATCCATCAGCAGCAATAAATTCGGTAACTAGTAGGTCTGCCCCATATGATTTGCATATTTGCCGGAAAGCGCTGTCGGTAATATCCTCCATAGGCGCGAGTGCCAGCACAAAATTGTTTGAAATGTAATCGGTAAAATTATTCAAGGGCAATAATTTTTTGTTATTTATGACAAAAGTATTAATTTTATAGCCTGAAGCAACCATTTTAGATTAACATTTGTCCTTATATTTGTAAAATATAATACCTGTTTATGAAAAAAATATCGACCTTACTAACTGGATTCATCTGTACAATGATTCTTGTTACTTTTATTTCATTTAGTACTTATTCTCAACTAAATGTTTCGACCACCCTGAATGCTCAACAACTTGTTCAGAATGTGCTGGTGGGGACAGGAGTAACAGTGACAAATATTACCTATTCAGGAGCCAGTGGTTCTATTGGACAATTTACTAATGGAAATACAACAAATTTAGGTCTTAGTAGCGGAATTATTATTTCTACAGGTTTGGTAAACGGAACACCACCAATAGGTTCGCCCGGAGGAAATTTTGCCTCAACTGATAATGGAATGGGTGGTGATCCACAATTACAAAGTCTGATTCCAACATATACCGTTTATGACGCATCGGTTCTGCAATTCGATTTCAACCCCATTTCAGACACATTACGATTTCGTTATGTATTTGGATCGGAAGAATATCCCGAATTTGTTGGTACAAGTTACAATGATGTTTTTGGATTTTTTGTGACAGGTCCAAATCCAAGTGGAGGAAACTATACCAATTATAATATTGCCCGTATTCCAGGAACAACTTTACCAGTAACAATTAATAATGTAAACGCCGGGAGTTATTCACAATATTATATTAACAACGGTTCAGGAACAACTATTGTTTATGATGGGTTCACTACCGTTTTAACTGCTTGGGTAAAAGTTGTCCCTTGTCAGCAATATCATATTAAGATTGCTATTGGAGATGCCGGCGACCATATTTACGATTCAGGAGTTTTTCTGGAAGCCAATAGTTTTTCATCAAACGGATTATCTTACAATATTTCCTATTCTTCCAATATTGATACGGTTACCATAGAAGGATGTAATGATGCCCTCGTGAATTTTAAATTAGGTCACCCTGCCGTTGCACCACTGGTTATACATTACACCATTTTGGGGACAGCAATTGAAGGTGTTGATTATCCTAATGTTCCTGACAGTCTTATTATTCCTGCCGGACAGGATTCAGCTTTTTTTATTATTGCTCCCATTTCAGACGGTTTAGCCGAACCTACCGAAACTGTGAAAATAGCTTATGTGAATACAGTCTGCGGAACCATTGATACGATACGTATCCTGATTAAAGATTATACACCTATACAAACCAGTACTACTCCCGATGTGCATAGCTGCAACGGGCAGGATGCGAATATTAATGTAAATGCTACCGGCGGGTTTGATCCTCTTTCCTATTCATGGAGCAACAGTGCAGGGAATACTGCGAGTGTGAATGTAAACCCACCTACACCCACTGTTTACTATGTTACGGTATCAGATGCCTGTAATTATTTTGCAGTTGATAGCGTAAAAGTGAGTATCAGCAACCTTTCCACAACTATAACCAATGTGGATTCAATATCATGTTACGGATATACTGATGGCTCGGCTACTGTTACAGCAGCCAATGGTCTGCCTCCTTATTCTTATATCTGGTCACCAACAAATGATGTTACACCAACAACCAGTAACCTTGCAGCCGGGACATATTTTGTTACTGTGACTGACGATATCGGTTGTTCAACAACTAACTTTGTGATACTTGATAGTCCTCCACAAATTACTTTAAGCTTATCACCAACCGATGAAACCTGCTATGGTAGTTGTAACGGACAAATAGCAACTCAATTGACCGGAAATTATGATCCCCCGGTAAACTATCAATGGAACACACTCCCTATTCAATTCGGACAAAATCTTTCGAATTTATGTACCGGAGACTATACCGTAACGGTTACCTATTCCCCTAGTAATTGTCATCTCACCGAAACAGCAACAATAGGCACTGCTACTTCGATATATGCCTTTTTTACAACCGACCCGAGCCCCCCTGAAGGATATGTTCCATTTACCATAAGTTTCAACTCAACGGGTACCACAGGGGCAGTGACCTATTCCTGGGATTTTGGTGACGGAACCCCTGTTAGTACTGACTTGAATCCCACACATGATTATCCATCCATGGGTAATTATACAGTAACTCTCACCGTTTCGAGCGGGGCACCCAATAATTGTATCAGTACTTATTCGGTTGTTGTAGTCGTGATCCAACCTTCGAGCATGACCATTCCCAATGTTTTTACTCCCAACGGAGATGGTATAAATGATATTTTTACGATTGATGTACAAGGAATAAAGACCATCAATATGGATATTTTTAATCGCTGGGGTAAAAAGATATATAATCTTAACGCAACTGATTTTGCAGATGTTCAGGCTAAGAAACCTATTTGGGACGGGACAAGCAAAAGCGAAGGAAGATGTGCAGACGGAACCTATTTCTATATTATTGATGCCGTTGGTTATGACAAAAAGGAATATAGTTTGCAGGGAACTATCAACCTGCTGAGATGATCAGAGTTTTTTAATTATCATTAATCCATCACGAAGGGGTAACAAGAAATTGTCTACCCTTTTGTCTTTTCTGACTTTTTCATTAAATTGCATAATGGCCTTAGTTTCTCTGTCAGATAAATTCGGTTCATCGAAAACCTTGCCGTGCCAAAGCACATTATCGGCAATTATAAAACCGCCTTTTACCACTTTATCGATGACAAGTTCGTAAACATCTGAATAGACTTCCTTATCACAATCGATATATACCAGATCAAATGCATAGTCCATTGAGGGAATCAGTTCCAGTGCATCCTCAATATGCAATTCAATCTTATCGGACATTCCGGATAGCTTAAAATACTTGCGGCAAATGGTCTCCAGTTCTGGGTCCTTTTCTATGGTATGCAATCTGGCACCATGCTGTAATCCTCTTGCAAAACAAATGGCGGAATAGCCGGTAAAAGTTCCGATCTCTAAAACCATTTTCGGCTTCAGCATTTCGCTGAAAGATTGTAGCAGTTTGCCTTGTAAGAATCCTGTTAGCATGATAGGATTCATTACTTTCAGATGAGTTTCGCGGTGAAGTTGCAAAAGAATATCGTCTATAGGCTTCGAATGCTGTTCAGCATAATCATATATCCTCTGATTTATAAGATCCATTGGCCTCGTAAATTAATTGTGTGAAACGATTGGTATCGAAAATTTCATTAGCTATTTCGAATAATTCGTCAGTAGTGATCTTCTCAATTTTTTTATTTATTTCTGCTATAGTTTCCACCTTATCGAAAATAAGATAGGTTTTCCCAATGGAGAGCATTTCAGCGATCTTTGATTCATAAGCCAAAGCCAAGTTACCAGCCAACTGCAGTTTTGCCCGGGAGAGTTGAAGTGAACTCATTTTACGCTCCCTTAATTTTTTAAGCTCAGCGAAGATCAATGACATTACTTTATCCATGGCTTCGTTATCCGAGCTCACATAGATACTGAAAATACCGCTATCCTGATAAGGTGCGTAATTCGACTCAATATTATAAGACAATCCGTGTTTTTCGCGAATTGACATATTCAATGTGGCATTGGAAGAGGGGCCTCCGAGCAAATTATTGAGCAAGGTAAGTCCTAGTTTCCGTTGGCTGTTATAGGAATAGGCAATATTGCCCATGATGCAATGACTCTGGAAAATTTCTTTTTTAAGAACCTTCTGAACCGGCATATAATTATTGAATGATTTACGTTTAACGGGTTCCTTATTATAAGGCATCTCCCTATCAAAGTGCTGTTTTAGGATCTTAATCATGTTCCCTACATCCAGATCGCCTACAATGCTTAAGACCATGCGATCAGTACGGTAATTCTTATTGATAAAGCGTTCGATATCGACTTTGGTAAACTTTTGAATGATATTTTGCTTTCCCAATATGTTTCGACCTAAAGGATGCCTGGCAAACAGCAGTTCTTCAAAATCCTCAAAGATGGTTTCTTCGGGGATATCCTTGTAATAAAATATCTCATCGACAATGATCTCCTTCTCCTTTTTCAATTCCTTTTCAGGAAAAACAGAATTGAAGATCACATCAGCTATTAGTTCTGCTGAGCGCTCGAAATATTCATTGAGGAAAGAGGCGTGGATGCAGGTATCTTCTTTGGTGGTGAAAGCATTCAACTCACCGCCAACATTTTCAATACAATTAAAGATCTGGTAAGATTTCCTTTTGGCCGTACCCTTAAAGATAACATGTTCGATAAAATGAGCCATACCATGCTGTTTGGGAGTTTCATCACGGCTACCTGTATTGATGAACAGACCTAAATGAACAATGAGCGAATTGCTGTAACTGTAAACGATGCGTATCCCGTTTCCGAGCTTAAAATACTGATATCCGGTGGAATGTTTCATGGCCTGCAAAGGTAAGGAAGATTTTGATTAAGTTAAAAGTGGAGATTCGTAGTCATATATTGTCATTAATAGTCATTAGCTGTCATTCTTTGCATTGTTAAGGTGGTATAATAGCTGTCTTTCAATTTTGATTACTTTTGCAACCTAAAGAAAGTATAATGAAAAATATAGCCGTATTCTGCGGATCAGCTTCCGGAAACCGTGAAATTTACAGGACCAAAACACATCAGCTGGGCAAACTTTTTGTTCAAAACGATTTTTCACTGGTATACGGATCAGGTAACGTTGGGTTGATGGGAATATTGGCCGACAGCATGCTGGAAGAGAACGGAACCGTAATTGGTGTTATTCCTCAGAGACTCGTGGATGTGGAGGTAGCGCATAAACATATCACTCAGACACACATCGTTGAATCGATGAGTGAGCGGAAAACCCTGATCGATAAACTTTCGGATGCTTACCTGATTCTTCCCGGGGGTTTCGGAACTCTGGATGAATTTTTTGAGATGCTTACCCTAAACCAGCTTGGCATCATAAAGAAACCTATTGGTGTTTTTAATATTGAAGGATATTACGATAAAATGTTCGAGCTTATCGATCATTTTGTGCAGGAGAGATTTATACGACTGGAGCATAAGGAACTCTTTTTTGTGAGCAACGAGGAGAATGACCTGATCGCTAAACTCAGAACTTTTGTTCCAACAGAAACCCACAAATGGCTCGAGAATTTTAAAAACGTAAAATTCTAAGGATGATCAGAATCGACCGGAAAATCATTGATTTTGCCATCGCAAAAGCGCATCAATCACCGCGAAAGCGTATGAATTACAATTTTCATCAGGATGAAAGTGCCATAGTGCAAAGGATGCTTAATGTCATTGAACCCGGAACCTATATACGCCCGCATAAGCATGAAAATCCCGATAAGAATGAGGTCTTCCTTTTGTTATCAGGAAAAGCTATGGTACTTGAATTTTCGGATGACGGCAACATTACTGAAAGCTATATTCTGGATCCGATCTTAGAAGACTATGGTGCCGAAATAGGACCGGGTGTTTTTCATACCATCATTTCGCTTGCAAAGGATACCGTGGCATACGAAGTAAAAGAAGGACCTTATCTGCCTGCTACTGTCAAACAATTTGCCACCTGGGCTCCCGAAGAAGGAAGTGAGGGAGTGGAGGATTATCTGAATAGACTGATTGAACTTAGCAGCCATCACTGAAATGCGTTATTTACTGATCTTAATTTGCCTGATCTTTATGAACCGAGTTTCTTCGCAAAATAGTCCTCAAAAACTGACAGCAAATAAAACCGCCATTGTAGCCCATAGAGGTGGAAGCCTGCTGGCGCCCGAGAATACACTGGCTGCATTTAGAAATGCATTACAGATAGGTGCGGCATGGATAGAAATTGATGTGCATCAAACCAGCGATAAGGTCACGGTGGTAATACATGATAATACTCTGGACAGGACCACAAACGGCAAGGGCGCCATTGATAAGATATCATTTGAAAAGCTCAGAAGCTTCGATGCAGGATGTAAATTTTCAGACAAATTTGCAGGGGAAAAGGTGCCAACCCTTGACGAAACACTTGCATTGATAGCAGGAAAATGCAATCTGCTTATCGAAATTAAAAATCCTGATAAATCGGGAGAAATAGAAAAGGATGTGGTTAGGCTTATCCAAAAACATAAGGCCTGGGCCTGGTGTGTGGTGCAGTCGTTCAGTTATCAGTCGGTGCTGAAGGTTCATCAAATGGATGCTCAAATCAATACCGCTTTGCTTTTTGTAAAACCCAATATCGAAAAGATCAAAAACAATGCGGAAATGAGTTTCCTGTCGGGGATCAATATTTATCAGCGCTTTGCCGGAAAAAGAACCATAGAAAAGATACACGCCCTAAATAAAACAGTTTTCGTATGGACGGTGAACCATCCCAAAAGAATTCAAAAAATGATAGCAAACGGCGCCGACGGTATCATGACCGATGATCCGCAGATGATGAAAGAGCTACTGAACAGATAATTCACATTTTTTTTCTACTTTTACAAAAAATTTTTCATGGCTTCCAATGTTTCCATACCTAAAGGCACACGTGATTTCTCCCCAACCGAGATGATACGCCGCAAGTATATTTTCAATACGGTGGAAGAGGTATTCCGGCTTTACGGCTATCAGCCTATTGAAACGCCGGCCATGGAAAACCTGAGCACACTGGCCGGAAAATATGGTGAAGAGGGCGACCGCCTGATCTTTAAAATACTGAATTCGGGTAATTTCCTGGAGGGCATATCCAGCGATGATGTCCAGAACTTCAGTACGGCAAAGCTGGCAGCACGCATGTGCGAAAAAGCCTTACGCTACGATCTGACTGTGCCTTTCGCGCGTTATGTGGTTCAGAACCGCAATGACATTACTTTTCCATTCAAGCGTTATCAGATACAACCCGTTTGGCGGGCCGACCGTCCCCAGAAAGGGCGTTACCGCGAGTTTTACCAGTGCGATGTGGATGTGATAGGCAGCAATTCGCTGTTGAACGAGGTGGAGTTGATACAGATCATTGATAAGGTATTTCAGAAACTCGGATTGAAGATCACCATAAAGATCAATAACCGCAAGATATTAAGCGGTATCGCTGAGATCATTGGCGAGCCTGAAAAAATCATCGACATCACGGTTGCCATCGACAAGATCGATAAGATAGGGATAGATAAAGTTAACCAGGAACTGGAGAGCAAGGGCCTTTCAAAAAGTGCCATCGAAAAACTGCAACCCATATTGCAACTGAGCGGGAATAATGCTGAAAAGACCGGCAAGATCAGTTCCATAATCGGTAATACAGAAACGGGCAGAAAAGGAATTGAGGAAATCGACGGCATCTTTGATTATCTCAAAAACATTTCACTTGCCACCACCGTTGAACTTGACCTAACCCTGGCCCGCGGCCTCAACTATTATACAGGCGCCATTATCGAGGTAAAAGCCAACGATGTTGCCATGGGCAGCATTTGCGGAGGCGGCCGATACGACGACCTGACGAGCATATTCGGTTTGCCGGGAGTATCGGGCGTGGGGGTTTCGTTCGGAGCCGACAGGATATACGATGTGATGAATGAACTTAAATTGTTCCCGTCAGAAACCAATATTTCGACCAAACTGCTGTTTGTGAACTTCGGGACCGTGGAGGAGAAATATGCCTTGGAGGCCCTGGCGAAATTCCGTGAGGCAGGCATAGCTTCCGAACTGTATCCGGATGCCACCAAACTGAAAAAACAATTTTCGTATGCCGACAGCCGCATGATCCCTTTTGTAGCCATGGCCGGAAGTGAGGAAATGAGCGAAAATTGTTTCAAACTGAAAAACATGGCATCGGGCGAAGAGAAAAAAATCTCTGTGAACGAAATGATCAATGAACTAAAAAAATAGTACATTTGAGGCAAAATTCACTTGTACTTTTCTTTACAATATGAATAACTGGCTTCTGAAATTCAAGATTAAGATCAACCGCAGCGGACTCTGCTTTTCGGGAATTCTAAAAATTGCTTTTTCATCGTTGGCCTCCAATTTTTAAAATGCTCATTTACTAATGTAAACTCCGCTTTTAAAAATCTTGTCTGCCTCGAAAAATCTAATTTTTAGAACCCCTCTTTAGTTTTATTGCCATTGCATATTGTGGATTTACCTCCACCCTATTTAAATCATTAATTAATTATTAAAATCACAAATCCGTCGGTTGACGGACGAGTATTAAATCATAAATAAAATGAATACACTTATTGTAACAGGAAATAATTTAACCATCGAGGACGTTGTAAACGTTGCCCGTAATAATCAAAAAATAGAATTGCACCCCGATGCAGTCGTAAGAATTCAGAAATGTCGTGCGATGCTCGAGAAAAAACTCGAAAATCATGAGATCATGTATGGCATCAACACCGGTATAGGCGAGTTTTCTGAAATCGTTCTGAACGACGACCAGGTGCAGGATTTTCAGAAATACTTAATTTATAATCATGCCGCCGGCATTGGCGAACCCATGCCTATCGAACATGTACGCGCGGCCATGCTGAGCCGTATCAATGTGCATGCCCACGGCAATTCGGGCTGCCGCCCCGAGATTACCCAAACCTATGTGGATATGCTGAACAAAGGCGTTACTCCTATGGTTTGTAAAAAAGGTTCGGTGGGCGCCTGCGGCGACCTGGCCCCTATGTCGCAAATTGCCTTGTTGCTGATGGGCGAAGGACATGCCTACTATAAAGGCGAATTGCTGGAAGGCAAAGTGGCTATGGAAAAAGCCAATATACCTGTTCCGGGATTGATGGCCCGCGACGGCCTGGCTGCTATCAACGGTTCGAACTGCATCACCGGGATTTCATGCCTGATATTACACGACGTGAACAATTTCCTGAAACAGGCCGAAATTGCCTGCGCCATGTCGCTGGAAGCTTTGAAAGCCAACCTGAAACCTTATAACCACAAATTACTTGAAGTTCGCGGATTCGCGGGTGGTGTGAGAAGTGCAGCCGCTATCCGCAAGGTGACTCAGAACGGCGACCTGGCGACCAACAAGATCAAGGTGAAGGTTCAGGATGCGTATTCTATGCGTTCGACTCCACAGGTGATAGGTTCGGCTCACGATCAGATCAAATGGGCACGCTCGCAGGTGGAAATTGAACTGAATGGGGTGGCCGATAATCCTATTTTCTTTGCAGAAGAAAACCTGCAGCTTTCGGGCGCAAATTTCCAGGGATGTCCTGTTTCTGTCCCAATGGATATGGTGGGTGCAGTGGTTACCATGGTGTGCGTGTTGTCGGAACGCAGAATGAACCGCCTGAACAATCCCGCTTTGAGCGTGGGCCTGCCACCTTTCCTTACCAAAGGTGCCGGCATGTTCTCGGGGTTGATGCTGAGCCAATATACGGCCGACATGCAGATAGTGGAACAGAGAATTCTTTCGATGCCCTCATGCGTTCAATCTATCCCGGCGGCCGCCGACCAGGAAGATTTCGTTTCTATGGGCATGAACGGAGTGTTGAAAAACCTGCAGATCATGGACAATGCTTACGGAATTTTAGGAATCGAGTATATGGCTGCTTCACAAGCCCTTGATCTGCGAGAGAAATTCGATGACGAGAAATACAAACTCGGCGATGGAACCAAAGCGGCCAAGGATTGTATCCGCAAACACGTGGAATATCTTGATATCGATCGTCCCTTGTATCCCGATCATAATAAAATGAAAGACCTCGTGGCTTCGTGCGAAATTCTGCATGAAGTGGAAAAAGTGGTGGGAAGCTTGGAATAAAACGGAAGTCGGGAGACCGAAGACCGAAGAAAAAAAGCTGCTTTTACAAAGCAGCTTTTTTATTAATCATTTTTTTATCATTACTATTTTAGAAAAACCTTCTTAATTGTACATTGCTCTTGTCCGCAATATTTAACTATAAAAACCGAACCTTTATTTTCAGAACTGAATGATACTGAAGTAGTTCCGGAAATTGTACGATGGAAAATTATCTGACCTAACAGATCGTAAATAATTAATTCTCCATTCAGATTTTCATTGGCGGTAATTTGAATTCCGTCTTCGTTGGTATAAATATGTACTGTTCCGGAGGCAGTTGGCGTGATACCCGTTATGGTCGGATTAAAATGCAGCATAAACCTACTGGTATTATTGCATGGGGAAGAACTGAAAACATAACTGTTATTATCAGCCAAATCCTGAATATTTCCGTTGAGCAGATCTTCAAGATACACTGTATGGCCCTCACCATTAAAGGTCGAGACCATATCGGCGGTTATAGTAAATTGGCCTGAAACCGTCGATTTAAATCCTAATGGAACTAATTTTTCGCCTGTAAGAGTATTGAAAGTGTTGATTGAAATGAAATCCGAACCATTCAATATTGTATACAACTGTGGATATAAGGTGTCGGGGGCAAATATTTTAAAGGCATCATAAGATCCGTCGAAAGTATCGCTTGCGTAATCCTTAAACCTTACATAGGTGTCATCTGTATAACTATTAGCATGGTTCATCACGAATAAGTGCAGGGTATTATCATTTTGAAGTGTTTTGTAAACCTGAGTTGGGTTATGAACCCTGACATTATTGTTACAACTCAGGGTTCCTGTTGAAAAACCATCGGGAACTCTTACCCAGAACGCCTGCATGGCCGGAATTATGCTTGTTGCAACAGGTGATCCTGTGCCAATTCCGTCAATGTATGAGCAAATATTTCCGTTGTGGCGGAAATAGATCGCATTCAACACATTGGTTTTGGTCCAGCCTGATGCATCCCAATCAATCGGACCAGGATAAGGATTGCCCACCAGATTCCAGCCATGCCCTGTTGATGGTGCATTTTCAGTTCTTGTCAGCGAAACAGAAAGCGGACCCGTGTTGAGTGAACCAATAAAGTTCTTAACCATATCACCGTCTCCTTCGCTCTGAACATATTTTCTGCTATAACCTTTCATTACCGTTAAATTCACGGGACTGGCATTCGAAATGGTGGCCCAATTGTTTATGGTTTCATTGGCCCACCACAAACTTCTGTTAGGAGCTGTAAATATGGATGAAGATGCATCAGCAACAGGTGAAGAAAGATACTCCCAATGATTATCACTTCCCGGGTAAGAGCTACTTACCCACCTTTCAACTTTAACACTACCGCTGTTTTGGTATGAAATATTCCCTTTTGTAATGATTGAGCCAACGCCATTATTATCTGATTTAATAATTAATGCTTGCGGGCCATTCAGCATAAGGTCGCCTTCAATAGTGAGCGATTTTCCGATATCAATGGTCAGTAGTGCCCCATTCTGAATGGTAATGTTTCGGCATATGGCCGGATTTGACGGAAGGGCTGTAATATGAGGCATATTGGTTATGCCTGTTGGAATGATTACATCGCTTACGGCCGTGGGAACAGCATTACAACTCCAGTTGGGAGCTACATCCCAATCACAGTTTGTATTTCCGTTCCATTGATTAACAACTGCCACCGTTACATCAAGACGTCCGGGACTTTCGCAACCGCTTACGGTCTGACTGGCATAGTAATGATTTCCGTTTACGATCAAAGTAGCCAGAGCTAAGGCTGTACCTCCCGTTGGGCTTGCATACCATTGAATATTGGTACCGGTAGCCTGCAGATTCGCAATGGTAGCTGCCGGGCACAAATTCTGAGAAACAGATCCTGTCGGAATGGCAGTGGCATTAACTGTGAGGTTAACTGTATTGGCAACCCCAGTGATAGCCGGAGTTGAACTTACTACCCTTATCTTGTATCCCGTGCCGGTGACAGCAGCGGTTGGGATGGATGCATTGATGGTTCCTGCAACAGTCCCCGTTAATGTTCCGATATTTACCGGTGTGGTAAAGTTTCCTGAAGCATTTGAAAGCTGGGCTGTAAAAATATTACCCGAAATGTAACTGCCCGAAATGGTAAACGGAACAATTACTGCAGCGCCTGCACAAAACGGACTTCCGCTGATGGTCCCTGTGGTAATAGAAGCCGAAACCGTTCCTGAAACTGCCACATCGTCCAGACAAACTCCATGACCGTATTTAGCATTTCCTTCA
Source organism: uncultured Bacteroidales bacterium (assembly GCA_964469155.1). Taxonomy (GTDB): domain Bacteria; phylum Bacteroidota; class Bacteroidia; order Bacteroidales; family CAIWKO01; genus CAIWKO01. Next base: position 19,657 of record CAYXXU010000011.1, read on the forward strand.
AAGGCAATATAATAATCAGATGAGGGATTGGGTAAGGAAATGGTTCTTTGGGTCCAAACGGTAACACTTGCATCATAGTTAACCAGAAAGGTCCATGTGCCTCCCGAAGAGGTTTTGTAATATACCGTTAATTGATCCTGATCAGGCGACCAAAGCGCCTGGGTATGCCAAAAAGTTAGGGTGGGAGATACTACTCCTGTCAAATCCATTGGCGGGGTGATAAGTTTTGTCTTATTTTCGGCGGTTGAAGCATCTTTAAAGGTTGCATTATAAGCTCCTCCATGAGTTGTTGACGGAATGCCTGTCCCGCTTCCTGCCATAAAGATCCAGTTGACACCTGAATTGTTCACCTGTTCCTGGGTCCAGCATAGGGGAATATTGCCTCCATTCTCGAAATTTTCGGTCCAGGGGAAATTTGTTATCGTATTGCAATAAGTCGTTGCGCTAATTGCTATGCCGGGCGAATAATTAGTTGCAGAAGAAACCGACCATACTTTATAATAATACATAGTGTTTCCCAAAAGGCCGGTGCTACTGAATGATGAAGCTCCCCCGGAATAAATGATGGTACCCCCTCCTGATAAGGTGTTTCCCGAATTATATGAAACGCCATCGGCGGGGGTGCCAAAAGTGTTATTGGTATTATATGCCACTATCACATCATTGTTGGCTGTATTTTTTGTCCAGGAAAGATCGATGCGGGTGTTGCTGACAGGAGTTGCCACAACATTTGAAACTGGGTTAGCACCGGGGCAATTCATAAAACATAAAGTAATTACTTTGGTGGAAGTATTTTCTGCTATCCCCAGCAGGTCGCCATTGGTATTGGCTCCGGCCCATGAATGGGAATGTGGCGTGGTGGCATCTCCGAAAAAGGTAACATTACTGCTCCCCGGAAAAGGACATCCCGTGCCATTGATGATGCCATAAGTGGTGGTTGGATTTCCTTCCGCATTGGCACAAACCGGGTACATGCCTTGCTGAGAGGTTCTGTTTCCGTAGGAAGTAAACTTTGCCTGACTATAATGATACACCATCAATCCATGGCCCGGCACATTGGTATTAAAGCCTGTTTGCTGACGGTTCTCCATTAAAAAATATTCGTTGGCAGTGGTTGTATTGTATTTGTAGATCTGGGCATTCGACGAAATATCATTTATGGTTAACGAAACGGCTGAAGTTAGCAGAACAGGTGTTACCCAGTTGAACTGTGTTTTAACATAGGGATTAAAATGAGGTGGTCTGCTGCCGGCAGGATTGCCGTTCCACGAACCATTCGCCATTACATCCCAACTTCCGGTGCCGTCATAGCTGCCGTTGGTAGCATAGTCGGTATCGTAATAATCGGCCGAACCGCAGACATGACCAAATTCGTGACAAATCACACCAATAGTCGTTATTAAGGTTCCGCTGGTTCCGCGCAGTTCAGATGAACATGAATATTTTGAAAGTGAAACCCCGTCTTTGATCACCGGCGTGGCCAGCGACCAGGCATGCGCCCAAATAGTGTTGGTTGGTGCGCCGGCCTCTTCGCCATAACCGGCATATATCACATAAACTCCGTCGACTGTGCCATCGTTATCATTATCGAAATTTGCAAAGTTTACATTGGGATCGGCCAGGTTTATAGCTTCGGAAATAAGCGCCCGCGGATTGGTATCAGTGCCCTGTCCGCCTGTGTTGGCTCCGTAATAGGCCATGGGTTGCGAAACCGTGTAAGGGCCGACCACCGTGGTGGTTATATTGAACTGATTATACGAGGCCTCGAGGTAGTAATCTTTTACGCTACCAGCAGCGCCATTCAGATTATATCCTATCTGGTTCATCAGGTTGTTAAAATCGGCCTGGGTTTTTGTAAAAGCTTTATCGGTAAAGGCCACCAATATCATCACCAGGTTTTTATTGCCTGTGGGTGTAAATGCTTTAAGGGTGCTTTTCGGATTGGAGATCTGATCCCAATACGAGTTGAGTATGGTTATCTGGCTTACACTAAAGGTAAGGTTTTTAGGAATATTCTGCAAAAAGGTTATTTCGGCAAGGGTTCGGGTTGCCTCTTCACGGGCCTGGATTCCAGAGCAAACCAGGTCGCCTTTGTTGTTTAATTGAGCGTATTCCCAGCCTTCCTGACCGTTGTTTAACAGCGAATATCCATCCATGGTTACGGCCCAATGCACTTTTTCGTCGCCTTTAAGTTGTATGGTTATTACCGAACCATCGGGCTGGGTGTATTGAAAAGGATAAGGATAGGCCGAAACAGCAAATGTCTTATGGCTTACTGAGGCTGAAAGCGCCAGTATTGTGCAACTAAGAAGTAATCGTATTTTCATGACTTTTTATTTTGATAATAAACAATGTTCCAAATCGGGCGTAAAGATAGTACATCTCTTTTTGTTTTCCAAACTATTTTGAAAAAAAATGATGACCAAATTGTATTTTATAATGACGTAATACGATAAATTATGTTTTTCGTTCTATAAATCCCCTAAAAAAAACCATTCTCTCTGAATGGTTTTTTTAACCTTTGCTGGTATGCAGTATTGAACCCAAATTCCACATCAGAAGATTCCCATGGCGGAAAAATAGAGACTATTGGGTTAGTATAATGGTAATCGGCAATGTAAATTGTATCCCGACACCTTGTGATCAAGTTCGTTAAGGGACAGGCCAACTAAAGCATCAGATCAGAAATCCGTTGGTCGGTTGACTACAGGTTTCATCCAGATGCTTCCCTCACGCCCACGTATTCATCATTAGTTCATTTCATTCCTAATGATTAATTTGGATTAAAACATGTGTTGGAACATGCGGTCAAAGCCTCCGTCGAGGATGATATAAGAAAAAACAACCGAATAGATTGCAAGGATGGCACCCTGCACTATGCCTACAATACCGAGAATAAAAGCTATCAGGGTTTTGGCAAACGAACCGCCATGATATTTAGCCTTATTGACTTTCCATTCGTCCATGCCGGCGCGGCCTTTGCGGAGTCCGATAATACTGAGTATGATTCCTGCCACACATGCAAAAAATCCGACAACAGGTATCATATAAAGAAAGCTGAGGGCATTGCCCCAAATGCTAAGCCTTAATGCGTTGCCGGCTTCGGGTAAAAATTCTTTTTCGGGGAGGGTTTCGTTAATTGTTTCCATGGCTTTTGTGTTTTGTGTTACCTTTCAATGGAATGGTTATTCCATCAGAAAAAAAATAATGAATAAATAAAAAGAATCAAAGGTTTTCGAATATGGCAGCCGAAATGGCAATGGTAAATATCAATCCATAAATCGTAAGTATGGCGCCCTGCACTATGCCCACAATGCCGAGGATAAATGCCACCAGGGTTTTGGCAAAAGAGCCTCCATGATATCTTTTCTTATCGTTTTTCCAGATATCCATGCCGCTTTTACCTTTTTTCATGCCAAAAATGCTGATGATAATGCCGGCTATGCAACACAATATTCCCAGAAAGGGGATCAAAAAAAGCAAACTCAGGGCATTGCCCCAAATGCTAAGTGTTAAAGCATTGGCGGCTTCGGGAAGAAATTCTTTTTGGGTCGGGGATTCATGTAATGTTTCCATGATCTATTGGATTAAATATTTTAAGTATCTGGTAAAAAGTATGGCAAATATAAAACAAATCAGGGAGATAAATATGCCAATATAGCCCAATACTCTTCCAAAACGGGCATTGCGCAGCAGAGCATCTGCTATGCTTCCGGGAGTGGCACGTTGCATACGGCGAATGTTTCGGCCGGTTATGATGGCCACTAAGGATAGAATGAGGGAGAGTATGCAAAGAATAATGCCATAAACGGGTATCCAGAAAAACCAACAGATCATAAGGGAGAGCAGACCACTGAGAAAGGAGAGTAAGGAGGTGTTTTTAGAGGACATGGGAGGATGTTTTTGCAAAAGTAGGGATTTATTTTAGAATGGTCGACGGTGGTTTGTTGTCATTCGTTGCAGACATTTAGGCTTTAGGCATTTAGACTATCAGAAAGAAAGTTGTTGATCGTAGAGAATAACGGATCTAAAAACTGATATTGAAAAACCTCTGTGCTCCTCTGTGCTCCTCTGTGCATTACCTCTGTGTTGCCTCTGTGTTGCCTCTGTGGTATAAAAATAAAAAAACTCCCGAAACCTTTTTACCAGCTTCGGGAGTTCCTGATATTTTATTCCTGCGGCGACTTATTACCTGATAAAGGATAGTCACCAGATGAGTTTTTGCGCTACACCACGCTGAACGATATGGGCTGGCAGTAGTCAGCCTCGCCGGAAGCTGTCAGATAACAAAAACGAACCCAATACAGCCTGCGGGGTTCCAGACCCGAAAACGGAACCTTAGCTTTTGAAGACATTTTCAGGCGATTCCATTCTTTGCTGTCGGGCTGCGGACAAGGATCGGGAGCCATTTCAACCAGATAACAAATGGCCCCCGGTATGGCTTCGATTACGACTTTGCCGCTGCCCGAGTTTTTGCCTTGCACCACCTTTATATCGGGCCTGGGATTAATCACGCGGTCCTTTACCATCCAATAGCCGCTCGAAAGAAGCTTAGCCTCATCGCCGCCGGCCTCATTGTTGATATAATTGCCATTCCTGCGCACTTTGCTTATTAATTCATTACCCATTAAAGCGGCATTTTTTGTGGCCTGATGATCGCCATTTTTCGATTTATTGAGTTCTTTCTGCCATTCGGTTTGCTTGTTGCCTATATCCACCAAACTTTCGGGCAGGTCAGGGAAATTGGCATTTCCGGTTAAACTTAATAACATATTGGTCAGAAATTCATCGAAGTCGGCTTGGGTAAGTTTCGCATAATTGATTTTAACTTTTTTCATTTTGTTTTGTTTTTTTAGGGTTTATAATTAGTTTGTTTTATTAAAATTGTAATCCCACGATGAATACCTCGTTCATTCAAATGAACTACCCCGCAGCAGAGCAGCGTGGTATCAATGGTAACTGACGGGTTAACCCGTCAGTTGATCAACATGTTTCGCCGCAGAGCGGCGGGGAATAGACCCCATGCAGATTAAATAATACTGATTTCCATCTCCTTACATTCATGTTGCCGCACCATAAGTTTGCTTTACCTCTTCGGAAGTTTGCTTTAACCCTTCGGTTGTTTGCTTTAATCCTTCGCAAGTTTGCTTTGACCCTTCGGTTGTTTGCTTTGCCTCTTCGGAAGTTTGCTTTGTCGTTTCGGAAACTTACTATGTTGCATTTCTGAACTATTTAGCACTATATGTGATAGTTACCAATTCGCAAACCGAATACCTTCCCCTTCGGAAATCAATTTTATCAAAGAACGTGTTACCTTTTGTTGTAACATTTAAATAATAAGCAACCCTAATGCCAAACTGTAAGTACAACAGAATATGATACTTGCCGGAAGGTGTTTCAGAAAAGTGTCCGTTATGGGTGTCCGTATTGGGACACTGTGTCCTGTTTGGGACACTTTTTTAGGGCAAGACATTCCTTTTCAGGACAGGTTAGTGGTCATTGATTATCTTTGGGCATTAAAAATCAATGGATAGAGAAATATTTTTCTTAGCTTCTGACAATTTTTTTTGTAAATTTACCATCGGATTTCCATGAATAGAAGTAATGGTTCTTTTCATTTCAGGGAAGTTATTGTTTAATTAAAATTAAATCTTCAGACCTGCTCTAAATGACAAACACTATGAAAACAGTTTTTTTATCCGGCATTTTTACACTTTTTACGGTATGCTGCGCTATTCACCATACGGTTGCACAGCAGGATCAGCAAAAAACCGGCCTGGAGGCTACTTCCAATTATGATTTTGTTCCGGGCGATAAAGTAATACTGTATGAAGATTTCAGCCAGGATGCCGTGGGCGATTTCCCGGCCTTATGGACCACCGATGTGCTGGGAGAGGTGAACACCCTGAATATTGCTCCCGGAAACTGGTTTAATCTAAACAGTACGGAAGGCACCTACTGGTTTATGAAGGATATTGATTTTCCGAAAAACTTTATTATTGAATTTGATATCATACCCAAGAAAGGGGCTATGCGATATGCGGCCGACCTGGTGCTGTTCGGTGAAGATACGCATAGCGAGATGGATAAGAATGGCGACCCCGGTACTTGCGGTATCCATATCACAATAGCCAAAACCCTATGGGATACCAAGGGCTATAAGAAGGGGGCCAGTGAGAAACTAACCGGCTCGTCGACCAAAAACCTTGTGAAAGAAGAAAAGGTGAACCATGTGATTGTTTGGGTTCAGGGACGCAGGGTGCGCATTTACCATGAAGGTGCAAAAGTGATAGATCTGCCCACTAATATTTACGACGGATGTAAATTAAAGCGTATGTGCTTTAAACTGTATCGTGGCGCCTCATGCGGATCGTATATTTCGAACATAAAAATTACCAATGCAGCGCCTGATATGCGCAACAAGTTGTTAACCGAAGGCAAACTGGTTTCCTACGGTATTTATTTCGATGTGAACAAGGATGTAATTAAATCTGAATCGTACGGCACCCTGAAAGAAATTGCCGCGGTTCTGAATGAAGTGCCTGATGTAAAGGTTAAGATAGTGGGTCATACTGACAGCGATGGCGCCGATGCCACCAACCTTGACCTTTCGAAACGGCGTGCTGCTGCGGTAAAAGCCGAATTGATAAAATCGTTTGGTGTGAAAGGTGATCGATTGGTTACAGATGGCGCCGGCGAATCGCAGGCGATCGCACCTAACGACACACCCTCAAACAAAGCGCTCAACCGCAGGGTGGAATTTTTGAAACTTTGAAAGAGCACATGAAAGGTTGGTGATAAAAAAAGCCGCCCAAAGGCGGCTTTTTACTAACAAAAACATAATCTTACATATTTGCCAGAGCAGCGCCACCAACAATAGTCATAATGATAGCAATAATTAAAAATATTGCATTCAGAATGATTCCAACAAGGCCTAAAATTTTTCCAACTTTAGCAATGCTATATGAGCCTTGTTTGTATTGTCCGGGAGCTCCTTCAAAAGCAAGCATGGCTTTTTTACCTTTTCCCATACCCATAATGGCAAAAATCAGGCAAAGGATATTCAGAATTAATCCCACTATCGGAATCCAGAAATACCAGCAAACTACTAGGGCAATAATGCTGAAAACCAGCGATCCTACTGCGCCGGGTACGGGTGGCAATAAATTTGATTGTGGTTGTGTGTTTGTGTTTTGTTCTTCCATAATTTTTTGATTTAAAGTTAATATTTCATACAAAGGAAATAATTTTTCACATTGAATCAAATTTTTTGAAACTTTTTTTTCCACAATGCGTTTTACTACCAAACCTCATTAACTGTTTTATGCCTGAAATTGCCCCGATAGCTTCCCAAACCCGCCGAAATCGACCAGTTGTGCTCACTCTGCTGTGCATACTTAGTTTTATTTCGAACGGTTTGTTGGTCATGGTTGGCCTGGCAGGAATTTTTTCATCGGGCTATATTTCTGAACTGATGGAAAAATATTCAGGCGGTTACGAATCCTTTGGCTATGAATTGCTGCTGGTGCTATCATTTACCATATTGCTGATATTCGGCCTCAAGTTGTGGGGAGCCATATTAATGTTTTTAGGACGTAAAGGCGGATACATCTTGTACCTGATCCCTGCCGGATTGCTAATGATATTCAATATTGTGCTGATATTCGCCACCTATAACTTTTTTGCCATAGGCTATTTATTGATCAGCATAGTTTTTATTGTGCTTTACGGCATCTTTTTAAAACATTTAAATTAACCTCACATGGAAATAAAATAACCCCCAATATCCCTTAATTTTTGTCCCCCAAAAAAACAACCGGAATTTTCGGTTGTTTTTTTTTATTATCACCTATTAATTTATACATTTGCGGAGAAATTTTTTTACCATGAAATTTAATTCGTTAATCCAATTTTTAGTTCCTAAAGAAACTAAATTTTATAACCTCTTCGAAGGAGTTGCCGAAAATGTAGAAAAGGGAGCGGTGTTGCTCAATAAACTATTATTGCTTATCGAAAATGAAGAGGAAAAACAAAACCTTATTTATCAGATAAAACAATGCGAAGAAAAAGGCGACGACCTGACGCACACCATTTTTGACGAACTGAACAAAACTTTTATCACCCCATTCGACCGCGAAGATATTCAGCAACTAACTTCATCGCTCGACGATGTGCTGGATTATATTAACTCGTGTGCCAAACGCATAGAATTGTATAAAATTTCAAAACTGCCCATCAACACCATAGAAATATCTGAATTGCTGGTATTGGCAAGCCGTGAATTAAAGACGGCTATTAAGGAATTGCGCAACCTGAAACATCCGCAATTAATTAAAAAAGCCTGTATCCGCCTAAACGAAATCGAAAACCAGGTTGACGACCTTTACTACATGTCAATCTCCGATCTTTTCGAAAACGAAAAAGATGCCATAGCCTTAATAAAAAAAGATGCTATGCTGAAAACACTGGAAACCGCTACTGATAAAGCAGAAGATGTTTCAGATGTATTAAAATCCATTATTGTAAAGGTCGCTTAACAAAGCTTTTGATGTTAATTCTGGTAATCATTACCATTGCCATTGCCTTTGCCTATGATTTTCTGAATGGTATGAACGATGCCGGCAACTCAATTGCCACCATAGTTGCCACCAATGTATTATCGCCCAAGCTGGCTGTATTGTGGGCTGCTTTTTTTAATTTTATTGCTTTTCTGATATTGGGTACTCATGTTGCCACCACCATTGGAAAAGGAGTTATTGTTCCCGAGGTTGTTAAAGGCGATGCGCTTTTTATCCTCTGTTCCCTGCTCGGAGCCGGCACATGGGTATTGATATGCGGGTTAAATGGCATACCCAACAGTGTTTCGCATGCACTTATCGGAGGTATTATCGGACCGGCCCTCATTAAAGGCGGATTCATGGCTGTATATGGATGGGGGCTTTTTAAAATCGTTATATTTATTGCACTGGCTCCGGTATTTGGTTTTATCATAGGATATTTTTTCATGATACTTACCTTATTGATCTGGGGGAAAAAGCCACCGCTGAAAATAGACCGTTATTTCAGGGTATTGCAGCTTGTTTCCTCTGCTGCATTCAGCATAGGTCATGGCGGCAACGATGCCCAGAAAACCATGGGAATAGTGCTGATGTTGCTTATCGGAACGGGTTATTTACCTGCCAATGCCGATGTTCCTGTTTGGGTTATTTTATGTGCGCAAACCTGTATTTCGATGGGAACATTATTTGGCGCCTGGAAAATTATCAGAACATTGGGCGCCGGGCTTACCAATCTGAAACCCATTGGAGGTTTTTGTGCTGAAACCGCCGGTGCGCTTACTTTGTTCGGAGTTACCCTTGCAGGGATACCGGTCAGCACCACTCACACCATTACAGGAGCCATTATGGGTGTTGGAGTAACCAAACGTGCCAGCGCCGTAAAATGGAAACTGGCCGGAAACATTGTTATTGCCTGGATTCTTACCATTCCGGCCACAATTCTTCTTTCGGGCATATTATATTTTATTGTAAGCCTGTTCAGATAAATTTCGTATCTTTATTTTTCAAACCTCATTGGGTTTTTCACGTATAAACTGAAAATAATCCATGGATCAACTGATTCAAATTTTTCCTCAAGAGCTCATCAATTTTTTATTGGTTACTCTGTTTTCGTTGCTAATAGGACTTTCGCAACGCAGGTTGCATAATACCAGCGACGATTCCCGTCTGTTTGGCACCGACCGTACTTTTACCTTTATCGGACTGCTGGGATATATTCTTTACATCATAGAGCCCGAATTTCACTATCTGTTTATGGGAGGCGGTTTGGTTCTGGCTATTTTTCTGGCCATCAATTATTATTTCAAGGTTTCTTTGCATAAAGATCTGGGGCTTACAACAGTGGTTATTGCACTTATAACCTATTGTATGGCGCCATTGGTAATAACACAGCCTTCCTGGCTAACCATTCTGGTGGTCGTAACCGTTCTGATCTTTACCGAACTCAAAGAAACTTTCACCTCATTCTCTCAGAAAATAGCCAAAGAAGAATTCATTACCCTGGCCAAATTCCTTATTATAGCGGGTATTATTTTACCGATTGTCCCCAACGAACCGTTTGTGTCTTTTGTGACACTTACGCCATATAAAGTTTGGCTGGCCGTGGTGGTTATTTCAAGCATTTCGTACCTGAGTTATCTCATCAAAAATTATATTTTTCCGAAATCGGGCATAATCATCTCAGGGATATTGGGCGGAATGTATAGTAGCACGGCCACAACGGTTATTCTGGCAAAAAAGAGCAAAGAAAATACTTTACAAAAAAACAATTATGGCTCGGCAATTATATTGGCCACTGCCATGATGTATCTGCGAATTGCCATTTTGATGATGTTGTTTAATATTACTTTGTTCAGACATAATTTCATTATTTTTCTTATTATGTTTCTGCTCTCCCTGGCAATCGGAATTGTAGTTTTCTTTTATCAGCACAAGCAGGATGAAGTCGCCGAAATTAGTTTACTAAGAGATCGCAACCCATTGGAGTTTAAGGTTGCCATGCTGTTTATGGTTTTATTTGTATCGTTTTCGTTCATTACGTATTTCGCATTGCAGTATTTTGGCAACAACGGGCTGAATGCATTGTCGGTTATAGTGGGAGTAACCGATATTGATCCCTTTCTGATTACGCTTTTCGGAGGTAAATATAATGTAAGTATTGAGCTGTTGTCTCGGGCTACTTTTCAGGCAATTATCAGCAACAATGTTCTCAAACTCATTTATGCACTGAGTTTCTCGGGAAAACATATCCGCTTGCCGCTGATTATTGGTTTTGGGATTATAATTATAGTCAATCTGATACTTTTACTTTTTATCTGATATTTTTCGGATATTTGTATTAATAATTTCTCATGGAATTCGAAGAAAAATATGCCGGTATCGCAGATCGTCCGGTAAAATTTAATAACCTGAAAAAGCTATGCCTCATCACGATATTATTTAGTGGCAGCATGACCTTGTTTTCGTTTGGCGGATTGTTTATTTCGGGCTGGATGGCAAATTATATCAATTTGTACGTCAAAGGATTCTACAACGTGGGCGGAACTGTATTTTTTCTGTTTTTTCTGGGAACTTTCGTGCTTTTCGGAAGCTCGCTTACCGGGGCCATACTCATGTTTCGTTCCCGGAAGATAGGTTACTGGATTTATGTTATAGCCAATGGGATTATGGTCTTTCTGTCTTTTTTTGTGGTAATGAACTTTATAAATATTCTTTTTATGGTTGGCAGTGCCTTATTTATCATTCTTTTTACAATTCAAAAAAAGCATTTAACCTAAACTGCCATGGAAGAACAAGCCAATGAAAATAAACACAAGAGATATGTCTTCCTGTATATCTTAGGTGTTTTAAGTGTTCTGGCAAATCTGGTTTATATTTTTATCAATATTATTCTTTTGTCAGGTAGCTCCCTTGCGGGGTGGTTAGTAACTGTTCCCATTATCGATACGATTACTGAAGAAGAATTTCACGGCAATTATGTGTATTTCTTTATAAAGATCGTCCTGCACGTATTTTGCATTTATTCAGTCAGTTTACTATTACAGATGAAGCGAAGAGGGTTCTTTTATTATCTGGGGGCCCAATTGATTCTGCTTTTGATCCCTTTTCTGTTTCTGACCAGTCTTGGCTTTTCATATCTTTTGATCAGTGCCGGGGTTTCGTCTGTATTCAGTTTTTTCTTTATCATGTTGTTTTCGCTTTATATTCCCAGGATGTCACAAAATAAAAATCCCTGAAATTTCTTCCAGGGATTTTCTGCGTGAAAGTGCATTAAAACTTCAAATTATAGCAATCCGCCGTTTTTATAGATTTGGTATTGTGCATCATAAAACTTATTGATCACGGAGGTTTTATGGTTCTCAAGATTTGTGATCTCGCCGCGTAAAAAATCAATTTTCACCCTATCGCCATCATTTAATCCGATTTGTTCAAGCATGTCGGGTTTATAAGTAAGTATTGGAAAAGCTGCATTGATGGCATTTCTTTCGTAAATAGCGCCGTATGATTCAGCCAATATGCAAGAAATACCCAAAGAAATAAAACAATCTACCGCTTGCTGACGTGAACTGCCGGCACCAAAATTTTTTGCAGTGATAATAATATCCCCGGCTTGTGCTTTCTTTGCAAAATCTTCATATCCCTTTAAATTATCGAAAGAATATTGCCCCATTTCTTTGATATCAGTAATAGTCAGATAACGGTTATGGTAAATCATATCGGTGTCGATATCATCCTTTTTAATGATCCATACCCTGCCTTGCACAACCGCAGGTTTTTCTGTTTTACCTATGGCGTCTGTTTTTAAGGATGGTTTCATTATCCCAAGTTTGCCAAAAGTGGCCGGCTCTTGTGGAAGTTGTTCGGGAGTGGTTATAAAACCAGCCACAGCAGAAGCTGCAACAATAGCAGGTGAGGCCAGATATACAAAACCTTTTCCCTGTTTCCCGTCAAAATTACGGTTACCGGTGCTGATGGTAACTTCCTGGGGTCCGTTTTGTCCGACCTGGCCGGCAGCACAACCGGCGCAACCTGCGTTGGACACCATAGCTCCGGCATCTTTAAATATTTTAATCAAGCCTTCATCCATAGCCTGATTCCATATGGCATCGGTTGAAGGGACAACTTTTAATACAACCCCCGGTGCCACTTTTTTACCTTTCAGGATATTGGCTGCGATCTGAAGGTCTTCGATTCTTCCGTTGGTACAACTTCCGATAAAGGCGGAATCTATTTTGGTTCCTTTTACTGAGTCAACAGAAGTATCATCATGCGGATGGCCAGGTTTGGCCACCATAGGAACAAATTTGCTGATATCGATGGTGTGTTCCTGTTCATAAACGGCATCATCATCGGCCAAAATAGGATCAATTTGTTTTCCTGTTATCTTTTCAAAATGGCTGATTATCTCTTGGGTAGGGGTAAAGAAAATAATGATAGCACCCATTTCAGTTGCCATGGATGAAATAGTAATCCTTTCGTCGAGCGTCAGTTTGTCGGCTTCTTCCCCATAGATCTCAACTGAGAAACCGAGCAATTTGTTTGCACCAAATATTCCAAGCAGGTTCAGTACAATATCTTTGGCTGCCACATTGGCAGGACGCTTACCTACCAGGTTTATCTTAACCGATTGCGGAACCTTGAACCATACATAGCCTTTAGCCCATGCGGCAGCAATGTCCTGATCACCCATCCCTTGTCCGAAGGATCCAATTGCACCCATAATATTGGCATGCGAATCGGTAGAAACAAATGTGCTTCCCGGCCATGCCAGTCCGCTATCAATGGCCAGATGTGTTCCGATTCCTCTGTCGACATCATAAACCCTGATTCCGTTTTCCCTTGCATATTGCCTGCAGTAGTGTTGGTTGGCAGCGTATTTTTGGTCGGAGCCTCCCGGGTTACAATCAAATGTAAATACGGTTTTGGTCGAATCTGCGGTGGTAAGCCCGTTGTCCAGGAGATTTTTTACCACATTGGCCCCGCCAAAATCACGTGCAGCACGTGTATCAATAAAAACGTCGATAATGTCATCAGGTTTAACGGTTCCCTGATTCGAATGTTTTGCCAGAATTTTTTCTATTATTGTCATTGTGTTTTATTTTTATGTTTAATTATTATTCATTTTTTAGTTAATTAAGTGGATTTAGGCAATTAAGTTAATTAAGTAAGAGGTTCATGGAATTGAGAATTACGAAAGGAAACATTGATTAATTATTTTGTTTTTGATTTTTCAAATATAATATATACCCGTTTAAAATTTTAATGCAATCCTGGATTTGTAATTTGATTTCATCGAAGGTTATTTCATCAATATATTTCTCATCCAAGGCACAATAGATATGGTCGAGACACTCAACCATCGAACCTCTGGCCTGCCTGCAAAACTGAATGTTTTCCTGATAATGAAACCTGCCGTATCCTTCCGCAATGTTTGCGGTGCATGATCTGGAAGCTCTGATTAATTGATCAGATAAGCGAAATTTCTCATCTTGTGGCAGACTTTTAACCAGAATAGAAATTCTCTTCCTTAATTCACGTGAATGTTTCCAGGCTTCTAAATCTTCCAACCCACTCATAATTAATCTATTTAACTTATAGACATTCTCAACTTAATAAACCTAATTACTCAATTATTTATTTACCTCCTGACTACTTCAATCTATCCTTAAAAGGTTCAAAGGTCATAAAGTCGGCATGATGCACCACAAAAGCCTCGGTTGTTCTTTTTACCATATCGCCTTCACCGGCATGTGTCGCTATTATATGACATACTTCTGCAGGAACCCCGCATCGCTCTGCCAGGGAAACTCCGCTAAACGGATGACGCAGATATTTTCCGTATTTCCCCTGAACAGATTTTCCGTCTTTCATTTCGTATTCCAGTAATTTTCCAACATCGGCCAGAATGGCTCCGGCAATTAATACATCCATATTGACAGGCAGATCCTCTTTAAAGAATTTATTCATCTGATCGCCGCAATCTTTTGCAATATGAACTACTGCACGTTTGTGTCCCATAAAAGTAACTTTCAGATCTGGTCCACAAAGCAAGGTAAATGGAATGGTGTTCAGATCGTGAATGGTTAACACACTTTTTTCAAGGGCAACCTCCCATGTTTTTGCAGTTTTTTCCCTGAGGGATTCATCTTTAATCCACATCAATTCGGGCCATAACTCTAATACTTGTGCATTCATTGTTTTGTTTTTTTTGGATTAATACTATTTTCTTAATTAAAATTTGTTGTGTAAGGAAATACATCGATCATTTCGCCTGAATAATAAAATTCGAACGCCAACGCTCCAAATGTATATCTTTTTTGGTTAATCGCAATAGAAGAACCACCTACTGATGGTTTTGATTTTGGAATGGAATATTCATAACCGACATTAAACAGCGTTGCCAATATCTCAGGCCTGTCTGAAATATCAAATCCCGATCTCTTCCATTGTTGCCTGACCTCTGACAAGATCACACCCGCATAAAGATACGAATAAAAATGATTACGATAATTCACCAGCCTGTCATATCGCTCTTTGGTTATATCGGTTGTTTGGAAATCCAACAGATGTTTGTATTTTTTTCCGGGGTAAAACAGGGAGGTCGAGTCTTTGAGATATTTCTCTGCCTTCATGGCAGTCTCCTGTTTAATACCAGTAACACCCAGAGAAAAATTAGATTCGACTGATAAAATTTTCAATGGTCGAAGCACTGATTTATATACTTCGCGCGAAGAATTAAATAAACGCATTTGTTCTCCAAGTAACACCGATACTATCAAACGAGGTTCAATATTACATAAAGCTGCTGCACTGTCAATCAAAACAGTGTCTTTTAATACTGCAAGTTTAAAATTATTCCATTCTTCAATATTCATCCATTCAAATACATTGGCGGTATCATTAACTGTTTTGTTTTTACTGAAAAGATGTTCGTAATCCTGCATTTGTAAGTTATAGGCGCTGCTATCAATCATGTTCAGATTCACGGCATTGATCATTCTTTCGGCAAGGGCAACATTCTGGTGTTGCATAAAGGCTTTATGGATCAACTGGGCATTTAACGGAAAATATTGATTTACAACATACAACCTGGAATAAAAGCGTGTTATTCTTGAAACTTCATTAATGGTGGTATCAGCCTTTTGTACGCTGTATTCCTCATCCATTTGCTGAAAATAACGGTCGTTATAATCTACTGCACCGGGGTCGTTGAACAGGTGTAATTTTATTCCCACAAAAGCAAAGGTCAGAACAAAACCATTCAGCGCAAACAATAGAATTATTGAGACAGTGAGGTATCTTAATAGTTTGTTGTTTCTAAGTCTTTTAAACATATTTGCTTTCTGAATTTTTCATTTCTTCTTAATACCAAGAATATTGGGCATTTTTCTTAACTCAGCGTTATCGTTGTTTGGGCATGAATACGAAACATAACTCCCGAACTTTATAATTTCGCTGGTTTCGGTTTTTACATACAATGAGGCTTCCGGACCACCTTCAAGATACATTGCCGTTTGAATATCCAAGGGGTTGTTAAGCATGAATTTTATAATCTCATTTACACTGTAGGGGGAACGGGAAAATAGAAATAATACATTTCCTGAAATGTCCGTTGCCAGAACCGACATACTGCAGCTTAACACAGGTTTCTTTTTCCAGTAAATGCCTTGTCGCAGATTATCTATCATCCTGATTGATTGGAAAAATGAATTGTAATCTTTTTTTATTGTTTTCCAGTCCTGGTTTACCATATCAACTATCTGAAAGGGGGGAACTTTTTTATCCTTAGGATTAAAAACAGCCAAAGCATTAAAACCCTCTTTGAATACCGGGTTATTAACATGTTCGAAATTTTGCAAATATCCTGTACCGCTGATATGGTCCCTGAGTGAGTACATCCCTGCATTGATGGCTCCTGTGAGGCTTTTCATTTCGCACCATTCTTTGATGGTTCGTTGAATACTGTCGTATTGTGTGGCAACAACAAGACTAAATGTAAAAAAATCAGGGTTGATCTTCAGCAAACTTACTTTTGAATCAGAATATTTCGAAACATGTGGCCCATTGATTTCGGCATAATCCAAACCCTCCGACAATTGTCTCCATTCCACTGGATTTAATTCATCACCTTTTACCGAACTCTTACCGGAAAAAAACAATAGAAATACACTGAAAACTATCAGACCTTTCCTGATTAGGCGGGTATTAAGAAGTTGAACCATTATTGAATTACTATCATAAAGCAAAACAGATTGAAGTTGGTTCAATTAAATTAAACTACAACAATCTGTTTTGATAATTTTACAGACAAGCGTTCTGGTTACAAATTTGCAATTATCGCGTCTGCCATAACTTTCGAAGAAGCAGCTCCCTGATATACAACATCGGGTGTTCCCTTCATCTTCATCATATCATAGGCTCTTACTTTTCCTTCGGCAACAACTTTTGATACAGCTTTTTTGATACGGGTAGCTTTTTCAGTTTCTCCAATATGTTCAAGCATCATAACCGCTGAAAGTATCATTGCAATTGGATTAACAATCGACACAGGGTAATCCGCATATTTAGGTGCTGAGCCGTGGGTGGGTTCGAAAACGGCCACTTCAGGACCAATGTTTGCACTGCAGGCAAACCCTAAACCGCCAACCAATCCGGCAAAACCATCGGAAACTATATCCCCGAACATGTTGCCGGCAACAATCACGTTGTAGTTTTCAGGATTCTTTGTGAGCCACATCATCATGGCATCAATGTTCACGTCTTCAACCCAGATTTCAGGATATTCGTTTTTCGACATTTCCTGGGCTATTTTCAGCATCATTCCAGAAGTTTCCCTGATTACATTGGGTTTTTCACATACGGTCAATTTTTTATATCCATGGCTCTTTGCATATTCAAAAGCAGCCTTTACAATACGTGTGGTATATTTTTTTGTAAAGATTCGTGTCGAAACGGCCAGTTCAGGACGTGGACACCAGGCGAAGTTATCACGGAATTTCGGATGGGTCATAAGAGCATCATATACCTGATCGCCGGGATTGGTCCATTCAACCCCACCATACAATCCTTCCGTATTCTGACGGAAAATCATTACATCTACAACCGGTTCTTCAACCGAATTGCTGGTTCCTCTGCGAATAAAATTCAAGGGGTTCGACGGAAAGGTTTTACAGGGACGCATACAGATATCCAGGTCGAAATGCTGACGCATAGCAACTATGGGACTGTAATATTGAATTCCCTTTCCCTGCAGTTCAGGGGCCAGTTCGGCAGCCGCTTTATCTTTGGGTTTTGATGTTATTGCCCCAAACAAACCAATTTTATGTTCTTCAAGCAGTTTAATGGTCCGGTCGGGAAGCGGATTTCCTTCTTTGCACCAAAATTCCCAGCCAATATCTCCGTTAACATAATCAGCTTCAAATCCGACTGCATCTAACACACGGATACATTCTTTCAAAACAGGTTTTCCAATACCATCACCGGGCATTGCTACAATAGTTCTTTTAGCCATAAGCATTTGTTTTTTTTAAGTTTACAATATTTTGAACGACGCAAAATTAATCAAAAATCTTATTCTTATGAAATAAGCCGAAACTTTTTCTGTTTACTGTAAGTATTTATAATATAGCAAATTGAAAACTGCTTTCAGAATGAAATAAAAAGGGGGATTGTCCGTTAAAAATATAAGGAACGATTATTTTTTCCCGGACAGGTATTTTTCAATTTCTTTTTTGGCTTCCTGAAAATCTTTTTCGAGTTTTGTCAGCAATGCGGCACACTCATTAACCTTTTTATTATCCTTGGTTTTGCCAATGATCTCAATATGGTAGGCAGTAATTTTCAGTTTCTCTGCATACACATTGGCAGCAAGGCCCTTAATCGAGTGAGCAAAATTTTCAATCTCCGGAAAATATTTATTTGCAACGGCTACTTTCAGTTTGATGATCAACTCCGGAATATCTTTTTTAAAAAAGTCTAGGATAGTTTTCATCATCAACGTATCGGAATTGGTAAGGTCTTTAAAGGCGCTTATATTAAAAACCACCGTAGAGGTCTCAAGTGTTTTGTTCACTGAATATAGGTAGGTAACCTTTTTCGAAATGTGTTTTTCCAGTATCTTATAAAAATCTTCTTTCGAGAAGGTATTAATTATGTAATCATCAGGGGCAAGATTTTCCAGTCCGGGTCTTTCTCCGGTCGATATACTCTTAACCATGCCTATTATAGGGATATGCATGTTGGTCTGCTCGTTTTTACGGATAATCCTGATGGCATCAACAAATTTTGAGTCCGGCATTTCGACATTCAACAGTATAATATCAGGTTTCTCTGTCAGATGTTTCTCAACGGCATCAATACTTTTGTGAGTAACGATCACCTCAATACCCAATGAGGTTAAGAGTTCATAAATATTGATTAGATTCAGCCGATCGTTTTCCGCGACAAGAACTTTCAGGCCTGTTAAATCTATATTTTCGAATTCCGAAAGCATAATTTCTCGCTTTAATTAAAATTGTAACATCAAAAATACTAATTTTACTCTTCAAAACTACCACTTGTTAACAATTTTTTTATAAAAATCAGGTTAATACAAATTAATTTAACAATATCAGCAAATGAAAATCCAATCCTTACTCAACTATTTTTTTGTGGCCATTATACCGGCATTGTTCCTTTCTGCCTGCGGCAACAAAGCGAATGAAAAAGGCGAATTCGTTCTAAAACCCAATGAGCAATCGAGGGAGGTGCATATTAAATACCAGGACGATGGCAGTGTTGATTATATTCAGGAATATGCAGGAGGCAACCCACTGGGTGTTTTTGTGAACTTCAAGAAAGGGAACATAAAGGACATTTCAAATATAAAAGACGGTAAGAGCAATGGTTGCGGAGTGGTATTTCACAGCAATGGCATGCTGAACAATTTCGGACAGTATGTGAACGGTGAGAAAAGCGGTTGGTTCTATGTATTCGACAAACAAGGCAACCTGAGCGGGAAAAGAGAATATGTTTCTGTGAACGGGCAGGAATACCTGAACCAGTGGATTGATTACAAGTCCGACGGTAGTATTGAAAAGCTTACCAGCAATTACATCAGAGTAATCCCGGTGAAAGATACCATACTGGAGGACGAAGAATACCATTTGAACATCAGTCTCGAAGCGGCATATTTTAAGCAGTATATGATCATGGCGGTTGGGCCGTTCGACGAAAAATTCAACCTGCCTGCCGGTGCCAAATGCGACACCATTAAGTCAGCCAATTTTGTGGCAACTTACAAGACAAAGACCTATAAAAAAGGAAATAACGTTGTGCGTGGTATGGTGCTCGATCTGCAGCCCGATGCAAAAGACCCCAAAAAGGTTAACATCCGAAAGATATTTTTCTCACACGAATTCAGGGTGAAATAAAACTGTCAAGTCCAAATTCAAAGCTCCAAATTCCATAAGGTCGTCTCGCTTTACCCATGGCTTATGGCTCTTGCCATAGGGCTTGAGACTTGGGACTTGGACATTTGTAGTTTCCTCAATAAATCCCTCCCATCAATTATATCATTACATAATTGTATCATTGTTTTATTCAAAAAATCTCAATTCTGAATTCGTATCATCCTTCCAATCCTTCCTCCATCAATTTATCACCTTCTATCACCCCACCCGAAATAATGAATTTAATAGCGTCGGTCGACGAAATATTCAGCGGAGTAACGTTTTCGGAAGGAACCACAAACATATAACCGGTAAACGTAAACGAGAAGGGGAGGTAAACCCCAATCTTTTTGCCGGGAATCCCTATCATCGAAAGTTCCTTGCAGGTAACGAAACCCATTTGTTCTATGCCAGACTCCTTATTCATCATCACCAGTACCGGTTCGTTAAATTTTTTCTTTTTCCCGACAAAAGCGCCCAACAGATCTTTAATAGAGTTAATAACGGTTTTCAGCAGATGCGCTTTGTTGAGAAGTTTATTGAAATAAGCGATAACAGGGCGGCCAATAAAGGTCGAAGCGAGAATGCCTGTGAGTGTCACAACCGCCAAAACTATCAATATACCCAACCCCGGGATATGAATAGGCACAAGATCATCTACAAACTTTAAAATAACATAAAGAATATAAATGGTAATGCTGATGGGCGCCAGAATAATGATTCCCTGGACAAAATAGTTTAACAGTTTGCCGAAAAAAGTTCTTGCTTTCATAATCATGTTTTTCACAAAAATAACATTTGCCGGTGTGGTATCCGAATATATTTTCATAGTTTTATGGAAATTAACCAAAATGCTATCTAATAGCCCTAACATTAAATTTTGAGAGATCATGAAAAAGACATTCTTCTCGCTGCTTATTTGCAGCATTCTGTTTTCGGCAAACGCACAGGAACAAACCAAAACCATTAAATCAAAAATTAAAGAAGTCACGGTATTCTTCAACGGAGCGCAGATCACCCAGACGGGCGACATCAGCATTCCTGCCGGACAAAGCACCATAGTGTTCGATAATCTTACCCAGTATATCAACGCACAAAGTATACAGGTGAAAGGCGAGGGTGATTTCAACATTCTTTCGGTGGTTCATCAGATCAATTACCTGAAAAGCCAGGAAAAATCGCCCGAAGTGATACGGATGGAAGACTCTGTTCAGAACCTGTCGAAAAAGCTCAGCTACCAACAAACTATTCTGAGCGTTTATGTGCAGGAAGAAACCATGCTGCTTGCCAATAAATCTATTGGAGGCGAACAGAGCGGCGTGAAGATCACCGAACTGAAGGAGGCCACCGAATATTTCAGGACACGGCTGCTCGATATCAAAACCAACCAGATGAACATTCAGGATAAGATAACCGCCTTGCAGAAACGCATCACAACCCTCAACAACCAGTTGGCCACACTCAATACAAAGGTTACGGAACCTACCAGCGAAATTTTGGTTTCGGTGAGCGCCGAGGCACAGGTGAGCGCCAAAATGTCGGTAAGTTATTATGTAAGCAATGCAGGCTGGTCGCCAACCTACGATCTGAGGGCCATCAATGTCAGCAGCCCGGTAGAACTGAATTTTCGAGCCAATGTGCATCAGAATTCCGGCGCTGACTGGAGCCAGGTGAAGCTGACCCTTTCGACAGGTAATCCTATGCAGAATGGAGTAAAGCCAACACTTAATCCATGGTATCTTTCCATTATTACACCTTATCGTGTACAAGCGAGGTATGATGCTGTTCCTATGGCTGGTGTTGTTTCAAATGCAGAATATGGAGCTGAAGAAAAAACAAAAGCAGATAAAGTGTCCAAAACCATAGCGGATTACACCATTGTGAATGAAACCCAGACCAACATAGAATATGAGATCAGCATCCCCTATTCTATTCCTGCGGATGGGAAAAACTATATGGTGGAAATTCAGAAGAATACCCTGCAAGCCTCTTACGAATATTATTGCGCACCTAAGCTGAATAATGATGTGTTTTTAATTGCCCGGGTAAGCGGATGGGACAAATACAATATCATTTCGGGCGAAATGAACCTGTTCTTCGAAGGCACTTACGTGGGCAAATCGTACATCGACACCCGCATAACCACCGACACCCTCGATCTGTCGCTGGGTGTCGATAAGAACATTTCCGTGAAACGCGAAAAACTGGTCGATTTCTCAAGTGTGAAGATACTCGGATTGAACAAAAAAGAAACTTTTGCATACAGCATCAGCGTCAGAAATAAAAAGAAACAAGCCATAGATATACTGATCGAAGACCAGTTGCCCATTTCATCCGATAAGGATATCGAAGTGGAAGCCATAGACATTTCCAATGCCAATTTCGATAAAGATTATGGTAAATGCTCGTGGAGATTCCAGTTGAAAGCTGCAGAATCGAAAACGCTGAAATTGTCCTATTCGGTGAAATATCCGAAGGACAAACAAATCAACCTTTATTAGAGTGGTTTGTCGAAAAGAGATCTTTTATTAAAAAGCATCAAAATACAATTAACCCAAAATCGTCAATAGACGATTTTCTGCTACGCAGCGACAAAGTGTTTGTAAGATTTTCAACACACAAGCCTTGTAAGAAAATCTAACAAACACTAAATCGGGATTAACCCAGATACAACTCACTGGCTTACGCACTTGCCATTAGTTCATTCCATTCCTATGACAAATCTGGGATTAACAAAAAACAAATAAGCACCAATTATAGAAAATCAAATAACCAAACAGTGGCCACCACGTTTGGAATTTAGTGAATTGAATTTTTTGAATTTATTTGTTATTTGTCTTTTGTTATTTGAAATTTATTTAAAGCTATTTCAGAAACAGGCATGCATCTCCGTAACTGAGAAACCGATACTCGTTGTGGAGTGCATGCTCATAGATCTCTTTCCATTTGTCGCCCAAAAAAGCAGAGATCAAAAGCAATAAGGTACTTTTGGGTTGGTGAAAGTTGGTGATCATCCCGTCTATTATGCGAAAAGTATATCCCGGAATAATAATAAGGGAGGTATGAAAGTTAAATTGTTCGGATTCATTTTTATCGAGATAACCGATCAAGGCTTTAAGCACCTCATCTTTACCGATTGGGTTCAGATGCGTATCGTAAGCATCCCATTGATTTACTTCAGCGGGCATCACTCCGGTACTCAGATACTTTAACCCAAGCCAGTAAAGACTTTCGACCAAGCGTACCGAAGTGGTTCCCACTGCTATAATATCATGCTTTGCTTTGCGAAGTTTACTGAGGAGGTTCTTTGTAATAACGATCTGTTCGGCATGCATCACGTGTTGACGGATGTCGGCTGATGTAACCGGTTTAAAAGTTCCGGCACCGACATGCAGGGTCAGTCGGGCTGATTTGATGTTTTTGCCGGCCAGTTTTTTAAACACACTTTTGGTAAAATGCAGCCCGGCAGTGGGCGCTGCCACCGAACCATCGTGCCCGGCATAGATGGTCTGATATCGTACCATATCTTCTTCATCCACCTCGCGATTTATATAGGGAGGCAAGGGGACCTTACCGGCAGTTTCAATAATTTGGGCGAAGGTAAATTCAGGGATACTCCAGGAGAACCTGATGGAAAAAGTATCGCCATAACGTTGCACTATTTCAGCCTCTATCCTGCAAATCACCCTTTCAAAGATCATTTCGAAACTCAATGCCCCGGTCTTCCATTTTTTAGCATTCCCGACCAGGCATTTCCATACACAACTTTCCTGTTGCTGCATGGCCAGTTGAATATCCCTGACAGGTTCTTCAGGCTCAAGGCAAAATATCTCGATAGCAGCGCCGGTAGTTTTATGAAATAATAAACGGGCATGGATCACACGCGTGTCGTTCAACAACAATAAGGAAGACTCCGGAAGATATTCATCCACTTCGGAAAAACGGTGGTCGGATATTTCGCCATGGCTGCAAACCAGCAATTTTGAATGATCGCGTTCCTGCAGCGGGTGCATGGCAATCCTAACGCCGGGCAAAGGATAATCGTAATCGGAAATATTAATGGTGGGGATTTTTATCATAAAACAGAAATGGCGGCAAAAATACAGATAGCGTTCTGAATAAGCAAATTTCCCTGAAAACATTGACAGATGGTTTCAGTAAATCAAGGATTCTACCGGAAAGTGGTTTCGGCCGAAGGCATTTTTCATACCGTTTGGAAAAAACAGCCGGACGGCACCTGGAGCTTTGTGTGGGATTAAGTTCTTCAATAAATTTCCTTTAGTAAGTTAACACTACCTCTATGGAGTGCCATTATGTCAGTGTATTTGCATTTTATTGGCAAAACCACTACCTATTTGTCTTCCCTAAATTAAGGTATTGGCATCTCCATTTGGATATATGACCACCCTGCGACAGGGTAATGGCATCTACACTTGTAGACATGACCACCCTGCGACAGGGT
>CAYXXU010000011.1:44205-66516 GCA_964469155.1 uncultured Bacteroidales bacterium
GGTATTGGCATCTCCATTTGGATATATGACCACCCTGCGACAGGGTAATGGCATCTACAGTTGTGGATATGCTTACCCGAAATTGAGGAAGATAAAATCTATGAACCCAAACCAGCTCCTACTTATAAAACCCCATTTCATCCAGATATTTGAACACCTTTTCGGGCAGAAAGAAGCGAATATCCTTTTTTTGTTTGATGGCCGAGCGGATAAAACTGGATGAAATTTCCATGAGGGGGGCATTTACCCAATGCACCGAGGGATGTTCGTGGAACTTGCCGCCGTCGTGGCCTGGCCGGGGATACACATAAAGCTGGTAATATTGCAGTATCACCTCGTAGTTCTTCCATTTATGAAAGGTATCGAGGTTGTCGGAACCCATGATCAGAACAAATTCCTTGTCAGGGTATTTCTCACCTAAGGCAACCAAAGTATTGATGGTATAAGAAGGCTGTGGGAGCGAAAACTCTATGTTCGACACATGAAAACGGAAATAATCCTCCACGGCACGCATCACCATGGCGTAGCGGTGATGGTTGGCCAGCAGGGTATTTTTGTTTTTTAAAGGATTCTGGGGCGAAACCACAAACCAAACCTCCTCCAGATCGGTAAACTCGAGCATATAGTTGGCTATCACCAGATGCCCTATATGCACCGGATTGAACGAGCCAAAATACAATCCGGTTTTTTTTGATTTACTTTTCATGGTAGTTCAGCCTTTGGTGGTTCCTTGTATCGATTATTCGCCTTGTGTTTTCTTCCATTTTTCTTTATTGATTAGTTCGCCTGTTTCGGTATAATGTTTCCACTTGCCGTTTTTCAAGCCATCATTATATTGACCTTCAATCTTAATCACTCCGCTATCGTAATAAAATTCTGCATCGCCATCTGGCACGCCATCATTAAACTCCAGCATAGCTTTGCGGTTTCCATTTTCATAAAATTCGCGATAAATGCCCACAATTTTATCTTCTTCAAATGTAAGCTCCACACGGGTGGTTTGTTTGTCACCATCAAAATAGAATATGGCCAGGCCGCTTGCCATACCATCCTTATAGGTAACGGCCGACATAATTTTGCCATCTTCGAAATAAGAGCGCCACAAACCATCAGGCTTCCCGTTCAGCACGCGACCTTCGGCCCTAATAGTTGTACTATCCTTATAATACAATTTTACCGGACCTGTTTTTGCAGAATTTACCCCGCTTAACTCTATCTTATATCCGCCAGAATCAATTGTGGTCAGATAAAGATCTTCAGCAGCCGACTCAATGTTTTCCAGATCGCTGTTAAAAGCAGCCGATTCATCAAAATCGGCCACCAGTTTTGTTTTGAACATTTTATTGTCAGAAATAAGCTGCAGGCCCACGCGGGTGAAACTTAAGATGGTTTCTTTATTATCATGAATTCCTTTGCGCTTATCGGCCTTACTATAATAATATAGGTGCGAATAAATTTTGGGCATCTGAACAAACACCGAAATATTCGATTTGGTCTCAAAGTTGTCGAGAAAATCAGTGAATTCTTTATTATGCGACAAGGTTTTCCCCGTAGTGTAGTCGTCAATAAAATCCATCAGGCAGGAAGGCGAATTGCTGAAAACCACATAATCTTCCATATAAATATAGTAGGGCTTGTCGAATTTCGCAAAATATTTACCGAAGCAAAGCTTCAAAAACCAGCCGTATTCAAGATACTTGATCGTAAAATTCTTATATTCCGTATCGTTAAACTTCAGCAACCCCAAGGTGCGTTTTCTGACATTTTTGGTGATTTTATCCATACTGCTTTTTGCTTTGTCGATATCGTTGGTATGAATAATTGCGATGGCATCAAATTCATTGGCATTGGCCGAGGGTTGCAACTTTACAAAAGCCAGCTCATTTCCTATCCAACTGAAGAAATCTTCCTGAAGATCAACTTTAAGAACCTTTTCTACTTTTTTGATGGTTTTTTCATAATCCTGTGCTTTGGTGGTATCTTCGGCCTTAAACACTTCTTTCAACTTATCGAAGAAGGTTTCGGAACTGCCAAAACTCATTGAAACGTAGAGGGCGGCCTTCTCGGAAATAATTTCGTAGGCTTTGAACTTACCCGGCGACTGGTCTGCGATGACCTTATAATATGAAGGGATGCTGTCGTTAACGCTGGTGTAGCCGTCCCATTGAAGCTTTTCGTTATCGAAAGTTACATTAAACGCCGAAAAGTAAAGACTCTTACTTACAGAATTTACAAATGCAGAGGATTCGGCCAGGTAGGACTTCATAAAATCATCGACACGGCTATAATTGATATAAAAATTAAAGAGCTTGTTACCTTTTATTTCAGTAGAAACGAATCTTACATTGGGGTTTTTGGTCCAGAATTCAGAGTCCTTTTGTGTTATCGATTTTTCAACCAGCAGTGGTGAAAAACTACAAACCAGAATATTATCAATAAAGCAAAATGAAATGATTTCGTGCGATATAGAGTTGGTTAGCTCTATGATCTGGGTGCCAGCATAGTTTCTTTTTCCAAATGAATAATCGTAATACCCTACAATATCTTTAATATAATTGGTAAGGAAAGAAATTTTTGAAGCTTTTTTCAGGTCGACAGCAAAAATAAAATCATAGTCAGTAAGGGTAATCATGTGTGCAGAAATCACCAGTTGACGGTCAGAAAAAAGCATATCAAGGGTTTTGTTCCCATTGATAAGCGAATCGAGCGACATGGCGCTAGTATTGATTTCATCAAATTTCGGACTTTGCAACAAATGCCTCCACATTTTACTTTCGCGCAGAGTCGACCACCCTTCGGTCAGGTTATTTGTTTCGATAATATAGATAGCATCTTCAGGGATCACTGTCATTGCATTCCTTTTTCCCGAATCGGTGAAATAAAAATAAGCGACAATGCCACCAACTATCACTAATATACTTACCAGTATCCATAAGATCACTTTTAATGCTTTACGCCCTTTGCTCATAATTATAAAATTTAATTACAAAAATAATGGAAAATAAACACGAATGCACGATAAAAAGCTGGAAAAAGTTAAAGCTTGCCTTTTTAGTCTGCAACAGGTTATTCTAAGATGCCTTCATTGTGCTTTAATGCATTCAGGTCGCTCATAACAAGGTCACACATCAGTAAAAATTCTTTAAGAATCTCGGTTAGTTTTTCCTTGGGCTCAGTGTTTTCAGCACCTGAAATCAATTTGTTAATAATACGGGTAAACGATGGGATGTTCAATTCGGAAATACTTGACCTGAGTTTTGGCAAACAATGCTTGAGATTTTCCATTTCATAATTATCCACACAGGAAGTAATTAATTCTTTCATGCATTTTATGGTTGAAATATAGGTATTGACCTGTTCTCTAAGAAATTCTTTCCCTCCAAAACCCTGTTTTACTATTGTTTTGGGATCAATATAATAATAATCATTTAGAGATGGCCCGGGCATTTTTTTATAATTTCTCGTCTGACAAACAAATATAAAGGAAATTTTTTAATTAAAAAAAATAACCTGCTCATAGTTTGTTATTAAATTTTAATTATCTTTGCAGTCCATTTTTAAAAAACGTTAAAACCTTTACAATGTACGCAATAGTTGATATAGCTGGACAGCAATTTAAAGTAGAAAAAGAACAGGAAGTATTTGTTCATCGTTTACAAGCAGAAGAAGGCGCTTCAGTTACCTTCGAAAAAGTATTATTAGTTGAGAATGCAGGTAAGGTTGCAGTTGGAGCCCCAATCGTTAAAGGAGCCACTATTACAGCAAAAGTTCTTTCTCATTTAAAAGGCGATAAAGTACTTGTTTTTAAAAAGAAAAGAAGAAAAGGTTATCAGAAATGTAACGGACACAGACAATTTCTGACCAAAATTCAGATCGAGAATATTAACGCATAATTTTAGTTTAAGAAAAAAATAAAAATATATGGCACATAAAAAAGGTGCTGGTAGTTCGACTAACGGTAGAGAATCACACAGCAAACGTTTAGGCATAAAAATATATGGCGGACAATTAGCCATTGCAGGCAATATAATAGCTCGCCAAAGGGGCACAGTTCACAACCCCGGAGAAAATGTTGGTATTGGTAAAGATCATACGCTTTTTGCACTTGTTGACGGAATCGTAGAATTTAAAAAGAAGAAAGATGCAAGATCTTATGTTTCTGTAACCCCACTTACTCCGAAGGATACTCAAATTAATTAATTCAAACTTATTCTGATAAAATCTCCGGTTGCCAAAGTGATCGGAGATTTTGTTTTTTACCTGTTATTGTTTTAAAATTTCGACCATGATACAACTGAACCAATTACGAAATGATCCACAAAATATTATCGACAGGCTGGCTATAAAAAATATAGATGCTTCGCCCATTGTAAGGAATATACTTCAAATGGATGATGAGCGCCGGGGAACTCAGAAAAAACTCGACGATAATCTTGCAGAATCAAATCGTATTGCTAAAGAAGTCGGAGAAATGTTTCGCAATGGAAAAGCTCAGGAAGCAAATGTTCTGAAAGAGAAGACCATCGATCTGAAAAAAAACGCAAAAGAACTGGAAGAAAAGTTAGCAGAACTGGAATTGGGACTGAACAACCTTTTGCTTCAACTGCCCAACCCACCTCATAGTTCAGTAAAAAAAGGAAAGTCTGCAGAAGACAACGAGATAGTTGACACTTTTGGCGATATTCCGGTACTTTATGAAAACGCACTCCCACACTGGGATCTTGCCGCAAAATATAATCTGATCGATTTTGAACTGGGAAATAAAATTACCGGCGCCGGATTCCCTGTATATAAAGGAAAAGGGGCAAAACTGCAAAGGGCATTGATTAATTTCTTTCTGGATTCTGCTATCGAAAACGGGTACAACGAAATTCAGCCTCCGCTTATGGTTAACGAAGCCTCAGCTTATGGAACCGGGCAGCTACCTGATAAAGATGGTCAGATGTATTTCGTGCAGAAAGATAATTTGTACCTGATTCCTACCGCAGAAGTCCCTGTTACCAATTTGTATCGTGATGTTATTCTCAAAGAAAAGGATTTTCCTATAAAAAATGCAGCCTATTCCGCTTGCTTCCGGCGGGAGGCAGGTTCTTACGGCAAAGATGTCAGGGGATTGAACCGTTTACATCAATTCGATAAAGTGGAAATAGTTCAGATACAGCACCCTGATAAATCTTACGAAACTCTGGAAGAAATGCGCGAATATGTGTCCGGTTTGTTAAAAAAACTCGAACTCCCCTACCGTATTTTAAAACTTTGTGGAGGAGATATGAGCTTCACTTCTGCCCTCACCTACGATATGGAAGTGTTTTCAGCCGCTCAAAAACGATGGCTTGAAGTCAGCTCGGTTTCCAATTTCGAAAGTTACCAGTCGAACCGCATGAAACTTAGATATAAATCAGAAACCGGAAAAATTTTCTTTGCGCACACACTAAATGGCAGTGCTCTTGCGTTACCCAGAATATTGGCCTCCTTACTGGAAAATAATCAAACCTCAGAAGGGATTAAAATTCCTGTTGTATTACAAAAATATACCGGATTTGACATGATTAAATAGCATCTGAAATGAAAAAAATATTCGTTTACTTCCCGATTTTCTTAATCTTATTTTTCATCATCTCATGCTCTGGCAGGAAAATTGAACAAAGGGTAGCCAAAATAGACAGCCTGGCAAAAATCATCGACTCGGTTGATCAAAAATTAATACTGATTAATAAAGATACCGTTAAGAACAGGTATAGTACTTATAAAAATACCATTGATACTATAGCCAAACACATGAAGGAATTAAGAACCGACGAATCTTGGAAATATATTTGTGCTTATCAGGAGGTTAGAAAACCATTTAAGACCATGACCTATAATTACGATATTTACAAGGCCGAAATTGATTCTTCGGTTAGGCAACTGTCAAACCTGAAGCATGATGTAAAAGCAAAGCTGATCTCAGATAAAGAATTTGAAATGTTTTTTAAAAACGAATGCAATTCAGTAAATGCAGTGTATTTTAAGGTTTCTAAGAATATTGAAAATGTTTCCAGGCAAATGAAGAACTTTGATACGGTTCATCCTTATCTTATTGAACTGATAAGCAATTACAAACTGGGCAAAAAAAATCATAAATGATTCGTAAACCTTCAAATAGCATGGTTTCCAGAAAAAGAATAATCCCGCTGAGTATTTTGTTTTTTTTGACATTTTCTCTGTCATTTGTTTCTTTATCAAAAGCACAGCCAAATACAAATGAGCAACTTGCAATTCAATATTTTCAGGACAAAGAATTTGAGAAAGCAGCCCTGTTGTTTGAAGATCTTTATAACGCCAAGCCTTCTCCCTTTATTTACGATTATTACTTTAATTGCCTGATTGAGCTAAAAGATTACAAAAAAGCCGAAAAATTCCTTACCAAAACAATTAAAAAACAGCCATTAAATATTGGACTGGGCGTTGATCTGGGATATATTTATTTGCTCGGAGGCGATGCAGATAAAGCAAAAAAACAGTTCGAATCAACAATAAAGCAACTTTCGGAAGATAAAGATCAGGTTAACAATCTGGCTAATGCATTTCTGCAAAGGGATCAAACAGCTTATGCTCTGAAAACATACGAACATGGTCAGAAACTTTTAAAGAACTTTTACAATTTTAACCAGGAATTAGCAGAAATCTA
Organism: uncultured Bacteroidales bacterium; assembly: GCA_964469155.1. GTDB lineage: Bacteria > Bacteroidota > Bacteroidia > Bacteroidales > CAIWKO01 > CAIWKO01. Next base: position 50,876 of record CAYXXU010000011.1, read on the forward strand.
TTTAAAACAGAATGACTTTCAATCTGCCCTCAATCAATACCTTGAATATATCAATTCGTATCCCGATCAACTCGATCCCGTCGAATCAAAACTTCAGGATGTACTTTTAAATGATCCTGATTACTCGAAAAATACCATATTTAAAAATACCCTGCTGCAACGAATAAAGAAAGATCCTGATGTAAAATCATATCCCATGATGTTATTATGGTACTTTATTCAGGAAAAAGAATTTGGTTCGGCTGTAATTCAGGCTAAAGCCATTGATAAACGATTCAACGAAGACGGATCAAGAATCATAATGCTTGCAAGGGTTGCTTCCTCCAACGGTTATTACGACGAAGCCATTGAATGCTATGATTATATCATTACTAAAAAAGGTGAGTTTTCGGTGTATTATGAGGCCAGCCAGGTCGAAAAGATTAACACCAAATTCCAGAAAATTTCCAGTTCTCCCTTTCTCAATACAAAAGAAATTCTTGGGCTTGAACAGGAATATATGCAATTACTCTCAAAACAAGTGGAGAATAATTATTCTTTACAATTGATAAAAAACTTAGCTCACCTACAGGCATTTTATCTCAATAAAACTTCAGAAGCCACCGAATTACTTCAAAAAGGACTACTTTTCAAAAATGTATCTGCTGACCAGGTTGCTCAGTGCAAGATAGAGTTGGGAGATATTCTGCTGCTGACTGGCAATGTTTGGGATGCCAGCCTGCTTTATATGCAGGTCGATAAAGCTTTCAAAAACGATGTCACCGGTTTCGATGCAAAGTTCCGCAACGCCAAACTTTATTATTATATCAATGAATTTGAATATGCCAAGGCGCAATTAGATATACTGAAAGCAGCCACCTCAAAACTAATTGCTAATGATGCCATGCAACTTTCGCTGCTTATTACCGATAATCTTGATGCCGACAGTTCTTTTACCGGCTTGAAATTATACGCTCATGCCGATCTGTTGCTTTTTCAGAATAAAGATGACGAGGCATTATTGACACTTGATTCAATTGAACATCTGGGGTTGTACCACCCCCTGTTCGATGAGGTTTTGTATAAAAAAGCCGAGATCAAAATAAAACATCAGCAGTTTTCTGAAGCCGACAGTTTATTAACCAAACTCGTGAAGTTATATGGCGACGATATTTTAGCCGATGATGCCTTGTTCTTATTAGGTGATATCAACGAGAAATATTTAAAAAATCCTGAACGAGCCAAAGAAATGTTCCATACTATCCTGACAGATTATCCAGGCAGTGTTTTCGCTGTTCAGGCCCGTAGCCGATATCGAAGCTTACGCGGAGATAAAATAAACTGACAATGCTGCACGTTAAGCCTAAAAAACATTATGGCCAGCATTTTCTGAAAGATGAGAATATCGCACGTAAAATCAGTGAAAGTCTTACCCTGCATCAGAATTACAAAAAGGTTCTGGAAATTGGGCCGGGAACAGGTGTTCTGACCAAGTTCTTATTCGTTTCGACTGATTTCGATACTTCTCTGATTGAAGTCGATGTTGAGGCATATCAATACCTTATTGAAAAGTTTCCCGAGAAAAAAGACTCCATTATTCTGGGTGATTTTCTGAGGTTTGATTTGTCTGCCATTTTCTCTGAACCCTTTGCAGTTATTGGCAATTTCCCTTATAATATTTCCAGCCAGATACTGTTTTCGGTTTTGGAACACCGTGACCATATTCCAGAGGTGGTTGGGATGTTCCAAAAAGAAGTGGCACTTCGCATTGCCTCCGGTCCAAATTCAAAAGTATATGGAATATTAAGCGTTTTGCTCCAGTCATATTACGATATTGAATACTTGTTTACTGTCGACGAAAATGTATTTTTTCCACCACCAAAAGTGAAATCGGCAGTAATCAGGCTGAAACGAAACAATGTAATTTCACTTGACTGCGACGAAAAACGATTCGTACAGGTAGTAAAGCAGGCATTCAACCAAAGGCGTAAAACCCTACGCAATGCACTTCGCGGATTGAATATGAATGACCAACTTCTCACATCCGGCATACTCAACAAACGAGCCGAACAACTTAGTGTTGCTGAATTTGTAGATATTACAAATAAAATAACCGTTTAGACCTAATTCTTCCCTGATTTCTGTCAAAGGATTCTGGATTCTAAATGCTTCCCTCTTTGTCTTTAATAATATTATATAGGAATTCGCGAGCCCTAAAGAGTTGCGCTTTTACCGTCCCCATCGGCAGATCCATCTTCTCAGCAATTTCTTCATAAGAATACTCGTCAAAATAACGCATTGTTATCAGTTGTTTATAATGAGGCTTGAGTTTCTCAACTACTTCGCGCATCAATTTAATTTTTTGTTTTTCAATGAACTTCTCTTCAGGGTCTTGCCCATGCCCGGGAATGTTATGCGACATTTCAATGCCCTCTTCATCGTCATATACACGATTAATCGACAACAGGTCAATTTTTTTCTTTCTGATAAAGTCAATACAATTGTTGGAAGCAATTTTAAATAACCATGTGCTAAAAGCATAATCAGGAGTATATTGGTTCAGTTTTTTAAACGCCTTTCCAAATGCCTCAATGGTCATATCCTCCGCATCATCGGGATTATTTGTCATTTTGAGCATCATAAAATATATGGCATCTTTGTAATAACCCATAAGTTCCGCATAGGCTTTTTGATCGCCCTTCTCCATTGCAAGCTGAACAATCTTTAGATCCCGAATTGCTTTTTCGGTCAAATTAAGGTTCACTTCCACCGGCTCTCCTGTTTAAACGTGTTCGATAACATTATATACGCATTAAAAAACAAAAGGTAAAGTTCCAGAAAAGGTGCTAAAAACAGCAAATTTCTTTCATTCAATTTTACCATTGCTTTTTTCGTAACTACTAATTGTACCCCTATTCGTATTAATAACAACGAAGATACAATTATTATTGTATACAGGTCATGAAATTTCGTCAGGATTACTGTAGCAAATGTGTATAAAGCCAAAGTGGTTAAAGGAAAAAATGCCAAAAGGAGTATGTGATAAAATTTATAAAATTTTCCGGTAGTGGCATGCCTGCTTTTTTGGTAAATCCACGATTGAAAGTCAGCTTTTGGTTCGGAAACCGTATGACTTTCAGGAATAAATACAATTCGTGTATTTTTTCGGTTCCCATTTTGATTTACAAACAGATCGTCATCACCCGAGCTAACATGGTAATGATTTACAAAACCTTTTTTTTCAATAAAAAAACTTTTGCGATATGCCAGGTTGCGTCCTACTCCCATGTATGGAAGTCCAATTCTGGCAAACGAAAAATAATGAAGGGCAATCATCAGGGTATCAAACCTTATTAGTTTATTTAGAAATCCTTTTTCTGTTCGATATCCCCCATAACCCAAAACTATTTTAACATTGGGTTTCGCGAACTGCTGTTGCATAAGGTTTATCCAGTTCCTTGAAACCGGTTGACAATCTGCATCCGTAAGAAGAATCAAATCGTTTTTTGCCGATTTAATTCCCAAGGCCAATGGAAACTTCTTGCCCTTAAAAAAATTATTGTTTTTTTCAACATTTATGACCTGTATATTGTTGTACTTTCTGGAAAAATCGTTCAACAGATCGCGGGTATCATCGTCCGAACCATCGTTCACAATCAGCACTTCAAAATCAGGATAATCCTGCTCTAATATTAATGGCAGGTTTCTTTCCAGATAGTAATATTCGTTACGGGCACAAATAACAACTGAAACGGCTTCCTGTGCCATATTAACCGTTTTCTTTTTGCCAGAAAATGAAAAATTAGAGAAAATCCCCAGGAAATAGATCATCTGCACCACCATAATACACAACAATGCATAGTACAAGTACAACTGAAGAGTATCAGAAAAAATAATCTCGAAATTCATTATTGAGTATTCTCCTACAAAAATAACTTTTATGCAATTCTTACCTCATTAAATATACAAAAACTTATAAACGGAAAATTGTTGATTAAGCCCAACACCATCATTTTTCGACTAAACCCAGATTACGTAATAGATTTTTCGAATGCTTAGCAAAAGAAAATGGAATTATCATAATCTCATCATGCATATTGTATGTGTTGAGCTTCAGAGAATTGAAAAGATTATGTTTTTTATCATTTTGAGCTTGTTTCTAAATGAATTTTACACCATTTAGGCTATTGCTTAATCTGGGATAAAAGGAACGAACAGATGTAAAAAGGATTATGACTATTATAAAGTTAGGAAAATATATTAAAAGCGGAGGAATGAAATTAAAAAGTAAGTAGTAATGTAAAAAATGAAAGGGTGATTTCGGAAAGTTAAGAAGAGTAATGCAGATTGATTAAACAGGTTTAAAAATAAGCTAGAATAAAACAGATTGTATTAACAAAAATACGATTATGCGCTTGTAATATCACCCTGACTGCATGCATCAATAATATTACTATTATTCAAAATCTGTACTACCTTATGTATTTGATTTCACAATTCATATCTGAGTTTATGATATTGTAGTTGTTCCCTAAATTTCCAGCCACCATTCACTGCTTTTTGGTACTTTTGAACCATGAAATTCACCCTTACTGCTACTGATAAATACACTTCTGCCCGTGCTGGCTTTCTCGAAACCGAACATGGCCTGATAGAAACACCCATTTTCATGCCTGTAGGCACCTGTGGAACCGTAAAAAGCATCCACCAGCGCGATCTCGAAAACGACATAAAAGCACAGATTATTCTGGGCAACACTTATCATTTATATCTCAGGCCCGGTAGCGAAAGCCTGCTGACAGCCGGGGGCCTTCACAAGTTCATCGGTTGGAACAAACCCATACTTACCGACAGCGGTGGCTACCAGGTGTATTCGCTGAAAACTATTCGCAAGATCAAGGACGATGGGGTGGTTTTTCAATCGCATATCGACGGATCGAAACATATTTTCACACCCGAATCCGTTATGGATATACAGAGGGCCATTGGCGCAGACATCATTATGGCTTTCGACGAATGCACTCCCTATCCATGCGAATATAAGTATGCAGAAAAATCCATGAAAATGACCCACCAATGGCTGGACCGGTGCTGCAACCATATCGATGCTACCCAACCTCTTTACGGCTATCATCAATCGCTGTTTCCGATAGTGCAGGGCAGTATCTACCATGACTTGCGTAAGATCTCGGCCGAAACTATTGACTCGCAAAACCGTGAAGGAAATGCTATAGGGGGACTGTCGGTTGGCGAACCTGCAGAAAAGATGTACGAGATCACCCAACTGGTATGCGACATATTGCCCAAAGACAAGCCCCGTTACCTGATGGGTGTGGGCACTCCTGCCAATATCATTGAATGCATCGCACTGGGGATTGATATGTTTGATTGCGTGATGCCCACGCGCAACGGTCGCAATGGATGGCTTTTCACCCAAAACGGCCGCATCAATATCAAAAACGAAAAATGGAAAAATGATTATACGCCTGTGGATGAAAACGGAACTTCCTTTGTCGATCATTACTATTCCAAAGCCTACCTGAGGCACCTGTTCGTAGCAGGCGAAATTCTTGGCGCCATGATAGCCAGCGAGCATAACCTGGCATTTTATTTATGGCTAGTGGGTGAAGCCCGTACAAAGATAAAAGAAGGGAGTTTTGCCTCCTGGAAAAAGGAAGTTCTTCCAAAACTGGATACAAAACTATAAATTCCTAAAATTTTTATGATTTTTTCTATAAAAATACTCTCTGCCTTATTTAATTTATAATGAATAGTTTGTGCTATTAACTCTTTTCATTTTAAAATATATACGATTATATTTTAATGATCAAATGAAAATAAATCGCCACAAATCGTTTTTTTATATTATATTTGTATCCTAAAATCCATAAAAGGACTTTTTTGTTCAGGTATGTCGTCTAAAAGAATTTTTCAAAAAATTACCAATCTGATTGCAGGTAGAAGTGAATATTTTTCTCTTGAACATAGGTTTCTGAATGCTACCCTGATTATCACCCTTATAATTGCTTTTTTTGCAGCTATAAATAATCTATTAATATTTGTAAATTACACTCTGTTTATTGTTTCGATAATATTATTAGCAACCTTTGCATTTTGTCATTATTTGTCGAGAAATAAGCGGATTTTCTTTTTTCCTGCATTTGGCTTGTATTTCACTATTTCGGTCGTTATATCTTATTTCTGGATAGTTTTTTCCGGTATCAGAGGTCCTGGTCTTGTTTTTTTCAGCATCTTATTATCCTTCTATATCTTTTTGTTCGAAGGATACAAACGACTTTTTGTAATATTGTTTACATCAGCAAACATAGCAATATTATTCTCGTTCAATTTCTTTTATCCAGAATCATTAATTAGTTTTCAGGAAAATTGGAACAATTTAATTGATATGAATATTGGTGCCGTAGTATTCATATTCCTGCTTTTATTTGTGATTACCTCTTTTAAAAGAGGGTATATAAAACAACAGGAACTTCTCTATAAGACGGCCGAAGCTCTTAGAAAAGAACTTAATGAAAAGAAAATTGCTGAAACAGAACTGGCAAAATTCAACGAAAACCTTGAAAATTTGCTGGATATCAGAACAAAAAAATTAATCAACGAATTAGCGATACGTAAAAAAGCAGAGCAAACTGTTATAAGAGAGCACAATATTTTAAGGACCATAATGGAGGCAACACCCGAGGCTATTGCCATTCTGGATAAAGATGGGAGTTTAATTGATTGCAATATTAAAACCCTTGAATTATTAGGCCATAGCTCAAAAGAACATTTAATTGGAAAGAGTTTTTTCGAATTTTTAAAATTTAACAACCATAATGACATTGTTGAAAAGATATTGGGTGCATTCAAGGAGAATACGATGCGAGAAATTGAATATTCATATACTAATGATAAAGGGGAATTTGTTGCTTTAATCTTACTTCTGGGAAATGCTTCGGTTGCTGAAGAAAACAATTCCTATAATATTTTGGTAGCTAAAGATATTACCCAATGGAAACTTGCCGAGGAAGAGTTGCACCGTCAATCTAAACAACTAAAAGAGGTTAGTGCTGCAAAAGATAAATTTTTATCAATAATTGCTCATGATTTAAGGAATCCCCTTAGCGCTATAATCGGTTTTTCAGATTTGCTGGCAAATAATTATTCATCGCTTTCAGAAAAAGATAAAATAGATTATCTACAAAACATTCGCCTCTCTTCAGAGTCAATGTTACGATTGCTGATGGGTTTATTGGATTGGTCGAAATCGCAAAGCGGGAAAATGGTCGTCAAACCGGAAGAGATCAATGTTTTTCACTTAGTTAATGAAGTAAAAGACCCTTTACGCTTTCAGGCACTGAATAAAAAAATCGAACTGGACTCTGATATAAAAAGCAATACCTATGTGGTCGGTGATAAAGAAATGGTCAAAACGATATTGAGAAACCTGATATCAAATGCAATAAAATTTACACCCCTTAATGGAACTATTAAAATTGTTTCGAATGAGGTGCTTGATCAAAATATAAATAAAGAGTTTGTTGAAATATCAGTAATTGATAATGGAGTGGGTATAAAAAAAGAAAATCTTGAAAAAATTACCAGCCTGAACCAAAATGTACGCACCAAAGGAACAAATGATGAATCGGGTAGTGGGTTGGGGTTGCTGTTATGCAAAGAATTAATTGAAAAAAATAATGGCTATTTTTATATAAAAAGTATGGAAAATTCGGGAAGTACTTTTACCTTTGCTTTGCCCAAAAAAAATAATGGGGTAAAATGATTTTTGAATTTCGAGATAAACCTGAACTTGAAAATATTTTAAACTCACTTGATCTGCCGATCAGCATGGGGTATATTGCCATTAATGAAATACTCCCATCAGCTCAACCCCAAATTACTGATCCAAACCAGCCTGAAAATGTAAACCGTTTTTTTTCCAATAATTATAAAAAAATTATTGAAATATTAAACATGGTTTCTGAGCCCATCTTTATTAAAGATAAAGATTTTAGTTGGGTTTTCCTCAACCAGGCTTTTTGTGATTTTTTCGCTATTGATCATCAAGATATTTTAGGAAAGACAAGCCGTTATCTTTTCTCAAAACAACAATCTGAAATATTCGAAGCAGAAGACAATTTTGTTTTGGAAACCGGAAAAGAATCGGTCTATGAAGAAGAAATTACCGATAACGAAGGAAATATTAGAATTATTGTCACCAAGAAAAAGCGATATTTGGATGTGGATAACAATCCATACATCATTGGTTCTTTTTACGAAATTACCGATCACCGGAAATTCGAAAATTCTATAAAACAGGAAAATACTGTACTGGAGAACAGGATAAAGGAACGCACCATAATATTAACCCAGACCATAAGCAAACTTCAGGAAGAAATTAATCAGCGCCGTCTGACTGATATGGCGTTATCAGAAAGCGAAGAAAAATTCAGAAGTGTAATAGAACAATCACTTGAAGGTATTGCATTAGCCAATGTTGAAGGTAAAATAATTGAATGGAATAAGGGTATGCAGGGAATTACCGGTATTCCTAAGGAAAAAGCTATTGGTATGTATCAATGGGATGTTGAATTTCAGTTGATGAGACCCGAACTACGGAAACCCGAGATATACAAAAAGCTTAAGATGTTGGGATTAGAAACTTTATTAAAACAAAAAATAGATCCTGCTAATCGTTATATTGAAGGTCAGATTATGGCAACAGATGGTGCCATCAGGTTTGTTCATTTAACCGCATTTGAAATTAAAACGAATAAAGATTTTTATATAGGTCGCATTGCAAGGGATATTACTGATCAAAAAACCATAGCTGATTCACTTAAACGATCTGAAAATCAATATAAAACCATATTCCAATATGCTAACGACGCTATTCTAATCCTTAACCCGGACACTGCAGAAATAATTGCTGCTAATGAAAAGGCTTCGGAAATATATGGATTTAGTGTTGATGAAATTGTGGGTATGAACCTAAAACAAATTTCTAAGAACATTTCATACGACCAAATTCAACTTGAAAACCTTAAGAAAAATAAAATTCTAAAAAATTTCGAAACGGTTCATTTCTCGAGCAGGGGGAATGAGATTTTTATGCTGGTAAACGGTTCTGTTATTGAATATGACGGCAAGAAAGCCATTATGAATATTTATAATGACATTACTGAATTGAAACAATCAGAAAAAGCCCGTGCAGCTACTTTTCAAATATCCCAGCTCATTCATACAGCCACAAAGCTCGAAGATCTGTATGAGCCGATCCATAATATTGTGGGCGAATTGATGAATGCTTCGAACTTTTATATAGCCTTATATAATGAGGAATCAGATCTGATTACGTTTCCGTATCATGTAGATGAAAAAGATCCAAAACCCGAGCCACGAAAACCTAAAAGAGGTTTGACTGAATACGTTTTACGTCATGGCAAACCTTTGTTAGCGAATCAGGAATTGCTTGAAGATCTTGCCAGATCAAATGAGATCGAATTTATCGGAACTTTTTCGACGGATTGGATCGGAGTGCCTTTGATTACGCAAAAAAAAGTTATCGGAGTCATTGTTGTTCAAAGTTATTCAAAGGGTATACGGTTTACATTACAGGAAAAAGATCTTCTGGTTTTTATTTCCGAACAAATAGCCATCTTAATTTTTAAAAAGCAAGCTGAAGAGGAAATCATTAAAGCAAAAGAAATAGCTGAAGAATCGGATAAACTTAAAACAGCGTTTATTGCAAATATGAGCCATGAACTTCGCACACCCATGACTGGTATTATTGGTTTTACTTCAATATTGGCTCAAAAAATCAAAGATTCAGACATGAAGACCATGCTGGAATACATATTGGTTTCCAGTAACAGGCTTATGAGCACTCTCAATTCAATTTTGGAATTATCGCAATTGGAGGCTGGAAAAAAACCGCTCGAAATACAAAAGGCTAATCTTAATAATTTTATAGATCTTTCCATGGGTCCCCAGATGGAAGCTGCAGGTAAAAAAAACTTATCCATTGAAATGGATCTTCAGGAAAATATTTCCGCCTCATTCAACGATAATTTTTTGATTCAAATTTTACACAACCTAATCTCTAATGCTATTAAGTTTACCGAAAAAGGCAGTATTACAATAAAAACCGGGATCAGATTATATGAGGAAGAAACGTTTAGTTTTGTTTCCGTTTCAGATACCGGAATCGGAATTGCACAGAATCATTTTACTTTGATTTTTGAAAACTTCAGACAAGTGAGCGAAGGAATGAACAGAACTTATGAAGGCACCGGGTTAGGACTATCGTTGTGCAAAAAAATGGCTGAGATGATGGGGGGCAGAATTTTAGTGGAAAGCACCTTAGGAATAGGGTCAACTTTTACCTTATTATTACCTTATGCCGGTGATACTCCTGTTCACAAACTCAAACTGCATCATTCAGATCAGATAAATAGCCAGGAAAAATCTGACAGAATTAAACCCAGAATTCTTGTTGTGGACGATAATAAAATTAACGGAGAACTGATTTTTGCCTACCTGAAAAATAATTATGAAGTGGAAATGACCACTAATGGCTTATTAGCAATTGAATTAGTTAAAGTATCGCCCTATGATGCCATATTAATGGATATAAATTTAGGCGAGGGAATTAATGGTATTGAAACAACGATGGAAATCCGTAATTTAAACATAACAACACCTATTATAGCCCTGACAGCCTATTCTACTGAAAAAGAAATGCAGGAAAATATTGCCGGTTATTTTACAGGTTATATTCTGAAACCTATTGACAGAAATTCTTTAATTTCTATTTTAGAACAATACATGGAACATGAGCCTGTTAACAGGCAATGACAAGATAATAATTCTTTTTCCCTTTTTGAAGTAAAATATATTTATTCCGGATAAAATTCGTGGAATCTACCATGTAGTTTTCATCGATCTTGTTTTTATTTACATGGATGCAACCTTCTTTCAACATGCGGCGGGCCTCACTTTTTGAGGCAGTGATCATAGCCCTTTCGCCAAGAAAGTCAACAATAGGTATTCCGCTTGTAAACTCTGCCAAAGGAATTTTTACCTGAGGAACCCCTTCAAAAACTGATAAAAGCATTTCTTCTGACAATGCAAGCAAATTTTCGGAGGTGCTTTTTCCAAAAAGTATCTCAGAAGCTTCGGCTGCCGCATGATAGTCGGCTTCAGAATGAACCCTTATGGTTATATCTTTTGCCAATATCTTTTGCAAATACCTGAGCTGTGGAGCCTCATTGTGTTTCAAGAGTATTTCATCTGTTTCTTCCTTATTGAATAGGGTGAATATTTTGATATAATTTGCAGCATCGGTGTCGCTGGCATTGAGCCAAAACTGGTAAAATTTGTATGGCGAAGTTTTCTGCGGATCGAGCCACACATTGCCGCTTTCGGTTTTCCCAAACTTGGTTCCATCAGCCTTTTTGATCAAGGGAGTGGTTAGGGCGAAGGCTTCTGAAGCTGATTTTCGCCTGATGAGTTCGGTGCCCGAAACAATGTTGCCCCATTGATCGGAGCCACCCATTTGAAGTTTTACATTTTTATGTTTGAACAAGTGATAAAAATCGTAAGCCTGCACCAATTGGTAGCTGAATTCGGTAAACGACATGCCGCTTTCCAGCCGGCTCTGTACGCTGTCTTTGCTCAGCATATAGTTGATGGTGATGTGCTTGCCGACATCGCGTATGAAATCAAGAAAATTGAAATTGCGGAACCAGTCGTAGTTATTGACAATTTCGGCGGAATTGGCACCGCAATCGAAATCCAGGAATTTTTCCAGTTGTTTTTTCTGGCAGGCCAGATTGTGTTGCAGAATTTCTTCCGACAAAAGATTACGTTCCTGCGATTTGCCCGAAGGATCGCCCACCATGCCGGTGGCACCACCCACCAGGGCGATGGGCTTATGACCTGCTTTCTGAAAATGAAGCAAAGTCATTACCTGCACCAGATTGCCTACACCGAGCGAATCGGAGGTGGGATCAAAACCGATGTATCCCAGTGTTGATTCCTTGGCCAGTTGCTCTTCAGTACCCGGGATGAGGTCGTGTATCATACCCCTCCAGCGTAGTTCTTCAATAAAACCCATAACGAAAATTTTTGCAAAAATACTTATTTCGGTTGAGACCGTTTGGCATACATGGCTAAATTGTTAAATTGTTGTAGGACGATTATTGGTGAATGGATTAATTGTATTCCTGAACTTTAGCCTGAATATACTTTTTTACTTCGTCCCAGCTAACATCAGCAAGAACTTTCGGATCCGGTTCTTTTTCTGCATCTTCGAAGTAAATAAGGCTTTTGGTTACGTAAAAACTATTGTAATTCGGGAATTTCTGCTCAAATAGTGAAATCATATCGTGCAGTGTATAATCCTTGAGCAGAAAAAAGATGTCGTAAAAATCTTTCCTGGAACCTCTGTTCGAAACGGCTGATAATTTCATCGGAATAATATCTTCTATAGATAACATCCTGATTCCATCAATAACAACAGCTTGTTTAAGCAACCGATAGGGATATTTTACAATATCAACCTTTATGAAGTTGCCCGAAAGCTTCGGAAATTCTATTTGTTGTGTCAGTCCGTTTTTACTTTCCACTACATTTTGCAGGGTATAGTCGTTTTCCAGAAGGGTGCGGATTTCGGAAGGGTCAAAAGTCTTATCCGTAAATAAATCCAAATCGATTGATATTCTATGACCGATTTGTAAAGCCAATGCAGTGCCCCCAACCAAATTAAAATCCGACAAGAAGTTAACCTGCATTAAACTCTTTAATAATTCCAGAGTTCCTTTATCGATGGCGGCGTATTGTAACATTTGAATTCGGTTAATGGTATATTAAAACATACACTGCAATAATGTAGAGTTTTATCGTCAAGAAAGGTCATTTGTTTTACTTCGTTTTTAATTCTATCGACACCATAGTAAAGTTTTATCTTTCTCCAATCCTGCATGTTTCCCCTTAACAGAACGCGGTTGATTATAAACTGCGCATATTTTTCATAATCCGCTTCTGCGAGGTCCACATCCCAAAACAAAGCCTTATCGAGGTTCATATCGACCAATTTTATACAAAGATAAATAATCTGATGTTTGGATTAAAAAAAAATCTTGCGCCAAATCTAATATGTTGATTCCTTGGCCAGTTGCTCTTCAGTACCCGGGATGAGGTCGTGTATCATACCCCTCCAGCGTAGTTCTTCAATAAAACCCATAACGAAAATTTTTGCAAAAATACTTATTTCGGTTGAGACGGGAGGGAAGAAGTTAGAAGTTGGGAGTTTGGAGTGCGGAGTGGGGAGTTGACCAAAACGATGCCTATTCATGGAGCAGGACAAGACCCGAACGAAGGGAGAGCATGAACACAATAAAAAAATCAAATAATATTGTGAATAATGGGGGGATGGGCAGTTGCTCAAAGCCCAATACTTGTTACTACTATTACTTTAGATCGCTTGCGCAGGAGAGGTTACGAAGCTATGCTTGACCTTTATACTAAAATTGCTCCACATCTTAATGAACCGCTGTATACGAGACCCGTACGTACAGTGGTGTGAGAGGTTCTCCCCGACAGGCTATCTGTCGGGGCAGCCTACTCGATTGTGTGCTGTGGTTTGTTGTCGTCAATCTTCAAATGGTCATTTAAGTAATTCATTCTCTTTAAGAAATAAGATAAATCCATTAATTATTTTCCGATTCCTATTCTCAATATCCTGCTCTGTAAAATCACTATTAGAAGTCGTGAGATTTACTAACTCTGCATTTATTGTCCCTTGTTTGTATTGCCCTTTGTCATTAGTAAACCCTTGATAATACTTAATTTTGTCTGCAAATCTATAGTCCGATGCTCTTATATTAATTTTCTCTTCAAGTATCGCTTTATTACCAAGTGATTCAAGATTTCGAATATTTTGAAGTGATTTATCATTTTCTTGTCTCTTTTTTGCAAAAATATGTTCAATTTCAAAGGCTGTGTTAAATATTGGTAATGATTGAAGCTCGTTAGTAAAAGCCCACCAAGTAAGCATTGATTTTGTTATAGGTCTTCCATTTTTAAACTCGAAATTTGTAATTGCAGTTGAAAGAGTGTTTTCATCAAATTTGAAGTCAACAAAGTTTACTGCTTTACCAGTAACAATATTAATCATTTCAGCATAAACAGGAGTGCGAAGAGCATTAACACCAGGATTTACAAAAGAATACGCCCAAACAAAAGCAATTATTTTCGTTAAAAAAACTTCTAATTTACACTCGTCTAATTGCTCATTTTCATCTTTGTTTTGCAGAAAATAAACCGATAAGAAGTAAGTCCACATACCATTTGGAGCATAGTTTAGGACAAATAGCTTTTTCAAAATATTATTTGAAAATCTATCAGGATTTTGATGATATACGTCATTCCAAAAATTTGCTAAAATTTTAAGATTTGGCAGTGTTTCATCTTTCTTTAGTATTGAATATTTGTCTTTTTCATAAAATTTTCGAAGAGCCTCGGTTGTACTCGATTTATTTCCTTGTTTCGCACGAATGAAATACATATACCTTGTAAATAGTTCATCCATAGGAGTACCATTTAAAGGCCTAAAAATCCTTCCGCAAACTTCTTCAAGTTCTTTCCATTGCTCAATAAAAGATTCCTTTGCACTTTTTGCACTATAGTACTTATAAAATTGAGCTTTGAAAATATCTGCATCTGAAAGAGGAAGTCCTCTGTCGTTTAATGTAGAAAAAATTCTTAATGCGGTATCTTGGGATTCTGCTTCAACAGGCAAAAGAATGCAATTTCCTAAAATTCTTGCAGGCAGGTATGCAAAATATGAAGGATATTCATTTAAAAAGGAATCAATTTTTTCCTGAAAAAACCTATAATTCTTGGCATAGTTACTTTTTTGTTCCTTGTTTACATTACCTGTTTTTAGAATGTCAAGAAATTCATCTTTGTCATTATCAGTGGCAACTTCAGAGTCAATTTTTAAAACATTCAAATTTGCTTCTCCAAATTCATTTGTTTTCCACAAACATTGTGAAATTCTTTTTTGCGTACTTTTTGATTTTTCGTCTTGCATATTGCCAAATTTGGCATAAAATGCACGCAATAAAAGCATTAATGTAGTCAAACGTTGTTGTCCGTCAATTACCTCCTTTTTATTATTATCATTTTCAAATGTAACTATCGAGCCTAAAAAATACTCTTCATTACTATCAAATTTGTCGCAATTGTTATCAGGAAAAGCAAATGAAAAAATATCGTCCCAAAGTGTTTGGCATTGTGTTTCTTCCCACGCGTAAGGTCTTTGATAATCAGGGATAAGAAAATCAGATTTTTTATCCGAAAATAGTAACATTATTGTTTTCTGGTCAACATTTAGTTTAGACATATAATTCTGTTTTTTATCGGTTCTTTATCGGTTTTTATCGTTGTCATTTTAGATGCAGTTTCGTTTTTTACCATTGCACACAACGGAATGCGGCTTGCTACTGGCGGGGTTTAAAGCTGGTTCTTGTCCCGCTACACCAAAGGTAATTAAAAGATCAAATCTGTCAAAATGCAATGCTACCCCGCTTGTAGCAAGCCTTGCTGTGTGTGCCCTGCATGAGCAGGCCACACCCATTTCAATGCTTGATAAATAT
>CAYXXU010000012.1:0-64973 GCA_964469155.1 uncultured Bacteroidales bacterium
CCCTAAGTCAAACGGGCGGATCTTTAGGAACCAATGCCTATTGGCAATGGTATAGAGACCCCTTATATATAAATACTGTCGGAGGGCCATTAACATCTGCTGATGCCAGCCTGATGATTACTCCGACGGGTACCTTCACCTATTATGTCAGGGGCGAAGGAACGGCCTTTCCATGCATAAGTGATACAGGAGACAATTCTAAAAATGTAACGGTTACCATTAATGAACAACCCTCGGCGGGAACATTGACCAAATATCCCTCTGTTGCAGTAATTTGCGAAGGACAGGATGTTTCGGCATTGGCTACTCCCGGCACCGGTGGGGCAGGTACGATTACTGATTTTCTCGAATTCAGATTGGACGGAGGTAATTGGAATCCTTATATTTCAGGTGCCAATATTAACACCAATGGACATAGCTCGGTTGATATCAGAACCTACCGGACATCCTCAGTGAATGGCTGTAATAATTCGACGATTGCTGAGACAGGTTGGATCACAGCCAGGCCTGCGGCTCTGAATGCAACCAATATCACCACCAATTCCGCTGATCTAAGTTGGACAGACTTGAATGGATCGGTTTGGAACATTGAATATGGTCTTCAGGGTTATACACAAGGTACTGGAACGCAGATTAGCGGGATACCAGTCCAATCCTATAACCTGACGGGTTTAATTGTCGGGACAGGTTATTCTTATTATGTTCAAACGGCATGTGGAGGACAAAACAGTGATTGGGTCGGACCATTTAACTTTATTACGAGTGATGGTCAAAATAAAGCCCTGCAAATTAAATTATTTCTGGAAGGTTTGTATGCAAATAATGGCCTGATGAATCAAGCCCAGGGAATATCAGGCCCTCAGTTTGGAGCCGGAATAGCAGATAAAATTACTGTTGAGTTACACAATGCAATATTCCCTTATGATGTTGCTTATATATACAGTAATGCGAACATATTTACTGACGGGACAATTTTAATCAATTCTATTCCTGTTGCTATGTCCGGGTCATTTTATCTGGTTATAAAACACCGCAACAGCATTGAAACCTGGAGCAGTGATGTGGTTGATTTTAGCGGCCTGGGTCCTTTTAGTTACGATTTCTCTACGGCTGCTTCCCGGGCATATGGCAACAATATGAGGCTGATGCCGGGTAATGTTTATGCAATCTACGCGGGTGATGCTACTCAGGATGGGATGGTCGACGGATCGGATATGGCAGCTATTGACAATGGTAGTCAGCCACCTATACTGCATGGCTATTATTCTGAAGATATCAATGGAGACGGAATAGTGGATGGCTCTGACATGTCCATTATTGACAATAATTCAGCGCCACCACCCGTCGCGGTTCACAGGCCCTGATTTAACATGATGAGTGTCTTTATGAATAAAGGAGAGAGTTCAATAGAATTCTCTCCTTTATTTTTAATGCAAAAATTTGCTAAAAAAAGAAATGAAATCTGCCCTATGAATTTCAAGAATAAAAAATCTAAAAAACAATGTTAATTTCACCACTTTGAATTTAGAATGTATTATCTTTGAAAAAAATTATCGATAAAAATACCCTGATTTAAGAAAGATACTTATTTGTAACAATTTGCATCATTAAGAACCTAATTAAAATATTATTATCATGAAAAAGAAATTTACATCAAAAGCCCGCTATTTTGGGCTAAAGTTAACAATCGTCCTGTTTACCTTATTGCTTATTGGCGGACAGGGATGGGGACAATCATTATTGGTTGAGAATTTTGATTATACTATCGGGTCAGTTATAACGGCAACAGCTACACCGGATCCGATCACGGGATGGCAAGCACACAGTGGCAATAACACTGCAAATATTGATGTAACTTCTGGCCTGACCTTTTCAGGTTATGCTGGTAGTGGAGTTGGAGGGGCTGCAAATCTTGATGCTACCGGACAAGATATTAACAAGCCATTTGCTGCACAAACAACCGGAGTTGTTTATGTTGCCTCTATTATTAAAATTGATGCCAATACTACCGCGGGTTATTTTTTTCATTTAGGACCCAATGTAATTGGAACCACTTTCTTTAGCCGCATTTGGGTTAATGGAACGGCTAATGGAATAAATATTACAACCGGCAATACAGCTCCTGCTTCCTATTTACCAATAACTACTGGAACTCCATTCCTACTGGTATTGAAACATGATTTTGTGTCGAACACGACTAAGATGTACATATTAAATTCATTTTCTGCTACTGAACCGGTAGCGGCGGATGCAACGATTACAGAGACAATGACAGAAATTGGAAGTGTGGCATTAAGGCAATACAATGCTTCACAACGAGTGATTGTTGATGGAATAAGGGTTGGAAATACCTGGGCCGATGCTGTGGCCCCCTCTACCTCAAATGCGACAGCTACCCCCACTTTGAGTCCATCCGGAGGCAATTTCTTTTCTATACAAAATGTTGTAATTTCCTGTACTACTGTGGGATCAACAATTTATTACACCACTGACGGAACAGATCCAAGTACTACCAATGGAACAGAATATACTATTCCCATACAGGTATCAACAACCACAACGATAAAGGCCAGAGCCTATGCAACGGGTTATGATCCAAGTTCCATTGCAACCTCTGTGTACACTTTCCCAACCATAAACGATGTTGCTAATATTGCTGCTCTGAGGGCAGGTTTAACTGATGGAACCGTTTACAGACTGACAGGTGAAGCTATACTAACATACAAATCGGCGAACAACAATGTCAAATATATTCAGGATGGTACTGGGGCCATAATGATATTTGATGCTGCAGGTAAAATAACTACCGCATACAATCAAAATGAAGGTATTACCGGAATAATGGGTACTTTGACATTATACAACAATATGCTTGAATTTGTTCCGGTTCTTGATCCCGGTGCAGCTACATCGACCGGAAACACAGTTACTCCGGTAACCGTTACGCTTGCCAATTTGACAACAGCTTACCAGGCCATGTTGGTGAAAGTGGTTAATACTACAATTTCCGGAACCGGCAATTTTGCGGCAAGCACTAATTATACAATAACGGATCCGGGTAGTTCCGGTGTGCTGCGGACAGCATATACCGATCTGAATTATATTGGGCAACCTATACCCCTAATACCACAAGACATTACCGGTGTGGTGTTGCAATTTAACACTACCATGCAATTAGTTCCGCGAAATCAAAATGATTTTGCAGATTATGTGCCTTTAGTTCCCACAATTTATAGCTCACCATCAGCATTATCGGGATTTTCTTATGTTTTTGGCAATGGCCCTTCAAACGAAGATAGTTTTATTGCTAGCGGATCAAATCTTTCTGCCGATATTTCTATTACTCTTCCTACTATTACTGACTATGAAATTTCTACAGGCAACGGGGCCAGTTTTGTGGCTACTAACCCTATAGTTCTTACCCAGTCAGGCGGAATCGTTAATGCCACCACTATCAATGTCCGTTTGAAGGCCGGATTAACTGTGGGTAGTTATAATGGAGAAGTGATAACTATTTCTTCTACTGGTGCTGCAGATCAAACGGTTACCTGCAGCGGTGATGTTATATTGGAAACGCCAATTGCAACAACTGCTACAGATGTAACCTCCTCTGGATTTACTGCACATTGGAATTCGGTTCCGGGTGCTACCGGTTATTATATTGATGTATATCACAGTGGTAGCAGTCTTAATGCCACTGAACTTTTGATATCGGAGTATGTAGAGGGGTTAAGCAGTGAAAAATATGTTGAGGTTTTTAATGGCACCACTGCTCCCATTGATTTATCAGATTACAAACTACAGCTTTTTACTAACGGTTCTGCTACTGCCTCACAGGATATTGCTTTAACAGGCTCACTTGCAAGTGGAGAAACCATAGTTTATAAAAATTCATCTGCCACTTTATATCCTGCCGGAATCAATAATGGAGCAGTCAATTTTAACGGAGATGATGCCCTGGCATTATATAAAATTTCAACCTTAAATTATGTCGATATTTTCGGGAGAATTGGTGATGATCCTGGCACGGCATGGACATCTGCTTCAAATACTACTCTTGACAAAACATTAAGAAGAAAGTCGAATGTGACTTCAGGTATTACAATCAGTCCGACAGGTACAGGACCAACTGCTTTTACTACTCTGGAAACAGAATGGGATCAATTTGATGTTAACACTGTTGCCGGACTCGGCACTCACACATTAGGTACTGGAATTATTTATGATCTTACCGATCAATCGGTCGGCAATGTAACCGCTTATCCTGTCGGGAGTTTATCCTCAAATACTACCTATTATTACGTGGTAAGGGCCTCTGCCGGAACTACCACCAGTCCTAATTCCAATGTTATTGATGTTACTACCCTCGTCGGCTTGTCGGCACCTGTGGTGTCATCACCAACGGCAACCTCTGTTACAGTAAATTCTTCCATATTGGGTGGCGATATTACCTCCGACGGAGGTAGCGCTATTACCGAAAGGGGAACGGTTTGGAACACCATACCTGGAGTAACCATATCTGATAATATGCTGGCTGAAGGCGGTACATCGACAGGTGTTTTTTCACACCTGAGAACAAGTTTGCCCTCCGGAACGGAGATTTTCTATCGTGCTTATGCTACTAATGCCATAGGCACTACTTTGTCGGAAGAATCAAGTTTCTTCACCCTTGCTCCAGAACCAAGCAACCATGCCACCAATTTTACGGCAGGAACAGCAACTGCTGCAAGTATTCCTCTTACCTGGACCGACGCAACGGGAACCGTTTTGCCCGCAGCTTATCTGATCAAAGGCAGCGCGGTCAGTTATGCAGATATTGCCGCACCGGTTGACGGAACCCCGGAAGCCAATGCCACTCTGGTACAGAATGTAAATTACGGCCAGGAAATATATACTTTCACCGGCCTAAATCCCGAAACACAGTATTTCTTCAGAATATTCCCTTATACCAATTCGGGTGCTGCCATTGATTACAAAACCGACGGTACGGTGCCCGAAGCTACTGCTACCACTGAGGCGGTAATATTACCTCTGGCTGCCTGGACCTTTGATGCCACCCCTTCAGCACCTAATACTCCTAATGCAGTGGCAGCCAATTACGGAACCCTCTCAGGCACTGCCATGCTTTACGCAGATGGCACCAATGGCTCTTCATCTTGGATAACAGCAACGACCGGAAATGAGCTTACTGCTTTTGGAGGAACCACAACCAACGATCCGAGGGAGCCTGCAATTTCAGGAAATGCTTATACGGTTGTGGGAGGCACTGCCACTTCGGCAAACGGAAAAAGTATGGTCATCAAGTTTTCAATGACCGGATATGAAAATCCAGTATTAACTTATGCTACCAGGTATTCCAGTAGCTCCGGTTTTACATCTCAAATATGGGCCTACAGCACTGACGGTACAAATTTTACTGATTTCGGATCAAATCTTGCTCCCACAAGTACTACTTTTGCTGTTAAATCGTTGGATCTTAGCACTGTGGATGCTCTTGATCTGGCCGCAACCGTTTATTTAAGAGTTACTTTTGATGGTGCAACTGGTGCCACAGCGAACAACCGTCTTGACAATATTGTACTTCGTGCTACCGAAGCTCCTCAAACCAAGACACTGAATGCAAAGTTGTTTTTGGAAGGTTTGTACGATGCAGGAACCGGATTGATGAGACAGGCACAAGGATTAACCGGGCCTCAGTTTGGTACCGGTATTGCCGATCAGGTTTCGATAGAACTTCACAATGCCACTACCCCTTTTGATGTAGTGTATACTTTTAACAATATTGACGTTAACACTGACGGAACGCTCTCGATCACCACGCTGCCGGGTACAATAACCGGATCATATTATATAGTGGTAAAACATCATAATAGTATTGAAACCTGGAGTGGTGTGCCGGTTGACTTTGGAGTGGTTAGCCCGCTGTCTTATGATTTTACCACTGCGGCTTCGCAGGCCTATGGCAATAATCTGAAGTTAATGGGTTCGATCTATGCGATCTGGGGTGCCGATGCATTTCCGGATGGCATTGTAGATGGTTCGGATATGCTGTTGATTGATAATGCAAGTAAACCTCCGGCCCTTCAGGGATATAATGTTGAGGATGTCAATGGTGATGGCATTGTGGATGGTTCGGATATGCTGATGATTGATAATAATTCAAAGCCACCGGCCGCACAGGTTCAAAGGCCCTGAACTGAATAATTTTTCGTAAATTTGCAAAATGAAGATATTACTAACCACATCTTTTTAATTTTAAAAAAATTATTTAAGAATCATTAGAAATTCAAATACAAAGTATCCTAAAGAAAACAAATAGTAATAAGTTTAAACTTAATAATCATGAAAAAACAAAAACAATTAATTAAATTGATCGCTACTGCCTTTATGCTGGTCATGAGCATCAGTGTGTGGGCTCAGACTCCCACGTACAATTGTCGGATTGCAAATGCTGAGCAGGTTTCCTGCAATGTTTACGAATTCGATGTGCAGATGCAACGCACTGGTGGGACAGCTTTTAGAATGGCCATGTTCCAGTTGGGTATCAATATTAACCCGGCCATTATTCCGGTAGGGGGTATTGTAAATGTAACTCCGATTCCGGGTAGTTCCACAATTTCTAATCCCGCACAAATACCGGCGGCCGACAGGTTTGCATTTTTGCCTGCCTCAAATCTTATTCAGGTTACTCCTGTATCTCCTCCGGGTTATGCTACAGCATCCATTATACAATTTTCAATTCAGCCACCCAACTGGACTACCTTGTTTCGGTTGCGGGTGGCATGTTCATTACCCTGGGTTGGTGGATTGCAAACCAATCCGGTTTGGAGTTTTTCTTTAGCCACTGGATACCAAACTAAGATATTTGCTTATAACCTTACTTATCCATATGATAATACAGACATAACGGTGCAGACATCGCATACTGTTGCGACTAATGGGAATCCTACCTTATCCAATATCGGAGTTGATCCTACAGCCCAAACCGTTACTTCAGATATGACCAATGTTTGCCAACTTCCCGGCAATGGGGCCACTATTTCCCTGGCAAGTACCCAGGCCGGATATACTTATTATCTTTATGTGGACGGTGTTGCTGTTTCAGGAAATAGCGGCGTGGTTTTCGGTACAGGCTCGGCCGCTTCTTTTACTCATTTGGTTCCCTCTGGGGTGGTTTCGGTGAAGAGCCCTTCGTGCAGTGGTGTACTTGATATGCTTAATACCATAACCCTCACCCCGGTTACACCTCTGAATGCCAGTGTTTCTATTGCGGCTAATCCCGGCAATGTTGTCATTCCGGGCACTTCGGTAACCTATACGGCCACCCCGGTAAATGGAGGTACGACTCCTGTGTACCAATGGTACGTAAATAGCGTTCCGGATCTTGTCAACGGACTGACCGAGACCTACATCTATACTCCGGCTGATGGCGACCAGGTATATTGTGAATTATATTCTTCCGAACCCTGTTTTACACCTGCAGTAGCCACTTCTTCTACCATTACTATGATTGTAGCTTTTCCGCCGACACCTTATGCGCTGACCGGGGCAACCTCATATTGCCAGGGATCGGGCGGTGTTGTGGTAGGTCTGGCAAATTCGGAAGTGGGGGTTACCTATACCCTGTATAAAAATACTGTAGCCCAAACACCTACTGTGGCCGGAACAGGTTCGGCCATCAGTTTTGGCAACCAGCTTTTCGGAACCTATACCGTTAGCGGAACCAACCCGGGAGGCACTACCGTGATGACAGGTAGCCTGGTTATTACCGAAACACCGACAGTTCCTGTGAGCGTGGCTTTGGGCGTCGACCTGAACAACCTGTGTACACCGGTTCCGGTTTTATTTACGGCTACTCCCACCAATGGAGGAACACCCACCTATCAATGGTATCTGAACGGAGCCCCTACCGGAAGCAATCAGCCGACCTACAGCTATACCCCCGCCAACGGCGACCAGGTGTATGTGATGATGACATCCGATGTGGTTTGCCCAACAGGAAACCCCGCCACTTCATCAACCATTACCATGGCAATTCTGCCTACCTTACCGGCCAGCGTGAGCGTGGGTGCCAGTCAGAATAATATTTGTGACGGTGTCAGCGTTAATTTTACGGCTAATCCTACCAATGGCGGCGCCACTCCTTCCTATCAGTGGTATGTAAACGCTGCCCCGGTGGGAACCAACCAGGCAACTTATTCTTATGCTCCGGCCAACGGCGACCAGGTGTATGTGGTGATGACCTCCGCTTACCCCTGTGTTACAGGAAACCCTGCCACTTCTACCACCACTACCATGATAGTGAATCCTTTGGCCCCGGTAAGTGTTTCGGCTGCACCCGATCAGAATAATATCTGTGCCGGAACCACCGTAACCTTTACGGCTACTCCGGTAAATGGCGGTACACCTTCCTATCAGTGGTATAAAAACAGTTTGCCGGTAGGAAGCAATCAGCCTACCTATGCTTTCGTGCCTGCAAATCTCGACCAGGTATCGGTCGTGATGACCTCTTCGCTCGCTTGTGTTTCGGGCAATCCGGCTACCTCAGGCAGCACTGCTATGATTGTCGACCCATGTACCGGCATCGAAAGCAATCTGCTGGATGTTTCATCCTTATACGTTTATCCCAACCCTTCCAGCGATAAGCTGTATGTGAACTTCAACGAGCTGGCTGCCGTACCTCAATCCATGAAGGTATTCAATGCTATGGGGCAGCTTTGTTTCGAAACCCAAATGCCCTTACAGGTAAATGTAAGCGGAATTGATGTGGCCCGCATGAGCCCGGGAACCTATACCCTGCAGATAGTGTTTGAAAACGGAACCGTCAACAAACCTTTTGTAGTGAATTAGTATTGTGTTAGTGATAGCCTCACTCAAAGTGAGACGTTCACTTTTATAAATAAAAAGACCGGCTGCTGAGGCCGGTCTTTTTTTGTAAAAATCCTAAATTTTTTCAAACTCTTATGCACATTAAATTGGATGTATAATTGGTATTAGTTGTTACCTAACTTTACTGGCCGTTATACTAGGAGCGCTGGCGCCATTGGTATTGGTGGCCTTTACACGGAAATAATGGCGACGACCATTCTCCAATCCTGTAATGGTTGTACTGGATTTGGTGGAGGTTTTTACATGTGTCCAACCGCCTATGCCCGAAGCTTCGGTAGTCATTTCAATATCATAGCTGGCGGCGCCCTCCACTTTATCCCATTGCAAGTCTATATCGGTTTCGATATCACTCAGCGTTGCAGACAAATTTTCAGGTGCCGGCAATAAATCATCGCTATAAACTCCATCGGCCTTTGGTGTGAAACCTGCGCTAATAATCTTAGCTTCATCGCCATTGCTGGTGTTCTCAACATAATTGGCCGATTTATTCATTACTTCATCAAATTCAGCCTCTTTTTGGTTTTGGAGGGCTGTTTTTTCCTTAGCAATCTGCCGGGCCAATTCGGCCTCGTTATAACTCTGTTCCAATTCGTCGCTTATGGCGTTTATTTCTGCAACGGTAGGCGATGGGGTGGGAAAATCTGCATTGCCATCAAGTGAGGTGGCTACTTTTCTTCCAAAGGCTACTTTAAGCAGAATGGTGAGTTTTCTTAGTCCAAGTGCTATTTTTTTCATAGTCAGTTAATTTTAAATTTCATTGATATACTGTTTAAAAATGACTTTTTCCCCTGAAATTTCCGAACTCGTATAAAGGGGTTAATACGAGTCCGTAAACGCGCAACCTGCTCTTGCAGGGTGGCAATTTAAAGTTGTATAAGAGTTATTCATGCTTGCACCATGGCCATTCATTGTTGAATAGGAGTTATTCAGCCTTGTATAGAAGTTATTCAAGCTTGCACAGAAAAAATTCAGGCTTGAACAGGCGCAATTCAATCTTGTATAAGAGCAATTCAGTCTTGCATAGGAGCAATTCAGTCTTGTATAAGAGCTATTCAAGTGTGCACAGGAGTTAATCAAGTGCCTAAAAAGACCAATAATTGATGTAAAAACATTGTAAAGCAGTTTGTTGTGAAAGCAGTGCTTTTTTGACCTCCCTATAATGCCGAACCACCGTATCATAATTTCCAGGTATAAAAACAGTATTCAGATTTCACTCACTAATATCAACGGTATTAAAAACAACAAAGGTAATATATCAATTGTTCTAAACGTATTAGTAAATCTCTGAAATATTATACGTGAAACACTAAAAGTTTTAGTTACGTTAAAATTACTGCATTTTTGATATGAATTACTTGATAATAGCGGGATGTAAGGGTAAAAACCATTATATTCTGATTATGACTGAGGAGTTTGGAATTTTTTACGCAATCCATTGCCTGTCTAAGATTTTGCTGAAAAATTTATCTTAATCTTTAAAAAAATAGTGAAAGCAATAAAAAACGATTTCAGACACCGCTACCTTCGAAAAAATAAGAATCGACAAATAATTCAAAATAAATGTTAAATAATTTTTATTTGTAAAAATTTGTTTTATTTTTGTTCTTCCTTAAGAAATAGAAAACCCTAATTACAAACTAAAAAATAAAAATTATGAAAAAACTATTTACAATTTTGATTGCCTTGCTGATGAGTACATTGGCTATCGGGCAAACTTATCTCACAGAGTCCTTTGAAGGAACCTGGAGTGGAACGCCAGCCGCACCCAGCGGATGGACAATTACGCACACCACCGCCACCGGTGGTTCTTCAGGAACAGATCCGATGTACTGGGCAAAATGCACTTATTCCGGGGGCACATGGACCCCTACGCCTTATGGTGGCTCACCTACCAACCCAGCAGGTGCATATGACTTAACATCTGTTGCATGGTTCAATGATGGTAATGCGAAGTCAACACAAAAAGATCAATTATCGACCGGTGATGTGAATTTGTCATCTTCTACTAATCCCAGAGTTACATTTTATCTTGCAATTAGTGCTTCAAGTTCGTTAACGCTTAAACTTAGAGGTTATGATGGTACTTCATGGGCAGATATTCAAACTATTACAAAACCAGGAGTTGCCTGGACAAAAGTAAATGTTGCCATCCCAGTAGCTTATAAAGTCGCAGGTGCCAGATTTGGGGTTGAAGTTACTGCATCATGGGGAAGTTATGACATATTCATAGATAAATTTGTGATTGACGAAACCCCTGCCCCCATGGCCGGAGTTTATACCATTGATCCAGGCGGATCGGGAAGCACAAACTTTACCACATTTACCGCTGCTATTAATGCTCTCAATGAGGCAGGAATTTCTGCGGCTGTTACTTTTAATGTAAAAGATGGCGCCATATTTACTGAAGATGCCCCCATTATTACGGCTACCGGAACTGCGGCAAACACCATTACTTTTCAACGTGACAATAGTACCGGAACGCGTCCGGTTATTAAGCCTACCGGAGGCGCCGGAACTGCAGATGGCGGTATTAGAATTGCCGGCGGCGATTACATAACATTTGATGGTATTGATATAATGGTTGCCACGGGTACTGCAGTTGAGTATGGTTATTATATTTATAATGCTTCTGCTACCAACGGTGCTCAAAATAATATTATTAAAAACTCTACGATCACTTTGAGTAGAAGCAATACTTCATCTATCGGGATTTATCAAAATACGGCTACAGCCCCTTCCAGTCAGGCAACCGGTAACAACAATAACAATAAATACTACAATATTACCATTGAAAATGTATATACTGGTATTTATTTAAAAGGTTATTCATCGGTCTATTTTGATTCTGGTTGTGAAATTGGAGTTTCCGGTGGAGGAACCACAACTATTGGTGCATCATCTGCAAATGACATAGGATATGGTTCTTCTCCCGTATATGGAATCAGAGTATCATATCTAAGCGGTGTTAAAATATTTAACACCACCATCAGAAATATATCATGCAGTGCAACATCAAGCAGGTTTGGGGGTATTTTTCTCGAAAATTCCTATGGAACCTCGGCAATTTATAACAACAAAATCGGCCCGGTTACAGGAACAAGTACATCCACTTCCTCAACAAATTACCTCGCATCAGGCATCAGGCTTGATCCGGCTTCCACTCATACCGTTAATGTTTATAATAACTTTATTTTTGGAATAACCACCGGGCAAACCACGGCGACTTCAAGCACGCCGTCTACCACAATACAGGCTGCCGGTATTGTTCTGGGTGTAACTGCTGGAGCATCTAACTTGTATAATAATAGTATCAGGATGGAATGTAGCACCAATATAAATAGCGCTTGTATTGTAAGTACAGGAAGTTCTGCCAACCCTATGAAATTTAAAAATAATATTTTTGCCAACCTCACCGCCACTCAATCAGGCACTCCAAAACATTATGCTGTTATGAGGCAGGGAAGTTCAGGCACCATCACTACTACTGATTATAATGATTATTATATACCCAATACTGGAAACGGATATGTGGGTTATTATACTGCAGATAAAGCCACCCTTGCCGATTGGAAAGGAATATTAACTCCGAATCAGGATCAGAATTCCAAGAGTGTAGATCCGGCTTTTACGAGCAGTACTGATTTACATTCTTCAAGTCCGAGTATAAATGACGCTGGTGTGACGATTTCTTTAGCCAATGGCGATGCGCTTGATATTACTACAGATATCGACGGCCAAACACGTAATGCTCTTACACCTGATATGGGTGCTGATGAATTTACACCGAGTACTATTGATATGGGTGCTACTGCTTTAGTTGCGCCTGCGACCTCTGGATGTTATGGCTCATCAGAAACAGTTACGATTACAGTTAAAAATAATGGGGTAGCTACCATGGATTTTTCTGTAAATCCAACTACCGTTACGGTGAATGTTACCGGAGCCGTTACCCAGACCTTAAGCGCTACCATAAATTCGGGCACACTGATTTCGGGCGCTACCCAAAATGTAAACATGATAACTACTCTGGATATGTCAACAGCCGGAACCTATACCTTTAATGCTTCAACCTCTGTTACCGGCGATGGCAATACCGGCAATGATGCCATGAGCCCGGCTACCCGGACGGTTGTGGCACCGGTTAGTATACCTCAATCGGTTAATTTTACCAGCTATGACGGCTCAAATTTGACCACCTTGTTCCCTAATTGGTATGAAGCCCAGGGTGCAAGTGTTCCCTCAGCTACTAATGGGGTTTGGACCTATCAATCGTCATGGTCGCCGAGCAATTTTACCGCAAGAATTAACCTATATACAAATTCCAGAAATGACTGGATAGTGGGCCCTAAATTTACGGCAGCTTCTAATACTTTACTGAAATTTAAAGTGGCAATTACTGATTTTAGTTCAGTATCAGCAGATGCAAGTGGTATGCAGGGAACCGATGATAAAGTGGTTGTTAAAATTTCTACGAATTGCGGGCAATCTTTCTCCGATCTGTATACGTTCAATGCTGCCAACACAGTTTCCATTACCAATACTTTGGTACAGCAGCAGATCAACCTGGGTTCCTATGCAGGTCAGCAAATCATTATTGCATTTTTTGCCACCGATGGCCCTACTGACGATACGCCGGATTACGATTTTCATATAGATGATATTTCTATCGAAGCTGCCCCGACCTGTAATGAGCCAACTGGGGTGACAATTACTTCATTTACCACAAACAGTGCCGTCATTGGATGGACAGCTTCAAGTTCGAACCCCACAGGAGGATATGATATTTATTACAGTACTTCTTCAACAGCCCCAACTTCAGGAACCACACCAAGCGGTTCGGTAGCAGCAGGAGTTGTGACATATCCAACCGGAGCTGTATTATCTCCTAATACAACTTACTATGTATGGGTTCGTTCAAATTGCGGTGGAGGCGATCTGTCAGTTTGGGCAGGTTATGCTTCGTTTTATACCGGATATTGCATACCGGCACCCACATCGGTTGATGGTAGCGGTATTACCAAGGTTGAATATAGTACTGTTAGCAATGCAACCGGTACTGAAACCAATAATTATGGCGATTATTCTGCCATAGTGGGCGATGCTACTCAGGGAGCTTATCTGGCGGTTAATATTACTTATACCACAGCATATACCTATGGCACTAAAATATGGGTAGACTGGAATAATAATTTGGTTTTTGATGAGCCTTCTGAACTTATGTATACCGGTCTTTCTACCAACTCCTCTCCAACTACTTTGGCTGCAGGTTTTACAGTTCCCGGAAGCACTGCGCTGGGTACCTATAGAATGAGAATCGGAGGAACCGATGCTGACCCAGGACCATCATCACCTTGCTATACCGGTGCCTATGGAACGTTTGAAGATTATTCCATTAAAGTGGTGGCCCCGGTACCTCCGGTAATAGAAAGCCTGAGCGAACTTTCTGGTTGTGTAGGTACAAGCCTTACCATCACCGGCACCGACCTGGCAGGCGCTACCCTGGTTACCATGGGCGGAACCCCGGTAACCGTTACTAACAATACGGCAACCACCGTTACAGTAACTGTGGGAACAGGAACATCTGGTTTTGTGGAAGTAACTACTTTAGCCGGAACAGCAACCAGTCCGAAAGAATTTGAAATATTCCAGCTTCCCACAGTCTATACCGTGGGTGGTGGCGGCGCTTATTGTGCCGGAGGTACAGGCGTCAGCATCACACTTGATGGTTCGGAAAGCGGTGTGGATTATACATTATCTACATCACCTGTAACCACACAGAGTGGCACGGGTGCCGCCTTAACGTTTGGTCCCACAGCTTTTGCTGCAGGAACCTATACTGTTCTCGCTACCAATCCAACAACTACCTGTTCCGCAGCCATGACAGGCAGCGCCAGTGTTACCATTAATCCTCTCCCCACAACCGTGGTTATTACTCCCTCTGCAGCAAGCGTTTGCCTTGGAAATACACAGCAACTGGTTGCCAGTGGCGGGGCAATCGGTGGTAGCGGAACCATTGGTACGGGCAGTGTATCAAATACTCTGAGCACACCTTATAAAGGTTATTGGGGTGGTAATAAATCACAGTTTTTATTTACTGCTACAGAATTGACATCTATGGGGTTATCCAGTGGAACACCCATATCTGCCATCCGCTTTTCAATTAGTGCCTTTACGGGTCCCTACACTTTTAATAATTTTACCATTGGTATGAAGAACACATCCACAACTGTATTAACGACAACTATGGAGACGGGAATTACCACAGTTCTTTCGCCCACAACATTTGTTCTTTCAGGGACTGCTCCATTTACAGTTAATCATATCCTTGATGTTCCTTTCGCCTGGGATGGTGTTTCAAATCTTTTAATCGAAACTTGTTTTGTTAATGCAGATGGTGGCGGGGCCTCAGCCAATTCTGCAAATGTAGTTTCTTCAACTACCGCAACAAATATGAGTCGCTATTATTCAAATGATACTGAAACTACAGTCTGTTCAGCTCCAGGAACTGCCTCCACCTCAACGACACGACCTAATATTACTTTTACATATAGCTCCCCAACAACCATGACCTGGTCACCAACCACCGGACTTTACACCGATGCTGGTGCTCTTACATCATATGGCGGAGGTAACGCAACCACCTTATGGGCAAAACCAGGCACAACCACCACTTATACTGTTACTGCAACCAGTGGATCAGGTTGTACCAATGCCGCCAGTGTGGAGATAACTGTAAATGCCTTACCCACCATCACCCTTGATGCCACCTCTGTCAGCGTAGCCAGCGGAGTAACCTCTGCCGCGCTGACTTACAGTGGTACTACAGAAAGTCCAGTAAGTTATAGTATAGATTATGATGCCACAGCCAATGGTGTAGGTTTTGTAGATGTGAACAATGCCCTCTTTTCAGCAGGTCAGATCACTTTAAGCGTACCAGCCGGAGCAGCCCCAACCACCTATACCGCCAATCTTATCGTAAAGAATGGCAACGGATGTGTTAGCGCTTCCTATCCTTTCACTTTGACCGTAACAGGGTTTAATTTCACGACCGCACAGGATATAGGCACCACCTTGTTGCTCACCTGGCCTCAAACCATAGGAGCATCGAGTTATGCAATTTATTACAGGTTGGAAGGAACCCAGCCCTGGACAGCCGTCTCAATGCAAGGCTTAAATTATACCAGGATAAGTAATCTGATACCTGAAAAGACCTATGATTGCCGTATCATGGCTTATAACAGCGCAGGCCAGTTGATGTCCAACTCAGTTCCCGGCACCTTCCTTACCGGCAAAGTAGAATACGGTCAGACTCAGGATATAGGTACCACCTTATTGCTCAACTGGACCGACTTTTCGCCCTGGGCCTCTTCCTACTCGGTCAGCTACCGTAAAATAGGTTCCCCTGCCTGGTTGTCGAGGTCTTCTTATGTTAATGAGGTAAAGTTAAGCAATCTGACAGCCAACTCAGCCTATGAAATCCGTATATTGGTTTATAAGAATGGTTCCTTATGGGGAACAAGCCGTTTAGACACTATAACCACCGGCAAAGTATCCTTTAGCAATAGTCAGGATATAGGCACCACCTTATTATTAACCTGGACTCCTTTCACCGGAAACAGTGCGTCATCATATGCCATACAGTATCGTCCATTGAACGGCGTCTGGCAGGGGTCTCCTTTATATGCCAATCCGGGCAAACTATTCGGTTTGGAACCTGAAACAAGTTATGAAGTACGTGAGTTGGTCTATATAGGAAGCACTTTATGGGGAACCAGTCAGACAGATACCATAACCACAGGAAAAGTTGACTTTACTTTGATAGCCGACAATGGCACCTCTATGGAAATAGGCTGGAGTGACTTTTCACCCTGGGCCGGCAACTATACACTTCAGTATAGCCGGTTAGCTGCCAACAATTGGGTAAACTCAGCCAATACTACCAATACCAGTAGTATCATATCGCCCTTACTCACCAATACGGATTATTATGTGAGATTGAATGTCTTTATAGGCACAACGCTTTGGGGTTCAAGTAAGGAGTATCATTTTGTGAGGACAGTAAAGAATTCGTTTGCTGAAATATCAGAACAATCGGGATTAAGCGTTTATCCTAATCCGTTTGTTGAACAGATCAATCTGGAGATATCCACCCTGTCAGCATCCACCGTTAACTGGATTATATATGACATGACAGGAAGAGAAGTTCTGAGTGGCAATGAATCTGTTGCAAGCGGGAACAACACCCTGGCAATAGATGCAACAAGCCTGCCCCAGGGAGTGTATATGCTGAATACTATGCTGAACGATGAAAGCAAGAGTTTCAGGATAGTGAAGCAATAGCATTGACGAATGATTATTAAAAAAGTATAACGGACGTTATACCTGAGACAAGTTCCGTACTGAATTTAATGAAATTTGGTACGGAACTTTTTTCAAACTGTTCGATTATCGAAAAGTTATTGTTATATTTGTAAAGAGTCGGATTATCAGATACAAAACGGTTTTTTAATGTTGATAGAGTTTACAGTAAATCTTATGGTTAGTGTTTTCCGGTCTCTTTTATGATTGATTTATTTTTTAATTGATTACACATGAAAACAAACCCTTGTTTTTTATTTTTACAATGGTTTTTATTGAGACTGTTTATTGTGGTTGTTTTCTTTTTGCGATTTACCAATGTTGGTTTTTCCGGAACAGACCTCAGCAATGAATTGTATACCCCTGAACCTAAAACTTCAGGTAATATGATTACGACCTATTGTGATGTTAATCTTTATCCTGTTAATCCGTCTGAGAAGGCCTTTTCCATTAGTACTTCGCAGGATATCGGCACCACCTTGTTGCTGACCTGGACAGCCACGCCTATAATTGTTTCATTATATACAGTGCAAGTGCGTAAAACAGGAACAACTACCTGGATAAGCTCCAATGCATATACCAATCAGGCGAAAGTGCCTAATTTATTGCCTGAGACCCAATATGATTGCAGGATAATCACAACAGATAATAATGGTAATTATTATTCCACCAGCCCGATATGTACGTTTTTAACCGGAAAGACAGAGTTTTTCAGCAGTTATGATATAGGAACCACTTTACAACTAACCTGGACAAATTATAATTCCTGGATATCATCCTATGCTATTCAGTACCGGGTTGTGGGGTCAGGTATCTGGGCTGCTGCACCCGCATATACAAATTTGGGTAAGTGCAGCAACCTGCTTCCCGACACTGATTATGAATGTAAGATTCAGGTGTATAAAAATGGTTCGTTATGGGGACTCAGTCAGTCCGGAATGTTCCATACTGGTAGTGTTCAATTTACGAAGAGTCTGGATATAGGGACGACCGCTACAGTTGCGTGGAATGACTTTAATTCATGGATATCAGCCTATACGGTTCAATACCGGCCATTAAGTTCTTCCACCTGGGGAGGGGTGACAGCCAATATTAATCAGGCGAAACTTTCCAACCTGCTTCCCAATACTGATTATGAGTGCCTGGTACAGATTTATAAAAATGGTCTTTTATGGGGGCCCAGCCAGAAGGATACATTTCATACCAGTAGTGTTCAATTTAATAAGAGTCAGGATATTGGAACGACCTTATTACTTGAATGGACCCAGTTTACCGGTGTTGCATCTTCATATATTGTACAATGCAGGCCTGTGGGATCGGGTACCTGGTCAAGTCAAACAGTTTATTCAGATCCAGCGAAAGCCACCGGATTTATCCCCGAAACTGACTATGAATGCAAGGTGCAAATAAATATGAATAATGCCCATTATGGTACCACACAAAGTGGTTTTTTCCACACCGGAAAGGTTGATTTTATTCCCTTAGCGGATCATCCTACTACTATGGATATTGGCTGGACCTCCTTTGCACCCTGGGCAACTTCGTACATATTGTTGTACAGTAAGCCTCCTAACCCGGTTAATTACAATTGGCTCAGTTCGCCTGTGGCTACCACCAATCTGGTTACCATTTCAGTTTTGCCCGGACAGGATTATTATATAAAATTGCGTGTGTTCATAAACGGTGTTGTTTGGGGAGACAGCGAAAAGAAAAAAATAGGAAGGATGAATCCTGTGGTGAAAGAAACATTTCTTATTGAGAATAATGACTTTGACCTGTCGACTGGAATCAATATCTATCCGAATCCGTTTGTTGAGCAGATCAACCTTGAAATATCAGCTTGGGAAGAATCATCATGTACATGGGCCATGTATGATATGACCGGGAAACAGGTGATGACGGGTAGTAAGGCCATCACCACGGGCGACAATGTCCTAAGCATTGATGCATCAGGCTTATCAAAAGGAATTTATATGCTGAATTCAATCATAGACAATCAGCAACAAAGTTTCAGGATTGTGAAGCAATAACATTATTTTTTAGGAATTAAAAGCTCCATACCGAAAAGGGGATGGAGTTTTTTTGAAATTCCTTAAGTTTACATCACGATATCATTAAATGATTATTATTTTTACCAATTATTTTGAATGAGCAAAATCATTTTGTATCTTAGCACTAAATTTCATAAAAGCATAATCGAAGTTTTATTGAAACGTTTTAAAGTATTTTGTATAAACCACATTAAATTTAATTATTATGAAAAAACAAATTACAAAAAGAGCTGGACTTTTTTGGCTTAAATTAACTGTCCTTGTGTTTGCCTTTTTGCTGGTAAGCGGTCAGGGATGGGGACAAGTAACCATACCACATCTTGATCCAATAAATTACACTGTTGGGCAAGGTCTTCAAACGCAGACCGGTTGGACCAGTTTAAATTCCGGCGACGCCCTTCTAATAGCTTCGGGCAATTTAACTTATACCGGACTTCCAACTTCAACCGGTGAAAAAGTTACGTTTGATGGAGCAGGAATTGATGCAGCAAAACTTTTTACACAACAAACCTCAGGGACTGTATATTATTCCTTTTTGCTAAATATTACCTCCTTGGGAAGTTTAAACACCACAGGTGGATATTTTACTGGTTTTAACGAAGGAACCGGGACGAACTTTGGAGGTACTGTTTGGACAAAAAAAGATGCAGGTGGAACAGGATATAATATTGGCGTTAATCCAAGAACAACTGCTGCTAATACAGCCTGGGTCAGTGGTGTCCAACCAATAAATTCAACGCTACTAGTTGTAATTTCTTATCAAATAGTTAGTTCCACAGGAAATGATATAGTAAAAATATGGATCAATCCCACTCCTGGTGCTAGTGAACCCACTGCAAATGCCACTGCAACAAATACGGGAACTGATTTAGCAAACCTAAATCGTATATTAATTAGACAAGATGCAACAACCACAACCCCATTCATAGAAATGGATGAGTTAAGAATAGGAACTACTTGGGCTGACGTAACCCCAAGTGGTGGTTCAACAGCCCCTCTTGTCACGACCACATCTGTTTCTGGCATAGGAACTACATCAGCGACCTTTAACGGCAATATTACCTCAGACGGTGGTGCTTCAATTTCAGACAGGGGTTTTTGTTATAAGACCAGCACTGGGGTTTCTATTATAGATAATCCTACTTCGGAAGGAGGAACTTCCACAGGTACTTATTCGAAGAGCATGACCTTATCAGCAGCAACCAATTATTTTTACAAGGCCTATGCTACCAATTCGGTTGGAACCACTTTAAGTAATACAGAAATTAATTTCTGGACATTTGCCACAGAACCATCAGTACATTCGACAACATTTTCGAACAGTGTTATTTCGCAGACTCAAATCGATGTTTCTTTTGATGCACTGAGTAGCATTTCTAATGCAAGCGGATATTTGATACTGCAAAAGTCAGGTTCGACTCCCACCGGATTACCTTCAGATGGAATTGCCTATTCGGTAGGAAATACTTTTGGGGATGCTACAGTAGCTGCTATTGTTACCAATACCTCTTCAACCCTGGCCAATATTACTGGTTTAACGGCGGGGACACATTATTATTTTACCATTATTCCTTATAATAGCGGAGCAAACAATGCTACCTATAATTATAAAACGGATGGAACTATTCCGACAACCAATGGAACAACGCAGGCTCCGCTGGATGCAACCTCAGAAATATCAGGGCCTGTTTTAGGAAGCCAGCCCAATCCAACCTTATTATCATCCTTAGTAACCACCGATGTCGGTGCCGTACGTGTTTTTGATATGGATGCTTACGATTATGGTACCGACGGACAACCTACTAAAATCACACAATTGACCATTAAAGCAGGAACCAATAATACTGCTAATTGGGCCAATACAATACAAGGCGTGAAATTATCCCTGAACGGGGGCACTTCATTCGTTACCATGGGAGTTCCCACTATCAGTGCTTCTTCGATAGTTATTCCTATTGTATCAGGAAACCTTAATATTGCAGATGCCGATGCAGAAACGATTTCTTTGTATGTTTATTTAAAATCGAGCGGATTAACTGATAACCAGGTATTGGAATTCAAGGTAGACGCCACAGCCTCTTCTCATGGATTTACTGCCGATGGAACCGGTTCCACTTTTCTGGCAACCTTTGCTTCGGCACCGGTTTCGAACCAGATATTAATTGATGTAGTTGCCACCAAATTGAATTTTGTACAACAGCCTACCAATGTTGGAACATCACAAAACATTACACCTGCTGTGACTGTCAGTGCAAATGATGCCAATGGTAACAGGGATTTGGACTATGTAACTAATGTGTCGATAACTGCCAGTGGTTCAACCCTGACGGGATCACCCGTTTCAATACCTGCAATAAGTGGCTTGGCAACCTTTAGTACTTTGTCATTAACAGTGGCTGCAACCGGTGTTACCTTAAATGCATTTTCCGGTGCAATAACCGGAGAAACGAGTACTTCTTTTAATGTTATCTTATTGCCAATAGCCGGAGAAATTGTCATTAATCAGATGAGTGGGGATTATGCCGGAGCTTCTGATGAGTATGTTGAATTGTTGAATAAAACAAATAAAACATTTGATTTATCAAAACTAAAATTAGAATATCGTGCAGCAGGCACTGGAAATATCGGCGGTGCAGGTGGTAATCTGACAGGTACTTTAGGACCTTACGAATATTGGTTATTATCTCCTAATGCAACTATAACTGTAGGACAAACTTCATCACTGTCAAGAGATGGTTCCATAACAGCTGGTTTTGCTGCAATAGCAGGCCAGATGGCAATCCGGATAATTGATGCTCCCAATACCATTATTGATGGATTAGCTTATGGATCTGTTGCGGTTAATGTTTTGGGTGAGGGATCAACTGCTTCTGCGCCTCCAAATGATGGGGGACTTACCAGGACACCTGATGGATATGATAC
Source organism: uncultured Bacteroidales bacterium (assembly GCA_964469155.1). GTDB lineage: Bacteria > Bacteroidota > Bacteroidia > Bacteroidales > CAIWKO01 > CAIWKO01. The sequence goes on from CAYXXU010000012.1 coordinate 22,221, forward strand.
TGGTGAGAATAGTACTGATTTTACAACAGTTTCGAATGCAAATATACTATTACATAATCACCTTTCACTTCCAACAGCTTATGCGATAACCGGCAGTGGTTCTTATTGTCAGGGGTCAGGTGGTTTACCTGTAGGTTTAATTGGTTCGCAATTGGGTTATAGTTATGAATTATGGAAAGATGCCTCTGCCACCGGAAACATTGTAATTGGAACAGGAGCCTCCCTTAGTTTCGGAAACCAAACGGCAGGTGCATATACTGTTAAAGCTACCAATACCGGAGGAACCTCTGATATGACCGGAAGTGCTGTGATCACCGTAAATGCTTTACCCACCATCACCCTTGATGCCACCTCTGTCAACGTAGCCAGCGGAGTAACCTCTGCCGCATTGACATACAGTGGTACTGCCGAAAGTCCTGTAAGTTATAGTATAGATTATGATGCCACAGCCAATGGTGTAGGTTTTGTAGATGTGAACAATGCCCTCTTTTCAGCAGGTCAGATCACTTTAAGCGTACCAGCCGGAGCAGCCCCAACCACCTATACCGCCAATCTTATCGTAAAGAATGGCAACGGATGTGTTAGCGCTTCCTATCCTTTCACTTTGACCGTAACAGGGTTTAATTTCACGACCGCACAGGATATAGGCACCACCTTGTTGCTCACCTGGCCTCAAACCATAGGAGCATCGAGTTATGCAATTTATTACAGGTTGGAAGGAACCCAGCCCTGGACAGCCGTCTCAATGCAAGGCTTAAATTATACCAGGATAAGTAATCTGATACCTGAAAAGACCTATGATTGCCGTATCATGGCTTATAACAGCGCAGGCCAGTTGATGTCCAACTCAGTTCCCGGCACCTTCCTTACCGGCAAAGTAGAATACGGTCAGACTCAGGATATAGGTACCACCTTATTGCTCAACTGGACCGACTTTTCGCCCTGGGCCTCTTCCTACTCGGTCAGCTACCGTAAAATAGGTTCCCCTGCCTGGTTGTCGAGGTCTTCTTATGTTAATGAGGTAAAGTTAAGCAATCTGACAGCCAACTCAGCCTATGAAATCCGTATATTGGTTTATAAGAATGGTTCCTTATGGGGAACAAGCCGTTTAGACACTATAACCACCGGCAAAGTATCCTTTAGCAATAGTCAGGATATAGGCACCACCTTATTATTAACCTGGACTCCTTTCACCGGAAACAGTGCGTCATCATATGCCATACAGTATCGTCCATTGAACGGCGTCTGGCAGGGGTCTCCTTTATATGCCAATCCGGGCAAACTATTCGGTTTGGAACCTGAAACAAGTTATGAAGTACGTGAGTTGGTCTATATAGGAAGCACTTTATGGGGAACCAGTCAGACAGATACCATAACCACAGGAAAAGTTGACTTTACTTTGATAGCCGACAATGGCACCTCTATGGAAATAGGCTGGAGTGACTTTTCACCCTGGGCCGGCAACTATACACTTCAGTATAGCCGGTTAGCTGCCAACAATTGGGTAAACTCAGCCAATACTACCAATACCAGTAGTATCATATCGCCCTTACTCACCAATACGGATTATTATGTGAGATTGAATGTCTTTATAGGCACAACGCTTTGGGGTTCAAGTAAGGAGTATCATTTTGTGAGGACAGTAAAGAATTCGTTTGCTGAAATATCAGAACAATCGGGATTAAGCGTTTATCCTAATCCGTTTGTTGAACAGATCAATCTGGAGATATCCACCCTGTCAGCATCCACCGTTAACTGGATTATATATGACATGACAGGAAGAGAAGTTCTGAGTGGCAATGAATCTGTTGCAAGCGGGAACAACACCCTGGCAATAGATGCAACAAGCCTGCCCCAGGGAGTGTATATGCTGAATACTATGCTGAACGATGAAAGCAAGAGTTTCAGGATAGTGAAGCAATAGCATTGACGAATGATTATTAAAAAAGTATAACGGACGTTATACCTGAGACAAGTTCCGTACTGAATTTAATGAAATTTGGTACGGAACTTTTTCTTCTTTTGGGTCAAAAATAAATGAGTCTATAAAATTTTAATGTTTTACGCAGAAATAATGAATTTGAAAGAGTTGTATGTGAAAAAATCACAATTTGCATCAAGACTTGTTGGAAATGAATTAATAATTGTTCCATTAAAAGGAAGTGTTTCCGATATGAATGAATTATTTACCCTTAATGAAGTAGGTTCATTTATATGGGAACAAATAAATGGAAATAATACTGAAAATGAAATTGTAAAGGCAGTTTGTGAAGAGTTTGATGTTGATGATAATATTGCACGTAAAGATGTTTCTGATTTTCTATTACGATTACAAGTTCTTTTGTTGTAGTAATTAAAAACTAATCAATTAGAAAAAAATTGAACACAAAAACTATTTCTGTCGCGGGTTTTAATATATTACTTCAATCTCAAAGCATTTTAAATATTGTTTTGGAAAAATCATATCTGCCTTTTGAAACAATGAGTGCATCTCATAAGGTGAATCTGAAAATTACGGTCGTTAAGGGAATACCTTTTCAATTATTTAATAGAAATAATTTATTATTCGAGGCGAAAGACACCCTTCGAACATATTTTTCTGTTTATAAAGACAATGATCTCTATAAATTTGTAATATTCAATCAACTAAAGGAGAATAAAATACAGCAGATTGCGCTTTTAAATGAGGAACTTTCCGAATGGGTCATTTATTTAAATTCTTCGGAAAATAATGAAGAATTGTATCCGCTATTTTATCCTATGGGTCCCTTGGTTTTTTATTATTTGACCATAAAATATAACGCAATCATGATCCACGCATCAGGAATTTTTGATGATGTCAGAGGAAGGATTTTTACCGGTTTTTCCGGTAGTGGAAAAAGTACAATGTCTGAGATTTGGCTAAAAGCAGGAGGTAGAATTGTTAATGACGACCGTCTGATTATTCGTAAAGAAGACGAAGAGTATTTTATATATAACACCCCCATGTTTTATTCTGATCTTCCAAAAAAATGCCCTCTTCATTCTATTTATGTGATTGAACATTCAAGAGAAAACAATCTGAATCGTATGGAAGGAGCCAAAGCTGTTTCGAACATCATGGCCTTTTGCATTCAACATGGATATAATATGCATTTTATCGAACAGCATCTGAATTTTCTTTCTGAACTTTGCTCAAATATTCCAATTTATAATTTAGGGTTTGTTCCAGATGAAAAAGTAATAGAATTTATTAAATCACATGGAACCTGATACCCTTTTTACTGAGTTATACGGATTAACGGACGAATTGCTTAGCACTGGTAAGGACGTTATGTTAAAAGTAGGTGGTTATAGTATGTATCCGTGCCTGAAGCCCGGAGATATAATTACTATCAGACGTGTAAAAAGTGATGCGTTAAAGGTGGGAGAAATCATTGTTTTTGAAACAGAAAAAAAATGGATTGCTCACAGGATAATTAAAATTAACTCACAGGCTGGTAATCGAATATTTATTACCAGGGGTGATTCCTGTATGAAGCAGGATGTCCCGGTATCAGAAATTAATATTATGGGGAAGGTAATATTTTATTCAAGAAATGGAGAGAAAAAAACTTATAATAAGCGCAGGAATACTTCCAGACACTGTTTGACAAATCTTAATTCCTCCATTCAGAAGGCTTTTGTAAGATGCTGTTTAAGAGCGGTAATGTTTAAAGGGAAGATAATAAAACAATTAGGGGATATCAATAAAAACATACTGTTTTTAACACAATTCTCAAGAAAAACTTTTCGATTAAATATCATTATATCTCTGTTCTTTGGAGTGCTGCCATTGGTTGTTATTTATCTTGTCAAATGGCTTATTGATGAATTGTCTGGCTTCAAAGGACTGAATGATAGTACTCAGATTTATTTTCCAATATTTATTATTGGCTTTATAGCTATTGTTTTCTTTATACAGTCAATGCTATCTTTATCTAGTAGAATAATCCGTGAAAAACTCTTCCAATCTGTTACTATACATGTTTATGATTTGTTACATGATAAATATGCTTCACTCGATATGGAGTGTCTGGAAGATGCCTCACAGCAGGACAAAATTCATAGAGCAATTCAAGAGGCTGGGTTTCGTCCTGTTAAAATGATCAATCAATATCTTTCCCTTATTCAATCAATTGTTTCAGTGATTTTTATTGCTGTTTTATTATTTACCATTCATTGGTCTGTTTTTTTTATCATATTGCTGGCAATTATTCCTGGTTTTTGGTCGAGAATTCAATTCACCAGAGATCTCTATCATTTAAGCAAATCAAATAGCAAGCAAGAAAGAGAGGCATATTATTATAATCGTATTCTGACAGGATTGCTATTTGCTAAAGAGCTCAGATTATTCAGCCTTAAAGATTTTTTTAAATCACGGTTTGAAAATGTCCAAAAAGAGTTACATCGTGAAAGAATTTCGATCATTCGCAAAAATGTATTTCCTGAAATATTATCACAAATATTTGCAGTATTATTAATATTTTTTTCTTTTGGTTTCGTATCTTATTTGACAATAAAGGGACTGGTTACTCCGGGGACAGTAATACTTTTCTTTCTGATTTTTCAAAGAGGATATGTTGTAATGAAGGATCTCCTGCAGTCCTTTGCCGGTCTTATGGAAGATAATGTTTTTTATAAAGAATTTTTAAGTTTTTTGGAAATTCCGACATTACATAAAAATCAGGATCGTATGATGCAAGAATGTGAAATTAAAAGGGGAATATTTATTGAAAATGTATCATTTAAGTACCCATCAAGCACTAGGAATGCATTGCAATCTGTTTCTATTGATATCCCACTGGGTAAAACCATTGCATTGGTTGGGGCAAATGGTTCGGGAAAAACAACACTAATTAAATTATTATGCGGATTTTTTACCCCTCAACAAGGTAAAATTCGTTTTGATGACACCAATATTTCATTAATAAATCCCAATATTTTGAGAAAACAAATAACGGCTGTTTTTCAGGATTTTGCCCTTTACAACCTAACTGCTAAAGAGAATATTATTTTGGGTGATATCACAAAATTACATACTGAGGATGATATAAGAAATGCCGCTCTGAATGCTGGCATTGCTGACGAAATAGAACAACTTCCATTGTCTTACCAAACCATGCTTGGAAATTTATTTGAGAAAGGCGAGGAACTAAGCATTGGTCAATGGCAAAAAATGGCTATAGCAAAAGCATTTTATCGTAACACACCTATTTTATTAATGGACGAACCTTCCAGCGCTCTGGATGCAGATACGGAACGAGTCATATTAAAAAAATTGAGAACCCTTGCACGAAATAAAACGGTTGTTATTGTCAGTCACCGTTTTTCCACGATAAAATGGGCTGACGTAATTTATGTTTTGGATAAAGGTAAAGTTGTGGAATATGGTGACCATGAAAACCTAATGGCTAGCAAAGGCATGTATTTTGGAATGTACTCTGCCATTAATGAATAATCTTCCACAATTTTATCATAAGAGTTTTCTGTAGAGATGCCTGATTAGTAATGATGTCCCTTTTATCATTCTGAGCATGTAAAATAACAAAAACATTGGCTTACGGCGGATATGATATCTGCTATACATAAATGAGCCTGACGGGAAAATATCTCCTAAAATATAAAAGAATTTGTTTTTTGTCCCTTTAATTTTTCTAAGGGCTTTGATATTTGGATTATCTATTTTTGCAAATATTTCATTTTCATCGCATTTTAAATAGGAAATAAACAGATCGTTAGTATAATGATCCCTGTATTGCAATAGTTTCTTTTTTATTTTATCAGGAAAGGATACTTGAAAGAATTTTTGTAAAATTGATAAAATTTTGGACACGTTTTTAATACAATGATATTTTTCGCAGGAAAGTAAGAAAATATCCCAGTCAAAATCATTTTTATGTTTCTCAAGAATTCCTATCAAATCGGAAAATTGGTATAATTGAATTTTGCCTTCATTGAAATGTTTTTCAAGATGAATACATAAATAGAGAAGCATATCTTCGGCCGACAGTGTGAGTGTCGGTGTGTTAAAAATGTTTATGGGTTTGGCATTTCCCCAAAAATTCATGATATCAATGCTATGGGTTGAGTTGTCTATAAAAATTCTGAAATGTATTTCAACCCAAATTCCATGTAAAGACATAGTGGGTAAATGTTTAGCCACACCCTTGTTTTTAATGAATTCTGTTTTGCTCCTACCGGTCGCTATGTATCCCAAATCCATTAGAATTTTAATACAGTTATCGGTACATTCTGGTTTAACCAACAAGTCAATATCACTCATTTGACGCAAACCAATGTCTTTATAAATGGTTTCTGCCAGATAAATTCCTTTCAATGGCACCGCATCAATTTTATTTGCTGTAAAAACCTGTTGTATCTTACGAAAATGTTCGTACAAAAGGATGTTCCTGCTGAAAGATTGATAATATATCTGATTTAGCTTTGACATAAGCCACGGTGGAATTAATTCTCTTTCATTTATTCCAGAAAAATGTTTTGAAATTAAGGAACCTATTCCATGATTCAAAGCGATTTTATAAAAGTAATTCCAATCATTAACTGCCAATATAATATGCTTAATTTCCCTAAGGTCCACTTCTGAAATATCTATCCTGGCAAGTTTGAGAAGCAGAAGGTTTTCAGGAGTTAGTTTCTCCATGGCTTAAATTTGTTGATAACAAAATTAGTTAGAAATAATGATTAAGATTTTTTTTTCTTCATGAATAGGGTGATAATTTTGCATAATGAATATGTTGTTAATAAAGTAATCGGCAAAAGATTTTTTAGAAGTGAAAATTTATTAGTATTTTTGCTCATTGAAAATGGTTATCGATAGTAATGGGAAGCAATAAATTGGTGGAAGAAAAAAAACTCTATGCTATAAAGAACAGCAAAAAATGGTATGTTGCTTATACTGCCCCACGTGCTGAAAAGCAAGTAGGTTTTCGTCTTGAAAAGGCAGGTATAGAATACTTTCTTCCTTTACGTAAGGAATTTCGCCAATGGTCAGATAGATTAAAACAAGTCGTTGTTCCTGCATTTCCATCCTATATTTTTGTTCATGTCAATCGGAAAGAATATTTTTCTGCCATTAATCAGCCTGGTATGGTGAAATATGTACATTTTGGGGGAGTACCTGCTCAAATAACTGACAAAACTATTGAACATATTCGAAAGTTGATTGAATTTAACTCAATGCTTGAGTTTTGGGATGAAATGTCTGGCATTGGCGATAAATATGTGATTCCTTCTGGTCCGCTGAAAGGCATTGAAGGAGTCGTTCTCAGACTAAAGGGGAAGACACATTTTATTTTAGAAATTAAGGAATGGGGTAAATGTCTTGTTATGCCGTTCATGATTGCTTAAAATTCACACTTCCCTTACCCGTAATTTAAAACAAGTTACTCTTATCTTCCTGTGAGTGACACAGCGAAGCTGTAGAATATAGAAATTATTAATAATTCAAATTGATGAATAAAAGTGTTAAAATTGTCAGGTTTTTATCAAATTTCCTTATCATAGGGTTGATGTTTTTTATATTATCGTCTTGTGTTTCAAGAAAGAAAACAATATTGTTTCAGAAAACGGAAAATGATTCAATTGTAAATTTACTTGCACCATCAGAATATCTTTTGGAGTGTGGAGATGTTATATATATAAAGGTTCAATCCTTGGATGCAAATGCTACTGCATTTATTAATGGACCTGATGAAAGTAAAGGTACTAACGCTTTTAATCAGTCAGAACAGTATTTATATTTCAACGGGTATGAAGTTAATCCCAATGGCATGATACATTTACCATATATAGACAGCATTAAAATAAGTGGAATGACAACAGATCAGGTCGCGGGATTATTGACAGATAGTTTGTCGCCATTTATTAAAGATGCATTGGTTACGGTAAAATTGGCAAGTTTTAAAGTCAGTGTCTTTGGTGAGGTTCAAAGCCCCGGAACTTTTTTATTCTATCGTACCCGGGTTAGTATTTTTGATTTAATTGCACTTGCTAAACCAACAGAGTATTATAATGCAACAAATGTAGTAATCACCCGGCAAATTTCTAACAATAGAATGAAAATAGAACGAGTTGACCTAACATCATCAGACATATTTAAGTCCCAATACTATTATATCAAACCCAATGATCAAATTTATATAGAACCTTTAAAGGTAAAAAAGTTCGGGTTTAATACATTTCCGTATGGCTTGATATTATCAACAATTAGTACGATATTGGTAGTTATTTCTATATTCCGTTAATCATAAATCTTAGATTATCATGAATTCAACATCAGAAGACACACATTCAAACAGAATCGATTTAAAGGCAAGCAAGGGTATTGATTATAGACTTATTCTGGCTGTTCTTCTGTCTAAGTGGTATGTTTTGTTACTGGCATTTTTATTAACCTCCATTGCAACCTGGGTCTATTTAAAAAAGGCCGATAGAGTTTATGAAGGATATACAACCATATTGTTAAAGGATTCAAAGGGAAAAAATGTATTAGATGCTCAGTCTCTCATAGGCTTAAATTTGGGTAAAACGCAATCACCTGTTGAAAATGAGCAAATAATTCTTCAATCAGCCACCCTAACGTATAACTCTTTGAAAAGAATTCCCTGGAGAGTCTCTTATTTTGCAAAGGGCAGATTAAGAACAAATAATAGTTATACAAATGGTCCATATATTGTGCAAATTGACACAACCAAACCACAGGTTCCTGGGGCTGTATTTAATATTGAATTTTCTGGGAAAAATAAATTTATTTTACAGTCTGAAAAAAATGGCGGATATTTATATGATTATTCGTCGAACATGTATCTTAAAAATGATGATGAGAATGTATATGTTAACAATATACAGTTTGAAAAAGAATACTATTTTGGAGACACAATATCTACACCCAATTTTAATTTCACAATAATTAAAGGACCGGATAATCTGGAAAATGCAAAAAACTCCAAGTTAAGTTTTAAGCTAAATGCTTTAGATAAGTTAGTTAATTCCTTTAAATCAGGCATTTCAGTTGAGCCTACCAGTAAAACATCTTCGGTTTTAAAAATTACTTTTAAGTATAACCAACCAGATATTTTACAGGATTTTCTAAATGCATTAACGGCTGAATACATTGAATCTGGACTGAAAATGAAAAACGAAGTGGCTTTTCGAACTATTAAATTTATTGATAATGAATTAGGTGAAATAAGGTCCCAGTTAGCCAATGCAGAATCAGATCTGGAATCTTATCGTAAAGAAAATAAGTTCATGGATTTAAATGAAGAGGCTAAACGTATTTTCGATCAAATGAAAGAACTAGATAATGAAAAAGCAGGGCTTCAGTTGAAAAATAAGTATTATACTTATTTAAAGGATTATATTGAGAAGCAGCAAGATCCGGCCTTTATTATTGTTCCTTCAGCCATGGGGATAGAAGACCCCTCCACAACTTCCTTACTTACGGAAATGGCAAAATTATATAATGAGTTATCAGCATTAAAACAAACTGCAACGTATAAAAACCCTGCGTTGCAAAAAATAAGTTCTCAAATTGAACAAACAAGAAAGAATATTTTGGAGAATACTAAAAATAATATCAAGTTGAGTAATATGTCCATTGGCGAGATAACTTTGAGAGCAAACATGATTAATTCCCGAATTATTAGTTTGCCAACAAATCAAAGGAAGCTTCTTGATTTTGAAAGGGAATTTAATCTTTACAATCAGCTGTATGTTTTTTTACTGCAAAAACGAGCCGAGGCACAGATTACTTCTGCAACAAATATGTCAGATAGCCAGGTTATTGATCCATGCAGATCTGAAAATATTGTACAAATTGCACCCAGACCGGCAATTTTCATAATCAATGCAATTATTACTACAATTTTGTTAGCATTAGCCATTATTTTCTTACCGGCCTTTTTGAAAAACACCTATACCTTTACACGCGAAATAGAAGATATTTCTCCTTTCCCTATAGCAGGATATATTATGCACAATGATGAAAATTCTGAAAAAGTTTTTGAAGCTAATTCCCGTTCAGCGGTGGGGGAAAGTTTAAGGAATTTGCGTACGAACCTGAATTTTTTTACCGGAAATAAGCCCTCTTTTGTAATGCAAATTACCTCTGATATGCCTGAAAGTGGGAAAACATTTATTTCTGTCAATTTGGGTCAAACTTTTGCAATAGCCGGAAGAAGAACAATTATCGTTGGAGCTGATATGCGCAGGGCCAGGATTCACAGAATCTTAGACATCCCTTCAAAACCCGGTTTAAGTGATTTTTTAGCGAGTAAAGTATCATTAGATCAGGTTATTTTTCAAACTGATATCCCAAACCTGTTTGTTTTGCCCTCTGGAAATATTCCTCCAAATCCATCAGAATTATTAGATTCTGAGTTGTCAAAAAAACTAATAGAGTCACTACGCGAACAATTTAACATTATAATATTTGATTCACCTCCTGCAATTAGTGTTACAGATGCCAATATTCTTATGACACTATGTGATTTAAATGCCTTTGTTGTGAGAATACATAAAAGTCGAAAAAATGTTTTCATGGATTTGCTTTCCAGAATTAAAGCAAGAAATATTCCCCAACCGGTTATTATAATAAATGATGTCCCGCTTCGTAATGCTTATGGTTATGGCTACGGTTATGGCTACGGTTATGGCTATGGTTATGGCTATGGTTATGGCTATGGCCCTGATGAGATTAAAACACCTGGGTATAAATATGGGAAATTGGGCAAATGGATGAATATTAAAAAATGATTGACCAATTAACATTAATTCACTCTTTTAAGATTTTATTTTGTTTTTCCTGAATAGCAATTTTATATAATGTCGATTTTTTTAGTTACTGGAGGAGCCGGATTTATCGGGTCAAATATTGTAAAAGAGTTGCTTTATCGCAATGAAAAGGTAAGGGTTCTTGATAATTTTTCTACCGGAAAAAGAGAAAATCTTTCACCCTTTATGGATCACAGAAACTTCGAATTGATCGAGGGTGATCTACGATCATTTCATATTGTTCGAGACTCTGTTAAAGGAGTAGATTTTGTTCTTCATCAAGGGGCACTCCCCTCGGTTCCCAGAAGTGTTAAGGACCCGATTACAACAAATGAGGTAAATATTAACGGCACCTTGAATGTTTTAGAAGCTGCCAGAGAGTTTAAAGTAAAAAGAGTTGTTTTTGCAAGTAGTTCGTCGGTTTATGGAAATTCAGAAATATTGCCCAAGGATGAAAATATGGCTGTTGCTCCACTTTCTCCATATGCATTGACAAAATATGCAGGAGAACGATACTGTCAGGTTTTTTATAAGTTATATGGCATTGAAACCGTAGCTTTGCGTTATTTTAATGTTTTTGGACCGAATCAGGATCCGACCTCCCAATATAGCGCTGTTATTCCTAAGTTTATAAAACAGATCAGAGAGGGCCGCAGACCGGTTATCTATGGAGATGGGTCTCAGAGCCGTGATTTTACCTATGTAAGTAATAATGTAGAGGCTAATATTCTGGCATGTTTTACTCCAGGAATCGGAGGGGAGGTTTTCAATATTGCCTGTGGTGAGAGGTATACATTGATTGATTTGGTTAATTTTATCAACCGCCTATTAAATTCTAATATACAACCCGTTTTCGAAAATACACGGCTTGGTGATGTAAAACATTCTTTAGCCTCCATACAAAAAGCTAATGAAAATTTGAAATTTATTGTAAACACGGGCTTTATGGAGGGTTTAGAGAAACTGATTGCAGTTTGTTAATATAAACAATAAGCGTATTTGTTATTATGTTGATGCAAGAAAAGGTAAAAATAGTTAATCTTCCCAAGATTGAAGATCCACGAGGGAACCTTTCCTTTATTGAAGAAGAAAATCATGTGCCGTTTAAAATCGAACGTGTCTATTGGATTTATGATGTGCCAGGCGGAGAAATGCGTGGAGGACATGCCTTTAAAGAGCAACACGAGTTAATTATTGCTCTCTCAGGAAGTTTTAATGTCGTTGTCGATGATGGTAGAACTAAAGAAATTTTTCACTTGAATAGGTCTTATTATGGGTTATACATCCCTTCTGGAATTTGGAGAGAAATGGAGAACTTCTCAACCAATAGTCTGGCTCTTGTATTAAGTTCAACAGTTTTTGGCGAAGTTGATTATATCAGAAAATATAATGATTTTCTTAAATATGTTTCACGATGAAAATGCCAAACGTTTTTGATTGCAGCCTGATTGAACTTCCACGCATCAAAATTGATCGTGCAGGAAATATTACTACTGTTTCAAATAATATAGAGGTGCCTTTTGTGATTAAGCGTATTTTCTATATTTATGACATTCCTGGAGGAGAGAATCGTGGTGCACATGCACATAAGACCTGTCATCAATTTCTTGTAGCAGCAAGTGGAAGTTTTGAAATTGAGGTAGATGATAGTAATATTAGAAGAACAATTGTTTTAAATAGACCTTATTTTGGATTACATGTACCACCTGGAATATGGGCTGCTGAAAAAGGGTTTTCTTCAGGAGCAATATGCCTGGTATTGGCTTCAGAAAAATTTGACGAAAATGATTATATTCGTGATTACCAACAATATGTAATGTTTAGAAATGAAAATATTTCAATTAGTGGCAAATAACACTAATATGTTTTTTAGCAATACTATTCTTCTATTCTTGAATATTATTCTCAAACAAAATGAGATTTAAATCGTATTTTTTTGTACCCGCTAATCAGCTAAAGTTTATTTATAAAGTAAGAACCATTGCTTGTTCGTATTTTATTTTTGACATGGAAGAATCTGTCAGCAAAAAAGATTTATTGGATTGTACTGACAACTTGTCCAAAATAAAAATTGACCCAGAATATTATATTAGAATTCCAATAACATATGCAAATGTTTCTAAAAGTGAAGAGCTAATCCTTAAATTATATGGTTTAGGGTTTAGAAAGTTTGCATTACCTAAAATTGAGACGGATTCAGATCTTGAAAACACTATTGGTTTTTTTACATCAAAGGGTTTTTGGGATGTTAAATTTGCAATATTTATAGAGTTACCTAAGGCTTTAATAAATATTGAATTAATACTAAAAGAAAGTTTGAGCAAAATCGACTCACTAATTATTGGAAGTCATGATTTTTGTAATTCCTTAGGCTGTATACATACAAGTTCTAATATTCAATATTTACGGCAAAAAACTCTTTGTATTGGCAAAGCAAACAATATTGATGTAGTAGATACTGTATCTGTAAATGTTTCCAATCTGGAAATTATAAAAAGGGAATGTGAAGAATCATTTAATATGGGATTTGATGGCAAGATACTTATACACCCACTTCAGTTAAAGGCATTTAATGAGGCCTCATATTATTCTGAAGAAGAAATCATAGAGGCTGTAAGGGTGTATGAGAAGTTGCGGGATGTAAAAAGCGATGATTTTTCGATTATAAAAATTAATGGAAGAATATATGAAGGCCCTCATTTAAAGCGTATTTATGAAATAATTGAATGGAAACAAAAAATGGAAGCAATATGATTTATGATATGAGTAAAAACTTTGGACGGTATTTGGAGGAATTTCGGGTGGGAGACATATATAAACACTGGCCTGGAAAGACCATAACCGAGAGTGATAACAATTTATTCTCTCTACTGACTATGAACCATCATCCTGTCCATATTGATCAGAATTATGCTGCAAAACAGCAACATGGCGGGGTTTTGGTAGTTGGAACCTTAGTTTTAAGTGTAGTTGCTGGAATGAGTGTTTCTGAAATTTCAGGGAAAGCAATCGCAAATTTGGAATATGAGAGAATCAAGCATGATTCCCCCGTTTTTATTGGCGATACCATTTATTGTGAGACGGAAATCTTAGATATTCGAGAATCAAAATCTAAGACTGATAGAGGCATTATTTGTGTTGAGACAAGGGCATATAATCAGAAAGGCCAAAAAGTATTAACGCTAAAAAGAACAGTTTTAATTCCAAAAAAACAAATGTTATGAAAAGTAAAAGTAGTTTCATTTTGAGAACAATGTTGTTTGCTCCTGCACACAAAAAGGATTTAATTGTAAAGGCTGCAAATAGCAAAGCTGATGCAATAATTTTAGATTTAGAAGATTCTTGCCAACCGGATTCCAATAAAGTCGTGGGAAGAAAAAATATAGTTGAAGTATTACAGGATAAGATTTTTGGGAAAAAGAAGGTTTTTGTGCGCATTAATCCAAGAGAAACTGGATTTATGTTTGATGACCTGTGTGCTGTTACAATTAAAGAATTAGATGCTTTTCTTTATCCCATGGCAAAATCTAAATATGATATTGTCTTTTTTTGTGATATGCTGACAGAAATAGAAATGTCGCGCAAGCTACCCATTGGTGGAATAAAGCTTATGCCTGATATTGAAACAGGTGAGGGGATATTAAATGCCAGTGAAATTGCGAATGCTTCAGAAAGGATTGTCGCATTAGGGTTTGGAAGTGAGGATTTTGCAACTGATATTGATTGTATAAGAGATGAGGGAAATGTAAGTATACAAATTGCACGTCAAAATATCGTCTTTGCTGCTCGTTCGGTTGGGGCAATTCCAATTGATACTCCGCATGTTAATATACATGATTTAAAAGAGTTAGAGTTCCATGTAAGTCAAGCACGAACTTTGGGCTTTGGAGGCATGCAAATTCTACATCCTAAAGAAATAGAAGTTTGTCAAAAATATTATTCCGTGCATGAAGATGAAGCGATGGAGGCTTATGAAATTGTAAATCTATACAATGATTCATCTAAAAATAACAATGGTGTTGCAATAATAAATGGCAAGTTTATTTCGCCTCCAACGTATAAAAGGGCCCTGCAGTTAATTGAAAAATACGAAAACATCAAAGTGTTCGAAAACCAGTAAGATATGGATAATAAAGTGATAATAATTGGCGGTGAGGGAAATGGAGGAGTTGTAGCCTCATGTATAGAGGACAACAGAGAAAGATTTGGTGATCTGAAATGGAAGGTTTATGGATTTGTAAATGATTTTGAGAAAACTGTGTGTGGCTATCCTGTATTGGGGAGGATTGAAGATGTTAAAGAATTACTTGAGAACCCGGAATATTATTTTGTTTGGGCTATTCATATGATTGGCAGGAATGTTCTTACGGAAAAGCTATTTAAAAGTATAAATATTCCACCTGAAAGATTTGCAACCATTATTCACAAAACTGCATTTATAGCAAATAGCGCGATATTAGATCCTGGCGTTTTTGTAATGTCGAACTGTTATATTGGCCCTAATGCCAAAATAGGTTTGTGCTCGCTTGTTATGGCAAATTCAATCATCGGTCATAATACCATAACAGGAGCATTATGTCATTTTTCTGCCACTTCAATTACCAGTTCTTATGTTACTATCGGTTATTGCGCTGACGTTTCCCTTAATGCGAAGGTTTTAGAAAAAAGGAGTATTGGAGATTTTGCAGTAGCCGGAGCAGCAAGTTTGATAACCCATGATGTGCCAGATTATGAGATACATGTTGGTAGCCCTGCTAAATTTTTAAAAAGAGTAAGAGAAGATTAGTATGATTAAATTTTTAGATTTACAAAAAATCAATCAAAAATACTCAAATGAGCTAAAAGAAGTAGCTGCGCGTGTAATTGATAGCGGTTGGTATATTTTAGGCAATGAAGTGTTAAATTTTGAAACGGCTTTGTCTGAATATGTGGGTGTAAAATACGCAATAGGTTTAGCCAACGGGTTAGATGCCTTACGTCTTATTTTTAAAGCTTACATTGAATTAGGCGTAATGAACGAGGGTGATGAGGTAATTGTGCCTGCTAATACTTATATTGCAACTATTCTCGCTATTACAGATAATCGACTAGTACCTGTTTTAGTTGAACCCGATATAAAAACGTATAATTTGGATATTACACTGGTTGAGCGAAATATTTCACCAAGAACAAAGGCCATAATGGTCGTGCATCTTTATGGACAGGTATGCTGGAGTGAAGAACTGGAAATAATAGCAAGAAAACATAATATAATAATTATAGAAGATAATGCCCAAGCCATTGGGGCATTATGGAATAAACAAAAAACAGGTTCATTAGGTGACGCTGCAGGTTTTAGTTTTTACCCCGGTAAGAACCTCGGCGCTTTGGGTGATGCAGGAGCTGTGACAACAAATAATGATCATTTGGCCAAAATCATCAGAGCCCTTGGTAATTATGGAAGCAAAAAGAAGTATATAAATGATTATCGTGGGTTAAACAGCCGTTTGGATGAAATTCAGGCAAGTTTTTTAAATGTAAAATTAAAATATCTTGATTTGGAAAACGATCGGAGAAGGGAAATTGCTACTTATTATTGTAATAACATTATTAATCCAAGAATTTCACTTCCTTGTTCTGACCATCTTCAAAAAACTGCATGTCATGATAGATCTCATGTGTGGCATTTATTTGTTATTCGCTGTTCTAAACGTGATAGATTGCAGAAATTTTTAACAGAACAAGGTATCCAAACATTAATTCATTATCCAATACCTCCACATAAGCAAACTGCATATTTGGAATGGAACAGTTTGTGTTTTCCTATTACGGAAAAAATACATAATGAGGCATTAAGTTTGCCAATATCAATTCAATTATCTGATGTTGATATTGATGTAATTGTTGATAAGATTAATGGTTATACTGATGAGTTATAAACTTAATTTTAAGGCTGGTATAAATAAAGTATTAAATAAATTTTTTAAATTTGCCCAAGTCGGTGTTTTAATTACGCTTTTATCAATGATTTTAAGTTTTTTTTTTCTTAAAATAATTGGGACTCCGCTTATACCAACGTATATTTTATTATACATCACCATGATATATGCTTCTTACCTGTTGAATGCGCGTTACACTTTTAAGGTAAAGGGGAATTTTAGAAAATTATTTGTTTATTATGGTTCGTATGGTATAACGATGGTACTTGGGATTGGATTGCTTTCAATTTTTCGTATTGTATTGCCTTTTGAAAATTGGGTATTGTCATATCTGGTTATTCCGTTTACTTTGACCTTGAATTTTGTTTTTTCGACATTTGTGTTCAAAACAAGAAAATAATGGAAAATAAATTGTTATCTATTATTTTGCTCTCTTATAATAGTGAAAAAAGAATTTTACCAACTTTTTATTCCGTTTTAAATAGGTTAGAGGCAGAAAATATTCCCTTTGAATTTATAATTATTGATGACGGATCAAAAGATGATTCTTTTAAAGTAGCTAGTGAATTAGAGCAAAGAGATAAAAGAGTTTTTGCATACCAACTTAGTAGAAATTTTTCGGGACAATATGCCAAATTTGCTGGATTTTCTGTCAGTAGGGGGGCTTGTGTTACATCTATGCCCGATGATGGTCAGCAACCAATAGATACCTATGTGACTATGTACAGGTATTGGGAAAAGGGGAGTAAGATTGTAATTCCATATAGGGTATCACGCAATGATGGCTTTTTTAAGGATGCCTTCTCAAAATTTTATTATA
The DNA here is from genome assembly GCA_964469155.1 of uncultured Bacteroidales bacterium. Taxonomy (GTDB): domain Bacteria; phylum Bacteroidota; class Bacteroidia; order Bacteroidales; family CAIWKO01; genus CAIWKO01. Next base: position 39,774 of record CAYXXU010000012.1, read on the forward strand.
GATTGATGAATGCGCTTTCTGTGATTAAATATCCTATCGGAGGTTGTGATGTTTTTTTAGCAGACAGGGAGGTGGTTGATATTTTGAATGAGCGAATACATGCAATTAATACCTCGCCCACTGTCGAGATTCTTAGATTAGGTTTTGATCCGGTTTTTATTCCTTTTGACAGGATTAAGGTTAAATCGAAATCAAGATGGACTTTTAGAAAGAAATTGAAACTCGCAGAAGATTCCTTTTTTTCATCCTCCAATTTCCCGATTAAACTTATTTTATATTTGGGATTAATCACTTCGCTTTTTTCACTCATATTGGTATTATTTACGTTTGTAGCTAAGCTTTTTGGAGAGCGGTCTTTGGGAGGGTTTTCTATTCCGGGATGGGCAACAACTGTTGTTTTCATTTCACTTTTTAGTGGGTTAATCCTTTTTTCATTGGGAATTATTGCTGAATATATATGGCGCATTTATGAGGAGGTAAAAAACCGCCCCGGCTTTATTATTAAGAAAAAAAAATAAATTCAAAATGAAAAAAATATTCAATTATTTCAAAGTGAAACCGTTTCGTATTTTTTTTCTAGTTTCCTTTTTATTATGTGCTTTTTTCGCTATTGTATTTCAGCCTATTACCTGGCAAGCGCAAGGTGATGCCCCCTCATATGTTGAGTTAGCAAAACAATTTTTAGGCATTTCCACGGATTTTGTTGATTTAAGCAACAGGCAACCATTGTATTCGATACTGATTGCTCCTTTCATATTTATTTTTGGGGAAACATTTTTTATTTATCCACTAATGTGGTTTCAGTTTTTAATGGTATTTTTTTCTTCTATATTTGTGTATAAAATATTTGAGGAATTAAATTTATTTAAATGCCATCCGTTTATAACAGCAGTGTGTTATTTGCTTAATATCTCTACCATTTATTATGGATTTAGTGTGCTTTCAGAAACATTAGCTCTTTTTATTTACACATTTATTGTTTTCATTTTAGTTAAGTATGAAAAGAACCAATCATTAAAGTTGATTTTCTTCTTAGGAATATTAAATGGACTCATGGTGCTTGCCCGATTTAATGCCATGGGTTTGCCTTTATTTACCATGGGAGGCCTGGTTTTAATTCACTTTCATCATTATCAATTTAAAAAAGTGAAGAGATTTCTCATACACATGTCTTTATATTGTTTTGCTTTGTTTTTTGTATTAAATTTTTGGATGTTATATAATTATACCCATAGAGGTTTCTATGGAATTATTCAGAAGGACAATCCACGAGCATCCTTAATATTGTATCGGGAAATAGATGAAAATGTTGTTGTTTCAGACAATCATAAAGATGTTTTAAATATATTTTTGATGGCTCGAAAAAAATTACAGGAAAAAAATAGCTTTAAGCAGGTTACCATTAAATCCGGCTCCCTTTTAAAATATCCTTGGTTGAAAAAAATTTATTCATTTTTCAAAGGAGGGGATGATTCTGTTGGCGGATGGGATCTTTATAAAGAGGCCCGAAATGACCTTATGATATATTTTAATTTGGATGTTAACGACCCGACAAGCATAACAACCCTGGGTAAAAAGCTAGCCCCTTTTAATGAGGAATTGAAACGTCAAACAAAAGATCATTTAATGCTCCTTCGTTTTTCAGCGCTATTTCAAACTTTACGTCAAACCGGAGGTGTTCTTCCTGTGAAAGGATCGTTGAATCTAAACATATTGCCTTCTTTTATCTTCTTATTATATCGATTGGTATTTATACCTATGATGTTTTTCACTTTGACAATATCTCTCATACTGTTCGTCATTAAGATTTTTAATGTTGTCCGTTTTGATAAATTCATGTTACTGGTATTGATAATGCTTGTTCTATACTTTCCAATCAGCCATTTTATAGCTATTTCTCCGGGAGATGCGAATCGTTTTAAATTCCCTTCTGAGCCAATTATTATTGGGTTGTTTGTTTATTATTTTTATGAAGGCATTAATTTGATAAAGGATAAATTACGGTTGTTCATTACTAATTTTAGGCGTTAAAATATTAATGTGAAATCTCTAATCAAACACTTAAATTTAGGATATTCAAGTTAATTTTTTTTGGAAACATTATGAATATTAATTGAAGTAACGGGCAAGGAAAAATTTTTATGAATTGATGTTTGAAGTGAATTCTGATTATTGGAAGAATCTTAAATTTATATATTCCCATACAAATAAAATATGAAAAAGGCCATAATTACAGGGGTAACAGGTCAGGACGGGGCCTATTTAACGGAGCTGTTATTGGAAAAGGGGTATTTAGTCTATGGTTTAAAAAGACGATCCTCTTTATTTAATACAGGGCGTATCGATCATTTATTTGAAAAGGATAAAGATCAGCCAAGCATGTTCAATTATGCCTATACAGACCTTACTGACTCAACAAGCCTTATTCGTCTTATTCAGAAATTTCAACCTGATGAAATATATAATCTTGCGGCAATGAGTCATGTGAAGGTAAGTTTCGATACTCCTGAATATACGGGAAATGCTGATGGACTTGGGACTTTAAGAATTCTGGAGGCAATAAGAATATTGGGACTGGAAAATAAAACCCGTTTTTATCAGGCCTCCACCTCTGAACTGTTTGGAAAAGTTCAGGAAATACCACAAAACGAGAATACCCCTTTCTATCCCAGAAGTCCTTATGCCGTGGCAAAACTTTACGCATATTGGATTACCGTTAATTATCGGGAGGCATATAATATGTTTGCCAGTAATGGAATATTGTTTAACCATGAATCCCCCATAAGAGGAGAAACTTTTGTTACCAGAAAAATAACCAGAGCTGCTGCAAACATTGCTCTTGGGTACCAGAAGCACTTGTTTCTGGGAAATCTTGAAGCTAAAAGGGATTGGGGTCATGCAAAAGATTATGTTCAAGCTATGTGGTTGATGCTTCAGCAGGATATTGCAGATGATTTTGTGATTGCTACTGGTATTACTTCCAGTGTAAGGGAGTTTTGTTATAAGACTTTTCATTACTTTGGAATAGATTTGTTATTCAAAGGTAATGGCAAAGAGGAAGTAGGGGTAATTGATAAAATTGATAATTCATTATTTGAAGAAAAAATAGGAATTAGACCCATGCATTTAAATCATGGTAATGTATTGATTCAGGTAGATCCTTTTTATTTCAGACCGACTGAAGTTGAACTATTGGTTGGTGACGCGTCAAAAGCAAGGGACAAGTTGGGTTGGGAACCTCATTACGACCTTGACAGACTTATCACTGAAATGATCGTTAGTGACATACTATTAATGAAAAAGGAATCATATCTAAGAAAAGGTGGCTTCGATGTCAGACAGCAAATGGAAGATATTTTGTAATTCTTTATAATTGTAAAAAACATGTCGTATAAGGATTTTGACATTTCGGTTTCTACAATATTGCCTGATGTTATATCTATAAAGCCCTCTGTGTTTTGGGATGAGAGAGGAAATATTTACTCATCATACAATAAGGATTATTATCTTGAGGTTTTGCCGAAGAAATTAGACTTTAAACATGACAAGTTTGCCCAGTCAAAATATAATGTTTTGCGGGGCCTTCATGGTGATCACAAAACCTGGAAATTGGTCTCTTGTGTCTGGGGCGAGATATTTGAGGTTGTTGTTGATATGAGGCAGGATTCAACAACGTATAAAAAATGGGATTCATTTATACTTAGTTCGGAAAAGTATTCTCAAGTTCTTATTCCCCCCGGATTTGTTAATGGCTATTATGTGAAATCTGAATTTGCCATTTTTCATTATAAATTGGCATACGATGGTGACTATATTGATGCCGGAGAACAAATGACATTTATGTGGAACGATTCACAAATAGGAATTAAATGGCCATGCACCCATCCTATTCTTCAGGCCAGAGATAATATTAAGCTATTATAGAATCTTTCAGGTTAGTTTTGCAAATACCCAGGATATTAATATTGTTACAATCAGTACATAACGTTTCAGTCTATGGTTAATAAAACAAATCCATCACTTGCAATTAACGGAGGTGCTGCTATCTCTAAAGAGCCTGTTATAATTCATAAACCTTACCTGGATGAAGATGACTTTTTGGCAGTAGATAGAGCCTTACGAAGCACGTTTATTTCCGGAGATGGACCTGAGTGTCGTCAATTTGAAAAACTCCTAGGAGAATATCTCGGAGTAAAACATGTGTTATATGTTAATTCAGCCACAACCGCTCTTGAACTTGCATTTAGGGTAAAAAAATTTCCTGCAGGCTCTGAAGTAATATGTCCTAACTTCACTTACACCTCCACAGCTATTGCAGCTCTTTATAATAATTTAAGAATCGTTCTTGCTGATGTATATCCTGATAATGGAAGTTTAGATGTGAGCAAGCTGGAAGGATATATTACCAGAAATACAGTCGCTATAGCAGCAGTTGATTATGGTGGTATTCCGGCAGAAATGGATGAAATAATGGAAATTGCCGGAAAGTATAATTTATATGTTGTGCATGATACCGCACAATCGATAGGTTCGGAATATAAGGGCCGAAAGACCGGATGTCAGGGAGATGTTTCGACTTTCAGTTTTCATGGAACAAAGAATCTGACTACGGGAGAAGGAGGTGCGCTGGTCACTAATGATGATGCTATTGCTGAAAGAGTAAAAATTCTTCGAGAAAAAGGCACAGATAAATATTCTTTTCTTACTGACAATAAAACAAGGGGGTATTATGAATATGTTGATATTGGTAATTCTTATGTGCAATCGAATATCAATGGCGCACTAGGTGTTTCACAATTGAAAAAACTGGATTGGATGAATGCCGAGAGAAAAAAAATTGCACATTATTATTTAAACGAATTATCAGGCATTGAGGGTTTGGAATTTCTCAGAATTACAGAAGGTGCATCGCATAACTGGCATTTGTTTGGCATTCTCGTACCTGCCGAAGAGAAATACTGGATTATGGATGCATTGCGAGCAGAGGGAGTAATGTGTAATGTTCATTATACCCCTTTACATCGGAACAGATTTTATCAGGAATTAGCAAATGATAAACAAATGGTTGGATCCATGGCTTTTTTTAATCGTTTATTGAGATTGCCCATTTATCCTTCTCTTACTTTTCAGGAAAGGGACTTTGTCGTAAAAGCAGTAAAAAAGGTAATGAAATATAAATAAAAAGTCAATCTTATAGACTCATGTTGTATTTTAAAATAAAAAAAGATTTTTGGATTTTTGAAGATATAATTTGGAATGTTAGATGCCGCTTTTATTTCTGGCTTTATGGTCCTTATGGGTTAACAAGAACAATAGAAAAAGTTCCATTTCGTTTTTTAATTAAATATATGCAGAAATATGGAGCGCAAATTGGCACGGGAGTTATAATTGATTCAGGAATAAAATTTCATCGTCCAGATAAAAAAATTCCTTTAAAGAATTTAATTATTGGCAATAATGTGTATATAGGACATAACATCTTGCTTGATCTAACAGAAAAAATTATTATTCAAAATAATATAGGAATCGGAGCAAATTGTCAGATATGGACACATGTAGGAGATTTTGTTAATGAATTACGTGATAATAATGATTATTATGAGAAAGCTGCGGCTATTATTGTTAATGATGGTGCGGTGATTTATTCAAATGTTATTCTTAATCCAGGGGTAGAATTAGGGCGGAAATCTAGAATTCTGGCTATGAGCATGGTAAGCGGAAAAATACCAGAAAATCAAATTTGGGCTGGAGTACCTGCGAAATTTATAAAAGAAAGAAACATATAATTCAAATCCGAAACCACATTGGATAATATTTAATATATTATGATGAATAGTTTTTGTATTTCCGAATTTATGTTGTTCAAATGTTTTGTGTTCATTATACATACGTGTCTTTTCATTGTTAAGATTTTAATTATATAATTTCTCTGGCCTTTAAATACATAAAAGTAATTTATTGATTTGTCCGAGAGAGTATTCTTTGAAAAATATTCGGCCATCGGCTGTTATTGTCAAGTTTGGACGCATCAGACCACTTCTCTTATTCCCCCCTGTCATGAAAACAAGGGCGAAGTGTTGATTTGTGAACAAGCGATTGTTTATTCTGGGACGATAATATGGCCAGGTTTCAAAATTGGCATACAAGCAAAAATTGGAGCCAATTCTTTAGTAAATAAGGATGTTGATGATTATTCTTTTTTTGCTGGGGTTCCTGCAAAAATGCTTAAACAAATTGGAAATTTTAAGAAAAATGACAAATTGGAATAGTTTATTAATTAATATACCTGAAGCCCCCCATATAAAAATGAATATAATAGTATGATTGTATTAGAAGTCAATTGTATGTATTATTAAATCAATATAATGAAAATACTGTTACTTTGTCCTTCAATTTATTCAGTTCATAAAACCCTCAAAAGAGGATTTGAGAAGTTGGGTTGTGAAGTGTATCATCATGATTACCGTTTATTACTTAAGCCGTGGCAAAAAAGATTGAATATCCAAATATTCAGGCTCCCTTTCACATATCGCATTAAGTGGGAAAGGTACTATTTTACCTTAATAAATAATACTCATAAAGAGATTTTCGACAGGGTAGAACCGGATATTGTTTTTATCTATAATAATGAAATGTTTCTTCCGGAGACGCTGAAATATTTTAAAAGTAGGAATGCCAAGATCATTTTTTTTATGGGAGATATGCCTTACTTTACTCCTACAAACCACTATTATCTCCATCTGTTATTCAAGGCTGATAAAATAGTTTCACCCGATTCATTTTGGGCAGAACAACTGAATATGTTAGGTATTAATAATGTAATTGTGGATTTTCCGGTTTATGACGATTCGCTGATAAACTTCAGAGAACCCACTCGGGAAGAAAGATTAAAATATGATTTCGATGTTTTATTTGTTGGGGGAGGATATGCCAACACCTGGGGGTATAAGCGAACACTATTTGTAAGTAAATTTAAGGATATAAATCTTAAAATTTATGGCACAAAGCATTGGCTTAAATGGTTCGAATTTTTTCCCGAATTAGAACCGCATTTTGAATTATTGACGAACCGTATATCGGAGGAACAGCTAATAATAATGAGTAAATGCGCAAAGGTGTATCCCGTTGATGCTAATCCTGCTATTCTTAATGGAGTACATTTGAGGATTTTTGATTGTATTGCCTCCGGGGTTTTACCCTTAGTTGAATTTAGAAAGGACCATCTCAGTTTTTTTGAAGGTGTTGATTTACCGCTTATAAGAAATTATAATGAATCGGAACAAATTGCAAGGAGATACATAAATAATGACCAACTTCGTGAGACAACATTGAAAGAATTAAGAGGTTTTTTATTCGAGAAGTTTAGGAGTGATATTGTATTAAAACGTATCCTCGAAAGGCTTTAAAATTTTTATCCCACCTACCGCATTCAATAAGATTATATATAATTAGTTGCAATGTCCGAATCAATTGCTAAAAAAGTATTTATTAGCTTTAAACAACTATTTGTTGGAACCGGACTGAAAACCCTGCTCTCAATTATATCTGGTTATCTTTATGCTTTATTACTCGGACCGGCTGTTTTTGGAGTATGGCAAACAGCCCGTATCATTATGAGTTACGCCTCATTTATTAATCTGGGTATGCCTTTTTATATTCAGAGAGAATATCCGGCTCTTGTAAAAGAGAATAAGACTGATGAGGCAAAAAAACTTGCCCAACTTGTAATTAGTTTCACTTTTATTTCCTTTCCTTTCATAGCATTTATTTTATGTATAGTTGCAATTTTTTTCACAGATAATTTTAATTTCAGTAAATCCATATTGACTATTGCAATTTGGTTTGTTGTTATTATTCCATCCGGGGTAGGTACGATACTGAATAAAATGGTAAATGATTATAAAACTGTAGGAATTGGAGAGTCTCTTTTTGGTTTGGGCAGTGTTTTAATTGTACCGTTGATCTATTATTATGGTTTTAATGCCTTATTATTTGGGTTTTTGATAACCTCATTAGTTCAGTCGTGGTATTATTTTAAAAACCGGCCAATCAAATATCATTGGTTCTGGGATTCTAAGTTGTTAAAGGTTATGATTTTTACTGCATTTCCGCTTTTTTTAGTACATATTGCAGCAGCAGTTTTTGCTTCGGTTGACAGAATTATTATTGCCGGTATGCTTAATTTCAAAGATGTAGGACTCTATAGCTTAAGTACGTTTATTGCTTCGCCGATTAGCTTGGTAGTTACTTCATTTTCAGTCGTTTTATTTACCCATCTAAATGAAAAATTTGGAAGGAGTCGTGAACCCAATGTGATTGAAAAACATGTATTTATTCCACAAAGAATTTTCTCCAATCTTCTGCCGCCATTTATAGGGATGGGAATTGTTGCGCTTCCATTGCTGACAGAGGTTTTTTTGCCAAAGTACAGGGAAGGAATTTCTGCCGCACAAATTAATGTTTTTGCTGTTTTTTTTTATATGTTAGCGGGATTTTCGGCTAATGCTCTTTATGTTCTGGGGAAGCAAAAACTTTCAGCCTTATCTTTTCTTATTGCCGGACTCATAAAAATTGCCGGAAGCATTATGTCCATTTTATTGGGATTTGGAATTGTTGGAGTGGCGTTTTTCTCATTGTTAGGATATTTTGTATATGATAGCATGATGTTGTTTTTTGTTTCCCGTAGCTTGAAGTTTCATTATGGGGAGTATTTTAAGAGGCTAATTGACAAGCTTTTTTGTCCATTTATGATATTGCTGACAAGCGCATTCTATGTTATTTATCATAAAAATATTTTTACCTACTTTAACTTTAGGAATAGCTGGATCCAGTTGCTTTTTGGTGAATTGTTCATCATTTTGGTCGGGTTGCCGTTTATTATTACCGCAATGAGATCGATAAATTTATTCTTAAAAAAGAAAGCTATTTAATTCAATAAGTGGGTTTGATCTAATTACATGAATTTAAGCATTAAAACCGGGTCAAAGTATTTTTTACTAATTGTTGTTTCCATTATTGTGGTATATTTTATGCCTCAATACATAAAAACGGTTTACCTGCTGGCCTTATTAATAATATATTGGTATTCAAAACAAGAAGCATTCTGGCTTGCATTTTTTTTGGTTCTTTCGGATGGTTTTATGAGTTTTTTTGGATCATTTGAGGTTACATTAACCATATTTCCAGGATTGCCGTCTGTTGAAGTGGTTCATTTTTATGTGATACTAACCTTGTTGAAGGCCAGAACCAAGAAATCGCTGTATCCTGTTTTTTATAAGGAAGTTTTGAGAATCCTTGGCATATATTTGCTGATACTTATTTTTTTGGGTTTTTTTATTGGAATTACGGAGGATGTGGCTGAATATTTAAGGATAATTAAGCTTACTTTGCCCTTTTTACTATTTTATAGTATTCCAAGACTCATGAATAATAGTAATGATTACGAACATTTCTTTGCACTGATATTTCCGGTGGCCATTTTGGCATCTTTTTCCCAATTGTTTGATATTATTTATTCGCAATCGCCTTCTATGTTTTTTGGGGCAAAAGAGGTAATAGATTTGGACCTAAAAGAGGATGAGGCTTTCAGGGGATTTTTTAATCCGGGTATTATTCTGCTTTCTTTGTTTGGTTCTTTATTTTATTCAGTCAAAAAAGATGCTCCGTTTAAATCGATTTATTTAAATGTTATTATTTATTCCGCTTTTTCAATGGCTTTTCTATCGGCTACACGTGGTTGGATTATTGGCTTTTCAGTTATTTTAGGATTATTCATGTTGTTAATTTTGAAGGTGAAAATGACTCGGTTGATGCTGTTTATTGGATTAGCGTTGGTTATGTTTTTTCTTCTAAGTAATGTCCCACTAATTAATAATCAAATTAATAATGCCTATAATCGTTTCATGACTGTTGAAAAAATTACAGAAGGAGATATCTCGGCGGAGGGCACAAATATTAGAAATACAATTAGAAGCCCCAAGGTTATGAAGAAATGGAGTGAGAGTCCGGTTCTGGGTTTTGGATTTTCTGAGGAATACAGAAAAAATTTTGATAGTCATGTAGGAAACCAAAATGTATTGTTACACTCCGGAATTGTTGGATTCTCTCTCATGTTGATATTCTTTCTTTATTTTATTTCTAAATTGATCAATTCAGCGATTCAAACTTCTGATAATTCGTTATTCGTTTTTGCTATTTTTTTTATTGGTTGGTATATAATACATTCCACCAGTGGTCAACACTTTTCGTATACACAAAAACCATCATTTACGTTGACACAGATTATTTTCTTTAGTTTTGGGGCATATTGTTTTGCAGCATCAAAAAATCTGATTATTACAAAGTAATTTTCAGTTGAAGTTGTAATATTAACCCATGGAATATTTGTTTATATTAATTGTAATTAAACCATGCTAAATTAATGTGGAAAAGAGTTCATTTTGTTCATTTTTCATCACGTCCTGGTGGCATAGAGGTGAAAAGGCCAATATTAATACAAAATCTCAAGAATTATTTTTTTTCTGTTTTTGTTATCAGGAGGCCGGCTCAAAATGAAAAAAATGTTTATGATAAAATTACTGTGCCGGTTACATACGGTGCTAAAGGGGCATTTGCCTATTTGTATTTATTCAGATATGGGTTTAATAACAGAAAGGATTTGTTCCACGTTTTTAATATTGGCCCTTTTGCTTTATTGGCACTAAGGATGGCAGGGGTAAAGAAATTGATTTATGGAATACATGGTACAATATATTGGAAAACAACAAGCCAGTATTTATTAAGAAAACTAATCTGGAAGATGGCCTTATCCCGTCATTATAAGATTACTTCAAATTCAGTCTTTAGTGGCAATGTTTTTAATAATGAGATTTCAAGAAAAGCAAAAATAATAGTATTGTACAACCCAATTGATAATAAGAAGTTTAAGAAAATTATTGATTCAAATTCAATTGAAAAAGTATTAAGGATTGTTTATGTTGGCCGTCTATGTAACGGTAAGAACCTTTTTACCTGGTTAGAGGTTGCCCGGAGCATTCATGCCAAATATACAAATGCTATCTTTGAAATTTATGGTGACGGTCCTTTAAAAGGCCAATTAAATGATTTTGTATCGGATAATAGCTTGAATGAGTATGTATATATTAAGGGTTTTTGTGAGTCTCCTGAGGAAATTTATCAAAATTCAGATTTATTGCTTTTTTTATCAGAATATGAATCGTTTGGGAATGTTGTTATTGAAAGTATTTTAAGTGAGACTCCTGTTATAGTGAGTGCAATCCCTTCCATGCGGGAGATTTTTATTAATTTTCCTGAATTTTTGGTCAATCTGGATAATAATCTTGAGGAAAATATTTTGACAAAAATCGGGAATTTGGATTTGCTTAATAATAGTGCAAAAAACGCAGCAATTGAATTTAGAACGAGGTTTTCGTTGGATCAGCATCTTGAAAAAGTAGAAGAATTATATGAGTCATTCAATCCCTGAAATTCCGGTTTTGTATTTTCACTCCATAGCGCCCAAAAAACACACCTATTGGAGCCGGAATTATCTTACACTCGAATTGATGTATTTTGAGGAATTCTTAAAGTATCTTAATAGAAACAGGTGGAAAACAATATTTTTGGATGAATATTATCATATTCGAAACACTGGGGAAAAGGCACCTAAGCGCACTTGCTGCATCACCTTTGATGATGGTTTTCTCGATAATTATATTTATGGGTATCCATTATTGAAAAAGTATGGACATAGTGCAACTATTTTTATAAATCCTGACTTTATTGATTTAAAAAGGCGTACTGCTTACACGTTGGAAGATTATTGGAACAATGTTGTTGATTTTCATGATCTCAATATTTGGGGTTATTTAACCTGGGATGAATTGAATATTATGCAAAAAAGCGGCGTTATTGACATACAATCTCATACATTAACACACACGAAATATTTTGTTTCTGATGAAGTCGTTTCTTTTCATCACCCTGGTGGAGATTGTTTGTATCCTATCGGAAATTTACATCCGGCACGTAAACCTTATTATATGATGGACGTAGATTTTGAAAAATTACTTAAGTATGGAACTCCTTTTTTTAAATCGGCATCCTCGATAATTGCACAACGTGTTTTTATCAATCAGGCTTTTGAGAATGTAATTACAGAATTACTTCGGAATTTTGATTGGGAACAATCGATGGCTAAGGAAAATGCAATGGAAAAAGTTAGCGATGAGTATTATATTTGGAAAAGAAGTAAAAAGATAATTGAAAATGTAGAAACCGAAATTGAACAGGATATCAGATTGCATCAAGAAATTTCCGGATCAAAAATGATAATTGAAAAAAAATTAAATAAAAAAGTTGAGTTTCTTTGTTGGCCTCATGGTGAAAATAATGAAAAAGTTCATCAATTAGCTTTGGAATCAGGATATCTTGCTACTACTACCGGAAGTAAACAGAAATTGATGAAATCCCCAAACCGGATTTCTATCAGAACAGGTATTGGGGTTGTAAATAATAATATCTTTTTGACCAATCTTAAGACCAGATATCGAATGTCAATTTCTTCCGGTAATATTACCCTGAAAGCCTTGCAAAAAACTTTTCACTTGATAAAATAACTATTTTCATGGACTTCTTAATTAAGTTAAAACAACCATCCTTTCAAAATCAGAATTTTAACATTCTTATTGATTTAGAAGTTCTTTTAGTTACACTTATTGAAAGGAAGTCGGCCTTTAAGTTGAAACAATATGAAAAGGCTGGAATTAAATTCTATGTGTTTGGAGACTTGATTTTTCTTAAGGAAAATGATGAAAATCACGATGCCATATCAGAGCACTTATATAAGCACTATTGGAATAAGTCTTTGCATCAATTAAAAGGATTTCATTACATTATTGTTTTTGATAGTGAAAAAAATACAATTGAAATTCACTCATGTTTTTTAAATATACTGCCTGTTTATTATAGTCTTATGAATAATCAGGTTGTTGTTTCCGGATCATTAACTGAACTTATTAGCAATGTTGATACAGATTTAGATCATGAGCCTAAATACATCATTGAGAAAGCCCTCTTTAATTATGCATTTTTATGTCGCACTCCTTATAAAAACGTCTTTCTCTTGCCATCTTGTAGTTATATTGAGATTTCCGATGATGGGCTTAAAATCCTTAATAATTATCAGATTGAAGATTTTATTATTGATAATCCCGTATCCTGGAAAAAGAACCTTGGGTCACTGAGCGATTTGTATTGTGAGGAAATCCGAAATTATTTGCCTGATGAACCGTTTGCAATTACTTTAACAGGGGGATTCGACGGACGGACTGTACTTTCTGCGGCATTACAAAAGAACACAAAAATTCAGGCTTTTTCATACGGCATTGAAAGTGATAAGGATATTTCTATTCCCATGAAAATAGCTGAAAAATTAGGGTTTAGTTATTCGCCCTTCATTTTAGATGATGGGTATGCGAAGAATTTGTTTTGGGAAAACGCCACTGAATTTTTGATAAAATCTGAAGGTGTTGGCAATTTGAGTAGGGGGCATTATATTTTGACTTCTTCAAGTCTGGCCTCCACCAATAATTATCTTTTAACTGGAAATTTTGGAAGTGAATTGATCCGATCAATGAAGGACTCTGGAGTTATGGCTTCTGAAGCACTGTTTAGATTATTTGATTCGCTCGACAGGAAATCTTATGAAAACTATATCCAAAATAGTAGGCAGTTGGCTTTGATCAGTCCTCATATAATAGAAGAAGGGGTGTCTTCTGTTATTGAGGATTCCTGGAATTTCAGACTTTCTCTTTCAGATGGCCTGACAAAAAATCAGAAATTTTATGTGTATTTGTTTGGTGAGGTCTTTAGAAAATATTTTGGACCTGAAATAGTGGTTCAGTCTGATTATTTAATTAATAGATCACCATTTATTGATTATAATATTTTCAAAAATACCCTCATGTGCTCAATAGCTGGTATTTATCAAAACTTTAGGGAGAAAAGGCCCTTAAAAAGATTTCATGGTCAGGTGCTGTATTCCCATATTATGAAAAAACTTTACCCTTCGTTATTATATTTTAATTTGGATAGAAATTATAAACCTAAGGATTTTATTTCTCCGCTGGGAAGGTTATTAATTATTATAGGATATGCAAATAAAAACTACCTACATAAGAAAAATAAAATAATCCCATCTTATTCCAGACAATTATATGATGCAAATTTTGAGAAGATCTCAAGAATAATTGGGGATTCAAAAATTCTAAACCGAGAAATAATTAAGCAATTACATTTATCGGGAGATTGGAAGAACATTCAGCATTCTTTTATAAATAGTATTTCTATGGAATTGTTTTATCAAATATTTGAAAAGAGGTAATTATGCCATTTGTTTTTAAAGCAGAGGATGTTGTAAAAGGAACAAGAATTAATGATTATTATCGGGATTATTCAGGGTGTTCTAATTTGAAGCAGAATGCGATAAAGGATATACAAAATTACAAGTTGAATAATTTAGTGCAACATTTATGGAACAATGTAATTTGGTATAGAAGCCTATTGGAAAAAGAGGGTTATAATCCTAATGAAAAATTTACAATTAATAATTTAAAATCATTACCTGTGCTTTCCAGAGGAGATATTCAGAAGCATTCTGAGTTAATGTTGAATCCTAATTATTCAGGGAAAATATTTAAAGGGAGTTCAAGTGGAACTACAGGAATTCCAATCAAATATTTTCAGGATATTAATAGCGTGAGTTCAGGTATTGCATCTTCATATTTCCTGATGGGCCTTTCGGGATGGACCCCCAAAATGCGATCTGTTCACATATGGGGAAATATGGAGTCTGTTAAACAGTGGAAGAATTTTTCTTCTATTGTTAAGCAGAAAATGTATTCAAGAAAAAAGATTCCATCATCTTTGTTTAATTGTCCTGATGAAATCGAGAGGGCCGTTTTAACTATTGTAAAATTCAAGCCTGATTATATCGATGGTTATGCCAATTCTATTTATGAATTGGCTTCTTTTTTAAAAAAGCATGATATCAGAATCCCTTCTGTAAAAATGGTCTATTCGACAGCTGAGAACATGGAGGAGCAAAATCAGAAGCTTATCGAAGAAGTAATTGCCCCGGTTTCGGATATGTATGGATGTGGAGAAATTAATGGAATTGCCTGCAGGCCAATAAATGACAGTAAATATTATATTTTTGACCCTCATGTAATTGTGGAGACATTGGATTCCAATGATTCGAATATGAAGGAGATATTAGTTACAGATCTGAATAATATTTATATGCCATTGGTTAGATATAAAATTGGCGATCTAATTGATAATGTATATTCTCCTTCATTATCTGATAAGTATCCTTTTCAATATTTTACAAAAATTTATGGTAGAACGGCTGATCATATTGTTCTGCCCGACGGAAAGAAAATTTTTCCTGTCAATATTTTTGGAGGCACCCTGTATCGGAAATATAATTCAGTGACAAGGCATAAGACAGTTTGGGATGGAAATAAACTTGTTTTTATTTTTGAAATTAACGGAAATATTGACCTGATTTCTTTAGAGAATGATATTAAAATGTCATTAAACCAATACAATATTAGCTTTGAAATAAAAACCACCGAGAAACTCTTACCCTCAGCTAGCGGGAAATTTAAATATTTTGAAAGAATATAAACCCTTATCATTTACAGATGAAAAACATATTAATTACTGGTGGTGCTGGCTTTATTGGATCGAATCTTATTGATCACTTATTAAATTTAGGACATAAAATTATTTGTATTGATAATTTCGACAATAATTATAGCCGGGAGATTAAAGAAAGGAATTTGGAATTTGCAAAATCCAACAAAAACTTTTCATTTATTGAAGGCAATATCATAAATATTCACGATTTAAATAAGTGTTTCCTTCAGCAGTTACCTGGGGTCGTGATTCATTTGGCTGCAAAATCAGGGGTTAGACCTTCAATCAATAATCCTTACGGATATTACGAATCAAATGTCTTAGGAACCCTGAACCTTTTAGAAGTCATGAAAACGTTCAGGGTAAAAAAAATGCTTTTTGCCTCTTCCTCCTCGGTTTATGGTAATAATAAAAAAATTCCCTTTTCAGAAACTGATAACGTAGATGGGCCCATTTCACCCTATGCTGCGTCTAAAAAGGCATGCGAATTATTATGCCATACCTATCACCATTTGTATGGATTTGATATTTACTGCCTTCGATTTTTTTCGGTATACGGGCCACGTCAAAGGCCAGATCTGGCTATTCAAAAATTTACGGAAAAAATACTTAATGGTGAAGTAATTCAGATGTATGGCGACGGAAGTTCATCCAGAGATTATACTTATATAGATGATCTTATTTGTGGCATCACCAATGCTTTGGAAAATATTAAAGGTTACGAAATTTTTAATATGGGCGAGTCTACTGTAATTTCTCTTAAACAGTTAATAAAAATGATTGAAAAACAATTGGGCAAGAAAGCCATTATAGAACAAGTCCCATTTCAACCGGGAGATGTAATGACTACCTTTGCGAATATTGAAAAAGCGAAAAATACAATTAATTATCGACCAAAATGGAAGATTGAGGATGGGATTAAGGAATTTATTAATTGGAAAAAATTATGAAGGTATTGTTTGTCGCCAGTGGTAATGCAAAAAAAATAACTGAAATAGCCCCGTTTATTAAGGCACAAGGTGAAAAATTAAAGGAGGAAGGGTTAGAAATATCATATTTTGCTGTAATGGGGAAGGGCATAATGGGATATTTAAAAAATGCAAGGAGATTAAAGGATTTTTTGAAAACAAATTCTTTTGATCTTATTCATGCTCATTATGGTTTATGTGGTTGGGTGGCAGTTCTTGCCAGACCCAAAGTGCCTGTGGTTTTGTCTTTAATGGGTGATGATGCTTATGGCACGTACTATAAACCAAACAGAGTTTTATTTTCAAGCAGATATTTAACCGTATTGACCTGGTTGATTCAGCCTTTTGTAAATGGAATTATTTCCAAATCAAAAAACATTGAAAGGTTTGTATATAGAAAGAAAATATCCTATCTAATACCTAATGGTGTCAGACTGGATAATTTTCAGGATTATGGGAGGGATTTTCGTGAAGAATTGGGATTGGATCCCAAGGGAAAATATGTCCTGTTTCTGGGGAGGAAAGAAGATATAAATAAGAATTTTTTATTGGTTAAGAATGCAATTGAACTGATTAATGATGATGCTGTAAAACTTCTCTCGCCTTATCCGATTTCAAGGGATTCTGTTGTAAAATATCTATGGTCTGCAGATGTGTTTGTGTTGCCATCCTTAATGGAAGGATCTCCTAACGTAGTCAAGGAGGCAATGGCTTGCAATTGTCCGATTGTTGCGACTAATGCTGGTGATGCTTATTGGTTAATTGACGGTATTGAGGGTTGTTATAAGGCAACACACGATGTAAGAGATTTTTCGGAAAAGATTCTTATGGCGATTGATTTTTCTAAGAAAAATAAAAGAACTAATGGACGACAGCACCTTGTAAATTTAGGTTTAGATGCTGATTCAGTCGCCCATAAGGTAATAAATGTATATCAAAAGGCTTTAAAACACAGATAATTTAAAATGTGTGGAATTTGTGGAATAATAGGCAATAATTTGCCTGTTCAGGAGAAAAGTATTCGAAAAATGATGCAACTTCAAAAGCATCGTGGCCCTGATGATGAAGGAGTGTTTGTAGAAAAGAATGTGGGTCTTGGTTTTGTCAGATTGAGCATCATTGATTTAAGCCTGGCCGGACATCAGCCTATGTTCAGCCATGATCAGCGATATGTAATAGTTTTTAATGGAGAGATCTATAATTATATTGAGCTGCGTGAAAATCTTAAGAAAGAAGGACATATTTTCCAAACCAATACCGATACCGAAGTTCTTCTAAATTCTTATTTATATTGGGGTAAAGAATGTTTAAATCACTTTAATGGCATGTGGGCCTTTGTAATTTATGATCGGGAAGAAAGGAAGATTTTTGCTGCACGTGACCGCTATGGCATCAAACCATTTTATTATTTTATAAACCATGATTTTTTCGCATTTGCCTCTGAAATACCACCTCTTTTAAGTCTTTTACCCTCCAAGCCAACTCCTGACGATCAAAGTATTTTTGACTATTTGGTTTTTAATCGTACAGATCAAAATGAACATACCTTTTTTAAAGAAATCAGAAAACTTCAGCACGGACATTGTATTTCCATAGACATTGGCAAGTCTGTTAAGGAGCAGATTTCGTTAAGGGAAGATATTTCTCTGAAAATTGAAAAATGGTACAACCTAAGGGATAAGGTAGATAACGGGATGGGATTTCAGTCTGCAGAGGAGTTTCGGGAAGTATTCCGTTCGTCTGTTGGGTTGCGCTTGCGCAGCGATGTTCCTGTTGGTGTCTGTCTGAGCGGGGGAATGGATTCATCTGCCATTGTTTCGTGTATTTTAAAAGATTTTGCCATTAAAGATTTGCAAACATTCTCTGTGGTTTTTGGTGAACATGTTAAGACAGATGAAACGAGATTCATTAAATTATACGAAGACAAGGTTTACAAACAACATTTTAATAAGATAGACGCGCAGACATTTGAAACGGGAATTGAGGATTTCGTTCGGGCATTGGGTGAACCGGTGCCGAGTGGAGGGCCTTTTGCCCAATTTAATGTCATGAAGATAGCCAAAGGAAATGTTACTGTATTGCTTGATGGACAAGGAGCCGATGAAATTCTGGGTGGGTATAAGTATTTTTGGGGTTTTTATTATAATGAGTTGATCAGAAAATTCAAAATTTTACAATTATTTAAGGAAATGAAGAATGGAGGTGATAACTTTTACAAATTATCTACCTCTTTTTTTTATGCAATACCTTCCGGACTGAGAACCTATTTGAAGGCGAGAGATATCGGCCATTTTATTGCACCGGAATTTAAAAAAGAGTTTTCTTCTTTAAGTACATTGGCAGATGATTTATACTCTGCCAGGAGTTTAAACCAGGCTTTGTTTAATCATATCGAATATAAATTGGAACATTTGCTTAAATGGGAAGACAGAAATGCAATGTGGTTCGGATTGGAATCAAGGGTTCCCTTTCTCGATTTCAGAATGGTAGAAAAAGCTCTTAAGACAAAATCTTCTATGTTGATGAATAGTGGCTTTACAAAAGATCTGCTGAGAAAGTCGATGCGAGGGGATGTGCCGGAAACCATAATTAACAGAAGGGTTAAAGTCGGATTTGGCGCCCCGAAAAAAGAATGGTTTGAAGAACCTGGCGTAAATAACTATATTTTAAATGTAATAATGGGCCATAAAGATTTCCTGTCTGATTATTTTATCTGGGACCATATTATTAAGGCAGTTCAGGAACATGTTCATAAAAAGAAGGATAACAGTTCGATTCTTTGGAAGGCATTTAATCTTGCACTATGGCAAAAGACGTACTCGGGAAATTTAAAGTAGTATTTTCATTAGATTATGAAATTCATGGTAATGGAGATGGTGATCCTTATGAATTAATGATCGAACCTACTGAGCGACTATTGAATCTTATGGGAAAATACCATGCAAAACTTACCATATTTGCTGATGTGGCTCAAATAAGTAAGTTTAAAGAATATTTTGAGCGCGAAGGTGTTGATAAATTTCATTATAAGAAAATTGAAAATCAATTAAGGCAAAGCATTATCTCAGGGCACGATGTTCAATTGCATGTTCATTCTTCTTTTTTTAAGTCATATTTCGACGGCCGCCGCTGGGTTCAATCGTGGCCGGAATACAATTTAGCTGCATTAAGTTTTTCACAAATTGAGTCCTATATAAAGTTCGGAAAGAATTTCCTGGAATCTATTATTAAACCAGTTTTCCCCGAATATCAATGTCAGGTATTCCGGGCCGCAAACTGGTCGATGCATCCAAGTGCAAACATTTTAAAGGCATTGGACAATTGCGGTTTTAAAATGGATTCCTCGGTTTATAAATGGGGTATTCAGAAAGGGAATGCAACCTATGATTACACCAATTCTTTTCAACAAATTTTACCTTATCCCGCGAATTTTTCTGATATTAATTTATTCAGCAAGGACTCTCCCATATTTGAAGTCCCTATATTTTGTGAACGTAAAAATATTCTTTCATTTATTACCCTAATTAGAATATTTAGGGCTACAAGGGCCTTTTTTCATAAACACGAAAATAACACAGATGCAGCGAAACAGGGAGTTAAAAGAAAAAATATAGTTTTAAAAAGTTGGAGTTTGTTGATTTCAATTGTGTCAGCATTATTTTCAAAACATCCTAGAAAACTTGATTTTAACCAATTAACCGCCAGGCAGCAAATAAAGGCGGTTAAAAGCATTGCCGAGCAGCATAAAAATCATTTGCTCGACGTTCCGGTTGTGTTTATTGGGCATAGTAAGACTTATGTGGAGCAAAATGAAAATATCCTTGAAAAAGTTTTGATTTATATTGCAGGGCAGCGCGATATGTGTTTTTCAAAATATTCTGAAATAGAAACGGAACCCTATAGATTTTATTATGAAAAATAAGATAATCCCATCCCTAAAAAAAAACAAATTCATTGTTAGTATTTATCAAATATTAAAAAAACGAAAGAAAGATATTCAATTTGCAATATCAAAAAGGGTTTCGAATCAATTAAATTTTAATGATCTTATCAATGAATTTCCCGGGTGTGGTTTAAAACCCGGCGATAAAATTGTTGTTAATTGTTCGTTATCTTCTATGGGCGTTGTGGTGGGGGGTGCCCAAACTGTTATAAAGGCATTGAAGGATTTTATTACAGACGAAGGCCTTATTGTTATGCCATCCTATCCGCATAGAGGCATGTATGATTATCTTGAAAATTATAAAACATTCAATGTATTAACAACTCCCTCGCAAAATGGTGCAATTACCGAAGAATT
Organism: uncultured Bacteroidales bacterium; assembly: GCA_964469155.1. Classification (GTDB taxonomy): domain Bacteria; phylum Bacteroidota; class Bacteroidia; order Bacteroidales; family CAIWKO01; genus CAIWKO01. The sequence continues at coordinate 60,744 of CAYXXU010000012.1, forward strand.
TCGTTTAAGTGAGGGGGTTTACAGAAGCCTGCATCCAACTCATCCGCTCTGTATCTGGGGGAAAAATGCCCGGGATATCTCTCTTGGGCATGAGAACTCTAAATCGCCTTATGATATTCATTCCCCGTATAAAAAATTACTGGATATGGATGTGACAAATTTTTGTATAGGGGTAGATTTTGAACACATGATTATGATCCGGGTAATTGATGATTTATTCGAAAATTATCCCGCATTTATGTATTTTGATGATAAAACCTATAAAGTTCCGGTCATAGGCTACAATGGGGAACAGTTACTAGTGGAAACGAAATGCCATGATCCCCAAAAAGCTCTTGTCCGGCACAATATGAATCTATACAAATATATGGTTACTGACATAATAACCGGAAAACTTGGAAAGGCCAAAACCATTACCCTGTCTTCCCGGAAAATGTTTGGGCACCAAATGGCTTTATCCGATAGAGGCATCTGGCCATATTATGATTATGGGTTTATAAAACAATAAGGGATGCCTGACATTTTTTTTGATCTGGAAGCTTACAAAAAGCATTTTATAACCATAGTTATTTCGTTTTGAACAGGAATATAAAAAAAACCAGGCCTCAGCCTTAAGATTGGCGATTCGAAGATAAAAAATGAAGTGAAATTAAACACCCCGTTTAATCAGAAAATGAACGTACTGATTGATAAGGACGTACCTGTTCAAAAATGGAAGGAATTTATTGATGCCAGTGTGTTTGCTTCACCATTTCAAACCCCCGGATTTTATAAATTTTTTAATTCACAGCCCGGCCTTTCGGCAAATGTTTTTGCAATAGAACAAAATGGGACATTAAAATCGCTTTGCGTTGTTACCTTGCAAAAGGAAAAAGGCATAAAGGGTTATTTTACCCGCAGAGCGATTATTTATGGGGGGCCGGTTTTAGCCAATGATGATTTTTACCCGGCTTACGAATTAATAACAGCGATAAATAAGTTTTTCAAAAGAAGATCAATCTATGCAGAGACCAGAAATTTTTTTGATTATAACCATTTTCAAACTGTTTTTGATCAGTTACACTGGAAATTTGTTCCCTATCTTAATTTTCAGATCGATTTAGAGAGCAAAACACATGACGATCTGATCGCTGCCATGAATTATAACAGACGGCGCGAACTTAAAATGAGCCTGAAAGCAGGGGTGATGTATTCAGAGTGCGCTAACCATAAAGATTTTCTTGACTTGTTCGATATTCTGTCAAATTTGTACAAGACCCGTGTAAAACTTCCTCTTCCTGATGTAAATTACTTTCAGCAGCTTATTGAAAATGGATTGGCAAAAGTTTTTATTGTGAAGCATAACGAAAAGGTAATCGGAGGTAGCATTTGCCCTTTTTTGCCGGGGAGATCTATCTATACCTATTATTATTGTGGCATCAGAGACTATCATCCTAAAATTTTCCCTACACATGTGGCTATTTGGGCTGCATTGGAATTTGCTTTGCAGCATGGTATAAAGATGTTTGACTTTATGGGTGCCGGACAGCCCAATCAGGAATATGGGGTAAGAAAATATAAATCAGAGTTTGGGGGCGAACAACTTGAGTATGGCAGATATGTTAAAATATTTAACCCCTTCCTTTTCCATGTGGGAAAAACAGCCTTACATGTTTTAAGAAAGATAAAGTAATGAATATCCTTATCGACATCGGCCATCCCGCCCATGTGCATTATTATCGTAACCTGGCCACCGGGCTTGAAGCCAAAGGGCATAAGGTGTTCTGGTCTGTGAAAGACCTTGTGCCGGCAAAAAAACTACTCGATTATTATGGCTTCACCTACCTTGTGTTGCCTTCAAAAAAAGATGGCCTGTTGGGTAAGATCATCAATCAGATTAAGTATGATATTCTTATTCTGAAGTTTTGTCGAAAACATAGAATCGATATGGCAATCGGCACTTCAGTTACCATTGCCCATGTATCACGAATTTCAAAGGTAAAATCGGTGGTTTTCGACGACGACGATGATGCCGTGCAGCCTTTGGTGACCAAATATGTGCAGCCATTTGCCGATACTGTGGTTTCGCCCGATGTGCTCAGGGGAAAAAGAAAACGTACCGATACCGTTTATTACCCGGGCTATCACGAATTGGCCTACCTGCATCCAAAACGCTTTTCTCCTGACCCCGAAGTATTGAAAGAAGCCGGATTAATGCCGGGCGAACCTTTTTTTATAATGCGCTTCAATGTTTTTAAGGCCCATCACGATGTAGGCATACAAGGATTGTCGCTGGAGCAAAAGCTGCAACTGATTTCGATTTTGAAACCTCACGGAAAAATACTGATCACCACCGAAAGAGACATTGAGCCCGAACTACAGGAATACCAGCTAAAGATAAGTCCCGAAAAGGCACATTCGTTGATGTCGTTTGCAAAAATCTTCCTGGGCGACAGCCAGACCATGACCTCAGAAGCTGCTGTTATGGGTGTGCCCTCACTGCGATGCAATTCATTTGCCGGCCGGATTGCTTACCTTGAAGAAGAAGAAAAAAAATATGGCCTCACGTATGCTTTCCTCCCTTCGGGGTTCGACCAACTTTTGGTCAGGCTCGACGAAATGCTTTCCACAACCGGTTTACAGGAAGAATGGCACAGGCGCAGACAAAAAATGCTGAACGATAAGATTGATGTTACCTCTTTTTGGCTCTGGTTTGTTGAAAATTATCCTGAGAGCATCAAAAAAACGGAAGACAATACTAATTTTTGGAAAAGATATCAATAGAATAATGAAGATAATTTCGGTAGTAGGCGCCCGTCCGAATTTTATGAAAATTGCCCCCTTTATCAGGGCGATCGAAGCCTATAATAAGGAGCAACAGCACAAGATCGAACACCTGTTGGTGCATACCGGTCAGCATTACGATGATCGTATGTCGAAACAGTTTTTTACGGAACTGAACATTCCTGATGCCCATATCAACCTGGGAGTGGGTTCGGGTTCGCATGCCGAACAAGTGGGCCTGACCATGATTGAGTTTGAAAAGGTGCTGAAGGCCGAAAAGCCCGATTGGGTGGTTTTGGTGGGCGATGTGAATGCTACCCTTGCCTGTTCGGTGACTGCCAAAAAGGAGTGGATAAAATGTTGCCATATTGAAGCCGGATTGAGATCGGGCGATATTACCATGCCCGAGGAAGTGAACCGTCTGGTAACTGATCGCCTGTCTGACCTGTTGCTCACCCCTGACCTGATGTCGTCAGAAAACCTCCGGAAAGAAGGGGCAGCAGAAGAAAGGATTGTTTTTGTGGGCAATATAATGATAGATACCCTGGAGTATAACCGGAATAAAGCCGGCGCCTTGTCCGCAAACAGCATTATTGAATCGAACCTGATTCCGGAAAACTCCGGGAAACATACCGGTTTCGACGAAAACAGGAATTACGGCCTGATTACCATGCACCGTCCGTCGAATGTTGACGATCAGGCAATTTTTGAGACGATTATCGACTGGATGATACAGGAGGCCTCAATGCGGATACCCCTGATATGGCCCATACATCCCCGCACCGTAAAACAAGCCCAGATGTTTGGATTATGGGACAAGCTTTTGCTGTGCCCGAACATACTGCTTCTTTTCCCCATCGGTTATCTCGAACTCTTAAAGCTCAACATGGGTGCGGCTGCCATGCTTACCGACAGCGGCGGGCTGCAGGAAGAATGTTGTGTATTGGGCACCCCTTTTCTTACCCTCCGGCGCAATACCGAACGCCCGGTTACCTTGGTAAAACATGGGGGCTCCGGATACCTGGTGGGTAATGATATTTCAAATATCAGGCGCGATTTCGACAAAATTTTACAGGAGAACCGCAACCCGAAACGTCCCGATCTTTGGGATGGCAAAACTGCAGAAAGATGTTTACAGGCGATTATAAATTTTCCACAAATTAATAATAGATAAGGTACAACTTAAAATTTACCGATTCAATATTTACAGGGGCTGCCATATAACCATGGCAGCCCCTGTTGTTTTTATAATGTTGCTGGAACACGGTAAAGATGTCCATGGCGCAGTAATACCAAGTTATTCTAAATTTTTCAGTCTAATCAAAAAATATGTTATAATGGTTTATGCCGATGCTACTAATGAAATGGAATAATGAACCTGTAATGAGATTAGACCCCTACTTATTTATATTAACCTGAGTTCGGGATAAGAGTTATCAACAAAGAATGTTTATAACAATTTGATAT
>CAYXXU010000013.1:0-61881 GCA_964469155.1 uncultured Bacteroidales bacterium
TCATTATGTGACGGCTTGTAATTCCTATACCTGGATCAATGGTGTAACCTATACGGCAAGCAACAATTCCGCAACCCAAACCCTTACCAATCATCAGGGTTGTGATTCTGTGGTCAGTCTTCATCTGACCATTAACCACAGCAATGCTTACGATCATTATGTGACGGCTTGTAATTCCTATACCTGGATCAATGGTGTAACCTATACGGCAAGCAACAATTCCGCAACCCAAACCCTTACCAATCATCAGGGTTGTGATTCTGTGGTCAGTCTTCATCTGACCATTAACCACAGCAATGCTTACGATCATTATGTGACGGCTTGTAATTCCTATACCTGGATCAATGGTGTAACCTATACGACAAGTAATAATACTGCTACCCATACTTTGACCAATCATCAGGGATGTGATTCTGTGGTCAGTCTGCATCTGACCATCAACCAGGTGAATGCGGCTCTGACTGTAAATGGTCTTACTTTAAGCGCCACCACTCCATCGGCAAATTATCAATGGGTTGATTGCAATAATGCCTACCTGCCAATTGCCAACGAAACCAACCAAAGTTTTACTGCTTCGGCCAATGGAAATTATGCTGTGATCGTAACGATAGGTGGTTGTTCCGATACTTCCTCCTGTGAGAATATCCTTACGGTAGGCATGGATCAGGCAATTGCAGAGGGGAATCTATTACTTTATCCTAATCCTTGCAGGGGTCAATTTACCCTGGACCTTGATATCAATGCACAGATTACCATTATGGATGCCTTGGGAAGAATAATACATACCTATCCGCATCATCCAGGCAAAGCAATAATCAACCTGAATGATGCAGCAGAAGGCATGTACATCGTAAGAGTTATCTCGGGCGATAAACAATATTTTTCACGGATGGTGATCACTAAATAGTTTTTTTTATCAAGCAGTAAAGGGTTCGTTCAAGCCAATAATTGTAATCGGTTAATAAGCAGTTATCTGATGAGGAATCTTCGGACTGATAGTTGTTTTTCAAAAAATAAAGGTTATATTTGCATAATGTTTCTTGCAACCTATTTTGCAACTTTATAAAAATCAGACAGGTAAATATTAATTGATCTGTGAGATCTTTTAGCAGGTTTCTGATTTGATGCATAAAAATATTTTATGGTGGTGCCAAAAAAATTTATTCTAGCAATAACTGTTTTTTTCATTTTGTTAATATCTCTGAATACACAAAACGGAGCTACTGCTTCATTCAATTCCATTGTTTCTGACGTTCATCATAATGATATTTCTTTACTCATTAAGGCGGCTCCGGTTACATCGAGAGATTCCATTATGGATAGTATTCTTGCGATTGGCAAGAAGTTCATTGGCCGGCCTTACCGTAGCCGCGTGTACAATTCATGGCCCCTCGATTGTTCGGGTTTTGCAGCTTACCTGTATTCACTTTTCGGATACGATCTACCCCGATCTTCTCCGGCACAGGCCCTGTTGGGTAAAAAAGTTCCTATGGACAGCCTTACATTGGGCGACCTGATGTTTTTTAAAGGCCGAAGCTCAAAAAGCAAGAGTGTAGGACATACAGCTATCTTTTACAAAGCATCTCACGATACCATTTATTTTCTGCATTCTGCTTCAACCGGTATCAGGATTGACAAGTATAACGGGTATACCTATTACACTTCAAGGTATCTCTACAGCAAACGTATGGATCTGGACCAATTGAAAAGAATACCTGTGAACCACGATGGTATTGCTAAACTTGATTCGGTTCTGAAAGCGAAACAGCCAGCCACAAAAAGCAAAAGTACTACAGTCGACAAATCAACTCATGCAAATAATACCTCTCCTGAAGGCAATAGCCATATCCATTTTGTGAAGAAAGGGGATACGCTTTCAGAAATATCCCGAAGGTATGGTATTTCAGTTGATAAACTGTGTGCCCTGAATGGCATTAAAAAAACAAGCACTCTGCAGATTGGCCGTAAGATCAAAATAAAATAATATATTGATTTTGATCGAAATGTATGCTGTAACCGCAACTATTACTTCCACACTCTATTCTTACCCATTGCCATGCTGAAAAAATACCTCTCCTGGTCGATCAGGATCTTAATTTTTGTTGTATTCATATTGTCTGGCGTGGCCAAACTATTTCCGATATGGGCTTTTGAAAAGCAATTGGTCGATCTGGGTATTACCTCCTGGTGCTATGCTCCCTATTTATCCAGATTTATTATTGCCCTCGAACTTTCAATAGGGATACTGATTCTGCAATCGCATTATATCAAAAGAATAGTGATCCCTGGAACTATTTTGCTTTTGCTTGCCTTTTGTGTGCATCTCACCATCGAAATGTTTGCCCATGGCGCTATGAGTGGTAACTGCGGTTGCTTCGGGCAACTGATTCCTATGACTCCCCTGGAAGCATTTATTAAAAACATTATTTCCATCGGATTGTTGATCTATTTATACCGGAATGTCAGTACCAAAGAACAAGATGCGAACAAATTCATTTACCTGGTTTTGGTTTATCTTGCCTCTGCCTTGATCTTGTATGTTTTCTTCCCGTTTTGCCCTTGTAAGGATTCCAAAAAGGCTAAGTCGGCAACTTCTGTTTCCATTACATTGAAATCTACTGACAGAACTTTTGATGGAAAAGTAAGCGATAATTCATCTTTATCTGACTCAATCATTATCAATAATAGTGTTATATCTGCTAAAGGGAACACTAACAAAACAACTGATGCGACCGGGCCTAAGAAAGCAAGATCAAGATATAGCGAATATACCTCTTTTGGCAATCAGGTGGTTGATCTGGACGAAGGGAAAAAGATCGTTTGTTTATTTTCTATTGGATGCGATCATTGCAGGGCTACTGCCCGTGAAATAAATTCATTGTCAAAAAAAATCACCCTGCCTCCTGTCTATATTTTCTTTATGGACGAGGAAGTGGAGCAAATTCCGCAGTTTTTCAAAGAAGCCAATGGCAGTTATCCTTACACCATTCTTGATGTTCCTGTTTTTTGGGAATTACTGGGAAGTAACGGAGATACCCCATGTGTCGTTCTTCTCTGGAACGGAAATATCATTCGATATTATGAGGGGCTTGATAACAATAAATTCGATGGGGTGGATTTTGAAAATGCCTGCCGATCCCTCTTATAATTCCCAACTCCAAACTTCCTACTTTTTGCTTTTATTCTTGGTGAAAAGGTCCACCACATTGGTGGTTATACTAAACGTATTGGGCGAAGCACCCAGATGGTATTTCGACCAGGCGTAACTGATGCGGAACTTATACACATTGATACCGCATCCGAACGAAAATCCTACAATGCCTTTTTTAACCTCTGTGCGCAGTTCGCGGCGGCGCTGATAATTGTATCCCAGGCTGATATAAAACCGTTTTACCGGATAGAACTCAACCCCCAACACAAAATGCCGCATCAGCTTATCTGCGAATTTATCGAATTTGCTTACGGTAATAACCTCTCCACTAATAGGGTCGATGTTTGATTTGGATGGGTTGGTATAGGTCAGGTCGAACTTTTCCAGATGATTGTAAACGATTGAATAGCGTAAAGGCAGTTTGTTGAACTTTTGGGAGATGCCCAACTGTATCTCGAAAGGTAATGGTTCTCTGTTCCCGGGCACATAATAATTCAATTGACGGCCAATATTTTTAAAAAGTACCGTGCCCATAAATCCACTTTTTTCGTGGAAATAGGAACCGGCAACATCAACCGCCATTCCGAATGAATTGTATTTTTCCAGGTCGGAATAAATCAGTTTCAGGTTGGCGCCTATCAGGAAATGTTTCTCGAGTTTTCGTCCCCATCCAATGGTAAGAGCATAATCGCCTCCGCTGAAATTTCCGTAAGTCTGTCCGGTTTCGTCCGCTTCCAGAAACTTGCCGTAATTCACAAATTGTAAAGCCGTGGTAAAACTGCCTACTTTTTTAAAGGTATGCGAATAAGCTGCCATACCATAGTTGGCATCGCCAAAATAATCTACAAAAGTAAGCGCCAGCCTGTGGTGAAGTTTCTCATCAATGATAGAAGGGTTCACTATGGACATGGTAAGATCCTCATCATTGGCAGCCACAAAATTACTTCCCAAAGCTGCCATGCGTGCTCCCCAGGGCAGGTTCAGAAATTCGTAAGTATTATTGCCACCGGTTTGGGAAAATACGCATGAAGTTAACAGCAGAAAAGCAGAAAATAATAAGGTCTTTTTCAAATTAGAAATACTTAAAGTGATACAAAGGTAACTTTTTGGTTTTATCTGAAGAAGCGGTAACGGATTTTAATTAAAATTATTGTGCTAATTTTGTCAAAATGTCAGATCAACATAAATTTATGCGCCGTTGCCTCGAACTGTCACAAAACGGACAGGGAAAGGTTGCCCCCAACCCACTGGTAGGATGTGTGATCGTGCACAATGGCCTTATCATTGGAGAAGGATTTCACAATGAGTTTGGCGGGCCCCATGCAGAGATCAATGCATTGAATTCGGTCGTCCAAAAAGAATTGTTGCCTCAAAGCACCTTGTATGTGAATTTGGAACCCTGCTGCCATCACGGAAAAACACCTCCCTGCACTGATCGGATCATTTCAGAAGGTATCCGAAAAGTAGTGATAGGCATGGAAGATCCTTTTCCAAAAGTGGCGGGCAAAGGCATTGATATTTTAAAGCAGGCAGGCATTGAAGTGGAAACAGGAATATTGTTGGATGAGTGTCAATGGCTGAACCGCCGTTTTGTCAGGTTTTATAGATCCCGAAGGCCTTATGTGATCTTAAAATGGGCGCAGACACTCGACGGATATATTGATAAGGAACGTGAATCGGATGAGCCAAAGATTAACTGGATAACCGACGAAAAAACACGCATACTGGTTCATAAATGGCGCACAGAAGAGCAAGCTGTGATGATAGGAGGGAACACTGCCACCAAAGATAACCCCCGGCTGACCGTTAGAGACTGGAAGGGAAAAAATCCTGTAAGGGTTGTTATTGACAATACCGGAAACCTCGAAAATACCCTGCATGTTTTTGATAAGGAAGCTGAAACCCTGCTGTTCACTCCGGTTCTTAAGTCCTATGGCGATCATACCCGGACCATTGTTACTGATTTTAGTAAGGATGCCCTTCCTTTTATTTTTAATACACTTTACGAAAACAATATCCAATCGGTTATTGTAGAAGGAGGCCGGCAATTGCTCACTTCGGTGATTGAAGCCGGCTTATGGGACGAGGCAAGGATCTTTACCGGCAACCATTATTTCTATAAAGGCGTCGAAGCACCAAGGATCAGCGGTGGTCAATATTCTACAGAGCGCATGGGAAATGATGTGCTGGCAGTTATTATCAATAAGATTTAGGATTTGAGAATGAGGGATTATTTAATTGAGTTAATTGAGTCGATTAAGTAAGCCAATGGCCCTGATTTCTCTTGGAAACTCTTAGTAACAACTCCTACTCTGCATCCTCCGCCCTGTCCCGGTACCAAAGGTTGGGAGCATCTGCGGTGCATTTGGACAATGGACAACTCCGAACTCCCAACTCCAAACTCCCAACTCAATAATTAATCTTATTCATTCTGAACATTTCTTTGTTCTCTATCGACTCAACAGCCTGCTGGAACACTTCATCATCCTGGTTGGTTATGTAAAAATAGGCTTCATAGTCCCAAAGGTTTCTGGCTATCCATGCCTTAATAAAGTTTTTGATGTATTTTTCTGAGGTTTGGAATCCTTTTTCATCTTTTTTTACACCTTCTTTTTCAGCATAATCCACAAATTTTGTCATAAAGTTTTCGTCCACAGTGTAGCCTTTGCTGAATTCAATCACATTGGCATACTGTGATTTTAGCTTATCGCGGTTTTTGTCCAGATAATCCAACACAAACTGGTTGATGATATTCTTTCGCAAAAGATCAGAATAATAATCAGAGATGCGGGTAGTATCCAGGGGAATGAAAATATCAGGCATAATGCCGCCGCCACCGTAAACCACTCTTTTGTTTGGAGTATAGTATTTCAGCGAGTCAGGAAATTTAATGCTGTCGGGGTTTACCAGTTCGCCATGTTTAAAGCGGTTTTGCAGGTCCTTGAAATATTTTTCGGTACCTTCATTATAAGGTTTTTGAACACATCGTCCCGTGGGGGTATAATAATGTGCAGTAGTAAGCCTGATCACCGATCCGTCGGGTAAATTGAAAGGGCGTTGCACCAATCCTTTTCCAAACGAACGCCGCCCGATGATCAGTCCGCGGTCCCAATCCTGAACAGCACCGGATACAATTTCGCTGGCCGAAGCCGATCCTTCATTTATTAGTATTACAAGTTTTCCTTTTTCAAAATCGCCTTTTCCGGTTGTAATGCTGGTTTGCTTGGGCGAAGAATGGCCTTCGGTAAATACACTTATTTTTCCTTCGGGCAGAAATTCATCAGCCATGTCGATAGCCGTATTCAGATATCCTCCCGAATTATCACGCAGATCGAGTATCATACTTTTCATGCCCGATTTTTTAAGTTTTGCCATGGCTTCATGAAATTCGTCCATGGTGTTTTGGGCAAACTTATTCACTTTGATATAGCCTATCTCAGGGGTAACCATATAAGCTGCATCCACACTGTTTATAGGGATTTTATCTCTTACGATGGTATAATCCATTATACCAGCTCTGCCGCGACGAAAGATACCTACTTTCACAGAACTGCCTTTTACGCCTCTCAGCCTTTTTAAAACGAAATCGTTGTTCACAATTTTACCTACGGCATCTTCATTATCGATCTTCACAATTTTATCGCCCGATAAAATACCCACTTTTTCAGAGGGACCGTTAGGGGTGGGAGTGATTACTACAATAGTATCTTTAACAATATTAAACTGAACCCCAATACCGTCAAAATTTCCTATCAGGGGTTCGTTGGCTTTTTCAATTTCTTCTTTCGACATGTAAACCGAATGCGGATCCAGTTCTTTCAACATGGCAATAATGGCCGATTCTGTCAGTTTGTCTTCATTAACTGTGTCAACATAGGCCAATCTGATGATTTGTAAGGCAGAAGTTAGCTTTTGGTCCGATGTTTTCGGGTCGTATCTTTGTGCAGAAATCTGGAATGTGGAAATACAAAGCAAGAACGATAGGAGTGTAAAAACGCTGATAAAACGAAGTGAACTGGATTTCATAATTGGGTTTGTTAATTTAATTTATAATGATTATTAATTGCAAAATTACACAAATACTGGATAGGGTTACGCTTGTATTGTTGAATTATTGTGTGTGTAACCAAAATATTTTATAATTTTATAATTGAAATGCTGATGAAACAAATGAACGCAGAATATAGAAAAATATTGCGCTCCATGTTATTTCCCTTGTTAGTGATTGTGGTAATGTGGGCTGTAAAAATATACGAGTGGTATACTAACTCCGATTTTTCAGGATATGGTATTAACCCTCAATCGGTGAAAGGCCTGATCGGTTTATTTACAGCACCCTTCATTCATGCCGATTTCGAACACCTCACTGCCAACACCGTTCCCATGTTCATCACCCTGAGCATCATCTTTTATTTCTACAGGGAGATTGCTTTAAAGGTGTTCTTTTTGATCTGGCTGTTTACCAATGTTTGGGTTTGGTCATTTGCACTTCCCAACACCTCACATATCGGAGCCAGCGGTTTGGTATACGGATTTGTAACCTTTCTTCTTTTCAGCGGATTGATACGCCGGAATCTTCAACTCATGGCAATTTCCATGCTCATCATATTCCTTTACGGAGGCTTGTTCTGGGGTATATTTCCCGATTTTTTTCCACACCGTAATATTTCTTGGGAATCGCATCTTATGGGAGGGATTGCCGGTTTTGTGATGGCCGTTTTTTACCGTAAGATCGGTATTCAGCGCGAACTCTATTCCTGGGATTTGGAAGGGGAGGAGGAAGAAACGGATATTGACTATATGTCAGGTATGGAAGAGGAAAACCCGAAACAAAAAGATAACACAACCATTACAAAGCACGATCCTTTTGTGAATTGATACTTTGCGAGGCCAGGTATGCGGTGGAGAAGGCAGCCTGCAGATTATAACCTCCTGTGTCACCATCAATATCCATTACCTCGCCGGCAAAATACAATCCCGGAACTATCTTCGATTCCATGGTTTTCGATGAAATTTCTGTCAACGAAACACCTCCTGTGGTCACCATGGCCATCTCGTACCCACCCACATAATCTATTGCAAAGTTATGTTCGCAAAAAGCCTGTACGATATGGTTACGCTGTACTTTAGTGATGCCTGCCATATTCTCAGCAGAGCTGATACCCAGAGTTCCGAGCAAATATTCTATCAGGCTATTGGGAAGTTCAAATCGCTTTACAAAGGTTTTTACCAGAATCTTGCCTTCTTTTTCTGCAGCTTCAATAAATTGCGTTCTGAAATCATCCGGGTTTACCCTGGCGAAATTGATCTTCAGCACATCCTTATCCTCAAAGTACCTCGAAAAATCCAATATACCCGGTCCTGAAATTCCTTTATGGGTAAAGACAATATCACCTGTATGCTCGTTTACTTTTTTATTTTCGCGATACAGGGAAACAGTAACCCTGGGCAAGGTCAAACCCGACAGTTCAGCCATGGGAAAGTTCCGTATGAATACCGGGGTTAAGGATGGTTTGGGCCTTACTATGCTGTGTCCTAATTGTCGCGCAAAGGTATATCCATCTCCGGTCGAACCTGTTTTTGGATACGATTTGCCTCCTGTCGCAATCAGCAGTTGGCTGCTCTGGTATTCCTGGTTTACGGTTTTAATGATAAAATTCTCATTGTGCAGGGCAATCACCAACACCGTTTGCCCCGTTTTCACTATTACCCGATTTGCTTTGCAGGCACCCAGTAAAATGTTTAAAACATCCGTTGATTTGTCCGAATCCGGGAAAACTTTGTTATTCTTGTCCGTATAGGTTTTCAAACCATGGCTTTCAAAAAAACTGATCAGTTGCTCATTATTGAATTCCAATAAGGCAGTTTTCAGAAAGCGGCTATTGTTGCCGTAATGTGCAAAAAAATCCCTGATATCTCCTTGATGCGTCAGATTGCAGCGCCCCGAGCCTGCAATTAAAAGTTTCCTTCCTGCCAATTCATTTTTTTCAATCACCAAAACACTTTTGGTTTTGCAGTGCGCTGCAGCAAACAAACCGGCAGGTCCGGCCCCTATAATAATAGTTTCGTAGAAACTCACTTTCTGCCTCCGTTCAAGGAATCAAGATTAATAAAAACATAAACATCCTCGTCTTTATAGCTCCAAAGCGTATCTTTTCTGAGGTTCACTATAGGTTGCTTCTCAGAAAAGTATCCTACTTTATCCATGCTCTTGTCATAATAGATATAAAAGTCAGCTTTTGCGTTCAGTTTTTCCCTGTCACTAATATCTTTCGAAATCTTAAGGTTCGCATACTGCTTCTTATTTAAGTAATAATTGACCGAACTTTCGAAAGGCCATGAAAAATCAATCAGTTCAACCTTATTTTCCTTTGATCCTATGGAATCAATTCTTTCCAGTATCTTTTCAGTATGCGCATCAAAGGGCCATGCAATGGTTTTTTTAAAATTGGCATGGATTCCAAAATTGACAATAAATAAAATACACAATGAGATCAACAAAACAGATGGTATCCAATTTACCTTCCTCGATTGAAGTTCTTCTATCCAATACATCAGCAGTATAATCAGCAAGGGAATATAGAAAAGGGCCGTTCGGTCAGTTAGATAGAGAGTGCCTGTAATATAATGGTTCAAAAGGTTGATTATGATGGCTGTGCCGGTAAGCAAACAAATCATTATGGTCTTCCCTTCCAGAAAGGTTCCGTTTTCACCCTGGGGTCTTATAAAACTGTAAACAATGATGGCCCCCAAAAGTATGAGAAATACATTCAGAAAACGTCGTGCTGTATCCGCGTCATAAGGCTGATATATTGAGAAAGCAAAAAGCGAAACCAGGGTGTCGTGATAAAAACCGTTCGTTCCGCCATAATATAAGCCTCCGTTATCTGCCAGTTTTAACAGGGGCAGGGCCACCATTGCAGCCAGCACAACTATGGCCACAGAAGCAGTTAACATCACCTTCCCGATATTTTTATTTTCCCTGATATGAATGATTTGTGAACCGGTGCCTATCACTATTACTGTCAGGAAAAAATAAAGAAAGGTGAAATTACTCACCACGGCAAGTTTAGCAAACAATAGCGAAACAGCTAATTTCTTCCAATCGTACTGATTGGCAAAAATCATTATAAAATATAGTGCTCCCATCTGAAATGCCATTGCCAGACCATAGCCTCTGGCCAGACTGAAAAAGTCAAGCACAAACGGATTGAACAGTAAAAGAATAAAAAGAAAAAATCCGGTAATGTAATTGCGCGAACCTTCCGTCATCCGGTAAGCAAAGTAAGTATACACCACAAAGGCCATCACATTAGGCAACCGGGCAATAAACAACGAATGATTCCCGAAAATAAAACAAACCTTAATCAAAACCGTATTCAAAAGCTGGTTATTGGCATCGGCCGGGTTGAACAGGAAAATATCAATAAGGTTCAGGGGAACAAACGTACCGAGTGTCCAGGCTTCGTCATACGTGATTCCCAGCACAGCAGCCCTTACAATTACGTAAGCAAAGAGTAGTACAAAAATCAGCAGGAAGATCAGTTTCCGTTTCATCTGTTGAGGGTTCCTGTTGGTTAAAAGGGGTCAATCATTCTCTTTGCGGCTGATCTCGCGTTTCAGGTCTTTATCTTTCAGCGTTTCGCGCTTGTCGTACGAATGTTTTCCTTTAGCCAGCGCAATACTAAGCTTTGCCAACCCTTTTTCATTTATATACAAAAGCACCGGCACAATAGTAAATCCTTTTTCCTTCACCTTTCCCAGCAGCTTCTTCAATTCATTGCGGTTCAGCAAAAGTTTCCGTTCGCGTTTCGGATTATGATTGTTATACGTACCATAAATGTATTCCGCAATATGCATATTAAAAACAAAAAGTTCACTGTCCCTAAACGTGCAATAAGCGTCATTGATACTCGCTTTGCCTTCGCGCAGCGACTTTACCTCGGTACCGGTAAGCACAATACCCGCTTCATATTGGTCCAGAATAAAATATTCGAAACTGGCACGACGATTCTTAATGTTAACAGGGTTGGGCATAATAGGGAATGTTCAGTTGGCAAAAGCTAAAATGCCGGTTTGGGTTTGGGATTTTTATAAATATGACGGTAATAATAATCGTACACTTCTGTATCGGTAAGCTTATAGGTCAGGTAAATGCCAAATCCGGGAGAAATAAAATTGCGCTTGATGCCGTCGTAATAAGTATCCTTATAGGCCATAATGTTATATCGGAAAGTAGGGGCAAGGGTCAGCGAAAGTTTATTGGATAAAGGAATACGAACCGTAATAGAAGCCAGCGCCTGAATATCCAAATCACGACCCGATTTCGAGTTCACCACTTCCGTGTGATCTGCAAAATACGAAACCGTACGTTTGCCCAGCGATATAACCGGAGCCACACCTATACCCAAATCGACCGTGGCTTTTTTAATATGAAAAAGATTGATCTTAAGCAGAATCGGAATATTGATACTCGCATACCTCACCGCATTATGATATTCCTGCGTAAATAAAAGAGAATCGCGGTAGTTCACCACCGTATCTATCAGGCTGCTCGTTTTGTAACCCTGATTTTGAAAAGCCAGTCCGAAATCAATCGACAACCGTTTGCTAACGGGCCGCACCACCGAAAAACCAAAACTGTAGCCAACCCTGGGAATATCAATACTTTTTATGAAGTCTGCATTCACCCCTGCCGCCGTCTGTCCTGTTACAAACTGGGTATTGTAATCCGCAAATCCGTAAAAACTCACATCCCAAAAGGTGGTATCTTTTTCAGTATCCTGTGCAAAACCAACCATCGATAATAAAATCGAAAACAAAAAAAGCAAAAGTCTATACTTCATGGGTAATAATTGAAAATTCAACTCAAAAATAGATAAAAAAGTAACTATACCCGAATTATTAATAAAATTGTTTCAACAATGACATTTGTTTATACCCCCAAAGAAATATATCAATTGTTCTGTGTGACGACAGTCCTTATTTCATTTCAAAAATCACGCATCAATCAATCATTCCATTCATTTCATAGCCTGTTGGTTCATAAGATACCAAAAGCGCACTTCGTGTAACTTTGTGGTCCTTCGTGAAACTTCGTGTTATAGCTGTTACACAAAGCTACTCAAAGGGCTCTCACAAAGTTGCCCAAAGAAACACTTGCACTCCTCTTCCGACTTCCCACTCCCGTCTTCCGTCTCCAGTCTTCGGTCTTCCTGCTTCCTTAAAATGTTAACTAACGTTAAACTCCCCAACCCATCATAATTTTCTACCGTAAAGTGTTATCTTTGCACCCTTAATTTAAAAAACTAAACTAATTTAAATGGAAAACAGCAATTATCTTAAGGGTGGAGAATTTTTAACCAAAAAAGCAGAAGAAATTTTTATTCCGGAAGAATTTAATGAAGAACAGAAAATGATTGCCGACACCTGCAACGATTTTCTTGATAAAGAAGTCTTCCCCATATTAGATAAAATCGACGCCAGCGAACCCGGATTAATGCGCAGTTTGATCACCAAAACCGGCGAAATGGGTTTACTCGGAATATCCGTCCCTGAAGAATACATGGGTTTCGGACAACCCTTCACCACCTCCATGCTCGTGAGCGATAAAATGGGCTCTGGCTTTGCTTATTCCGTTGCATTTTCGGCTCACACCGGCATCGGAACCCTTCCTATATTATATTATGGTACCGAAGATCAGAAACAAAAATACCTTCCCAAACTGGCCACAGGAGAGTGGGCTGCTGCTTATTGCCTCACCGAACCCAATGCCGGCTCCGATGCCAACTCCGGAAAAACCAAAGCGGTACTGTCCGAAGATGGCAAACACTGGATACTCAACGGACAAAAAATGTGGATCACCAATGGCGGTTTTGCCGATGTGCTCACTGTTTTTGCCAAAATCGACAACGATAAAATCCTCAGTGCCTTCATCGTCGAGCGCAACTATCCCGGCATCACCTTCGGAGCCGAAGAAAAGAAAATGGGAATCAAGGGTTCCTCCACCGTTCAGATATTCTTCAACGATTGCATGGTTCCGGTCGAAAACCTCCTGGGCAAACGTGGCGAAGGCTTCCGTATAGCCCTCAACATACTCCACATCGGACGCATCAAACTCGGCGCCAATGTAATCGGTGCCTGCAAACGCGCCACACTCCATGCGGTCAACTATGCCAACGAACGCAAACAGTTCGGCTCCCTCATCTCCAATTTCGGAGCCATCAAATACAAACTCGCCGAAATGGTCGTCCGCACCTGGGGCATCGAATCGACCCTCTATCGCACCGCCCGTTATGTCGACGACACCATCGAACTCCATGTAGCACAGGGACAGGAACGCACCCAGGCCTATCTGCAGGCCATTGGTGAATATGCCATGGAAGCGGCCATTTTAAAGGTACTCGGTTCCGAATCTCAGGACTACATCGTCGACGAAGCCGTTCAGGTGCATGGTGGAATGGGATTCTCGGCCGAAATGCCCGTCGATCGCTGCTATCGCGATTCCCGCATCAACCGTATATTCGAAGGCACCAACGAGATCAACCGTCTCGTATGCGCCGACATGCTGCTCAAACAAGCCAAAAAAGCCGATTCTGTTATCTTTGCTCAGGCAAAAGAGATCTACGACAACATCGGCAGCTTCAAAAACCTCGCCATCGCCAACGACGATTATTTCGCATATTACGAAACCCTTTCCGCCTATTTCAAACAGGTCGCATTGCTCGTCATGAACCGTGCCTACGAAACCCTCGGCAGCAAATATTCCACCGAGCAGGAGGTCATGATGCACATTTCCGACATCGCCATACAGGCCTATGCCGCCGAATCCTTATACCTCAGGGTCAAAAAACTGTCGGGCCTCTACGATGCTGAAAAAATAAAGATCTACAAACATATACTCGACGTTTTTGTTTACGAAGCCGCCGCCCGCATCAACAAATCGGCCTCCGATGCCATCAACTCCTTTGCCCAAGCCGACGAATATCTCAAACTTAAAAACGCCGTCAACCAACTCACCCTGCTCCGGCCCGTCAACATCAAAGAAGCCCGCCGCGCCATCGCCAACAAGCTGATTGAGGACAACCGTTACGATTTTTAGCTGTTTAGACATTCAGGCTATTTGGAATAAAAATGCGAAGCTATGGGGCTTCGCATTTTTTATTAACAAGGGGACTTCAGTTTCGAGCGAGCTAAAGTTTAGACTTCAGGCTACAGCCTTTTAGGCTTTTAGCAAGAAGTACGAAGCTATGTCATTATTACACGGGACAACTCCAAACTCCAAACTCTACACTCCCAACTCCAAAACTCCCTCCCCGTTTATAACATTCCTCCGTTAATAAATTATCCCTAAGCAAGCAAAAGCAACCCGCCAATACACTAATTTTATTCAATAATTCAACGAGTCATAATCTTCTTCTTCCTAAAAGTCTAATTGCCTAAAGCCTATAGCCCAAACCCTAAACCCCGATGTTCAAACCTCTCAAAACAGCCATAATCACCTTCCTACTAATAACTCTCACGGGAGTTCTATTATCAGCCATCAAACTTCCGCTGGCGGGGAATTGTATTCCCCGCCTCTCTGAACCCCCCCTCACCGAAAACCCCGCCGAACGCCACTGGGTCGATTCCGTCTTCAACCATCTCACCCCCGACCAGCGTCTCGCCCAACTCTTCATGGTAGCGGCCTATTCCAATAAAACCCTTCAGGCCAATGCCACAGTAACCGACCTCATAAAGCAATACAACATCGGAGGCATCTGCTTCTTCCAGGGCGGCCCTGTCGCCCAGGCACGCTACACCAACTATTGGCAATCCATCGCCAAAACCCCCTTACTCATAGCCATCGATGGCGAATGGGGCCTCGGCATGCGACTCAAAGACAGCACCGTCTTCTTCCCCCGCCAAATGACCCTGGGCGCCATCGCTGATAATAAACTCATCTATACTATGGCAGCCGAAATAGCCCGTCAGTGCAAACGCCTCGGCATACAAATCAACTTCGCCCCGGTAGCCGACATCAACTCCAATCCTAAAAACCCGGTCATCAACGCCCGTTCCTTCGGCGAAGACCGCAAACTCGTTGCCTCCAAAACCCTCGCCTACATGAAAGGCCTGCAAGACAATGGCGTGCTGGCCTGTGCCAAACACTTTCCCGGCCATGGCGACACCGACAAAGACTCCCACAAAACCCTGCCCATCATCAACCACAGTCGCCCCATCATCGACAGCATCGATCTCTATCCCTTCCGGGAATTAATCAACAGCGGCATTGCATCCGTCATGTGCGGCCACTTATTTATACCAGCCTTAGACACCACACCCAACCTTCCTTCCTCCTTATCCTTAAAAGTCGTTAAAGATATCCTCATCAAGCAATTAAACTTCAAAGGACTTATCTTCACCGATGCTTTGGGGATGAAGGGAGCAGGCGTTACCGATACGGCGGGTCGCATCGAACTGCGCGCCCTGCTGGCCGGAAACGATATACTTCTGATGCCAGAAAATGTCCCTGCCGCCTTCAATTACATAAAAAATGCAATAACCAAAAAACTAATCACCCAAACCGACATTGACATCAAATGCCGCAAAGTGCTTACCTATAAATACCGTGCAGGGCTTTCCAAACAAAAGCCAATCGTGGTCAACAATATCTACGCCGACCTCAACAACCTCACTTCCGACATCATCAACCTCAAACTACACCAAGCCTCCATCACCATTATCAAGAACAATCATTCCATACTTCCCCTCAAAAACCTCGAAAACCAGAAAATAGCCTCCGTTTCCTTCAACACCACCGCCGATAATGATCTCGATTCTACCCTCGACCTCTATGCACCTGTTCAGCACTTTAGTTTCGACAAAACATTCACCTCCGCCGATATTCCCCCTCTAAAACAACAACTCCTCGATCGCAATCTTATCATCATCAACATCCATCAAACCAACCAAACCGACAAAAACAACTACGGTCTTTCCGACGATATCCTTGCTTTCATTCAGGATATCAAAAAAACCAAACGCATCATCATCAACCTCCTCACCAACCCGTACTCTTTAGATAAACTAACAGACACTTCTGCCATCAATGCCATAGTGGTTGCTTACCAGAGCAACAAATTCTCGCAACAGGCATCCGCTGAAGCTATTTTTGGAGGCATTTCGGTCAGCGGAAAGCTGCCTGTTACAGCATCCTCTTTATTTCCCATAAATACAGGATATGCCACTGCCAAAATACGCCTGGGTTATACCTATCCTGCCAATGCCGGCATGAATTACAAGACACTTGATAAAATTGATTCTATTGCTATGCAAGGAATTGCTGATACCATTTACCCTGGTTGTCAGATATTGATAGCCCGCAACGGCTCTGTTGTCTACAACAAATCATTTGGTTATCACACTTACGATAAACTCCGGCCCGTAAACAACAGCGACATTTATGATATTGCCTCTGTCACCAAAATTGCAGCCACCACTATATCTGTAATGAAGCTTTACGAAGAAGGCCACATAAGCATCGACTCCGCCCTCATTAAATACCTTCCCGGCAACGATAGTTCCAATAAGGCGCCTATTCTTATTAAAGACCTTATGACCCATCAGGCCGGATTAAAAGCTTGGATACCATTTTATAAGAACCTGATGCGAAACAAAACTCTGGATTCAACGCTGTACCGCAAACAAAGATCATTCGAATTTCCCGTTCGCGTTGCCGAAAGTATTTATATCAGTAACCACTATCAGGATACTATTTTTCAAAAGATTATGAAATCCGAATTGCGCACTAAACGCGATTATTTATACAGCGATCTGGGTTTTTATTTATTGAAAGTAATCATCGAAAAACTGGTAAACCAAAGCATAGACCAATATGTAAAAGAAAACTTTTATCAGCCTCTCGGACTTACCACTCTTTGTTATGTACCCCGCAAATACATAGATCTTTCCAGAATCATCCCTTCTGAAATTGATACCAGTTTCAGACATCAGGTATTGACAGGCGATGTAAACGATCCGGGGGCTGCTATGTTAGGCGGTATTGGCGGGCATGCCGGACTCTTTTCCAATGCAAACGATTTGGCAATTCTATTGCAAATGATTTTACAAAAAGGCGAATACGGTAGCAGGCGCTACTTCAAACCTGAAACGGTTGAAAAGTTCACATCCTATCAATTTGCCGGAAACAGAAGGGGGCTTGGCTTCGACAAACCGGTTCGTGAGAAAGGGGCAGGCGGTCCCACATGCAGTGAAGCCTCGTCTGAAAGCTATGGACATTCCGGTTTTACAGGCACCTATGTGTGGGTAGACCCTAAATATCAGTTGGTTTATATCTTTCTATCAAACCGTTCATACCCTTATTCGGCAACCAATAAATTATTGTCTTCAGGAATTCGCACAAGCATTCAAAAGTTCATTTACCAGGCGATAGAAACCAAATAAAAGGGCATTCTTTTCCGGTTTAAGTCTTTTACAATCGAATTATTGAGCAATTATATCCTATTCGTGCCGTTTATGAGAAGGAATTGGCAGTAAAATGCTTTACTATTCCCAGTATAAACCTTATCCAACGGGCAATGCAGGAAGCTAAACCGGCAATTCCAATTTTAATTCGCGATCTGATTGCCGGGTAGGATAGAAGCAAGATCAATTAAGTTTATTAAAACTGGTGAGGTTCACTTTAGTTTAGAAATAGGTGTGAACCAACAGAACAATTATTGTTTAATTGCAATAAATTCTTAAAATTTTCTGTTTATTTTCAGTTTAGAATTGTAACATCTTATGTAATTCACAAAGGTAACATGCGATTATTGTAAAGTTTAGTAATGTGAATTAAATTTATAAAACACATTAAAACAGTTACTTATTAAATGAATTACAAATGTAATAAATTCCAAAATAAATAACAAAAATAACTTATGGATAATCACTATTGTAATTCATTAAAAATTTACAAAATAGTTAAAAATTTCAGCACTTAGCAATAATAAATCAGTATTTTATTAATTTTACATCAAGTAATAAATTAAATAAAACCTTGTATTATTGGGAAAAATATCTGCCATTAATTTATTATCATATTACGCTGTATTAAAGTACTTAATATCTAATTATCTAAGATCATAATTCAAATTTTTAGTGTTGCGGGTTAGTTTACAAATATGAATTTAACAATATTACGCAAGTTAATTGTAAAATTGTTATCTTTGTCAACTTTAATTTAATATTGTAATTATGGTGGAAAGAATTTTATTGGTTTTAAAGGTCAAGAATTTGAGTCCTTCAAAATTCGCTGATGAAATCGGAATTCAACGTTCGAGCATGTCACATATTATGTCGGGCAGAAATTTACCCAGCCTGGACCTTGTCATGAAAATTATGAATAAATTTCCTGATATAAATCCTGAATGGTTGGTGATGGGAAATGGTCAAATGATGAAATCAACCCAAATCGATCTGTTTGAAGAAACAAATATTGAAGAAAAGAAAACTGAACCTTTATTAGAGGCATTAGAAAATTTACCTGTTATAGAAGCGAAAAAAGAGGTCAGGAATGATCCTGATCCTGAAAAAGCTACTGATAAGCCATTAAATATCCCGCCAGCGATAGATAAGCCTGCACAGAATGAGGATATTAAACCTGAATTTTCAGACAAAATAATTTTATCTTCTCAATCGGAGATAGAGAAAATTGTAATTCTTTATAAAAATAAATCTTTTAAGGAGTATTATCCTTCTTTATAAAACTGTTCGCTTTTAGAGAAAAAGAAATTACTTTCGATGATGGCATTTTCATCGCTGTCGGAACCATGAACTGCGTTTGCCTGGATATCGGTTCCAAAATCACGTCTGATAGTACCCTCTTCTGCTTCAGCAGGATTGGTTTTACCGATAAACTTCCGGTAATCTTCCACAGCATTCTCTTTCTGCAGAATGGCAACCATAATAGGAGCCGAAGACATAAATGTTACCAGATCATTAAAAAAAGGTCTGCCTTTGTGAACTGCATAGAATTTTTCAGCCTGTGCCGGGCTTAAATGGATGGTTTTAGCTGCAACCAGCCAAAATCCTGCACTTTGAATTCTTTCGAGTATCTTACCGGCAACATTTTTCTGGAATGCTACGGGTTTAATCATTGTAAAAGTAATGTCACCTGTCATATTGCGTATTTTTAACGACTGCAAAAATACATATTTTTATCTGCCTTTACGATAATATTTTTTGATAATTTTGCAAAAAAACTACCTTGGATAAAAATTTTATTCTTTCTGTAAAAGAGCATCTGAATGTTTCTTCTCCCATAATCATACTTTCACACTATAATCCTGATGGAGATGCTATAGGTGCGTCATTGGCGCTTTGGCATTTTCTGAAAAAGCAGGACTACCAGGTGCATGTTGTAGTTCCTAATGATTTCCCTGATTTTTATAAATGGATGCCCGGAGTTGATGAGATTTGCATCTATTCGAGACATAAGGAAAAATGCCTTGACTTATTCGAAAAAGCAGGAATGGTGTTTTGCCTGGATTTCAATATGCCCGACAGGGTTGAAACTCTTACAGATGCACTGGTCAATTTTAAAGGATTAAAAGTATTAATTGATCACCATCAGGTACCTTCCGACTTCTTTACACTTTCTTATTCAAGAATTGACACTTCGTCAACCTCTGAAATGGTCTACGATTTTATGCATGCCATGGATGGGGCCAGCCTGGTGGATAAAGATATTGCAACCTGCCTATATGTGGGGATCATCACAGATACAGGCTCGTTCAGTTACAATTGCGATTTCCCGAATACCTATAAAGTGACTTCTGAAATATTTAAAAGAGGTATCAACGGAGAAGAGATTCATCGTTACGTGTATTGCACATTTTCGGAGAAACGCTTAAGGCTGCTGGGATATTGTTTAAGTGAGAAGCTGACTGTGGTTGATGAATTGGCTACTGCCTATATATCAATTTCAAAAAACGATATGAAGCGCTTTGATTTTAATAATGGCGATAGCGAAGGGATAGTGAATTATGGCCTGACAATAAAAGGTATCAAGGTGTCGGCATTGTTTTCGGAGAAAAGGGAATATGTGAAGCTCTCGTTGCGTTCGACAGGAAATTTTAATGTAGGTAAATTTGCCCGCGTTCATTTTGAAGGCGGCGGGCATAAAAATGCTTCGGGTGCCAATATTAAAAGTGATTTGCAGGGCGCTGTGCAGCTTTTTCTGGAAAACCTCGCCTTGTACAAAAATGAACTTTCTTAATAATTTCACCATGAGAAAACTGCGATTGCTGCTGATTTTGGTTATTACACTTTTTGTATATTCGTGCGGAAACAAACCCAAAGTAGATAACACAGTTCAACCCGAAAAATTCAAGAATGATCTGGAAAAGGTGAATGAAACCCTTGTTAAAAAAGAGAACGAGGATATTGAAGATTATATTTCCCGGCATGAATGGAAAATGAATTCGACCGGAACCGGTTTGAGGTATAACATCTATTATAAAGGTAAAGGGGAAAAACCAAAGGTGAATGATAAAGTTGTGATACGTTTTGCTGTGAACCTTATCAATGGCGTTGAATGTTACAACTCAGCAAAAGACGGCCTGAAATTAATTGAGCTGGGTAAGGCGGAAGTGGAAAGCGGACTTGAAGAAGGCATTATGCTGATGAAAGTGGGGGATAAGGCCAAACTGATATTACCTTCGCACCTGGCATTCGGATTGCTGGGTGATGAAAATAAAATTCCCAAAAGAGCCACACTGATCTATGATGTGGAATTGGTGGAGATCAAATAATTAATAGCTGTTTCTGACCTGATCTTATTGGTTACAAGTTTATTTTGCGATCAATTGGCTTTGATTTTAACAGTGTAGCTTCCGGTGTTGGCAGCGTTGTAAACTGTTTCATAAATAGACAAATATATATAGCCCGTTGCGTTTGCAGTTCCTTTATACATGGCTCCGGCCTTGGTCATGGTGCCGTTTTCTCCTATCTTAAAAACCAGATTTCCGTAAGTTGGATAAGTGGATGTACTGGTCCCTGAATAATCTTCATCGCCATAATCATTGCTGACACCTCCGGCAGAACTTTGTCCCCCCGGTTTGTATTTATAACCCGAAAGGCTTGCCAGAATTACTTCACCGCTGGCAGTGATAGTGATCCGCTGACCGCTTTTTACAAAGATACCGGTTTTAAGGTAGCCTCCATTGGTATTGCCGCTGATATGTTTGTTGGCATTCAAAATATAGGTAGATTCGCTTCCGTCGTTGCTGTTATAGAATATCTCCACGCTTTTAATTTTAGCCCTTGGTATTTCAAGGTTACCATAAGCCGTTTTCAGGCTGATGTTCTTTAGGTTGAGAGTGCCCCCAATACGGTATCCGTTCCCTGTGACGATAATATCTTCTGTTTCGGTATCGTCGGTATAATTGTATGAGGATTTTAATTCGCTCAATGCCATAGGGGCATTGTAATCGTCGTTGAGGGAGGCTGAAAATTCAGGGGAATTGATATATTCGTCGAGCACGGGAATGCATCCTATATTCATTGATATCAGGCTTTCGTAAGCTTTTTTACGTATGTCGAGGGTGGCGTTGTTGAGATCGATCACCAGTGCCTTAATCTTATCTTTTGAAGATGTTTCGGGAGAAACGCCAAGTATCAGTTCGTTGATATCTTTGAGGGGAATATCAAGTTTACCCCATTGGGTTTGCAGGTTTATGTTGTCGATCTGCGAGGTGCCTGTGATAATATTTCCATCGCGCAGGGTGAGACGATAATCGGTTTGAACCTTTTGTGCATAGGTTTGTAAAGAAAGACACACAAAGGCTAAAAGGGCGAAAGTGAGGAGCTTTTTCATGGGTTAAAGTTTTTGGGGTTGGGAGGTATTTGCTACAAATTCTTTACCAAATTTACATCATTTTTGTTTTAATCTGCTTGAACCGATGAAAAAAATCTTGACTATTTTCTATGATTTGATCAATGATGTTAATTTTGCTTTTGGATATTGCTATATATCAATGTAGGTTGATTTAGAAAGAAATATTTTTAACTTTACCCAAATTTTTCAACTAACAATATGAGCATTTTAGTTAATAAAGATTCAAAGATAGTTGTACAGGGGTTTACAGGCAGCGAAGGTACGTATCATGCCACCCAAATGATTGAGTACGGAACCCATGTGGTTGGGGGTGTTACACCGGGCAAAGGAGGTAAAACGCATATCGGCTTGCCGGTTTTTGATACAGTTGCTGAAGCTGTGGCCAAGGCAGGCGCCAATGTTTCGCTGATCTTTGTTCCGCCTCCGTTCGCTGCTGATGCCATTATGGAAGCTGCCGATGCGGGCATTAAAGTTATTATCTGTATCACTGAGGGCATTCCGGTGCAGGATATGGTAAAGGTGAAGCATTACCTGGATTGTAAGGATTGCAGGCTTATAGGCCCCAACTGTCCGGGTGTAATCACTCCGGGAGAAGCTAAGGTGGGTATTATGCCGGGATTTATTCATAAACCGGGTATCATCGGTATCGTTTCGCGTTCAGGAACCTTGACCTACGAAGCTGTTGACCAATTGACCAAATGCGGATTGGGACAATCGACCGGGGTGGGTATTGGTGGTGACCCTATTATCGGAACTACTACTCTCGATGTTGTGAAATTGTTTATGGAGGATGATGCAACCAAAGGCATTGTGATGATAGGCGAAATTGGCGGCAGCATGGAAGCCGAAGCAGCCGAATGGATCAAACTGCATTCCACCAAGCCCGTGGTGAGTTTTATTGCCGGAGCCACTGCACCCAAAGGTCGCACCATGGGACATGCCGGAGCCATTGTGGGCGGAAAAGCCGATACTGCCGAAGCCAAAAAAGCCATTCTACGCGATGCAGGTGTGCACGTGGTTGATTCACCGGCACAAATAGGAGTGAAGATGCTGGAGGTGTTGAAATAGTTATAGAAATGAACACGCTATTATCATAGAAATGGATATACCATAGGGGTGTCTCTACAAATGAATTTTCGATTCAATTTTGACCAATACCGCATTATTCAGGCTGTCGAGCCTGGTGAAGGTATATTCCTTTTGCATAATATTTTTCAGGCTATCGTTCGATACCAGCACCCGGTCGTTGGGTTGGAAATCAACATGCATGGTTAGCTGTATGTCCTGACCCATTTCGTGCATCTTATATTTATAGAACAAAAGCGAACCGTTGAAGCCCGTAAACAGCACTTTGGTCCCTCTGATATCCGCGTTTTCGTTGTTCTTGTGAAACAGGAAGCGTTCAGAGGCTTCATTCATATTTTCGAAGCCATTGAGCGAGTTTCGCTGTGACTGACAGAACATCAAATAATAAGGATAAGCGAAGATCACCAGAACGATGGCAGCTACTTTTAATATGGGCCTGGTAGGATTAGTATCAATATACCACCGAAGCAATATAAATAGCGGGTAAGCCGCTAAAATAGACATGAGGGGGAACAGAGGCATGTCGTACCATTCGAGCCTCGTGACCGATATGGAAATGATGAGAAAATAGCTTAGAGTCAGCAGCAACGAAATCTGCAACAGTTGTTTTTCTTTTTCAATACGGGTAAGGAAGGCAAACACACAACCCGCTACCAGCAGGGCAAACCAGGTGGAAAAGCGATGGTTGATCAGGTTGTCGATGTAGAAGGAAAAACTTTCTTTATGATATTCGACCACGCTCAGCAAGCGCCCGGCATCTTTCCACATGACCATAGAAAGATATCCAGGATTATCCTGCATTTTTAGCCAAACCAGCCCGCCATTGATGAGAAGGAATAAAAGCAGGCCGGATAAAAAATAGCCGTTGAGGGTGAAACTCTTAAACCTTTTATAGAGGATTAAAATGACCAGCCAGGCAGGGGCGAACAGCAGGGCCGCCCACAATTTGGTGGCAAAGGCCAGGGTGAGGAACAAGAAGAATAGCAGTATATCCTGTTTTTTTTCAGTGGTGATGAATTTTATAAAGGAGAGGTTAGCCAGGAGCAAAAACATCGTCAGTAACGAATCGGCGTCGGCGGTGCGGGCCGTATGGAAACCAATAAAACCCTGAGCGGTGAGCATGACCAGCGCACTGAGCCAGGCCCACAACGGACTGTAATTCTTGTACACGAAAATAAAAACAAACAGCAGGGCCAGCGAGGCTGCAAGAGCGGAGGGCAGGCGCAGGGCCAGTTCGTTGTAACCGAACAGTTTTACACAGGCTATCTGCGCCCATAGCGTTACAGGGGGTTTGGTGTTGGTGATATCGGGATGTCCTTCATAGTAATTGGAAAAATAGTGGCCATTGTGCATCATTTCGTAGGTGTTGACAGCAAACATCGATTCGTCCCACAAGCGCATGTGAAAGGCGCCCAGTTTCAGGAAAACCACAAAGAATGTCAGTAGCAGCAAAATAGGTATCTGCCAGGTTAGTTCAACATTTAACTTCATTCACCAAAGTTAAGTATTCTTTCAAATACCAGCCCTTCAGGCATGTATTATTTTATATAAACCTAAATTTAAAAATAAAATATAGTAGAAGTGTATAGATTCCAACAAATTATGCCATTTTATTCTCCCTTGCTACTCCTCAGTGATATTCAGTGCATCATTATTTTAATACAAAGAAATGCAAATGATGGATACAGCACCGGCAAAAAATCATGCAGCTTCAGCAAAAATCGAGGCGGCTCGAAATGATTTCAATACGGCTCGAAATGATTTCAATACGGCTCGAAACATTTTCAATACGGCTCGAAATGTTTTCAATATGGCTCGAAATGTTTTCAATACGGCTCGTAACATTTTCAATGCGGCTTGGAACATTTTCAATATGGCTTGAAACATTTTCAATATGGCTTGAAACATTTTCAATACGGCTCGAAAAGTTTTCGAAGCGGCTCGAAATGCTTGCCATGCGGTTCGAAATGAAAAGATATTGCCCCAATGTCATGGATGGATTAAGTGTCAAATTGCTATATTTCATCATTTTAATATAAAAGAATCGTCTTTTCTATTAAACCGCAGAGTGACACAGAGGTTTTGCAGTATAAGGAATACAAAGATGATTTTACATTATTCTCTGTGTTTAGTTCCTCAAGCCACTCACTCTTCACTCAATACTTCCTTAAGGCCTGTAATCGTATGCTCCCTGGTCGGGAGGAGGGTTCGCCAGGCGACTGTCGCCTTTCAGGTCGTTGAGCAGGTTGAGCACAGCGCTGTAAATAATATTGAGATTTCCCTTATCAATAGCTCCTGAGCCGGTGGTCAGGCGATAATCGTTCGCCGATTTATCGCGGAACTTCGGATCTTCATTTTTTTCGCAATTTACAAACCTAAGAGTGTTGATATTGGTTTCGGTCTTCAGCAGGCAGTTCTCGAATTTGTAATTATACTGGGCGCCGCTCACGCTGTCGAGTAACAACTCTTCTGAATTCAGTCCATAGATTATGCAATTGCCGAAATAGGCTGAATCGAGGTCACCGGCATATTGCACCCCTGCGGCCAAATCGTTGTAATAATTGCTTACCACCAACGAAGGCGTTTGCCGTGCCGAGTAGTTCCAATAGTTGCCAATGGTACAATGCCTGAAATCGTATTTTCCGCCTGTAGTGAGCGTAACAGCATAAGCGCCGCAATTGGCAAACACCGAGTTTCCGGCTATAATGCGGTAGTAGCGGCTCAGCAAACCAAAACCGGTCATATTGCGCACAATGGTATTGTTCAGTATCAGGCGGTTTCCCATCACCGCGCTATCTGTTTCGGTCTGAATACCAATAAAACCGTTTTTAATAATGGCATAATTGATCACATTATCTTTTGATCCTTCGTTTATTAGAATTCTGTCCCATTGCCCGGGCAATTCGCTGTAAGCCTGCTCCAGACGGCTGCCCTGGAAGGTAACCGGTTCGTCATTGCTGCCATTCACGTGCAGGGAACCATCACGGTAAACCCACATCCCCGATTTATTGAAGAAATGCAGGCGGCATCCCTGATCAATATTAAGTTGTCCCTTGCTATCAATTACTGCATATCCGTAAATCAGGTAAGGCTTGTCGTTCGCCCAGGTAATATTTTCATTAAAGCCGGCTACAATCTTATATTTCAGGCTGCCCGAGAAAACATGGTCGGCCACAATATAATGAGCATCCTGACCCCAGGCGGTTAGTTTCACATGTTGCTGGTTCGAATTGATATCGAACAGTATGGAATCGCGTATCACCATGGGCGAGTTGCTGTTCTGCGGATCGACGGTCACCTTCACAAAAATAAAGATACTGTCGTGCCCAGCTATTTCAACATCAGAGATGCTGTTGCCTGGCACCCCGTCAACATTCATCGAAAAGCTGCTGGCCGTACCTTCGGCCAGGCGGATGGAGGAAACTTTAATCTTATCGGCCGAAGGGTTTTTAATATAGAACATTTTGGTGGTTGACCCCACGGTGCTAAATACGGTATCGAACAATATCGATTCGGTTGAAAGCATAAGTGTAACAGAAGGGTCGGTGTTTATCTGGTTGTCTTTTTTGCACGAAAACATTAAGAAACTGATCAATGTGCCGAAAAGCAGAATACTGAAAAAAATACGATTGTGCATAGATTTTTCGGGGGTAACGCAGAAAGTTAAAAAATATTGTTTCACGATGATTTTTTTTCCGGGGGGTGGGTGGGGTAGGTCAGGTCATTAATTGTCATTTGTGGTCATTTTGAAGTCATTTAGTAGTCCTTCGCAGTCATTTGGCATTGAATATTTTTTTTAGACCATCCGCTAGTCGACAGACACCAGAAAACCCGTTTTGTCCTTACTCCAGTCTTACATGCATACTTCCACTTTTCCAACTTTCCAACTCTTCCATCTCCTCAACTATCAACTAATTAACAAAAAAAACAAATTTAATGTTAGTTTAACATTTGTCAGTAAAGAATTAAAATTAAATTCATTATCTTTGCAAAATTAAAAATTTTATTAGAAGTAAGTTACTTTTCTTAAAAATAAAATGTACATTTATACAGTTTTTAAAAGCATTTAAATAAAGATGAGTTATATAAAATTCAACAAAGATCAGTTGGTTAATCTCGAATTTTCCCTCAGCAGGGAGTTTATCAGGGCCAATCGGGCAGGTTCGTTTGCTTCGACCACCATCATTGGTTGTAATACACGAAAATACCATGGTTTGCTTATATCGCCCCAGCCTGATGTGGATGACGACAACCATGTGCTGCTTTCGGCTCTGGATGTCACCATTGTCCAGCACGAGGCCGAATTCAATCTGGGCCTGCACCAATATCCAATGAGCGTTTATAAGCCTAAGGGGCATAAATATATGCGTGAAATGGTGTCCGATCCCATTCCCACGCATCGCTACCGCGTGGGAGGCGTGATACTTTCGCAGGAGATGCTTTTTTGTATAGAAGCCGACCGTTTCCTGATCAAATTCACCCTTGAGGAAGCCACTTCGCCCACCACCTTAAAGTTCAAACCTTTCCTGGCATTCCGGAATGTGCATAAGCTCACCAAAGTCAATGTCGATGCCGATACGCGTTACACCGCTGTGGAGAATGGTATTAAAACTAAAATGTATCCCGGCTATTCCGATCTGTTCATGCAATTCTCCAAAGAAGCCGAATACACGCATGTACCTCACTGGTATTACAATATTGAGTATAAGGAAGAACGCGAACGCGGATACGAATATCTCGAAGACCTTTACGTACCCGGATTTTTCGAAGTGCCTATCAAAACGGGCGAAAGCATAGTTTTCGCTGCCGGATTAAAGGATGTGAAAACCGGCGATCTGCTCAGAATGTTCAACGAAGAAATATGCAAACGCTTACCCCGTAATAATTTTAAGAATTGCCTGATCAATTCTGCCCAGCAATTTATTGTGCATAAAGATAAAAGAACCGAAATCATAGCTGGCTATCCCTGGTTTGGACGCTGGGGACGCGATACTTTCATCGCTTTGCCCGGATTAACGCTTCCAATGGGCGATGTGGATCATTGTAAAGCTGTGATCGATACCATGGTGTCAGAACTTAAGGGGCCGCTCTTTCCCAATATGGGAAGCGGGACTGATGTTGCCTACAATTCGGTGGATGCTCCCCTGTGGTTCTTCTGGGCCCTGCAGCAATATGCCATGCATACCAAAACCCAGGATAAGATTTGGAAAGAGTATGGCGAAAAGATGAAGTTGATACTGTATGGATACAAAAACGGATGTGAGTATAATATTAAGATGCAGGACAATGGCCTGATCTATGCCGGCGAACAGGGAAAAGCCCTCACCTGGATGGATGCCGTGGTTAACGGAAAACCTGTTACCCCACGCATAGGTCTCGATGTTGAAATCAATGCCTTATGGTTTAATGCCATCATGTTCTCAATGGAAGTGGCACGTTTGGCTAATGATGACCAGTTTATCAATGAATGGGGACCTATAGTTTGTGAGATACCCAAAGCTTTTAAAGATACCTTCTGGAATAAAGATAAAGGTTATCTCTGTGATTTTGTATATGGAGATTATAAAGACTGGTCAGTGCGCCCCAATCAGATATTTGCTGCCTCCTTACCCTATAGTCCGGTAAGCGAGCAGATACGTAAACTGATACTTGATATTGCCGGTCGCGAATTGCTTACTCCGAGAGGTTTGCGAACCTTATCCCCTCAGTCGCCCGATTACAAAGGAGCCTATGCAGGCGACCAGGAGACAAGAGATTCTGCCTATCATCAGGGTACCGTTTGGCCATGGCTGATAGGGCATTATGCAGAAGGTTATCTGCGCATACACGGAAAATCAGGTCTGGCTCACGTACAGCGTATCTACGACAACTTCGAACCGGCGATGTTAGAGCATGGTGTGGGAACGGTTTCAGAAATTTACGAAGGCGATCCCCCACACAAGCCTTGCGGAGCGCCATCGCAGGCATGGAGTGTTGCCGAATTGCTGCGTATCGATTATCTGATAGAACAGTATAAAAATGCTCAGTAACTCTTAAATCAAAAATGTTAAATCATAAATAAAGTAATGAAAGTATTGATGTTTGGATGGGAATTTCCCCCGCATATAACCGGAGGACTCGGAACGGCCTGTTTCGGGTTGACCAAAGGTTTGTTAAAACAGGGGGTCGAAGTTCTCTTTGTGGTTCCTAAGGCTTATGGCGACGAAAGTCAGGAGGCTGTGCGCCTGCTGAATGCCAGTGATGTAAATATTGATTTTACCAGCTCCATTTATCAGGAATACTGGAAGCAGCTCACCTATATAGAAATTGGTTCAAACCTGGTGCCTTATGTGGGCGAAGAAGAGTTTGAGACCATGGTAAAGCAGAAGGTTTTTGACAATATAGAAGAAGACACTTCGGTGTTTTCCAAATCCTATACCTTTTCAGGCAAATATGGCAAAAACCTGATGGAAGAAGTAACCCGTTATGCTTTGGTGGCATCGGCTATTGCTGCTTCCAACCATTTTGATGTGATACATGCCCACGACTGGCTTACCTATCCTGCCGGTATAGCTGCCAAGAAACAAAGTGGAAAACCTTTGGTGGTGCACATGCACGCCACGGAATTCGACCGTTCGGGCGAAAATGTGAACCAGAATGTTTACGATATCGAACGCAAGGGAATGGAAGCCGCCGATGCAGTGATCACAGTGAGCAACTACACCCGCGACATTGTGATCAACCGCTATGGCATTGACCCTCAGAAAGTTTTTACGGTGCATAATGCTGTGGAACCTACTGAGAACGACGAAGTGCTGAATGTGGCCAAAAATGTACGGGAGAAGGTAGTAACCTTTTTAGGCCGCATCACCTTCCAGAAGGGCCCCGATTATTTTGTGGAAGCCGCTAATAAAGTGCTTCAGAAAGATCGTAACGTACGTTTTGTGATGGCAGGTTCGGGCGACATGATGAACAAGATGATACGCCGTGTGGCCCAGTTGCATATTTCCGATCATTTTCATTTCACCGGATTCCTGCAGGGGGAAGAAGTGGACAAAATGTTTGCGCTGAGCGATGTCTACGTGATGCCATCCGTTTCCGAGCCCTTTGGCATATCGCCTCTGGAGGCCATGCGCTCGAATGTGCCCGTGGTTATATCAAAACAATCCGGTGTGGCGGAAGTACTGAAATACGCTCTTAAAATCGATTTCTGGGACATTGATGCCATGGCCGATGCCATTTATGGTTTATTGCACTACGATGCCCTGTCGGTCATGTTCCGCAAATACGGGAAGGATGAGGTGGATAACCTGAAATGGGACAACGCCGCCAACCATGTAAAAGAAGTTTATTATATTGTTTTAAATAAAAATTAAATATCGAATGAGGACAATCTGTTTTTATTTCCAGGTACATCAGCCTTTCAGGCTTGCTAACTATCGTTTTTTTGATATTGGCACCAATCATTTCTACTTCGACGAATACAGGAACCGTTATATCTTAAGGCGTATAGCTGATAAATGCTATCTGCCCATGAACAAACTGTTGCTCGACCTGATCAAGGAATACGGTCAGCAATTCAAGGTAAGTTTTTCTTTGTCAGGAACGGTTATCGACCAGTTCGAAAAATACACCCCTGACGTGCTCGAAAGTTTTGTCAGGCTTGCCGAAACGGGTTGTGTGGAGTTTCTGTCCGAAACCTATTCCCACTCTTTGTCGGCCTTACGCAGCAAGGACGAATTCTTCAGGCAGGTGGCTGCCCAGAAAGAAAAAGTGGTTAAATACTTTGGTAAAGAACCCACTACTTTCCGAAACACTGAGTTGATCTATTCGGACGGGATAGGAGAAATGGTAGCCGAAATGGGCTTTAAGACCATTCTCACCGAAGGCGCCAAGCATATACTGGGTTGGAAGAGTCCAAACTTTATGTATTGCAACGCCATCAATCCCAAACTGAAAGTATTGCTGAAGAATTTCATGCTAAGCGACGATATTGCTTTCCGTTTTTCTCAGCAAAGCTGGGATGGCTGGCCTCTGACCACCGAGAAATATGTGGATTGGCTCAACCAGGTCGATCCGGCACAGGAAACCATCAACCTGTTTATGGATTATGAAACTTTTGGCGAACACCAATGGCCCGAAACCGGTATCTTTGAGTTTATGCGTGCTTTGCCGGGCAGGGTATTCTCCCATTCAAACTATACCTTTTCCACACCTGCCGAACTATCAGAAAAACTCCAGCCGGTGGCTGCGGTTCATGTTCCTTACCCCATTTCATGGGCCGATGAAGAACGCGACCTCACAGCATGGCTCGGAAACGAACTGCAGGATGATGCTTTCAAACAATTATACGATCTGGAGCATAAAGTATTGGGAATTGCCGACCCTCAGTTGCAACTCGACTGGAAATATCTGCAAACCAGCGACCACTTCTATTATATGTGCACTAAATGGTTCTCTGACGGTGATGTACATAAATACTTTAATCCTTACAATACACCTTACGAGGCCTACATCAACTTTATGAATGTGCTGAGCGATTTCATAATTCGAATCAACGATATGCATCCGGTTAACAGGGTTCCTTTTGCGGAAGAGCAAACATCAGGTCAGGTGAAAACCAAAACAAAAGTTTCAAAAGGATCACGCACCGTAAAGGCCCCGAAACACGCCATTAAAGAAGTAAAAAATGGCATCAACAACTTTAAGGACATTGCGCTGATGAAGAAAACCGATCTGCGTATTCTGGCTAAGAACCTTGATGTAAAAACCATGTATGATGCGCTTTATGACACCGATGCCAAAACCAAAAAAGCAATGACCATTCACATGGGAAAGCTTCAGTTTAAAGAGTTTAACCAAATGCAATCTGCCAATATACCGGTTTCATCATCTGATACTGAAAACGCCCGTAAAACCATTCTGGATGAGATAAAGAAAATCATAAAATAATCGGAGTATTTGTTCGTTAACCGTGAATGACACATAAGGTCCCATACTTCTTTGAAGAAGGCAAAACGTATAAGTTTGTGGTAAACGGAAAGGTACTATTGCCACCTGAGGATGAAGAGTTCCTGATACTGCTCAGCCATTTTGGTAGCAGGCATTTGCTGCAATACCTTCCCTATAAAGACTACGGCCTGAAGAAAGGCGATGAAGTGAACTGCCGGATTGATAAGATCAGTTGCTCCGGGAAAATATACCTGGAACCCGAACACATCAGCTATAAAGAGGGGAGTGTGTATAGCTTTAAAAATATTGGCTTCGAAGAGATACTGAATTCGGAAGAAAAGGCTGAGAGGTTTCTCAAACTTGAGGATGTAAACGGACAAATAACCTTTGTGAATATTGGCGAACTATCGCCAAGAGATTTTCCTGACGAAGTGCTATGCCGTGTCGATCGTATTAAGAAAGGCAAATTGTATCTTTCGCTTGCTCAAACAGCCCCACTAATCAGTAGATTGGAAAAAGGTAAAACCTATGAGTTTCTGGTCACAGGCCTGGTTACCCTGGCCGAAGATGAAGAATTCTATTTGCTGCTCGACGAATTCGGGGAATTGCATTACCTGCGCCATAAATATTTTGAAGATTACGGTTTCGGTACAGATGATACAATACGATGTTATGTGTTAAACAAGCCTCAACTTTTCAGGCATTATCTTGAACCCGAACATCCCTTTTACAGGATAGGCGGTAAGTACGATTTTTTTGTTACCGGCACCGAGGTCCATACCGACGAATTCGGCGATGAATTGATAAAGCTGATCGTAAAAGACGGTTCAGATAAAGAATATTTTGCGGACTGTGATGAGTATCTTGAAATGCTTCCCGAAGCCGGAACCACGGTTAAATGTCGGGTGAAAGGCATTCGCATGAGCAAGTTGCTGCTTACCTGTGTCTGACCCGTTAATGTCCTTTTTCTATTTTGAGTGCAATACATGAGATCATTTTTAACTTTTTTACTTCTTTCGCTTCTTCTCCTCAGCTTCACTTCAGGGGCACAAAATACGGATATTAACTGGTTAAAACAGATCAACCTGAACCGTAACCAATCGCTGGATCCCACTTTTAAATTCGTTTCCAATACGGTTTTACCCTTAACACTGGCAGTTCCTGCAGGAACAATTACTTATGCTTTGATAAAAAAGGACAGCGCCAGCAAACGGCAGGCCATCATTTTTGCTTCCTCACTTATTGTCTCCGAAATCATCACTTATTCCTTAAAATATGCTGTTCACCGCGACCGCCCTTACATCACTTATCCCTTTATTGATAATGCGTATACCGAACACGACCCTTCTTTTCCTTCAGGACATACTTCGTGGGCTTTTGCTTTGGCTACAGCGGCCAGCATCAACTATCCCAAATGGTATGTGATAATTCCTTCGTTTATTTATGCCGGTACGGTTGGGTATTCACGTTTGCATTTGGGAGTTCATTATCCCAGCGACGTATTTATGGGAGCATTGGTAGGCAGCGGATCTGCTTTTCTCGGTTATAAACTGAATCACTGGCTTTTTGATAAAAAGCACCCCAAAAAACAAAAACAGCCACTATAACCGGCAACAGATCATTTCCCGTTCTTCTCAAACTGATCTTCAACCGGCGATGTCCTTTTCAGATCATTGTAAACATCTTCTTTGTTATAGAAATAAAACGGCGGCAGGGGGAGGTTCCATGCGGCCTTATTATAAGTATAACTGCATGAGGGCAAATAGGTGTCGATAAAGAACTTGCCCGCCAATTCAGTAGGAATATAATGGCTGGTACTGTCGGCATACCATTCGTAAGCCTCGGTGATGGTAAATTCTTTTTTGGCTGTGCCTTTGTTATAAAACTCATTGGTGTAGGCATGGCATATCTTTGTCAAAAACCATTTGCCATTTACCTGATCATATTCTGTGACCAGATTGCCATCTACAAATTCCTGGTAATAGTTGCGTGAGGGGATCAACCAGTTGTTATTGCGCGGATAATTATACGTTTTATTCCTAAGGGCAGTTCGTTCAATGCGCTTAAATGCATAAGTCTTGCTGTCGATCACAAAACGGCCCTCTTCGGTGCCTTCGCCATACCAATCGAGGTCTCGTATGTTTTCTACACCGTGGGTTTCGCTGGTATATTCGCTGCAACGGTATTTGATAACAAAATCGTCGGTGCGGTTATTGGTGTCGAAGTTGAATTCGTAGAAGTTGAAGGCATTTGGATTTAAAGCCCCATACAGCAGGTTGTAAACCGGATCTTCGCGCAGCAGATAGGCTATGTTGTCCTGATAATAAGCAAAATCGGCAATCTCAAAACTGAAATCGCTGCGGCGCATTTGTTCCACATCGAAACCATAACTGCTTTTGAAACGATTCTTTACCAATTCCAGCTTAAGCAAAATTACGGTTTGTGCTTCAATGAGGTTTTTGAAGGTTCCGTTTACCTTGGAATATTGCCGGAAAAAAGAATAAGCTGCATAGCTCGAATCGGTATAGTTCTGAGGTATCATATCAACGGCCAGTTTCACGGTTTCTTTGGCGCTCAGACCTTTGATAGTAACAGGTGTGAGGGAGAGCAGGGGACGCTCAATGTAAATGATTTCCGGGTCTTTTTTTGAACGTTTGACCTCTAGGGTATCGCGCAAACCAATAGCAGAGATTTCAAATCGGTAGGTTTTTAGAGTTTCAGGAAATTTGAAGCGAAACTCTCCATCCAAATTGGTTTGAGTGAAACTTCCCTGGTCGATGGATTTTATGATGGCAAATTCAACCGGTAGATTGTCGGTCTTGTTGACAAGTTTTCCTTTGAATACTACCTGGCTGTAGCCTTTTGCGCCCGACATCATTATAAGCAGGAGGGCAAGGGTGGTAAGGGTTGTTTTCATTGGGAGTGTGGTTTTTATTAGGATGAGCGAAGGGCATTTGGATAGGGGGGTATGCCTTTATTCGTTTAAACGGTTTTCTACATCCATTTGTTGGTGTAAGATTCTGATTATTTCTATTTCGTCGCGCTTTTCGTTGATTTTATAAAAAATGAAATGAGATTTAACCCTGGAGCGCATATACCCTTTACGGACATGTCCGAAATCAGAGCCTGCATTTGGATTTACACAAAGATATTCTATCTCGTCAAGAATTAAACCCAAATACCTGTCTGCCTGTTCGGCTGACCAGTTTTCTAAGGTATAAAGCCAGATTTTCTCCAGGTCGTTTGCGGCTTCATTACTTATTTTGTAATTCATTTACTCAAATGTTTTTTGTGCAAATCGTTTACAAAAGTATCCCTGTTGAAATCTTTAACGAAACCTGATTTTTCGCCTTTTTTAAGCTCTTTAATCAGTTCTGCTTTCTTTGATTCTTCCAACTCAAACATTCTTAAAGCAGCTCTGATAACTTCGCTTGCTGACGAAAATCGGCCGGTTTTTAATTGCTGATTGATAAAATCATCAAAATAATCGCCCAGTAAAATGGAAGTGTTTTTTGCCATGACAAAAGTTTTTTACAAAGATACCAGGTTTTGGTATGTGGAGTATTATTTTGGGGGCATTTTTTTTGATTTTAGCTAAGGTTGAGCAAGCTTGTAGTTATTTATTTGCTTTGATTTTCAATGACCCGGATTGAAAATCAAAACCAGTAGGGGCCTATGACAAAAATCCCGGCCAGCGGGGTTCTAAGGCCTATTGCGTATGAAATTCAATATCTTCACCTTTGGCTCTTGCATCTATAACCATTTTTTGAAATTCATCGGGCAAGGTATCTATAGGGACAATAAATCCATCTACCATTACCAAATTGTTAAATGGATTTGACGCCGCCATTTTTTGAGTAGAAAATTCAGAATCATAAATAGTCAACCCGATTATATCTCTAATCTCACCAGCCTTATTGGATACCGTGGAGTTTTTGGTGCCAAAGTATTCGCTTATCTGATTGGATGTAACATAGGGTTCAAACGACTTATCGAACAAAAAATTGATAGATCCAATTGCATAAATTACGGCTGCAGCCCATATTTCGAGCTTACCCCGCTGAAAAGGAACATCGCGTTTGCGTCCAAGTTTTTTTATCAGCTTTTCGCATAACAGTAAATACTCATTATCTAATTTTTGAGCACAAAATGCACCTGTCATTTTAAGCAGCTCTTCTTCTTTTTGTTTAATCTCTTGCTTAGTCATAATCATAATGTCGTTTATCAATCGGGATTTGTTTTACTGCCGCAATATTACTGATTATTTTTTTAAGGGCAATATGCAGTTTTTCTTTTTTGGGAGGATTCCCAAAAAATAAATCGTCCAGTTCAACCTCATCATAATTCAGTATTTCATTGGTTAATTGTTCGGATTTATCTAAATATTCCTGTTCATTTGCACATTCGTATGACAATACGCCATATTGCAAAGTTAAATCATGTGAAAAATTTTCTGCCGCAATTATGATTGCCTTGTAAACTTCAATAGATAATTCATCTGTATCCATAGTGGGGTGGGGCTTTCTATTTGGGTGAGTGATTCAATTTAGAAGTCCTTTTTTCGGGGGTGTCATATTATGAGCTTCATTATAGGCTTTAGTGAGAGTATCATTTATGATCTTACAAATTGATTTTTTTTCCAGTTCCGGCATACGAATTTCACATTGGTGGAAAGGGTTAGTTGGGTCGACATCTTTTTATTTTAATACCAGGTTTAGCTGCTTGGATATACATTCAATGATTGGTATATGTTCTGTGCGAAAGAGAAATTCGACAAGAGCAGTTTCTTTGGTGTTTTTTATCATGATGATATATGTTGTTACTTTCCTAACTTGTTTCGTTTCGTTTTAGTTCAACAATTGTATTGCTGCCAGTCCATTTTTACCGAAAGCATTCCTTTGGCATTATAGGTTTCTCCCCCCAAAACTAACTATTTATTACAATACAAAAAAGATGTTTAACATTATTTTTTAGTTTTTTCACTAAATTAAACTTAATTTTCTTATATTTGCGTTAGTAATGATTGCATACTGACTGGTTTAGTCGTTGCAAATGTCCGCTTTTGGTTGTTTACCCCCGCCGGGGTGGGCAGTGATAGGTAAATGCAGGGTAAGAATTTTTAATACCGCTTCATTATGGCAAGTAGAGTCAGCACCGCAGTTTTAGGTATCATTGAAACGGATTACAACGGCATAAACCGACAGGCGGCCGTGTTTCTCGATAAGTTATATAAAGAAACCGAAATCTATCCGGACCCCCGCCGCACGGAAGCTTTTTTCAGAGCACAATACGAAAGATCGTTGGCAGCCACCGCGGCTGCAAAAGGGGGCAGAGGTATTGATTATGCTACACGGAATACTGAATGTGCTAAAACATATCGCCTGATGCAGGATGAGATTATTCCATACATCAACAGTTTGTATGCCGGCAATCGCGCATACCTTGAGCGTTCGGGGGCAAAGATAAAATCTGATCCTACCCCGGTGCCACCGCCCGATCAGCCTGTAATATTGCGAATAGTAAAAAGCACTGAACCCAATACGGCAAAAGTTTACCTGGTAAGGGGAATCAATTCAAAACAAAAACGCCGTTCCAGGATTTTTTATCGCATTCTGATGTATCCGGATGCAGAAGTTCTTAAGGGCGAAGAAATAGGAAGCACATGGAGTTCAATAAATCTGATAGGCCAAAATATACCTGTGGATGAGTATGTTTATATCTCCGTTATAGCCATGAATTCGGGCGGAAGTTCGCTGCCCTCGGAGCGTAGGAAATTTTTCCTGAGCCAATGTTAGGTATTAAGGATGTTTGCCGGCATGATGCTAAAATAAAATAACGTTATTTCGACCTTAGGAAATGGAATAAAAATTTGAATTCTAATTAAGTCTTTCGATTAAGCGAGCATAATATCACCCCTGATTGATAACTGAGAAAATAGCCGCAGATTCGCAGATTCTATTCTTCAAGAGAAATTTCACAGATTACCATCGTTGTATTTAAAAATTCCATTTTTAAATACAACGCTCTGCGCAAATTATTAGCTAATTTTAATCTGCGAATCTGTGGCAATATTATAGTCCTAAATGCGAGAAGCAATTCACTGAGTTGCATTAATGGATCAGGGTAGTTTAATGATAGTTTATTGGCGTTATTCTTTATACGCCTGATTTAAAAAAGGCTTCATAGAAGGTTTTCTCAGCAAACATGCCTGAAAAGAAGGGGAGGAGTCAAGGAATTCTTTCTTACCATGTGTCATAAAAAACGAAGCCGAAATAAAACCATCGTAAGCTGAAATCAATTAGTTTTTTCAAGCTATGTGTAATTTTTTTCAAGAAGCCTTAACTTTATTTCATCGATGAAATACTTTTTTTCATTTAATAATTACTTTTTGAAGTACTACCAAATTAGATTTGGTAGAATAGAATTTCTGGTGAGTTACTATCAAAGCAAATTTGGTAGTAACGTTTAAATTTTTTTATACTACCAAAACCGATTTGGTAGTAACAATTTTATTTTTCCATACTAACAAAACCGATTTGGTAATAACAATCAATTTTTTCTATTCTACCAAAACATATTTGGTAGAATGCTTTCAAAATTTTCTTACTACCAAAATTCATTTGGTA
The DNA here is from genome assembly GCA_964469155.1 of uncultured Bacteroidales bacterium. Lineage (GTDB taxonomy): Bacteria > Bacteroidota > Bacteroidia > Bacteroidales > CAIWKO01 > CAIWKO01. Next base: position 38,675 of record CAYXXU010000013.1, read on the forward strand.
GTAGCCTTTGCTTTTTTTCTTTCTACCAAACTATTTTTGGTAGGCAGATTCAGAATTTTGTTTTATTGAAAATCAATGATCTAATGTAATAAGAATAATGAAAATGTAGTGTTAACCAGTAAGCATGCAGTACAAAGTAGAAAGGTTTGAAGCTGCAGATAAATAGCAAGCATGACCGTGGAAGTGTTTGATGATAAATATCATTAGATGCGCTGACATATTTTAAGTGCCCCAGTTATTTCATTTCTTTATTCGTTTAAGAGTAAGTTTAGGATACAAAAATGATTAATTATGAATGCTGAAAAAACAAAAGAATATAAATTGTGGCTGATCTATGCAGGTATTATGGCCTTAATGGTCGCTTCCATTGCGGTTTATGCCATGTATTTTGGAAATTGAATAAGGAACTGATACTTCACTTTGATTTTTGCTGGCATTAAATCCTTTTTGCCTGGCTTAGAGTCTGTTGAAAATTTAACGAGTAAAGAAACTTTTAGGTATTTTGGTGATTTCGTGCATTGGTGGCAAGATTTTTTTTGCCACAAAAACACCAAATCACCAATTTATCACCAAAATGTAATTTTTAAAGCGGTTAATGTTTATAGTATTTTAAACAAAAACCGGAAAAACGAATTAAACCCAGATTTGTCGTTAGGAATGGAATGAACTAATGGCAAGTGCGTAAGCCAGTGGGTAGTATCTGCCTGTCCCGACACACAGTACCGGGGGGGGTAATCCCGATTTATTCCGTAGGAATCCCAATGGGAGTGATTGTTAGATTTTCTTACATAGCATTTGTGTTGAAAATCTTACAAACACTTTGTCGCTACGTAGCAGAAAATCGTATAATTACGATTTTGGGTTTCAATAGCCACTCAATCTTTTGTTTTAAAATTGTAATATTTTAGAAAAAACTTTTCAGTTTTATTGTATTGCAGAAAAACAAAAAAGGCTGTCTGAATTCTAAAGACAGCCTCTTTCATGTAAGGTTTATTCCAGGGAATGTACCACCAGTCCGCTTCTTAGTTTGGGCTCAAACCAGGTAGTTTTCGGCGGCATGATATTACCTGTATCAGCAATATCGATCAATTGTTTCATCGAAACCGGGAACAGGGCAAAAGCGGCTTTCATTTCGCCGGAATCAACACGTTTCTGCAATTCACCCAATCCGCGTATGCCACCTACAAAATCAACTCTTTTATCGGTTCTCAGGTCTTTTATACCTAATATTTCATCGAGTACGAGTTTCGAAAGTATGGTAACATCCAAAACGCCTATAGGATCGGAATCGTTGTAGGTACCCTGTTTGGCGGTAAGCGAATACCATTTTCCTTCCAGATACAGGCTGAAGTTATGAAGGCGGTTGGGTTTGTATATTTCGCTTCCTTTGTTTTCGATTGTGAAAACTTTTTCGAGTTTTTCTATCAACTGGGCAGGGGTGAGGCCATTCAGGTCTTTTACCACACGGTTGTAATCGATAATGGTAAGTTGGTTATCGGGAAAATGAACTGCCAGAAAGAAATTGTATTCTTCGGTACCGTTGTGGTTGGGGTTGTTCTTTTTCTTTTCATTGCCCACCAAAGCTGCGGCTGCTGTACGGTGATGTCCGTCGGCAACATAGGTGGCCGGAACTTTGGCAAACAGTGCTATCAACTTATCAATCGTTGCCTGATCCTTAATGGTCCAGAAATGATGACCGAAACCATCATTGGAGGTAAAATCATAATCAGGTGTCTGGTTTTTTACAACGGAATCTACAATAGCATCAATTTCGGTAACGGCAGGGTAGGTAAAGAATACAGGTTCCATATTGGCATTGGTAATGCGTACATGTTTCATGCGGTCTTCTTCTTTATCCTTGCGGGTTAGTTCATGTTTTTTGATGATACCGTTCATATAATCTTCCACACCCGCGCAGCCCACCAGTCCGTACTGTGTTTTTCCGTTCATGGTTTGGGCATACACATACAGGCAATCGGTGGAATCGGGCACCAGCCATCCTTTAGCACGGAAAGCGTCCAGGTTTTCTTTGGCTTTATTATACACCGATTCGTCGTGCTCGTCTATGCCAACGGCCAGGTCGATCTCGGGTTTAATAATGTGCAGTAATGAATATTCGTTTCCTTCTGCTTCCACGCGGGCTTCCTTCGAGTTCAGCACATCATAGGGTCGGGAGGCAAGTTGTTGCGCAATTTTTGCAGGGGGGCGCAACCCTTTAAAAGCTTTTAAAATAGCCATAGTAATAGTATTAATTTAGTAAAATAAAAAAAAAGTTATTTACATCATATTTCCGTTGTCGGAAGGTAAAACATCAAAGTCGTCAGTGTTATTATCCTGATTATAATTGCGGCGTTCGTGCGGACGTTCGCTATTTTGCAGGGAAGCAATCAGCGCGCCTATCATCCTGGTCATCTCTATCAGAAAATTCCTCGATTCTTCCACGCTCGCCTCCGTTAAAAAACTAAGCCTATGGCAAATAGTGGTCAATACGATACATTCGCGTATTCCTGATTTTGCCATTTTCAGGTAATAAATAAATTGCGTTTTATTTCTACCCGAACCCTCTGCAATATTGATGGCAATAGATTGAGCCATATCAATGAATTTTGCAGTGATGCCTTGTTTTTCACTTTCCGGAAAAAGCTGAGTATTGGAATAAACCCAACTTACGTAATCGAGAGATTTTTGATATATTCTCAGGTCTTCGAACCGGAAGAATAAATAGGCAGGCCTTTCGTATTCCATTGATTTAGGTATTGGTTAGTATGAGCAATAGTAAATTTCGGGTTAGAATTTGTTTACCTGAAAGGTGGTGAGGCCATTCTTTAAAAATCCTACAATTTGGTTGGCAGCAGCCAGACCAGCGTTTATGTTAGCTTCTGATGTTTCGGCTCCCTGTTTTTTAGGGGTAGCATAATAGCGGGTTTCGTATTTATCAACAATATCGGCATGACATTCGGGGGCGATATCGGAAATATATTTGAAATCGGGACGTTCGTCGAGCATCTTTTTCAGCGATTCTTCATCCACCACTTCTTTGCGGGCAGTGTTGACTATGGTTGCGCCTTTTGGCATTTTCGACATCAGGTCGAAATTGATTGATTTTTTGGTTTTATCGTTAGCCGGAATATGCAGCGAAATGTATTGGCAGGTGCTGTAAAGTTCTTCGGCTGAAACCAAAGCCTTAACACCGTCTTTTTCGATAACCGATTTGTCGATAAACGGATCGTAAGCATAGATTTCCATACCAAATCCTTTGGCGATGGTAGCTACTATCTTACCGACATATCCGTAAGCATGAATGCCCAGTTTTTTTCCTTTCAATTCTGAACCTGAACCGCCTTTAAAGTTGGCACGGGCCATAAAAACCATCATACCCAGAGCCAGTTCGGCAACCGCATTGGAGTTTTGCCCGGGAGTGTTCATAGCGACAATTTTATGCTCGTTGGCGGCTGCCAGATCAATATTATCGTAGCCGGCCCCAGCACGGACAATTATTTTTAAATTCTTTCCGGCAGCAATCACATCGGCCGATGCTTTGTCACTACGGATGATCATCGCATCCACATCGGCCACCGCTTTTATCAGGTCGGCTTTATCGGTGTATTTTTCAAGCATAACGGTTTCGAAACCTGCTTCATCAAAGATCTTTTTAATTCCATTAACGGCCACAGGGGCAAATGGTTTTTCAGTTGCAATCAGTACTTTTGCCATAATTGAAGTTTTTTTTTAATTAGTGCTCAAATATAATAAGATTATTAAAAATTTAATGGGTAAAAAAAATATTTTTTTGTCGGGCACGAAAAAAAATAAAAAAAAAGCTATGCAGGAGCATAGCTTTTAGTGAAAAATGAAATAAATTTTATGCTTTTTGTTTTTCGAATTCTTTCATGCAATCGACCATGGCCTGAACGCTTTCGATAGGCAATGCATTGTAAGTTGAGGCGCGGAAACCACCTACGCTGCGGTGGCCTTTGATGCCCACCATTCCGGCAGCTTTGGCAAACGACATAAATTCTTCTTCCAACTGCTGATATCCTTCGCGCATCACAAAGCAGATGTTCATCAGCGAACGTGATTCTTTTTCGACGGTGCCTACAAATATTTTGCTGCAGTCGATGGCATCGTAAAGCAGTTTGGCTTTGGCCTGATTCATTTTCTGAATTTCCTTTACTCCGCCCAGGCTCTTGATCCAGCGCAGGGTTTGCATAACGGTGAATATGGGCAGACATGGAGGTGTGTTGAACATCGAACCTTCTTTGATGTGTATGCGGTAGTCCATCATGGATGGCAATACACGGTCTACTTTGCCCAGAGCATCTTCCCGAACCACCACAAAGGTTACGCCGGCAGGTCCCAGGTTTTTCTGAGCACCGCCATATATCATGGCATATTTGGAAACATCCACCGGACGGCTGAATATATCGGACGACATGTCGGCTATCAAAGGAACAGGAGAGTCGATGTCGTGGTGAATTTCAGTTCCGTAGATGGTGTTGTTAGTGGTGATGTGCAGATAGTCAACATCAGTGGGAATGTTTTCAATTTTAGGATAGAAGTTGTAGTTTTTATCGGCCGAAGAGGCGATAACGTTAACCTCACCAAACAATTTGGCTTCTTTCAGTGCTTTTTTGGCCCACACGCCGCTATCGACGTAGGCTGCCTTTTTGTTGAGAAAGTTGTAAGGTACCATGCAGAACTGCATTGAAGCGCCTCCTCCGAGGAAAAGAACGTGATAGCCTTCGGGAATATTGAGTTGTTCTTTGAACAGCAGCATAGCTTCGTCTATCACAGCCTGGAATTCTTTGCTGCGGTGCGAAATTTCGAGGATAGACATTCCGATGCCGTTGAAATCCAAAATGGCGTTGGCAGTGTTTTCTATCGCAACGCGCGGCAATATGCAAGGACCTGCATTAAAATTATGAACTTTTTTCATGTGGTTTTATTTATGGGTTTGTAAATGTTTTGATGTCAGGAAACCTGGCGCAAAGAAAAGGTTTTTTAATGAAATGGAAGCGGGAAATTGAAAAAAAAATTGTAAGGAATTATAGCGATAGTATTAATAAGGTCTTATTTTATCCATCACGGACGCATAATACTATTTATTGTAGCCTTAGTATTACCCTGGTCCAGTCAAGTGGGCTCTAATAATTTTCAAAATATCTTTTCGTATCAAATCAAAGTATGCCGATTGCCGACTTAGTTTCTGGTTCCTTGAATTTGGGGACTGGGGCTTGGAGCTTTAAAACTTCAACTTCCTACTCATAATCTTCCGGTTTGGGCAGTTCTTTCGGGTTTAGCTTTTTCTGCGCAGGATTGCGAGCATCGATATCTTTGGTAAAGATCCATTTGCCGTTGGTAAAAACAAAAGCATCCATAATGTTGGTTTCGGGAGCATAAAACTGGTATTGTCCTTCCAGATTCACCGAATATTTTGAAGTGCGCGGGTCGATGGGCGAGAGGCGGTCGAATAGGATCATATTGGTTTTAACGGTTTTTTGTTTGGCCTGCACTTTTTTATTCGATTTCATGGCCTTGCCGCTGTTTTTATTTTTGGGTTTCACCTTCTGGTGCGAAGTACGAGCTGGTTTGGTAATAATGTGTATCATTTGTTTTTCGTAGCGTAGCAACATGGTACTTTGAGACGAATACTCAAATATAATGCGGCTGGCCTTATCTTTATACTTTCGAAACAGCATGGCGCCAAATACAGGGCTGCCCGACGTGCGGAACGAGAGCACTTCTATTACTTTTTTGGTAGTCAGCACGCTGTTCCCTTTCCAGCCCAGCAGGGTGTAATACTTTTTGCCATTATAGTGCGACATTACGATCTTGTAATAAATAGCGCCATACCAATTCGTAAAATCACCAATCAGGGTTTCGGGCGAAGGTATCTTCTCCGTATTGTCATTCAGCCTGACGAACTTTTTTGGGTATTGTTTTGCATTGGGGAACAGTATGTAGCCGAAATATTCGTAAGTACCATTTTCTCTGGCGATGCCCCAGGTTATAAGCCTGAATTTTTTTTCGGGAGCAGTCAGCGCCGAAAGGGTCTTTACCGAATCAAAAGGAAAACTGAAGGAATCGTCCCCTCGGAAAATTTCTTCCAAATTTGCTTTAAACTTTTCGTTGGCTTCGTACTTCCTGAAATCGGGCAATTGCGAAGCTATAATGCCCGAATATCGCTTAAGGGAATCAATTCCGGCCTGTCTGGTCTGGGCAAATAACATAGAAATGGACAACCCCAACAACAAGCAAAATAATTTGAGACGTAACAGCATCAATTAAGTTTTAGATATCATGTTAACGAAATTTTAGGAAAAATATTGCGTAATTTCAAATTCAGTTACTTTTGACAAAAATATAAAAAAATGCCGGAAAACAAACGCCATGCCGAAAAGCATTCAAAAAACTTTGCTTCACTGGGTTCTGTTTTACTGAATTTCCTTTCAGGAAACCTTTCCACAGAAGATAAAAACCACTCCTTACTTTCCACTGCCATAGTCAACAGTTGCAAAGAAAACGGGTATTTTACCAACGACAGCATACGATACGCCCTGAAGGCGATAGGAGAGATGCTTGCTCAGCCCAAACTGGCTACATGGGCTAATATCTACAAATTGAACCGCCAGTTTGCAAACAGCCCCAAAACCATAGGTGTGGTGATGGCAGGAAATATTCCATTGGTTGGCTTTCACGATTTCCTATGTGTATTGATTACCGGAAACCATTTCCTGGGAAAACTATCCCAACAAGACCGGCACTTACTTCCGGCCATAGCCGAAATATTAATTGAGATTGACCGCGGTTATAAACACTGCATCCAATTCACTCAGGATAAGATACAGGGATTTGATGCCGTTATAGCCACCGGTAGCAACAATACGGCAAGGTATTTTGAATATTATTTCGGAAAATACCCTCACATAATCAGAAAGAACCGCAACAGCATAGCAGTTCTTTCAGGCAATGAGACTCATGACGAACTAAATTCACTGGCCGAAGATATGTTTCTGTATTTTGGGCTGGGATGCCGCAATGTCAGCAAACTGTTTGTTCCCGAAGGCTACGATTTCAACCGCTTGGCCAATGCCTCAGCCTCTTTTTCGCATTATATTGACCACAATCATTTCCGCAATAACTACGATTATTACAAGACCATTTTCCAGATGAACAACCTTGCATTTATCGATTGCGGATTTTTCATACTTCAGGAAAACCCTTCGCTGCATAATCCGGTGTCGGTAATTCATTACGAAAATTATTCAGATGAGGAACAAATCAGGCGATTCATGGACGAAAACCACGAGAATCTGCAATGCATCATTGGTAATAGCTTCGAAGTAGATGGAATATTACCTTTCGGGAATGCCCAGAAACCGCAGTTATCCGATTTCGCAGACAATATTGACACCCTTAATTTTTTGTTGGAATTACAATAGCAGTAATTTATTTTATTGCAAAATTATTTAGTTAAATGTTTGTTTTTAAATCCGAAATATAATGGCAGTAATATGATTGGTATATTTATTCATAAAAAAAAGTTACCAAAACCTTGTTTAATAAATAAAAAGAACTAATTTTGCATCCGAATTTAATAACTTACTTTTATGAAAAAAGACATTCATCCAAAAGATTATCGTTTAGTTGTTTTTAAAGACATGTCGAACGAATACAGTTTCATGACCCGTTCAACAGCTCAGACAAAAGAAACAATAATGTGGGAAGACGGCAAAGAATATCCATTGGTAAAACTCGAGATTTCTCATACATCCCATCCTTTCTATACTGGAAAAATGAAATTTGTTGATACAGCTGGTCGTGTTGATAAATTCCGTAACCGCTACAAACAGCATTTAGACAAAAAAGACTCAAAATAATTGTGTCCAATTAGGTGAATTAAATTAAGTCCTGTTGAACACAATAGGGCTTTTTTTATTTATAAATATTAAACTAGTTGTTAATATTTTTCTTAAAACTTTTTTTTGAGAATATCCTACATCTAAATTAAATAACTATTATTGTAAATACCTAAATATTTTTTGCACTATGAACTACATACTTTTTGATGATTCAACACGTAATGATCTGTTGCCATTAACTTTTACGAGGCCCATTGCTGATATCCGTATAGGGATATTAACCATTCGTGAGAAATGGGAGCGATACCTGAAAACGTCCACATCTTCGCTAACTGAAAAGTATTTATCAGTTAAATATCCTATGGTCAAAAGTAGTAACAATATTCTTATCAATGGTTCTGTGCTGCCAACTCCTGAACTTGTGAAAGCGATAAATGCACTGAAACCCGACCAGACCCTGGTGCACAAAGAGTATATTATTGCTATGAACGTTATTGAAAAAGATCTGAAGGAAGTGGATAGCCTTGATGCCCCGATTGTTGAAGATGTTGAGAAACGCGAATTAGACGGACTTCATGAAATTGAATGTAATTTACCACACCTGAAAATCAATTTTCCCTGGGATATTTTTGCATTGAATGGCCAGGCAATAGAGGATGATTTCAAATTAATTACTCACGGACGAAAATCAAAAGTGCTGAGCGATTCGAACCGACTGATTGCTGAAGAGAAAATTTTCATTGAAGCTGGGGCTAAAGTTGAATGTGCGGTTATTAATGCATCGAACGGTCCGGTTTACATTGGTAAAGATGCAGAGATCATGGAAGGTTCTGTGATCCGTGGACCTTTTGCTATGGGCGATAATGCCACCTTAAAAATGGGAGCTAAGATTTATGGGCCAACCACCATTGGGCCTCATTCGAAAGTAGGTGGCGAAATTAATAATTCGGTAATATTCGGTTATACCAACAAGGCTCACGATGGCTTTATTGGGCACTCTGTGTTAGGCGAATGGTGCAATATAGGCGCCGATTCGAACAATTCGAATCTAAAAAATACGTACGACGAAGTTAAAGCCTGGAATTATTTCCAGGAAAGATTTATTCCGACAGGTTCGCAGTTTTGCGGGCTAATAATGGGCGATCATTCCAAGTGTGGTATAAACACTATGTTTAATACTGGCACAGTGGTAGGTGTGAGTGCAAATATTGTCGGACATGGTTTTCAACGTAATTTTATTCCTTCATTCAGTTGGGGAAATTCGGTTTCTGGCTATACTACTTATAATATTGAAAAAGCTTTGGATGTGGCTCAAAGAGTTTATGAGAGAAGGGGAATAGAATTTTCAGCAGTTGAAAAAGATATTTTAAAGAATATTTACGAAATTACTTTCGCTTACCGTAAAAAGAACTATTTAAAAAGTTAATTTCTTTCTTTTTGCGAAATAGTATGGTTTGGCATTTTTATTGCCAATACATGTTGCTTCTACTGTAAAATAGCACATTACTATTATCTTAGAACTGATTTATTCGATTTTTTAAAAATTAACTGACATTTTGTCGTAAATAAGATATTTTATGAAATTCTCCTCAGATTGGGAAAATAACAAAAAGTTTTTAAGTTTGATTGATAACGATACTGAGTTTATTCCGTTGTTCACTGCCGAAGATGAAGATCAAATGAATTCTGAGTTGTTGCCCGATATACTTCCTATACTGCCTTTGCGTAATACCGTGTTGTTTCCCGGAGTGGTGATACCCATTACGGTGGGCCGCGACAAATCGATACGATTAATTAAGGAAGCTTATAAAGCAAAAAAAGCTATTGGTGTGGTGGCACAAAAAGATGTAAACATTGAAGAACCCACCTTCGATGACTTTTATAAAGTGGGTACCGTGGCCCACATCCTTAAAACGTTGCACATGCCCGATGGTACAACCACCATCATCATTCAGGGAAAAAAAAGATTTACCTTGCTGGAATTAATCAAAAGCGATCCTTATTTTGTGGCAAAAGTGGGTGAGTTTGTCGTTAATGATCCAAAACAAAAGGATAAAAAATTTCAGGCATTGATCTCTTCTCTGAAAGATCTCGCCATTCAAATTGCCAGGGAATCGCCTAATATTCCATCTGATGCCGCTTTTGCCATCAAGAATATTGAGAGTCCTGCCTTTCTTATCAATTTTATTTCATCAAATCTGAATGTTGAAATAGCTGAGAAACAAAAGTTGCTCGAAAATGCCAATATTAACGACAGGGCGGCTTTGGTATTGGGTTATCTGGTGAAGGAATTACAGATGATAGAACTGAAAAACCAGATACAGAATAAGGTAAAAACTGATATTGACAAGCAGCAGCGCGATTTTATGCTGCAGCAGCAAATGAAACAGATTCAGCAGGAACTCGGCGACAATCCACAGGAACAACTGATCAATGAACTTAATGATAAAGCTGCAAAGAAACTATGGTCGCATGAAATAGCAGAAGTTTTTAAGCGCGAATTGGGAAAATTCCAAAGGATGAATCCGCATGCCGCCGAGTATTCTGTGCAAACAAATTATTTGGAGACCTTGGTGGAACTTCCCTGGAATGAGTTTACCAAGGATAACTTCGACCTGAAAAATGCACAGAGGATATTGGATGAAGATCATTTTGGCCTCGAAAAGGTAAAAGAACGAATACTGGAATACCTCGCAGTGCTTAAGATAAAAGGGGATATGAAATCGCCTATACTTTGCCTGATAGGACCTCCGGGAGTAGGGAAGACCTCTTTGGGCAAATCGATTGCCAGGGCCATTGAACGCAAATATGTGCGCATGTCTTTGGGGGGGTTGCGCGACGAATCGGAACTGCGCGGGCACCGTAAAACTTATATCGGCGCTATGCCGGGCCGTATCATTCAGAACCTGAAAAAAATAAAATCGGCTAATCCTGTTTTCGTTTTGGACGAAATTGACAAGGTTAGCGGCAATAATGTCAGTGGTGATCCGCAGGCAGCTTTGCTCGAGATACTCGATCCGGAACAGAATACCAATTTCTATGATAATTTCCTGGAAGTGGATTTCGACTTATCGAGAGTGATGTTTATTGCTACTGCCAATAACCTGTCGACTATTTATCCAGCTCTGCGCGACAGAATGGAGATCATTGACCTGAGCGGATACTTGCTGGAAGAGAAGCTTGAAATTGCCAAACGTCATTTGATCCCGAAACAGATAGCAGAACATGGGTTAAAGATCAAAGACCTTAAATTCTCGGATAAAATATTAGAGAAAACCATTGATGATTATACCCGCGAATCAGGCGTGAGAACTTTGGAGCGCACCATTGCCAAAATAATCCGTAACCGGATAAAATTTATTGCCATGGGCGAAAAATATGATAAGAGTATTCGCGAAGACGACCTTTCAAAAATTTTGGGCGTTCCTATTTATCAGAAGGATAAAGAAATTCCTTACGATATTGCCGGGGTAGTGACCGGGCTGGCATGGACTTCGGTTGGAGGAGAGATATTGTTTATTGAAGTGAGCCTGAGCAAAGGCAAAGGTGTGCTTACCCTGACCGGAAATCTGGGCGATGTGATGAAAGAATCGGCCACCATTGCTTATGAATATCTAAAGGCACATTCTGAAAACCTTCATCTGGATCCCTCTGTTTTCGAGAACTGGAATGTTCATATCCATATCCCTGAAGGGGCAACTCCCAAGGATGGGCCTTCGGCAGGAATCACCATGTTCACGGCTTTGGCATCGGCTTTTACACAGCGTAAGCTTAAGAAAAATATTGCCATGACCGGCGAGATCACCTTGCGAGGAAAAGTGATGCCGGTGGGAGGGATCAAGGAAAAGATTCTGGCAGCCAAACGGGCAAAAATTACGGACATTATCTTATCGGTCGAGAACCGCAAGGATATTGAGGAGATCAATAAAAAATATATTGAAGGACTGACGTTTCATTATGTAAATGAAATGATAGAAGTGACTGATTTTGCCCTGCTGAAAGATAAAGTGAAAAATCCTGTCAAAATATCATAACCATGGATGCAAGAGTTAAAAGCTTTATTGGCCTGACCATCGACATGGCCGTAAAAAATGTGGAAGAGGGCAGGGGTGGCCCCTTTGCTGCCATTGTGGTAAAAAACAACGAAATTATTGGGCGGGGCGGCAATTCGGTTACCACCACCAACGACCCTACGGCACATGCCGAGGTGAATGCGATACGCGATGCCTGCAAAAATCTGAACACTTTTCAACTCGACGGTTGCGAAATTTATTGCAGTTGCGAGCCTTGCCCCATGTGCCTGGGCGCTATTTTCTGGGCACGTCCGGCCAAAGTATTTTATGCTGCCACCAAAGCCGAAGCTTCTGCTGCCGGTTTCGACGATTCGTTTATTTACAAACAGATAGATATCCAACCCGAACAACGCAGCATCCCTTTTATTCATTTTGCCGACGAAAAGCTGAATCTGCCTTTCGAAAGGTGGATGCAGAAAAACGATAAGATTTCGTATTAAAAGCGAAAAGTTGTTTTTATGGAAGGCTTCACTTTGAGTGAGGCCTTTTTTTTTGGTGATAAATCCGGTTTTCAAACCAAAAAGCGGGTATTTTAGCAAAATAGTAGGTATTTTAGAAGAATAGTGGGTATTTTGGAAAAATAGTGGGTATTTTAGCAAAATAGTGGGTATTTTATAAAAATAGTGGGTATTTTAGCAAAATAGTGGGTATTTTATAAAAATAGCGGGTATTTTGGAAAAATAGTGGGTATTTTGGAAAAATAGTAGGTATTTTGGAAAAATAGTAGGTATTTTAGAAAAATAGCGGGTAATTTAGCAAAAAAGATTGAATAATGAGAATGGAGAAAATATTCAATAGCCTTTGCTCAATGCTCAATTTCCGGATTCAAAAGGATGCTCTTTGCTGAAATCAGGCCTGTAATTATCGTGGCTATCCAACTCCTGTATCCAGCCGTTGCACAGACCTAAGTTTTCCATTTCGGCTACAACCCGGTTGTATTCGCCTGCAGAAAGTTTACGGTTTAAAGTGGAATATGCACCGGCTTTATAGGTGGGATAATATTGCGACATCAGAGAGATATGAACTTTCGGCGAAAGCTCTTCGGCAATAAACCGAAGCACCGCCAGGCTATTATCGATATGGCCGGGCAAAACCAAATGCCGGACTATCAGGCCCGATTCGGCATGATCATCATCCAGCAAATGCAGTACCGCGCCTTTCTGACGGTACATTTCCTTTAGTGCCCGGTGGCTGACAGCAGGGTAATCCTTAGCATCCGAATACAGTGCGGAAAGCTCTTCCGAAGCATACTTCAGATCGGGCAGGTAAATATCGATCAGGCCTTCCAGTTCGCGCAGCACTTCCGCTTTATCGTAAGCATTGGTATTATAAACAAATATAGGTTTGGGTCGGTAGTTTTCAAAAGCCCTGATGATGGATACTACATGCGGAATATGATGCGAAGGCGTAACAAAACCTATGCTTTTGCAGCCGGCCTCCAGGTGTTTTACGATGATTCCGGTGATCTTTTCCAGGCTCCAGTCGTCAAAGGGTTTCGGGGCAGTATTATCACTGATCTGATGATTCTGGCAATAAACACACTGCAGATTGCAATTATGGAAGAAAATGTTACAAATGCCATGCTGGCCGCTTATCAAAGGCTCTTCGCCTGTATGGCGGACAATAGAATTTATATGGTAATGATGATCAGAGCGGCAATAACCCGTGGGTCCCGAAAAACGGTCGGCATGGCAGTTGCGCGGACAAAGGCTGCATTTCTTCAGAGAGCCGAACGAAATATTCATCCCTGCATTTTAGTTCACCAATTCTACACTGGTCGAAAAAACAAAGCGTATCATCACATTATAATGCAGTCCGAAAGTACTGTAATGCATCAGGTTGATCTTCGAATAGTACACGCTGCCCAGCACATCGAGGGCAACATTATCATTAAATTTAAATTCCACACCGGGCGATATAAACAATCCCAAACCCAGGCCGCCTTCTTTTATGGCATACTCCTGCTGCTGGGTATTCGGAACAAAGCCCTGATTTCCGTAAACATTAATAATGCTATACTGAAGCGATTCGATAGAAATGCCGTTTTCCTTCACACGGGTGTTGTTCAGATTAAAACCCCCTTCTAAAAAACCGCTTATCTTTTTGGCCAGCGCTATTTCGCCACTCACACCCAAATCGATATTGATGCGGTCTTCTTTGCCCCAGATCGGATAATTTACCAGGTTAGGGAAAGCGGAACCCGAAGGGGTAGATCCGATTTTTAACGTAAATGCATCATGAGCCTTTAATCGCGAAAAATTGAACTGGGCAAAAGCGCCAAAATGATTGTTGAATTTCTTTTTAATGGAAAATCCCACACAAAAAGCCGGATCGTATCTCATATTGGTAGGCATACCCACCAGGTTAAAAGTATCGTTCACAGCCCTTTGAATTTCCTGGTTCCAGTAATAATTTCCCAAAACATAATTTATACTATTTTGGTTTTTTATCGTATCACCGTTGTAAAAATTTGCGTGGTATTTATTGGCAAAGGCCACCCCTGTGTTGATCGAAAAACTCCACGATCTGTTTTTGGGAATCTCATTGTCATCATCCGATTTATGATGTTTCTGTGAAAAAGACAATAATGGAACCAATATAAGAACTGAGACCATAAAAAGCCTTTGGAACCGGCATTTCATCACGATCAGAGAATTTTTTCGGGGGATATTATTCAGGGTGTTTTTCATAGCTCAGTAAATAATTTAAAAAATGCAGCACATTCAATCAACAAAATTAGTAACTTTATACCAAACGATAATAATATTGAAAATATTGCGTTTATGCTGTACTTTGCAAAAATAAACTCTTTTAATCTAATAATTTACTAAACTTTTTGCTTAATTTGCACTAATGAATGTGATGAAAAAAATATTTGCCTTATCCATTTTGATGCTAAGCGGCACTGCTCTGATGGCTCAGGATACCATACCGGTAGCTGATTCATTGAAAGATCCTAAAATATTTATCAGTGGTTTCGGAGGTATTATAAGTGAAACTTCCATTTTGCATAAAGGGATATCTGAATGCATTGGTGCCGCAGGTGCCCTGACTTTAAATCATTATTTATTTGTTGGAGCTTATGGTTTAAGCCTGACATCAAAAAATACGATTACGGATTTGGTGATGCACAATAATATTGCTGATTCCACATTTTTTGGAGAAAAATTACGTCTGAATTTCACCCATGCTGGTCTTTGGGCCGGTGTAATATTCTTTCCGAAGAAAACGGTTCATCTGGGTATCAGCAGCAGGCTGGGTTGGGGAAGTATCAGGCTGGTTAAGGCCGACGTGAATTATATTAACAATGCCAATTATCTGCTGGATTATATGAACGACAAGGTGATGGTGGTGACACCTGAAATTGATATCGAGGTTGCCATTACTTCCTGGCTGAAGTGCAATATCGGGCTGGGCTATAGATTTGTTACCGGAGTTGAAATGGCAAGGTATAAAGATTTTAAATTCAATACTCCCCAATTGACCTTCGGGCTTTATTTTGGAGGTTTTTATAATAAAGAAGATAACTCTCCCAATAATCAGAGTGAAAACCAGGAAGAGTAATCAACTGGGTATCGGCATGAACTCAGTGGTCGATAGTTATTGTCCCAAAAATGATCTGAGCAGATAAATTTAAGAAAGAAATGCAATCGCCACACTATAGTTTTGATGAAATAAGGCCCTACTACGACGAAGAAGTTCCGGCAGCGGTGGCCAATCTGATAGCCGACCCTCAACTGAAGTCATTTTTTGCAGGGTTGCTGCGTGATTTCGATTTGGGTAAATTTATTTCCCAATTGAAACAGGTGCATACCATATTCGATTTTCAATCGATGTTTGCCTACGCAGCTTTGAAATATATCTTAAAAAATTCAGTCTGTAATTTCACTACTTCCGGTTTGGAAAAACTTCGGACCGAAAAGGTATATCTTTTTATATCTAACCATCGCGACATTGTTCTGGATCCATCACTGTTGAATTTTGTGCTTTTCGAAAAAGGTCATAATACTTCCCAGACAGCCATAGGCGATAACTTGTTCGTTTCGCCCATAGTAACTCATTTGCTTAAATTGAACAAAAGTTTCACCGTAAAGCGCAATATTCAGCCCCGGGCCTTTTACGAATATTCAAAAACGCTTTCGGCCTATATAAATCATGTAATCAATGAAAGGCACGAATCGGTGTGGATAGCCCAACGGGAGGGAAGGGCAAAAGACGGAAACGATAAAACCCAGCAAGGATTGCTGAAAATGCTGATGATGAATATCCAAAAAACCCGTAAAGAATCCTTTTTCCATCTGAACGTAATACCGGTGGCCATTTCATACGAATATGATCCCTGCGACTTTATGAAGGCCACTGAACTGTATATGACCGACCATGAATTACCTTTCGAAAGAACCACCGATATGGACTTCAAAAGTATGATGCAGGGCATAATGGGCTATAAAGGCAATGTGCATATTGCTTTTGGTGATGCATTGAGGGAGGTGGCTAATCCGGAGAATGAAGAGCTGGTTTATAACGATTGGGTGAAGGCCGTTGCTGAAAATATCGATCGCCAGGTCCACCACCTTTATCAATTATGGAAGTCGAACTACATGGCTTACGATCTTCTGAATAAAACCCAACAGTTTGCGGATAAATATTCCGTGGCTGAAAAAACTGAATTCCAGGATTATCTTCAAAGCCGAACCGAAAAGGTTCCTGAAAATTTAGATCGTGCAGAAATAATGACCATACTGTTAAACATGTATGCCAATCCTGTGAAAAACCATTTGGAGAATACCTGAATCTTTCCGGGTGGTAATTGTTTGTTTCAAAGATGAAAATACCTGACTTCAGAAAACATCTTTAATTTTCCCTTTTATCCCCCGAAAATCATAAGTATCGCCGGCTTTCATACCTTTAATACATTGAAAAATCGGAACTGATGGGGAAATGGCATAAAACACTTCATCTTCGATCTGAATTTTTCCAATCCCCATACAAATGAAAAGTTTCTGAGAATCGGTTATCACCACCGAACCAAAACCAACCGTATCGAACAATACATTGGGGTTTATCCTTTCGATATTTTTTATTTCTTCGAGGGCTTTCTGAAATTGTTGTCCATACGCATCGCGTTTGTTCAGCATATCCGATTTATAAGTGTCGAACCAATCTTCCGGCGCTCCATAATCGCTGGCATTCTGATAAGCCTCGTTCATCTCTGTCATAGCATTTTCCGCTGATTTCTTCTGATATGCAATGCAGTAATCAACCAATCGTTTCTTTAGTTCCTTCTTATCCATCCGGTAATTCTTTGTAACAAAATTATACTATTTTCAATCTGTATGCAAGTTTTTTCATCAACTTTATCTTTGAATAAACATGCTAAGATAAAAACATGGTGCAAATGATTCCATAACGCTATATTTCTTAATTTTGTATTCTAATCAAAAAAAATAATGACAACTGATTCGCACGATAAAGTCTACTCGAAAAATGTTATTGAGGTTATTACTATTGCCAACGAACTGTGCCTATTTCTGGAAGAGATTGACAAACATGAGAAACAATACATATACCTGTACCTGCAAAAAATATTGCCTTTACTTTACCTGAAAGGGGCATTGATGCCCGATGTTGAAGTAAGTTCAGAAGAAAGTAATGAAAGGTTTGTTACCCAGGAACAGTGGGAATCAGTTTATAATACCCTGATGAAGAAATTTGGCAAAGACGATTCATTCCTATATTTAAATTACCTGACACAATTGGATAATGAACCCGAAAAAGGCAGCATTGCAGAATTTATTGCTGATCTGTATCAGGATATGAAGGATTTTCTGCTGTTGTACCAGAAAAATACGGTGGCTTCGCGCGAAAATGCAGTTCATTCTTGCAAGGTTTTATTTGAGGAGCACTGGGGAATGAAACTGATTAATATTCACAAAGCCATTCATTTATTGCTTTACGGAAAAAGAAAAGGGGGCAATTCACTGTTTACAGGATTTTCGGCCAATTAATGTGTAACTATGTTTCTGCAAAAGCTCATTCTCACCAATTTTAAGAATTATCCTGCCATCGAACTGGAATTGTCGGATAAGATCAATTGTTTTGTCGGCAGCAATGGAGTTGGCAAGACCAATCTGCTGGATGCAATTCACTATTTATCGTTCTGCAAAAGCTACTTTAATGTAATTGACACCCAGAATATTCTTCACGATCAGGAATTCTTCTCTATTCAGGGTATTTTTATTAAAAATGCTGATGCACCCGATGTGATTTTCTGCAACCAAAAACGCAATCACCGCAAGGTAGTTAAACTTAATAAGAAAGAATATGACCGGCTGGCCGATCATATCGGGCTGTATCCTCTGGTAATGGTTTCGCCACACGACAACGACCTAATATATAGTGGCAGCGACGAAAGAAGACGTTTTCTGGATAGTTTTATCAGTCAGTTCGACCGTATGTATCTTGATAACCTTATCAGTTATAACAAAGCGCTATTCCAGCGAAACCGGCTGTTAAAGATCTTTTTCGAGAACCGAACCTTTGAAAAAGATTCGCTGGAAATATGGAATGCGCAACTGATCATGCTTGGCAACAAAATTCACGATACCCGGCTCACTTTTGTTGAGGATTTCACTCCTTTTTTTAACCGCTTCTATCAGTTCATCAGCGGCAACAAGGAGCAGGTATCGCTTACATACGAATCGCAGCTTAATGAATCATCGCTGGAAGAATTGCTGGCTGATACGTTGCAAAAAGACCGCACCGTGCAATATACCACTTGCGGAATTCATAAAGACGACCTGATTTTTAATATCAGCGGTTTCCCTTTGCGCAAATTCGGTTCGCAGGGACAACAGAAATCATACACCATTGCCATTAAGCTGGCACAGTTCGAATACACGAAAAATATCAAGGGTTTCAAACCCATACTGCTGTTTGACGATATTTTCGACAAGCTCGACGACCAAAGGGTGGAACATATTGTGAAACTGGTGACCGACAATAATTTCGGACAGGTATTTATCACTGATACGCAGAAAGAACGTATTGTCCGGACCATGAAGAAAATAAACTCGCCGGGAAAAGTTTTTATGATAGAAGATAATAATGCACACGAAATTGAGATAGGATGAACAACAACGAGAAGTCTTTAAAAGATGTGATCAGGGAGTTCGTGGAAGTGTTCAGACTGAAGAACAAACTCGATCAATACCGCCTCATCGACAAGTGGGAACCGGTAGTAGGCAAAATGATAGCCAAACACACCAAAGGACTTTCGGTGAGCCGGCGAACCCTTTACGTGGAAATGGATTCGTCTATTGTCCGCAACGAAGTGTATCTTCTGAAGTCGAAGATCATTGACGAACTGAATAAAGGCTTCGGTGAAACCATCATTGATAATATTGTATTCAAATAAGACAAAGCTTATGAAAACGAAATCTTATTTTATTGTTTTGATGTTTGTTGTAGCGGTTATCTTACTCAACACCTCATGTAATTATGTTAAGCCTATAGAGGGAAACGGCAAGTTTGTAAAGGTTGACAGGGAGCTGCAGGGTGCTTTCAGCTCTGTGGAGGCCTCAGGCAATTTCAATGTGGTATTGACCCAGGATAGCTTGCCAAAGCTAAGTATAGAAACCGACGAAAACCTGATTGAATATATTGATACCAGGGTGAAGAACCATAAACTCATCATTAAAACCAAAAAGAACCTCAATTCGGCCAAAGGTATTACCGTTTACGTTACCATAGGCCAACTGAAAAAGATGGAGTTGTCGGGCGCTGTGATATTAAGATCAGCAAGTAAGATCAATCTGGATGCATTTACCATGGAACTGTCGGGCGCCAGCAACGTGGCTATGGACCTCAACTGTTATGTGCTGAGTACAGATTGCAGTGGCAGTTGTACCCTGAAACTCATAGGGGCGGCCAGTGATGCAGAAATTGAAACATCGGGTGCATGTGATATTGACAACAGCCAGATGGTGGTTGAAAATATGAACCTTACAGTAAGTGGCGCCGGCAAAGTAAAAGTAAATGTTTTGACCAAGCTTGACGTGAAAGTCAGTGGTGCCGGGGAGGTTGAATATCTGGGCGCTCCCGAAGTGCACAAAGAGATCAGCGGAGCAGGCAGTGTTAATAAAATATTTTAATTGTAAATTATGGAAAGAGAATTGACCGTTGGAACCCGTGTAGACCATGACAGATATGGCGAAGGGGTTGTAAGTAAAGTAAACCTGACCAATTACGAAATCATTTTCGTAAGAGGGGGTAAAATAGAGTTTTCGAAAAACAATAAAGACATAGAGGTGATAGAGTTTAATGAAGGGCAGGGGGGCAACGCTGCTGCACCTATCGACCTGAAAGTTTTCGAACAATTGATGAATCATTTTCTGGACAAATACGGAGCCTTCCAGGAGGTGATAGAGATGGGCGACAAATGGCCCGGCGGCACCATGATACTGCAACCCGGCAAAACCGACCTGAAACCGAAAGAGATTCCCATAGAAGCATTTTTCCACAAGATAGTGATGCTGCGCGACCGCCTGCGTGTGCTGGAACAAAATATCAACAGCCACCCAAAGCTCACCGACCAGGAGAAAGTGGACCTGCAGCAGTATATCACACGAATTTACGGTAGTTTGACTACCTTTAATGTGCTGTTTGCTGAGAAAGATGATTATTTTGTTGGAACAGGAGGGAAGGAGTAGAGGAAGTTGGGAGTTAGGAGTTGGGAGTTTGGAGTTAGGAGTTAGCAATCTAACAATTTAGCAATTTAACAATAGAACAATAAATACACACATTTGAAAATAAATATCATCACCGAGTATTCTTTATGGTTTGGCCTGCTTTGCCTCTTGCTGGGAGTGGGCTACGCTCTGATTCTTTATTATCGCGAAAGGCACCATGAGTTTAAGAAGCGAACTATTCGGGTTATGTTTGGTTTGAGAACCCTTAGCGTCACACTTATCGCTTTTCTGCTGCTTTCGCCCCTGGTGAAAACCACTTCGCGCACCATTGAAAAACCCATAGTGATAGTGGCCCAGGACAATTCGCAATCCATTGTTTTCAGTAAAGATTCAGCTAACATGCGTAAGAATTATGTCGCTGAAATGAAAAAACTGACAGAAGATCTGGGTGAAGATTATGACCTGAAAACCTTTTCCTTCGGAGATAAGGTGGTGGAGGGCTTTCCTTTCAGTTTCAGCGATAAACAAACCGATATGTCGGCCATGCTCGATGAAATTAAGGCCCGCTACACCAACCGCAATATAGGCGCAGTTATTATTGCTTCCGATGGCCTTTACAATCAGGGTAGCAACCCGGTGTATGCTTCGGAGCAGGAGAAATATCCAGTCTATACCATTGCTTTGGGCGACACCAATGTGCAAAAAGACCTGATCGTTTCGCGGGTGAATTATAACCGCATTTGCTATCTGGGCAACCAGTTTCCATTGGAAATTGTGGTGTTGGCCAATAAATACGCCGGGCAAAAAGCCACGCTTACAGTGAAAAAAGGCAATGAAACGGTTTTCTCGAAAGGGGTGGATATTTCATCGGCGCATTACCTGGAGACCATACAGGTGCAACTCGATGCCAAACAGCCCGGTATTCAGCATTACCGCATCAGCCTATCGCAGTTAGACAATGAGATCAGCTATGTGAACAATTATCAGGATATATTTATAGAGGTACTGGATGGACGCGAAAAGATACTGATTCTGGCTGCGGCGCCTCATCCCGATATATCGGCCCTGAAACAAAGTATAGAAACCAACCTGATTTACCAGGTAGATGATTTTCTGGTGGATGAATTTAAGGATGCTGTGGACAAATACAATCTGGTGATACTCCATCAGATCCCTGCCAAAGGAAAAAACCAGACCAGCCTGTTGCTGAGTCTTTTCAGGCAAAGGATTCCGGTTCTGTACATCATTGGGGCATCGACCGATATCAATATTCTGAATGCACAAAAAACAGGCCTTATCATAAGGCAATCGGGCAACAAGACCGACGAAGTTACGCCGGTTGTGGCCAATGATTTTACCCTGTTCACCGTTTCAGATGAATTTAAAAACCTGGCCAGGAACCTGCCCGCACTCATGGTGCCTTTTGGCGATTATGCGGCAGGCAACTCGCTGAACCCGCTGTTGTATCAGCAGATAGGTTCGGTGCCTACCAACAAACCCCTGCTGATGTTCAATACGGCTTCCGACCCTAAAACCGGATTGCTGGCAGGCGAAGGTATCTGGCGCTGGAGGCTGAACAATTATCTGCATTCGGGTAACCACAATGCATTTAACGAACTGGTGAATAAGATCATCCAATATTTATCGGTAAAGGAAGATAAAGGACATTTCCGTGTGAATCACAAAAGCAGTTTCCGCGAGAACGAGAGCATTGAGTTTGATGCCGAAGTTTACAACGACAGTTATGAACTCATAAACGAACCCGAGGTGAAACTAACCATCACCAATGCCGAAAACAAGAGTTTCCCGTTTACGTTTTCGCGCACCGAACATGCCTATCATATTTCGGCCGGGTTGTTTCCGGTGGGCGATTATAGTTTTAAAGCCGATGTGAAATATGGAGCTAAAGCCTTTCAGAAAACGGGGGCCTTTACGGTAACGCCTGTAAATGTTGAATCGCTCAGCCTGGTGGCTGATCATCAGTTGCTTTTTTCGCTGGCCAATCAGCACGGAGGCAAAATGCTGTATCCGGGGCAATTGGAGCAGTTGAAAAACCTGCTGAAACAACGCGAAGATGTGAAACCGGTGATTTATTCCAAAAGAAGCTACAACGATCTGGTGAACCTTTTCTGGGTATTTCTGCTGATCACCGGACTATTGAGCGCCGAGTGGTTTATCAGGAAGATATACGGGGCGTATTAGGGGAAGGAAGTGACTTGAGTGCCTTGAGTTCGGAGTTGGGAAATTGTCAGTAATGGTCATTTATTGTTATTAATGGTCATTAATGGTCATTCATAGTTATAAGGCCCAAGCGTTTCTTCGTGCGAAGTCGGAAAGTCATTAACAGTTATTTTAAGGAAGGATTTAAACTTTCACAGCTTAGTCAACCTTGTGACCTTTTTGTTATTTTTCATTGTTTACATTGTGGTTATGCTTATTTTTCTAACCACAATGAACACAAAGAAGGCAATTTCAATGAAGGTGTTATTCCCCGATAATTTTTATTAAAACCCTTTTACGGCGACGGCCGTCGAATTCACCATAGAAAATGGCTTCCCAGGGACCGAGGTCCAATTGTCCGT
>CAYXXU010000014.1:0-60505 GCA_964469155.1 uncultured Bacteroidales bacterium
CCGGCATTGTTGTTTGGCATGTGGAACACCGGCTATCAATACCACCTGTTGCTGGGGCAAGATGCCTCTATCTGGGTCAATTTCTGGTTTGGATTTCAGAAGGTACTCCCTATTATTGCGGTTTCCTACATCTCGGGGTTGGCTGTGGAGTTTATTTTTGCTCAGTTCCGCCATCACGAAGTCAACGAAGGCTTTTTGGTCACAGGTATGCTCATTCCTATGCTGATGCCGGTCACCATTCCGCTGTGGATTGTTGCTGTGGCTACCATCTTTTCGGTGATTTTTGTTAAGGAAGCCTTTGGAGGCACGGGTATGAATATTTTCAACCCTGCTCTGATGACGCGTGCATTCATCTTTTTTGCTTATCCTGCCAAGATCTCTGGCGATCTGGTGTGGTCCTGGGGTGCTGATAAATTGCCTGCCACTGTTGATGGTATCACCGGGGCAACTCCGCTGTCGTATGCTGCCAGTGGTACTTTGGCTAAAATACCATCCCTTTCCGATATGTTTTTTGGTTTTATCCCCGGATCCATTGGCGAAACATCCAAACTGGCCATACTCATAGGTGCTGCATTGCTTATTATAACAGGGGTGGCAAGCTGGCGTATCATGTTTTCCACAATTGCCGGAGGGGTGGTAATGACATTAATTTTTAACCTCATCGGAGCCAATGCCTATATGACCATCGATCCTTTGACACAGTTGATGATGGGTGGATTTTTATTTGGTGCAGTTTTTATGGCTACCGATCCCGTGACAGGTTCTCAAACGCCCAGCGGAAAATTAGTTTACGGTTTCCTGATAGGGATATTCGCAATAATGATAAGGGTCTTCAACCCCGCCTACCCCGAAGGCATGATGCTGGCCATTTTGCTGATGAACATTTTTGCTCCGACCATCGACCATGTAGTCGTGCGTGCCAACATACGCCGTCGTGCCAAAAGAGCACTCAAATCAAGTATTGTAACTAAAAATTGATAAACCATGTTCAGTAACCGCTATATTTTTATTTATTCGGCCATTATGGTCATCATTGTTGCCGTTGCGCTCACAGTTGTTGCCGTCCAACTAAAACCCGCACAGGTTTACAACGAAAAGGTTGAGAAAATGCAGAACATGCTTACCTCCGTTAATATCGAATCTACACCAAAAAATGCTGAAGAGCTTTTTAAGAAATACATAACCTCATCTCTCGTGATTGACAACAAAGGAAACATGAAAGAAGGCATCAACGCATTTGATGTGGATATGCGTTTGGAAAACAAAAAGAAACCTGAAGAAAGGAATCTGCCTTTGTTTATCTGTGTAAACGATCAAAACCAAAAGTTCTATATTGTTCCGCTGAGGGGCAAAGGATTGTGGGGACCAATCTGGGGCTACATTGCTTTCAAGGAAGATATGAATACCATTGCAGGAACTCAGTTCGGACATAAAGGCGAAACTCCCGGTCTGGGTGCTGAGATCGATACCCGTGAATTTCAGAAGCAATTTCCAAATAAAACCATTTTCGACGAAGCCGGGAAGTTTGTTTCGGTGGGTGTGATCAAAGGCGGTGCCCCCGACAGCGATATACATGGGGTGGATGCCATTTCCGGTGGAACCATCACCAGCAAAGGTTTGGAAGCCATGCTACACGACTGCCTGACTGAGTATGTGAACTATTTTTCTAAAAACAAAAAGTAAGCGCATCATTTAAAAGATACACTGTATGAGTAATTTCAAATTATTAAAAGCACCCTTCAACATGGAGAACCCCATCACCGTTCAGGTGTTGGGTATTTGTTCGGCTCTGGCCGTTACGGTGCAAATGAAACCCGCATTGGTAATGGCACTTTCGGTTACAATTGTTACCGCATTTTCCAACCTAATCATCTCAGCACTCCGCAATACAATCCCTTCGCGCATCCGTATCATTGTTCAACTGGTGGTGATTGCCGCCCTGGTAATCATTGTTGACCAGTTGCTCAAAGCCTATGTATATGATGTCAGCAAGAAGCTTTCCGTTTTTGTGGGCCTTATCATTACCAACTGTATTCTGATGGGCCGCCTCGAAGCCTTTGCCATGGCCAACAAACCCTGGCCTTCGTTTATCGATGGCATAGGAAACGGTATTGGTTACGGCTTGATATTGCTAACCGTTGCCTTTTTCCGCGAATTGCTGGGCTCGGGTAGCCTGTATGGCTTTCAGCTCGTACCCCAGTCTTTTTATGATTCAGGATACATCGACAACGGTATGATGATTTTACCTCCCATGGCGCTCATCACCATCGGCACCATCATCTGGGTGCAACGTAGTAGAAATCGCAAATTAATTGAGAAGTAATATGGATAATTTATTCAACCTCTTCATTCGTTCGGTATTTATTGATAACATGATCTTCGCATTCTTTCTCGGAATGTGTTCTTATCTTGCTGTATCAAAAACCGTAAAAACCTCCTTTGGTTTGGGCATTGCCGTAACTTTCGTACTTATCATAACTGCTCCCGTCAACTGGCTGGTCGATACCTACCTTTTGAAAGAAGGCGCTTTGAGTTGGCTGGGCCCGCAATATGCCGATGTCGATCTCAGTTATCTGAGCTTCCTGGTTTTCATAGCCGTTATTGCTGCCATAGTGCAATTGGTGGAAATGGCCGTCGAGAAATTCAGTCCGCCCCTTTACAATGCACTGGGTATTTTCCTGCCCCTTATCGCTGTAAACTGCGCCATTTTGGGTGTTGCATTGTTTGTTCAGGAAAGGGAGTATACCTCCATTGCCGAAGTAACCGTGTATTCATTTGGCTCCGGAATAGGTTGGTTTCTGGCTATTGTTGCCCTGGCAGCCATTCGCGAGAAGATAAAATACTCCAACATTCCGGCACCTTTGCGCGGACTTGGCATAGCTTTTATCCTTACCGGTCTGATGGCGGTTGGTTTTATGAGTTTTATGGGAATTAAAATTTAGTTTCATTGTTTAACAACATTATAATATGGTTTTATTAAGCAGTAGTTTGGGATTGTTATTGTTTCTGGGGGTATTAATTTTTCTGCTGATAATTGTTTTATTGGTAGGAATGCTTTTGTTAGCCAAAGCCAAGCTTTCCCCTTCGGGACCTGTAACTATCACGATCAATGGCGAACGGCAAATGCAGGTGGGCTCAGGTTCAACACTTTTAACGACTTTGTCTAACGAAAAATTGTTTCTGCCCTCGGCTTGTGGAGGTGGCGGTACGTGTGGCATGTGTCGTTGCCAGGTGATTTCAGGAGCCGGAGATATTCTTCCGACCGAAGTAGGATTTTTTTCACGCAAACAGGTTCAGGAAAAATGGCGTTTGGGCTGCCAGGTGAAGGTACGCGAAAATATGGATATTCTTGTTCCCAAAGAGATCTTCGGGATCAAAAAATGGGAGTGTGAAGTGGTTTCCAATCACAATGTGGCTACGTATATCAAGGAATTTAAGGTAAAATTGCCCGAAGGCGAAACCCTCGATTTCGAATCGGGAGGCTACATTCAGATCGATGTGCCTAAATGTGAGGTCGATTATAAAACCATTGAAGTTGAAGACGAATACAAACAGGACTGGGTCGAATCGAAGATGTTTGACCTGAAGATGAAAAACCCCGAACCTATCTACCGTGCCTATTCAATGGCCAATCATCCTGCCGAAGGCAACATCATTATGTTGAATATCCGCATAGCCACACCGCCCTGGGATCGCGTGAAAAAGACTTTTATGAATGTCAACCCGGGCATCTGTTCTTCTTACATCTTTGCACGCAAACCCGGAGATAAGGTGATGATATCAGGGCCTTACGGCGAATTCCACATAAAACACACCAATAAAGAAATGATCTACATTGGCGGAGGAGCCGGAATGGCGCCTTTGCGTTCGCATATCTTCCATTTGTTCCATACCGAAAAAACCACCCGTAAGGTCAGCTATTGGTATGGGGCGCGGTCGATGCGCGAAGTGTTTTACGAAGAGGAATTCCGTGCCATTGAAAAGGAATTTCCCAATTTTACCTTCAATCTGGCCTTGTCAGAGCCTTTGCCCGAAGATAACTGGACAGGCTACACAGGCTTTATCCATCAGGTGGTGTTAGACAAATATCTCAACACCCATCCCGAACCCGACGAGATTGAATTTTACCTCTGCGGGCCGCCTATGATGAACGATGCTGTATTTAAAATGCTGGACCAACTAGGCGTTCCGCCCGAAAATATTGCCTTCGACGATTTCGGCGGATAAACTCCAAACTCCTTTTTCTATGTGGTCTTAGTTTTCTTTTTCTTCTAACTCCGAATTCCGAACTCCAAACTCCAAACTCCTTTTTCTATGTGGTCTTAGTTTACTTTTTCTTCTAACTCCGAATTCCGAACTCCGAACTCCGAACTCCAAACTCCAAACTCCAAACTCCAAACTCATCCCTCTTGATGATGTTGGTTGTAATTTTTGCATTGACTGTGTGCCTCAGGGGTTGAGGAGTCGCATTCGCACGAGCGCGTTTCGCCGCTGCCGGCATCAACCGAACTGCAACTTTTGCGAAACTTGCCGCCTTTTACCAATAATATCCTGACCGCCATTCCCAAAATGGCAATGCCGAGAATTAATATGGCAGGTAATATGAGTTTCATTTGATGGTGCAAAGATACGAAAAATATTGGAGGTGGGGAAGGGGAAAGAGTTTGAAGACGGAAAACGGGAGAGGGAAGTCTCCAGTCGGCAAAAGCCAATCGGAAGGAGATAGTTGGTTGGGGGCGCCCCCTCCTACGTCGGGCCGGGCTGTCCGCTACAAGTCCTCGTTCCGCTACGCTCCTCTGTGGGCTTTCCGCTACCATCCCTGGCGCGGGGGCAAACAGCCGTCCTCTCCATCATCGGCACATCGCCCATCAATCTTCCAACCCCTTTCATTAGCAACGCCATGGAGGCAGAGCGTAGTCGAAGCCTATGGCGTTGACCAACACAATCAAATTATTCGGCTTTAGCCGAAACTAAAAACATTTGGGTTAAAACCCACAACATCGGGTGGTCTTCAATGCACGACATAAATGTCGTGCCTAATCAAAAATTCATTTCTTAGCCCCAGCGGTTTATCCCGTATCCGCCTTTCGGCGGATCGGGAGGCGGCATATTGGTAGCCACGGGCATTGTCATACTCAAAGTGTAATCTCCCAACCGCAAAGTGTAAATTCTCGTACGCAAAATGTCAACTCCCATCCGCAAAGTGTCAACTGCCATACGCAAAGTGTCAGCTCCCATACGCAAAGTGTCAGCTCCCACCCGTAAAGTGTCATTTCTCATGCGCAATGTGTAATCTCCCATACGCAAAGTGTAATCTCCCATACGCAAAGTGTCAGCTCCCGTACGCAAAGTGTAACCTACCGTACGCAAAGTGAAGAAAATCAAACGAATAATGTTTTTTTCGCTTTCTCTTAAAATAATTTCGCCCCTCTGGGGCTAAAAAAATAATTCTCAGTGTAACTTCGTGTTCTTAGTGTCTCCGTGGTTTTCTTCCGTCTTCAAACCATTCAACAATAAAACAATGTAACAATTGCATCATTGTGTAATTGTATAATTGTATAATTAAGCTATTGCTAAGTCCTCTTCCACCTTCAAATTCGCAATAATAAACTCCTGCCTGTCGGGTGTATTCTTCCCCATATAGAACGAAAGCAGGTCGCTCACCGGCGAATCCTTGGTCAGCATCACGGGTTCCAGGCGAATATTGGGGCCAATAAAATGCCTGAACTCATCGGGCGATATCTCGCCCAGCCCTTTAAATCGGGTTATTTCGGGGGCCGGCGACAACTCATTAATGGCATTCACCCTTTCCTCATCCGAATAACAATAAATGGTTTTTTTCTTATTCCTCACCCTGAACAAAGGCGTCTGCAAAATGTACAAATGTCCCGTACGTATCACCTCAGGGTAAAACTGCAAAAAGAACGTCAGCAGCAGCAGCCTGATGTGCATACCGTCCACATCGGCATCTGTAGCTACGACTATATTATTATAACGAAGGTTTTCCACCCCGTCTTCAATATTCAGCGACGACTGCAGCAGGTTGAACTCCTCGTTCTCATAACAGATCTTCTTCGACAGACCGTAACAGTTCAAAGGTTTCCCTTTCAGACTGAACACTGCCTGCGTGCCCACATCCCTCGATTTGGTGATAGAACCGCTGGCCGAATCTCCCTCGGTAATAAACAGCGTAGTGTCATAGCGGCGGTCGTCTGTGCTGTTATAATGAATGCGGCAATCGCGAAGCTTCTTGTTGTGAAGGCTCACTTTCTTGATGCTGTCTTTCGCCAGCTTTTTGATATTCGCCAGGTCTTTACGGTCTTTTTCCGATTGCAGAATCTTCCTCAGCAGCGCTTCCGCCGTATCGGGGTTCATGTGCAGATAATCGTCCAGGTGTTTCTTGATGATATCAAAAATATAATTCCTCACCGTAGGGCCGTTTGGAAACATCACCGACGAGCCCAGTTTGGTTTTGGTCTGCGATTCGAACACAGGCTCCTGGATCTTCACGCTAATGGCCGCCACTATCGATTCCCTGATATCCGAAGGCTCAAAATCTTTCTTGTAAAATTCGCGTATCGTTTTCACTATCGCCTCGCGGAAAGCCGCCTGATGCGTACCTCCCTGGGTGGTATGTTGTCCGTTCACAAAAGAGTAATACTCCTCATTATATTTCGAAGTGCTGTGCGTAATCGCGCATTCAAAACCGTTTTCCTTAATATGGATAATAGGGTAAAGGATGGGGCTGTCGATATAATTGTTCAACAGGTCCAGCAATCCGTTCTTGGCAACAAACTTCTGACCGTTATACAAAATCGTCAATCCGTTGTTCAGGAAAGCATAGTTCCACAGCATCTTTTCCACATATTCGGTGATGAAATGGAAATTCCCGAAAATCTTTTCGTCGGGCATAAACTTCACTATGGTACCGTTATTCAGTTCGCTCGCGGTTATCTTCGAATCTTCCACCAGGTTGCCGCAGGTAAACTCTGCCGTTTTAATCTTGCCTTCCCTCACCGAATGTATCTTGAAATAAGACGAAAGCGCGTTTACGGCCTTGGTTCCAACCCCGTTCAGTCCCACCGAATGCGTAAACACCTTCGAATCGTATTTGGCACCCGTATTGATCTTAGAAACGCAGTCCACCACCTTATTCAGCGGAATGCCGCGTCCGTAATCGCGCACCGTCACTTTTTGTTCCTTTATGGTCACCTCGATGGTTCTGCCGTTGCCCATCACAAACTCATCAATAGAATTGTCGATGGTTTCTTTCAGCAGCACATAGATCCCGTCGTCTGGCGAGGTTCCGTCACCCAGTTTGCCGATGTACATCCCCGGGCGCAAACGTATGTGTTCGTTCCACTCCAGCGATTTTATCGACTCTTCACTATAAACCTCTGCTGACATAAAAAATATTTCTGCAAATGTACGTTTACCGCTGCAAATAGCCCATGTAAAACCCAAATTTTTATGAACAAAAAATTCAACACACTGCTTTTCCAGAAATTTCCTAGAATCATAATTCTGAAATCTTACTTCCGAATTCTGACTTTTTCCTACATTTGCTCTGCCATGCTCTTCTCCGATACATACCTCACCATCCAAACCACTTCCGAAGCCATCTTCCGCGATCGTGCCAGCAAATTCATTGGCATTGCCGTTCCTGTAACCACCGAAGCCGAAATGAAACAGGCCCTGGAAGTCGTACGCAAGAAATACTTCGATGCCACCCATCATTGTTATGCCTTTCGACTGGGACCTGATAAAACCATGTATCGCAGCAACGACGACGGCGAGCCTTCTGGCACAGCCGGACGTCCCATATTGGGGCAGATACAGTCGAAAGATCTTACCAATTTGCTAGTAGTGGTGGTTCGCTACTACGGAGGCACCAAACTTGGCGTTCCCGGTTTGATCAATGCTTATAAAACTGCTGCCAAAGAGGCTCTGGATGCAGCTAATATTATAGAGAAGACGGTACAGGATATATACGAAGTTAGTTTCAGGTACAAGCAAATGAACGATGTGATGCGTATTCTGAAAGACGAACACCTCACCCAATTATCCCACCAGTTCGACAGCGATTGCGTGATAAAATTTTCGGTTCGTAAGCAGCATTCCCCCCGCATTGCCGATTTACTGTCCAAACTAAAAGACGTTACTGTTAATTTTATCACCACTGTCTGATAATCCATCGGAAAAATGTATCTTTGATGTAAAATATACCAATATGGAAACCAAAGAATTTGAAAGAGGACAGGAGTTTATCCAGACATCTGTGGTCGACTATGCTCCCGGAGCAGTAGTAAGCCGCACTATTATTAAAAAACAAACAGGTACCGTCACCGTATTTGCCTTCGATCAGGGCGAAGGTCTGAGCGAACATACTGCCCCATTCGATGCCATGGTTCAGGTGATTGATGGCACAGCCGAAATCTTCATCGACCGCAAGCCTCATCGCCTTGTTGCCGGGCAAAGCATCATCATGCCGGCTAACATTCCGCACTCACTGCATGCTACCGAGCGTTTCAAAATGGTGCTGATTATGATCAAAAGTAATTAGAATCCTTTATAACCATTATTATGAAGTTCAAGATTAAAAGTAAGTTTCGTCGCATCTTTTTCTGGATGCTGGTCATTTTTATCGTCATGTTTCTATGCCGTTTGGGATATGGATACCTTTCCAATCAATCGGGGAGCAGTGGTGACATTGGCTACGATTTTTTCAGTAATGTCGATAACTTGAGGAAAAATTATGCTTCCGAAAAAAAATCGATGAAAGAGGCTAAATTCAATGCTCCACCTGCAGATATGCAGCAAACCCCCGATTATGCATCGGGTCAGAAGTACGAAAAGATAGCCACTGTAAAATCTAAAACTAGTAAATTTGAGGATGACGAGGCAGAGATTCGCAAAGTGGTAAAATCGTTTGACGCCATTATTCAGTATGAACAGAATTCTGGAAACAATGGAAATCGTGAGTTGCAGCTGATGTTGGGTGTCACACCAGATAAATTTGATGCTTTTTATCAGGCTGTATTGAAAATCGGGGTTGTTAAGTCGAAAGAGATCACCAAAACTGATAAAACCAACGAATACCGCCAGCTCAATGCTCAGAAACTATCGCTGGAAAAAACCCTGGCATCGCTCAACGAGCTTAAGAACAAGCCCGGTGCCGTTGCTGATTTCATTGGCTTGCACGATAAGATTCTGGAAATAGAAAGCCGTCTTCAGGAGTTGGGTGTTGATCTGGGTAATTTCGATTCGGAAAATGAGTTCTGTACGGTTAAATTTTCTTTGTATGAAGGAACTACGATAGTGAAAAAAATAGGATTTCCAACCCGCCTGAAAGTGGCATTGGAATGGACAGTGAAATACTATGCTATTCTCATGATAGGTTTATTCGTGGCAGCATTGGCTTCATTCATTTTGTTGCTTATTGCAGATAAATTAAATGTCATGAAAGTATTGAATACAAAGACGAAAGAGTAAAATACTATTTTGATTTGTTCTAAATAATTTTGTTGTTTGCTGAAAATTAGGTAATTTTGTACCGGATATTGAACGAATCTTATCCGTAATACCCTTAATACTTAATCAACATGAACAACGCAATATTTGTATTCGACAATCCTCCCAACGAGCCCATTCTGACTTATCTGAAAGGAAGCAAGGAGAGAGAGGAACTGGAAAAAGAGTTGGAACGGCAGTCATCCGTAAAACTCGACATTCCGCTTATCATTGGCGGAAAAGAAATAAGAACCGGCAACACAGCGCGGGTAGTTATGCCCAATGATCATCAGCATGTGCTGGCCGAATATCACCAGGCCGGGGCTGAAGAGGCCCGCATGGCTATAGAAGCAGCCCTGAATGCAAAGGAATGTTGGATGAACTTGTCGTGGATCGACCGTTCCTCAATTTTTCTGAAAGCAGCAGATTTAATGTCAAAGAAATACCGTTATGTGATCAATGCGGCCACCATGCTGGGGCAGGGCAAAAATGTATTTCAGGCCGAAATTGATGCTGCCTGCGAAGTAATAGATTACCTGAGGTTCAATGTGTATTTTTCTTCTCTGATCTATAGTGAGCAGCCCAAGTCGGATCTGAACAACATCAACCGCCTCGAGTATCGCCCGCTGGAAGGATTTATTTATTCGATCACACCCTTCAATTTCACAGCCATAGCATCCAATCTCAATACCAGCGTAGCCTTGATGGGCAACACCACGGTATGGAAACCCGCTTCGACCTCTTTGCTGTCAAACTATTATCTAATGTTGGTACTGAAGGAAGCCGGCATGCCCGATGGTGTTATCAATTTTGTACCGGGCAGCGGTGCACTGATCAGCGAAGTAGTATTGAATCATCCCGACATGGCCGGAGTGCATTTCACCGGTTCCAATGCCACCTTCGACAGCCTCTGGAAAAAAGTAACGGAAAACCTGCCAAAATACAGGTCCTATCCTAAATTGGTAGGCGAAACGGGCGGAAAAGACTTTATTTTTGCTCATCATTCAGCCTCACCTCAGGAACTGGCTACGGCTATTGTTCGCGGCGCATTCGAGTATCAGGGACAGAAATGCTCGGCGGCTTCCAGGTCATATATTCCGCGCTCTTTGTGGAACAAGACCCAAGAGATAGTTCTTTCCATGTTGTCGACCATTAAGGTAGGGGATGTGAGAGACTTTAATAATTTTGTGAATGCCGTGATAGACGCAACGGCTTTCGACCGCATCATGTCGTATATCGACAAGGCAAAGAACTCAACCAATGCGGAGATCATTGCAGGAGGCATTGGTGATAAATCAATAGGCTACTTTGTGCAGCCCACGGTTATTGTGACTAATGATCCCCATTTTATTACCATGGAAGAAGAAATATTCGGACCTGTGATGACCATATTTGTTTATGAAGATGACAAATTCTCTGAAACTTTGGCATTGTGCGACAAAACTTCCCCTTATGCTTTGACCGGCGCTATTTTCAGCAATGATAAATTTGCCATGCTGGAAGCCTGTCGCACCTTGCGCTATGCAGCCGGTAATTTCTATATAAACGATAAGCCTTCGGGAGCCATGGTGGGCCAGCAGCCTTTCGGTGGTTCGCGGGCCAGCGGCACCAACGACAAAGCGGGAAGTTATCTGAACCTCTTGCGCTGGGTTAGCCCCCGTACCATCAAGGAAACATTAATGCCTGCTAAGGATTATAAATACGGGTATATGGACTAAAAAGGAAAAAGCCTCTGTAGTTTCAGAGGCTTTTTCTTTTATATCAGTTCGTATTCTTTTAACACTTCCTGGGTAGGTTTCCCGTCATTATCCCATTTGCGGTTGTCGTAATATTGATGAATGAAAGTTTTGAAATAGGATTCTTCCAGTTTTTTGCCTTTCATAAAACCGGCCAGGCTGGTTTCGTTATAAAAGCGTGCAGGCAAGGTGTCGTTGGCATCGGAACGTCCGTTGCGCAGATTATACCAGCGCGCCAGATGAGTGATCTTTGCTCCGGTTTTCAATAAACTTTCTGCGGTATGATTGCTTCCGGTAGCAGCATTCAGCAATCCGGCCAGTACGGGTAGTCCTAAAGGTACGAAATCGCAAACCACCATACTGTTTCTCACATTCGTGGTGTCAATGCCTTCAATAACTGCCGGAAGAATATCTTCTATTTTGAAATCCGGTCCCATTTCGGTTTCTGCTATCCACAATCGTGTGTGGCTGGCAAAATCAGCAACAGCCATAGCTACGCCCATGGTGAGCGAGCCTTTGGGGTTGATGCCCGACAGTTCCATTCCGCAGATCTGAATGGCGAAGTCCATACTACCTTTTCCTATTTTAGTGGCTGCTTCACGGGTACCATCAGCGAACAATTGGCCCAGACCTGTTCTGTTTGCCATCAAATGAAGGAGTTGGTGCTGTGCATCGGAGTTTCCCCAGTTGAGCGATAAGCCATTGGTGTTTTCCAGTAATCCTTTTTCGTAGCATTCCATGGCAAAGCCAATGGTACCGCCGGCGCTGATGGTGTCGAGACCCAGATCGTTGCATATCTCGTTGCCCAAAGCTATGGATTTGATATCAGCTATTTCGCATGAAGAACCCAGGAAAGCGGCTGTTTCGTATTCAGGTCCTTCTATCTCGTGACCATCCCAGCGAGCCCATTTGGAACAACGAATGGAACAGTTGTAGCATCCGGTATCTTCCCAGTTCAGTTCCTGGCGTGTGGTTTCTGAACTTATTTTTTCGAAATCATCGTACTGAACCTTCTGCCAATTCTTAACTGGAAGTATCTCGTTGTTCTGGCAGGAACGTATGCACTTCATGGTCCCTTTCAGCCTGCGAAACTTGATGTTCGGATTGTTCAGTATGTTTTTGGTAGCTTCCAGATTCAATTCTTTGAATTTTGCCTCATCAAAGATTTTTATGGGAATGTTTCCATCAACTACAACCGCTTTCAGATTTTTCGAACCCATCACAGCACCCACACCACCACGGCCGAACTGACGATGTTTATCAATTCCAATACAGGAAATTTTCGAAAGATTTTCCCCGGCAGGACCTATAGCGGCTACGCGAGGATCAATACCTGCATGACGCTTCTGCAATTCATCGTTTGTAAAGAAAATACCTTTTCCCCACAGATCGGCTGCATCCAGAAACTGAACTTTATCTTCATGGATGTAAATATAGACAGGCTTCGCTGATTTCCCGGTGATATATAGGTAATCATAACCGGCAAATTTAAGTCTGGGGCCAAAACTGCCACCGCAATGGCAATCCTGGGCGCAACCGCTAAGAGGCGAACGCGTTACCAGAGTGGTTCGCGCACTGGTTTGCATTTTTGTACCTGTGAAGGGTCCGTTGATGAAGATTAAAGGATTTTCAGCATCAAAAGGAGCAGGAGAGGGGTTCAACCTGTTTAACATTGCAAAGCCCATTCCTTTTGCACCAATAAATTGTTCGATAAGCGACTTTTCTGTCTGTCCGAATTCAACCTTTTGTGTGTTCAGATCTATTTTAAGGTATTTCCCAGTGTATGCCATGATTCAATGTTTTGTTAATTTATTATTATTTCAAGAGTTAGGTTTAAGACTTTCAACCACAATAAATGACTATTATTGACGATGAATGACCATGAATACTCATTTCTCAAACCAAACTGCGAACTCCAAACTCCAAACTCCTATTTGTTATGAATAGCCAAAATATCTGACAGAATAGCAAAGCCTGTTTCCATGCGACCGGCTCCGGGGCCAATTATGGTTACCTCGCCAAGCATGTCGGTGGTAAAGGTCAATGCATTTTTTGCTCCCATTACTCCGGCAAGAGGGTGCGACAGATCCACCATTTCGGGAGCAACTGAACCTACAACCTGTCCGTCTTTCTTTTCAACACACCCAATCAGTTTCCAGCGTTTCCCCAGTTTTTTGGCTTCTTCTATGTCGGCTGATGTGATGCCTGTGATGCCTTTGCATTCGATCTGGGCCATTTTTAATGGACTTCCCATTACCACATTGGCTAAAATGCAAACTTTTCCGCGGGCATCAAATCCTTCCACATCGCCCGTAGGATCAGCTTCGGCATAACCCAATTCCTGGGCAACTTTAAGTACTGCCGCATAGTCCATGCCTTTTTCCATTTCGGTAAGCATATAATTGGTAGTGCCATTAAGAATACCTTTGATCTTTGTGATCTCGCAACCGGCCAATGGGCCCAAGGCCAGATTAATAACAGGAGTTCCGGCAACCACAGTGCCTTCGATCATGAATTTAACACCGTTATTTTCGGCCATTCTGCTAAATTCCTTATATTTCAGTGCGGCAGGTCCTTTATTGCTGGTAACAACATGTTTTCCGGAGCTAAGTGCTGTTCTAATATGTTCCATGGCAGCTCCACCGTTTCGCAGGTCAGTATAAGTTAATTCGCAGATCAGATTGGCGTTGCAGTCTCTTATTAAATCGACGGTATCAAATTTGTAAAGGTCGTGGGTGAATTTTTTCTTTGCTTTTGCTTCGGCTAATAATAGGGGAACGTTAAGCCCTCTCGGATTATAACTATTTCCATAAAATGCATCTGCAATGCCTACAATAGTAAATTCATAATCGTATTTTTCTTTCAAAAAATCTTTTTTGCTTAAAAGAATTTCGGCGATACCTTGTCCAACGGTACCAAAACCAATAATGGCAATGTGTTGTTTCATGATTATTTTTTATTAGATGAATTAATGAATTATAATTTTTTTCGTAAAGTTGCTGATGAAGCTCCCCCTGCGGAATATTCGGGTGATGTAAAATAAACTTTTTTGCCATCAAGCACCCCTAATGCCTGATCGAGGTCGGCAATAATATCGTCGGGATGTTCGC
This sequence comes from uncultured Bacteroidales bacterium, assembly GCA_964469155.1. GTDB lineage: Bacteria > Bacteroidota > Bacteroidia > Bacteroidales > CAIWKO01 > CAIWKO01. The sequence goes on from CAYXXU010000014.1 coordinate 14,357, forward strand.
CACCCACACATAAACGAATAAGGTTTGAAGGTATGCCGGCCAGTTTGCGGCCTTCTTCGCCTTGTTGCGAATGGGTTGATATGGCCGGAATAGTAGCAACCGATTTGATGCGACCCAGGTCGGTGGCACGCCAGATACGCTGGAAAGCATCAAAAACATCGCGGGTTTGCTGGGCATCGCCTCTAATATGGAACGACATCAGGTGTCCGTAGCGATTCACCGGTTTTCCATAAAGTTCATCATATTCGGCATCAACCAGCCACAGATATTCAGAAGCCAGTTTGTGCAGCGGATGTGATTCGAGGCCTAAGTAATCAACCTGCTGAATATGTTTATGACCAGCCAGATATTTTGCCACTTTCATGGTGCTGCGGCTGAACATATCGATTTTTGAGCGGAGTGTGCGCATGTCGTTCATGGTCATCATTGCGTTGAATGGCGATATGTTGGGCCCGTTATCACGATTGGGTAAAAGTTTGATATAAGTGCCGAAATCGGCCTTCATTTCGTCGGGACCATAGCGCGAGGTAAGGTTTTTGCGAGCGATAACAGCCCCGGCAATGCCAAATCCGCCGGAGGTAAGTGTTTTGGATACCGATTGTATGACAATATCAGCTCCCAAGGCGATCGGACGAAGCAGGGCAGGGGTAGCCACGGTTGAATCGATAATTACAGGAATACCATGCGAATGGGCCAGTTCTATCACTTTTTTCATATCGAAAAATGCCTGCGAAGGGTTGCTCGGCATTTCACCATAAATAAATCGTGTGTTTTCGTCAATTTTCGAAGCCCATTCATCAATATTATTCGAGTTGATCACTTTGCGCCACTCTATGTTCTTTTCCTGGTCTTTCCGAACCCCAAATTGCTGAAAGGTACCGCCGTAAACCTGGCAGGTTGCCACAAAATTCATTTTTTGGTTGGGTCTTTTGGGGTCGACACATAAAAAAGGATCAACCGCTGCAGCAATGGCAGCCATGCCTGAGGAAGTCGCACAGCACGATGTTTCGATATCGGCTCCGTAAGCTTCCATTAGCGCCAGAGTACCTTCCATATAATACATACTGGGGTTGGCTATACGCGAATAGCACCAGGTGGGTATGGTATAGCCCAGAGCGGCTTCCATTTCGTCTGAATCGCGGTAGGCTTGCGAGGTCGACATATACATGGGCTCGATGATTGAACCCTGGTTAAAATCCATCGCCTCCTGCATGGAGTAAACACCGTGAACCGCTATCGTATCGAAACGGCATTTTTTCATGTTCGTAATGTTGTCTTTGTGCCATTGCATGGCGCGTTTTCCGGCTTGTTGGTAAAATTCCAGTCCTTTGTTTTCCATTATAATTATTTTTTCGTCAAACTTAGTATTTTTTTTCAAAACAAAAGTTTTTTAAAAAAAAATATTAAAACAATAAAATGATTGTCAGGATAACAAATAATGCCAATTGTACTCATTTTTTTAGTCCAATCTAAAAATAAGTAACCATAGCTTGCCCCGATTTTATATCAGGAGTTGATGCCGATGCTACTAATAAATGGTATAATGAATCGGAGATGAAATTAAGACCATGTTTTTAATTCTATCGGAATAAGTTCAGGGGAACAGCAATTGGCCTAAGCGGTGACGGCTTAGCTGAACAATAGCTTTTCGACGTATACGCGGTAATCTTCCATGGTGGCATGTATTACGCGAAGGGCTTCTTCTTTGCCATAAATCTCGGGTATTTCTACTCCGCGTTTTTCGCCGGGCATATCTTTATAGGTGAGAAAATAATGTTTCAGACGGTTTATAACTGCATCAGGGCAGTGCAATATGTCGCGGTAACCTCCGTAAACAGCATCATCAATCAGTATTGCAATGATCTTATCGTCGGCTTCGTTGCGATCAACCATGCGAAAACCTCCTATAGGCCGGGCCTTAACCAGGAGGTTGCCATGCGTGATCTCTTTTTCAGTCAGAACACAAATATCCAGGGGATCGTTGTCGCCGGTGATGTCGGTGCGGCCAAGCTTTTTATTGGTGATGTCGGCGTGTATATTTCCGCAATGGGTTTGGGGTATAAAGCCGTAGAGCGCCGGAATGATGTTAGAATATTTCTGCGGACGGTCAATCTTCAGGTAGCCTGTGGTTTTGTCAACTTCGTATTTCACCGTATCGGTGGGCACTACTTCTATATAGCAGGTAAGTTCTTCGGGAGCGTTGGGTCCGAGGTCAATACCATGCCAGGGGTGCGATTTGTAGCGCAAACCCATGAGTTTTCCGATAGGGTCGATTGATTTGTTCATGCAGATGTTTTTTGCAAAGATAGGAAGAAGTTTGATGCTTCGGCTAGGCTCAGCATAAAAGTTGGGAGTCTGGAGTTAAAGATCGGAGAAGGGGAAGAAGCAATTCGCTTCTTTCTCTTCAAATGAAATATTCAAAAAAGCACAGTTTAGAGAACACTCCCAACGCTTGCGATCCTTATGCTAACATTTGCGATTCTTATGCTAACATTTGCGATCCTTATGCTAACATTTGCGATCCTTATGCTAACGTTTACGATTCTTATGCTAACGTTTGCGATCCTTATCGTAAAATTTACGATCCTTATGCTAACGTTTGCGATCCTTATGCTAACATTTACGATCCTTATGCTAACATTTGCGATCCTTATGCTAACGTTTACGTTCCTTATGCTAACATTTGCGATCCTTATGCTAACATTTGTGATCCTTATGCTAACATTTACGTTCCTCCACTCGCGGGGAAATGCTTTCTTGAGTGTTCGAAACCTGTTATTTTATTCTGTAAATGGTTAAAACCATTTCATATCAATTGAGATCTCTTTTAGCCCACGGTTTAAACCGTGGGCTATGGCAGAAAACTCTACCTTTTTAATCGTTTTAACGATTTATCTGTTCGTTATTCAACTAAATTTTATGTTTCGAACACCCGAAGTCTTCAATCCGGGGTTAAAATTATATGGCAGGACACATCAGTTCTATTATAATTTTTTTAAATTTGTCCCAAATTCTCAAATTTATGAAGCGATCACTATTCATTATCCTTTTTCTATTCAGTTCAGGCCTGTATGCCCAGCAAATCATGCCCACCCAAACATTCGATACCGATGTGCTGGTGCACGGCACTTCGGGTTCCACCACCGCATGGTTTGCTCCCAGTTCCAACACTCCCATCAGTTGGATGGCGACCGGAGGCAACCCCGGTGGCTACATTGGCTATTCGGGCAGCAATAACAACTTTTGGGGCAATTTTGTCCGCCTTCCGCAGGCCAATTGCAGCATTTGGGACACTGTGATGCTGAGTTTCGATATGTCGAACTCCTATTTTGCCAGCCATCCTAACGATTGGATACGTTTCTATATTTGGGATCAGGGTTCGGGTACCTATAAAAACCCGGTTACCCACATAAAGATTAACGGGGTAGAATCCATGATAAATTTCGGGGCCAATGGCTTCGGATTTCGCTTTAACGTAGCCCGCAACTGGGCTCATGTGGAGGTGTTTTTCAACATGGCGGTGATTTCAAACCTGACCAATGTGCTGTTCTATTTCGAACCTGGTTGTGAGTACAACGATGGCAGCCAGTTTTTTGTATCCTTCGACAACATTCAACTAACCGGCATAGAAACCAACTATGTGGGTGTCGAAAAAATATCTTCCGTTGGATCGGATTTTCAGATATTCCCCACTTTGTTTCACCACGAAATAACTCTGCGATCGGCCCAAACCGCCAGCCTCACCGATGTAACCTTCATAAATTCCACCGGACAGGTGGTTTATAAAGAGCAGATAGAATTGAACTCTGTCGAAAATAAAATTGAACTTCCCGAAATGGCCAAGGGCATTTATTACATAATGATACAATCAGGGCAGGATAATTTTTGCCGGAAATTAATCCGCTATTAAGACCAGAAAATAATTGTTGCACAAAAATGTGGTATTGAGTAATTATTGAGTAAATTTATCGGAAATTTCAAGTCGTTCCAAAATTTAAAAGATTTTTTCATGATCGATTACGAAGCACTTTACGGCATTTCATACGGATTATACATCGTGAGCTCGGGCAACCAAAACCGTGGAAACGGATTTATCAGCAACACCGTTTTTCAGGCAACCGCCCAGCCTCCCCGTTTTGCGATATGTTGTAATAAAGATAATTATACCTCTGATTTTATTCGTAGCACGGGCCTGTTTGCCGTATCCATACTTGAAATCAACACACCTGCTGAAATTTTTTCGCGTTTCGGCTATAAAAGCGGACGTGAGTTCGATAAATTCAATGGCATGAACATCCACTATACGGAAAATGGTGTGCCGGTGGTGCTCAATCATTCCTTATCTTTTCTGGAATGTCGGGTCGAAAACACCATCGATATGGATACCCACTGGATGTTTACGGCATTGCTGCTACATTCCGAAATAATAGACAATCGTCTCGATCCCATCACCTATCAGTATTACCGTGAAGTTAAAAAAGGTCTCTCGCCTAAAAATGCGCCCACCTATATCGATCTGTCGAAATTACAAAGTAAAACTCCCGAAACCAAAGCTGCCGAATTTAAGTGCAGCGTGTGCGGATATATTTATGATGAGTCAGAACACGATACCAAATTTATTGACTTATCTGACGATTGGGCTTGTCCGCTATGCGGCGCCCCTAAAGAAGATTTTATAAAACTTTAACCAAAAAAATACTACTATGACAAAATCAATCAAAGGAACCCAAACCGAACAAAACCTGCTGAAAGCCTTTGCCGGCGAATCGCAGGCTCGCAACCGCTACGAGTTTTTTGCCAGTGCGGCCCGTAAAGAAGGTTACGAGCAAATTGCCAACATTTTTATGGAAACCTCGTTGCAGGAAAAAGAACATGCCAAACGATTTTTTAAGTTTTTAGAAGGAGGCGGTGTTGAAATTACGGCCATGTACCCGGCTGGCATCATTGGTACCACCAAAGAAAACCTCAAAGCTGCTGCCGAAGGTGAACACGAAGAATGGACCGACCTGTATCCGAAGTTTGCCGAAATTGCAAAAGAAGAAGGCTTTATGGAAGTGGCCACCGCATTTAAAATGATCGCGAAAGTAGAAGCTGAGCACGAACGCCGCTATTTAAAGTTGCTGCAGAATGTATCGGACGACAAAGTGTTTATGAAGAACGGTAAGGTTTGGTGGAAATGCCTCAACTGCGGCTATGTTTACGAATCGGAAAAAGCCCTCGAAAACTGCCCTGCCTGCTTGCATTCGAAAGCCTTCATGCAGATAAAAGAAGAAAATTATTGAACTTAACTGCAATGAATTAAAAGAGGCTGCCATTACGTAATGGCAGCCTCTTTTTTTGGATTTACAATTTTTGAACCTTATTTTTTTACAAAACGGTTAACCGTTGTATTGCCCGATGCTATAAATTTAACATGGGTAAAATACATACCTTGCGCAAACGTACTGATATCGTATGTTAAAATGTTTTTTCCTGATTGAATTGCATCATTGCGCCTGAAAATTATCTGGTCGAACATATCCATTATTGTTATTTCAACATAGCCTTCCTGCGAAGCAAATAATTCAATATTAATAAGGTTTGATGCCGGATTGGGAAAAATACTTACTACTTCTTGTTCGCTGTCAACATTATTCCTGTCGACACTGATAATATCTGAATAACTATATTGTCCGTCGAAATCAACCTGTTTAAGTTTATAATACGTCACCGGAGATATCGGATCAGCATCGGTCAGGCTGTAATACAATTTCGAGTTACTATTACCGGCACCTTTCACATGAGTCATTTCCACAAAGTTCACTCCATCCGCAGATTTTTCCGGCACAAAATAATCATTATTGGTCTCTGTTGCTGTTGTCCATTCAAGCAGGTTGACTTTACCAAATGCCTTCCCAGTAAACGATAGCAATTCAATAGGCAGCGGACCTGAATTGGTAATAGCGGTACCAAAGTTACTAAAGCCCGACATATTCTGACGTACCACAGCAGTTACTGGACTGCTCACACAGGTTCCGTTCGTTCCGTCACCATTCAGCAACTGCCATGTGCCGCCCAGGCTGCTATGAGCTGACATAACTGTAAAAGCTGTACCCCCTGATGCATTAGTATAATTCAGGTTGTACAATGTGGCAGTGTATTTACCGGTTTGAGGATTAGCATTAGCTGTAAGGGTCCAAAATCCGTTATCCAATGGAGGCATATTATAAGTAACACTGCATTCAGTAAGGTTTAATGGGCCTGGGAGCGAGCTATAAGGTGTGAAGGATGCTGTCAGATGATCAATTGAAGTGCCAACAGTAAAATTGAAATTGGCCCGTTGATAACCTTTTAATGCATGCCCCACCGGAAAATCATAAGAACCTGTCGGATTTAAATACCTGCGTAAATTTCCTTCCACATAGCTGGTCGTATTTCCGGGGGTTACAGCTCCGGAGGCTTTGTAATTAACAATAACTGTGTAACCATCAGTAATTATTTTACCCGAAGTAAGCGTTAAAATACCTGAAGCGCCAAGTATCAAATCCTTTGTTATAGTGACACCGCTACCGGTATGAATCATGGTTAAATTATTAAGGATTAGTATATTATTGATGTTTGTATATGTCTGGCCTGAACTACCGTCGAAAAACAGTGTGCCGGTGCCGGGATTATAAGTAGAATTTCCATTGAAATTGGTGAAGTTGCCACCAATGGTCAGGTTGTTACTATTCATATTCATCTTGCCATTAGTATTCATCGTCCTGAAAGATCCATCACATTCAATATGTTGGTTTGCATTAACATTTTTTGAAACGGGTTTATTAATAATCAGATCGAAAAATTCAGATGGGGTAACCATAATGCCATCCAGAGCTTGAGTTGCACCACCCACAATGGTAACACTTGAAGCCGGACTTGCATTAAATGATCCCTGATTATTATAACTACCATAAACATTCAGATTAAAACCACTATTTATGGTCAACGAAGCTCCTGAATTGATGGTAATTGATTTGCATTCTGCCCCTGCAGCATTAATAACGGGTTGATAAAAGGATGAAGCAGCAACAATGCAGCTATGGGATGAATCGGGTATTTGCGAGCAATTTCCCCAGTTTTTAGGGTCAAACCAATTGGTACTTGATGCACCCCCCGTCCAAATTAGAGGATTTGGGATATTAAAATTAAACCCATTAGTAGAATTGAGAAAATCTATTGCAAAACCTGATAAGCTATTCGAGAAATTACTAATTACCAACCAATAAACTTCACCTGCAGATACGGCAAGCGGTGGTTCAAATGCAGCATCGTAAGCACCGGCAGTATAAGTATGTCCGGTATATGAATCAGAAGGTGGAGTTATGCCCCCCGAATATAATCCTGTAACACCAATATAGCTGTAATTACAGGCAAGTGGTATGGCCCCGGCAGCAATATCTGCACAGGTAACAGCCCCGGTTCCGGTTTTCTTCCAGATGCCGAAATCATAGTCTGTGCCATCATCTGTAACCAAACCTGGAAGGTCAGCGACTGCATCATTAGGTTCAAGAGTGAACATTAGGTTGCCACTTGCATTTATAGTTATTTCATACCAAACTGAACCTCTTTCTCCTGATAATAAGCAATTTCCACTACCTCCTGGAAAATCGCAAATATTTCCCACAGCCTGATAACCTGGGTTGCCAATAGAAAAAGTAGAAGAACATAAGGGTACTCCAGATATACAATCCTGGCCGGGAACAGGTGGCCAGGGTGTAGCTGCATCAACCCATACAATAGAGAATGTTCCTGCCAGATTACTGTATCCATCCACAGCAATATAATACCAGGCTCCGACAGTCAGCCCCGAAGCCGATAATTCAGAATTATAATAATAGCTCGAACCACATGCCGAAACATCATCATTACATAAGACCAAGGTTAAGCCGGGTCCACAAGTACCTGAATAAAGAGCAATCTGAGTATTCAGCAAGGTACCGACAATAGTTTTGATTTTAACATTGCCTGAAGCTGGCGCCTGAAATTTATACCAAACCGTATTTATTACACCATTAGTCCAGCATGGAGGAACAGCAGGTTCGCCTGTACCTGTTGCACACGACAAATCACCGGGGGTTAAATCGTTAATAAGAATGGTTTGAGCATTACAGGGTAAATCATTAGGTTGCGATGTTATACTAACAAAAGCACTTGCAGAAAATCCAAATAATCCGCTATTTGTGCAGGTTATTTTACAACGATAATACATGCTATAGGCAGGTATAGCGATATATGAATTTGATGTAGCTCCGGCTATCGTGCTCCAAAAGCTGTTGTTAGGTGACGACTCCCATTGGAAATTAAGTCCGTTGGAATTGGGATATCCACTTACAGTAATAATTGAAGAACTTCCAATACAAATTGTTGCAGGGATTGCAATTGCCATACCTGCACTTGGTGTCCCGGAACAAACAGCACAAGCACCTGAATAATTTACCTGAACTTCAAATCCGGCACCTTGCACTGAACCATCAGAAGTAAATTGAACGGTTATTGCTGCACCTGCTGCACTTATGATCGGAGTGATTGTACCTGTTCCGTTGTACGTGGCTAACAAAGTGCCACCAGTACCAATACCAGAATAGAAATTGAGGTGATCACAACAGGTTTCAATTCCGGTATAAGTTCCTGTAATAGTAATTATTCCAGTACCGGAATTTTCTAAAACAGTATAGCCATTGGAAGATGCGCTATAGTCAGCTGCTGGTCCACCATTATCATATAAGTTTGTGCCTGAACCACATGCTACATTATTTGAACCGGAAACCGGGACATTTGTATTTGTACAATTGACAATGTTGTATGATACTACATTGGTATAATTACCAAGGCTACTAAAAGAACAAGTTGTCATAAGACGGTAAAAGGCAGTTGAAGCTGTAGTTGTAGAATAAGATGAACTGGTTGCACCAGAGATATTGCTCCATCCCGAAATGCCATCAACTGATGATTGCCACTGATAACTGATACCACTCCCAGTGCTTAAACCAGCTGCAGAAAGAAAGAAAACTGCTCCACTACACCCAGAAGATGATGAAATCGTTGCACTTCCAGCATTTGGAGTTCCGGCACAAGCCACTTGAGCAATAACATTAAAAGTATAGTCTTCACATTCAGTATGGGAATTTCCAGGACAGGCAACCGGCGTAGTTGACAGATAGTCAGCCACTACTCTTATTCTGGTATTGCCGGGTGTCGCAGTTAATGGGACAGAAAAACTTCCGGTTGCGGAAGAAATATAGCCTGCAGAATTATAAACCTGTTCTCCTGCATCAGCAAAATCACCGTCCTGGTTCCAATCGATAAAAATTCCTAACCCAAATGTGTAGGAAGAGGAACTCCCAAAACTAGTGGAGAAATTTATGCTATTGCCTTGTATGCCAGAGACAGTCAAGCCGGTAAAGTTTCCATAACCATTGGTGGAAAAACCAGAACCATTATTTGTAATATTTGAAACACCTCCAGTGGTAGAAAAGTTATTAATGTAATAATTGGAACTTGTGGTATTTGTATTGGTACAATAGGATAGCGCAATGGTTCGGTTTCCACCTGGTGCTGTAACAGTTGGGGTTCTAACTCCACTCACATTTAATGATGTACATTCTCCGTCAACAACATTGCCTAAGGTAGCCCCCGCATTAATATCATATACTAACCAGAAATAGTTAGTACCAGATGATAAGGTTTGACTTCCTGCAATATTGTAGTTTGCTATAGCTGGTGTATTTTGTCCAAATAATGTTGTAGTTGCAAAAGCTGCACTAGTTCCTGTATAATAAATTTTTGCAGAATTGGTTGCATTTATATCATTAATATTGGTTGAGCCATTTGCATTAACAGTGAATTGAGTCACTGACAGGGGATTTGCAGACCCAGAAGTAACAATTTGTATACCGATTATTTCTTGTGTAACTGCTGACGGAGCAAGAGTGCTAGTATTGTTTTGAGTAGCTGTGCATGAGATGAAGGTCATTGAAGATGCTATTGAAGCAGTGACTGATATATCATCAATTATCAAAGGGGGATTATTTGCATTTGAAGCATCATTTATCCATCTGAAACCAAGGTAAAACTGTGAATTATCTACAGCAGAAATATCAAGATTTGTAACAGTTTGAGTTGCTGTTTGACCTTGATAATTCGCAGATGTTGGAAAATCAACCCATATGGTGCCATCAAAAGAATAACAGACTCTTCCGTAATCATAATAGGTACTTCCTATTATTTCACCGTTGCATTTCCAATTAAAATTTAATTTAACGCTCGAATACCCAACAGCATTGATTTTTGAACCGAAATATGCAACTTGGTTTGAGCTTGCAGTTGCATTATATGCAGGAATTGTTCCACTGGTAGCAGGTGAATTTTTGCTGATAGCCAAAGAATAAGTTCCTGTTATAACTCCACAACGAGTGTTATCAAAAATCCACCAATAATTATTGGATCCTGAAACGTTAAAATTCTTCCATCCGATAAAAGATGTTGCGGTAAGTTGGGTTTGTGCTGTACCTGCAGTCTCAAAGTTCTCAGTAAACAATATCTGGCTAAAGGCAGAAAATGGTATAATAAAAAAAATTAGAAAGAATATTGCGTAGAAATTGATATGGTTTTTCATAATGGCCCGTTCTTAATTAACTTCACAATTATAAAATGGCTTAAGTTACTGTCTTTTTTTAATATTTAATAATGAATTTTGTATTTCAAGGAATTTTTCCGAATTAAAAGCACTCCAGGCAACTTTTGCAGCTTCGTACAATTTAATATCATCTTCGGGAGTTAGAAGCCTGTTGTAAAGATGGTAGGGAATAAACTGTGGGTAGTATGGATTGTTTTTTAACCATATAGCTTTAGCTTGACTGCACTGGATATTGTCCTGAGCCTGATTTCCTGTGTTGTGAAGAAGTGGGATAGGAGGATGTAATTTTGCATATTCTTCCATCTTATTGTTTTTAATTTCCAATTCCATATTTTCATTAGGAAAATTTGGATCAGTAAATTTAAGTATAACAGGATTCGTTTCTTTTACAAAATAGTCATTGTATGTTTTTAGAGTCTGACAATCAGCATTTACAAAATATAAAGCAAAAAGGAAAACAACGAAATACTTTTTCATATTAACAAATTTAGGATAAAGGTACAAAAATAATGTGAAAATTATAACAAAATTAGCAACATACTGGAATATTACTTAACTATTTAAGAATATTTATGAATTAAATTGAATAAACGAGTATTTATAAGGCAAATGAGTGATAATAATTTCAAATTGAACAATCTTTGGAATTTTTTGAATGACAATTTTCACGGAAAAGAATATGATGGTGAATGTTAATTGTAAATTGAGATTGTAATTTCATATTCAGAAATTAGCTGTAAATATTTATTTTTTTGGAAGGTATTAAAATAAATAGTGGATTCCAGATAATTTTTGATTTGTTACAATTGAGTCTGACTTGACTAAAATTTAATAGTTAATTTTTTTTTGTTAATCGGGTTGTGATAATTTTTTTGTATTTTTATATCCTAATTAATATCTTTACTTAAACAATTATGTGATTAATTATTTTAATTATATGGATCAGAAAAATCAAATTTTACACATCGCCGAATCTTACGCAAAAGATTTCATGAACGATGCCATTTATCCTGCTCATTTATTAAAAGCTTTGTTACATAAGGATTTTGGTCTAATTGAGTTTTTGGATAAAATTGATAAAGACTATTATTATGTTCTCGATTGGGCTGATGCCAGAATCGGTTTATTAAGCAAAACAACTTCAGCCAAATCGGATCTGTCACTCAGCGATGAGTCCTTAGCAGTATTTGAAGAAGCTGAAAATTATAAACTTCAGTTCGATAAAGAGTACGTCGACCCTATTTGTATATTGGCCTCCTTGTGCACTCCGGGAGTAGGATTCTCGTTCGAGCAGTTGAAAACATTGTCACTTACAAATAATGAAATTATAGCCAACGTTGCCGTAGCCCCCAAATCCGGCAAGAGTTCATCGGGAAAAAGCGCCTCAATGTATAGTGATAAAAAGGCTCTGAATCAATATTGCATTGATAAACTAGCCATAGTAGCCGATGGAAATGAAGATTCGATAATTGGGCTTGAAAAAGATATTTTAACTATAGTTGAAATTCTGGGCCGAAAATCAAAATCAAATGTACTTATCATCGGCGAATCAGGAGTTGGCAAAACTTCATTAATTACAGGATTGGTGCAAAGAGTTGCCCATGGCAATATACCTGAGTTTCTAAAAAATGCCCGTATCTTTGAACTGGATATGGGTGACCTGATAACCGGGGCAAGCTACAATGGAGAGGTTGAGGACAGGTTTAAAAAAGTAGCCGACGATATCAAAACCTTCGAAAAACCGATATTGATCATCGAATCAATTCAGAACATTTTCGAAAAACACGGCCCCTTGTCCAACCTCTCAAGCATAATCAAGCAGGAATTAAATAAAGGCAGTTTTACGATTATCGGCACCTGTTCGGTTGCCGGCTATACAAAGAATATTGAAACCGATAGTGATTTCAGGGGAAAGTTCGAAAGAATTAAATTTACTGAGCCTGCTGAAGACAAATCGTTCAGGATCATAAGCGAGATCATGCCTGCCTATGAAGAACATCATGGCGTTAAGGTTGATGAAAAAGTAATTCATGAGGCGATCAGGCTATCAAAACGCTATCTGAACGAGAAATCCTTACCTTCATCGGCCATCGATCTGCTCGACAGGGCTATGGCGCTGGTAAACACCATGAATATGATTTCGTCAGATGAAATCAAAAAACTAAACGAAAAGTGCAACAAGGTATCTGAAAAATCTAAAGGCACAGATGAAAAACTGTTGACCTATGAAATTAACTGGTTATACCAGGAGGTATATGACAGGATAAGTCATTCACTTATTTCGCGGGTTGAAGACGGGACCGACTTTTTTGACATAAAAAATACCGAAGAAAAACTGAATTACATTAAAAACCTGCTGGATAAACTGGCTAAAATAAGTACTGAGAAAAAAGAGAAAATCGACGAATATGATCTAACCATTATCATATCTCAATTGTCGGGAATTCCCTTAGGGAAAATAAGCTCAAAAGAAAGAGATAAGTTGATTAATGCCGAGGATTTTCTTAAGAAAAGAGTTTGCGGTCAGGATCATGCCATAAAAACGATAGTCGAAGCCATATACGAGGCCAGATCAGGTTTGGGTAAAAAAGGGCAACCCATTGGTTCATTCTTTTTCCTCGGCCCGACAGGTACAGGAAAAACAGAGCTTGCCAAAACTTTAGCCGAATTTCTTTTCCAGGACGAATCCAGCATGATACGTTTCGACATGTCTGAATTCAAGGAAGAACACTCTGCAGCACTTTTGATCGGTGCGCCTCCGGGATATGTGGGTTATGAAGAAGGCGGTTTATTGGTTAACAAGATCAGGCAAAAACCTTATTCGGTGGTTCTTTTCGATGAAATTGAAAAAGCGCATTCTTCAGTGTTTGATATTTTCCTTCAAATTCTTGACGAGGGCAAACTTCATGATAAATTGGGGCGCGAGGGTGATTTCTCAAATTCGCTCATCTTATTTACGTCCAACATTGGAAGCGATTATATTTTCAAATCTTTTGAAGAAAAGATCATTCCCGATTCAACACAATTAAATGAGGTCATGTCAGCCACAGGACGTTTCAGACCTGAATTTCTGGGCCGCCTCACCGAGATTATTCCTTTCTCGCCTATAACGGAAGAAATCGTGGTGAAGATCTTCGAGATTAACTATCGAAAACTTTTGGCTACCGTCAACGAAATGGGAATAGAACTAATCATTAACGAGGAAACTAAAAAGGCATTGGCTAATTCCGGTTTTTCAAAACAACTTGGAGCCAGACCCATTTTGGGAGTCATCAGAAACAGTCTCAGGCGCCCCCTGTCAAAACTATTAATTTCAGGCAAGATCGCCAAAGGCTCTAAAATTGAATTGCAATTTGTAGATAATGAGTATAAATGGATCTGATAATTATTCAGTCCTTATTATTGTCTAATGCATAAAGGTAAACTCGATGGCATTCTGATCAAATAAGGATCGGAAGGCTAAAAAACCGACGGATAGATCTTCAATCGCTTGACCCCTTCAAGTGATGAGGTCTTCAAATCGTTCCACATTATGATATCTTCCTCCTGAACAAAATATTTTATTGCGATTGACAGAAGCGTTTCGCCACTGATTACATCGTGGTAAAAAAACTCTTCGGGAAAATCTTTTAATTTTACTCCTTCATTAGTTGGGTCGCTCCCGAAATTATCTCCATTGTTTTGAGAAATTCCGGCACACATAATCATTCTCTTGGCGCCGGCATAAGACTTGTTGAACATGTTTTCATTGAATTCTCCTATACATATTTCTCCCTTACCGGAAGAAGCATTAATATACTTAAACCTTCTGTTTGAACAATCTGTTATGGCTATTCCAACATGTCCTACCACCCTGTCGAGTTCCTGTGCAACAAAAAATACAAGATCCCCTTTTCGAATGTTCTTAAAGGCCACCCGTTGGCCAGCATTATATTGAAACTGTTCCCTGGCAGTACGAGGCAACTCTATGTTTACCTCCTTGAAAACCGCTTGTGTAAATCCTGAACAATCATAATTTTCAGGGCCTGTCGCACCCCAAACATACTTAATGCCTAGTTTTTTTTGCGCACAGTTAATAAGTGTGTTTATTTTGGCACAATCCTTATCTGCAGGAGATGTTTGTCCGTATAGAGTAAAAAGGGAGAAAAAAGTAAATAGTATCAGAATGATTTTTCTTGCCATTTTGCCATATTAAATCACTTTTACCTCAACGGGAAATAAATTTGTTGAACGAATCTCTATCATTTTTTTTAGTTGATTTTCAATTAGATCTATATCAACCCTATATGGATTGCTTTGTGCTTTATTCATCTGAATCTCAACAAGAATATACCTTACCCTTCCTTCTGAAGACTGTGCGAATTCATTCCGGATATCAATTTTTTCAATGGATTCCTTATTGATATTAAAACGCACCAATAGTTCTTTGTAGCAAAATGATCTGATATCAGATTTGGTTACCAATCGATCTTTAGTTAAAAAGTAGTACTGAGCAATATTTTTCTTTAATTCGTAATTTATTTCCATATCGTTTCCGCCTGTTGTTTCCATTAGGAGTCGTGTTGCTTGTGCATCAAATTGTATGGAAGTGCCTACGATGGAACTTGTGTTTATCCCATTGGCCCGGGATCCATCAGTTAGCAAATAACATACCTCAATACTTTTCCTTAATTCAGAAAGACTATCACCTTGATTCAGCATGAGATATATACCATAACCGGGGTTTTCCTGTTTTTTTAATTCATCAACAACCTCTTTTAATGCAAGATTTAGATTTTTAATTTTATCTCCATCTTTCAATCCGTCATTATCCATAAAGGCATAATAATCAGATGTATATTTATTTAAAATCGAATTTATTTGTAAAAGTAGTTCGTTTTTATTAAAACGTTCCATGCCAAAGCGTCTGATTGTAAAATCATTTCTTTCGTAATCGGATTGAAGAGGTGTGAGTAAATTTAAGAACTGCTTGTGCTCCATTGAATCCTGTTTTTCTTCAACACTATTTTTTATTAAAGTGATATTTTTTTCCATCGCAATCTTTTTGATAGGTTCATCGCCTGATAAGGTCACGGTTTGTTTCTCAACATTCACAATGGGGACACAATTAATTTTTAAATTATGTTCATCAAAATTAATATTGTTGTCAGGTGTATAAAATTCAAAAATCATTTCGATATTACTGTCGCTTCCTAATCCAATTTTTTGAGGATCATGCTTATCTACAATAAAATATTGAATATTATTTACAGCAAAAATATCCAGCCATAATTCTTTACTCCCATAAATCATCGACTGGTCGAATAACATATTGTCTTTATCAAACCATTCAATAAAGGGAAGGTTTTCGTAATTATTCGGCTTGATCAGTGGGAGTTGTTTGCCATTAATTGAAATTGAAACGTCTGTGAATCGGTTTGCTGTAAAATAGAAAGAAACCCCGCTTAAATCGTACACAGGTTCACTACATTTCATTGTAACACCATATCTGTTCTGCTCTCGTTTTTGAACCGACGATATTCTAGCATTAATTATTTTTGTTTTTAATAACGGTATAAACAGAAATTTTTCGTTTTCTTTCCCGCCTGCTCTTCCTTTAATATTTTCTTTTTCAAGAATAAATTGTGTTTCGGTGCTTGTAAAACAATCGCTTTCTATTTTTTCTTCCTTGGCTGTTTGAATAATAGAAAAAGCAGGTACGGGTTTAATTAAATAATAAGGAATTATTTTTTCAGTAAATTCTTCTAATAAATTTTCTTTAAACCTGAATATTTCATCTTTAATATTATTTGTCTGATGAGCTAAAGCAATCATAAAAAGCTTTACAATGGGGTCTTTTGCAATATTATAAAATTGGCTGTTTTCATTGTCATCATCATAATATCCATCTTTTTTCCAAAGAGAAAGTGCCTCTTTCAACAACTCGTCAGCGTCCTGATGCCTGGATTCATTACTATTTATGTTTTTCATTGTTAAACTGTTTTACCAAACCTGAAATGATATTTCGTGAGTATAATCATTTCCTTTTTCATTATTTATTTTCCCCTTTATAAATAGCGTGATCATTTTTTCTTTCTGAGTATATTTCATGTCAACATATACGTCTTTCAGCCTGCATTCATATTTTTCAATGGTATTCTTCAGATCACATGCAAAACTATTTGAATTTTTACTGGTTTCATTGATTTTCTTAGTATAATTATTATCTGTATTAAAATCCGGAATCCTTTTCCCATTAGTTTTATTATAAAATTTCTCACTGATTTTTTTATTCAATATGGTTCCGTTTATTTCGTCAAAAATTTCAAATTTAAAATTTTTAAAACCAAATCCAAAATCGCTTTCAGGTTTGAAACTTCTCCAATAAGAGGATACAATTAATTCAATAAATTTATTAATGGATTGATTATCTTCTTTTTCAGTTTCTATTTCACCTTTATTTATATGAAAAGGAATCTTAATGTACATAAAACATCAGTATTTAAATGATTATATAATTATTACATCCTCTTCTTCTTTATCCGGATCCTTGGGCGGTTCCATTTCCACAAAGCAAAGAACTTCTTTGTATTTTTGTAAAAATTGAAAGGCCTGGTCGAGTCTTTTCTTTATATCATCATGATCGTATTCTTTTTGAATAAAGATATCGACACAATTGTCTAAATCTGGATGGCAAATTAGTATGGTTTTGAAAATTTTCTTCAGGAGTAAAACCATTACAAAAGGGGTCTCGCTTTTAGTATAATTATTTAATTCCAGAAATAACATTGTTAAATTATACAAAAGATAGGGTTCATACTTTTTATTGGTTATAAGTACAATTATTTCGTTTGATATCTTTTTTATTTCTTCTTGCAAATCTATAAGTATTCTGCATGAAGATATGGTAAGACAAGGAGGAATATAATCCATATTTTCCCATGAACCGGATGCATTTGTAATTTTCATTATTGGGAAAAAATTATCATCCGATAATTCAGTGCCTGATTTAATTGGTCTAATCTCAAAATCATATTCAGTCTGTAAATAGGGGATTTCATTGGTTTCAAAATGTGATGTTTCTGCAATTTTAGCAGCAATATAGAATTCACCTGAAGGTATATTTGGCAATGGAATACTATACTTTTTATCAATCAATATCAGTTTCCCGTTTTTTATGATTGCCTCGCAATAAATTTTCTTTATTTCAAGTGTTGAGCTGGTAATCTCACTTTCTATGACAAAATTGCTATCAGGCAGCAGTCCATATGATTTTTGAATGATTAATTTTCTGTTTATTTCGTGATGCAATTGGTGATAATTATCCGATTCGATGAATGTATCGGGAGTAATTAACATTCCCTGTTTCCAGTCAATTCTTTTATTCGCTTTCATATGCTAATAGTTGAGTATTGTAGTCCAGGATTATTTGCTTTTCTTTTAAACTAAATTGTTGCGCGGTATCTTTGATTTTATAAGCGTAATCAATTCCAACCGGCAGAAACCATTCGTGAACAAATAAAAAGAATGGTTTATAGGCTGTTATCAAATCCTGATATTCTATTACCGATAATCCCTTTACGTGGACAATGAATTCGATTAAAGCTATGGACTCTGATTCAAAATCGATTACAAAATTTCTTTTTTTTAATTCCACTCTGTGATTTAAAGCAGAACTTAGGATTTCCGGAAGCAAGATCAAATCACCGCGTATCTGACTACTATGTATAATAAATGGTGCAATTCTTTTTACAAAGGGGTCATTTTCCTTATTTAAATCATATTCAAAAAAATATTTAAGAATGAGCCTGGTTTGTTTGTTTTCTATTTCAAATAATTCCTTTTCAAGATGCAAACTTGTTTCGAAATATTTAGTATCAAATATTTTGAAAAATATTGATAAGTATTTTTTTTCAGCATTTTGTTTTTTTACTTCCTCTTTTATTGCTGATTCATTTGCGATTTCTGTGTTATTTATACTTTTCTTTTTTTTGATCAGCAATCTGTTTTCTAAAAAGAAAAGGGTTTCAGGTAACAAATGATAAATTCCATCTCGTGATAATTCAACAACAATAGACTCTCTATCTGATTCATTTCCAATCCTAATTATATCTTCACAATAATTTCGATAGAAACAACCCTGAGCACGAATCTCGGGATTAGTATCATCATACATCACAGCGATGATTGATTCGGCCTTGATATTTTCGATGGGTATATTTTTATCAATATATTTCACGGCAAAAGTATAAGTAAATAATGCAAAGGACTCAATAAAATTAATACAATTCTGACGGGGAATTTTAAATAGGTTGAATTCTTTAGCTTTTTCAAAAATATAACAATATTCTGTCCTATGTTTTAAATTTTACATTTTTTGCATCCGCATAGAGTTCTACATAAACATAACCGTTTTCGGTAGTAACCTGTAATATGTCATTATAAGGAATCCCTATTTCTTTTAGGGTCATTTCTGTGTAGGGAAATTCATCTCCGATGTTTTCAATTTCATTTTGTTCGACGTCGCGTTGTAAGCAGTTGAATATTGAAGGATTACTTTCAATATAATCAGGAATCTTTGATTCCGGTAGTTTTGGAAAAAATCTTTTATTATCAGCACGTGTTACGATCTTGTCGACAAATTTATCATTTCTTAGATTAATTACTGCTTTTTGAACCTTTAAGGTTTCCCTTATCAGGCTCAGAGCCTCTGCAACACTGGTGTCTGCACTTAATTCAGAAATTTTGATTACGGGCTCCCAAGTTTCATGGGCAGCACATGAATCATCGAATATCTCTGATTTGTATTTTTTCGCATTTAGGAAAAGTCCATCGTAACTAAACCAATTGCCGGATAAAGATTCAAAAGCGCCCTTCTCCAATTCTTCCTGATGTATCAACTTCATCGCTTCCTGCACCTGTATAGCCCCGATAATTGATGCTATTACAGGGGTTGTTGCAACACGTCCTTCTTTTTCGTTTCGTCTTGCATAGCCTCCACATGGGAAGGTATTATAAATTGCATTTTTTGCACTTTCGGGAAGTTCACACTCATAACAATGTTTCCCGGGTACAAATACTTTTGCAGTACCTGACAAATCAAATATACCTCCGTCAATCCATGGTTTTCCTGCCCTCATGCACATTCGGTTTAACTGAAGTCGTGCAAGATTGCCATCCAAACATCCAATCACCACATCCATCTGACGATATAGTGCAAGGCCTACATCGTTAGCAAGTCTACCAATAATATATAGAACATTAATGGTTGGATTTATTTCTTTGAGCCTGTTAGCTGCAACTTCTGCTTTAAATAAACCCTTGTCAGCATCTGACTCACGAAATAATATTGATCTTGTCAGATTACTGTATTCAATTGTATCAAAATCAACAATAACAATATTTCCTACACCAAATAGTGCCAAATTTTTTAGGACTTCATTTCCCAATGCTCCTGCGCCAACAACCATAACCTTGGCGTTTTTAACATTCCCTATTTTAAACCAGGACAGCAAGGGGAAAACATCCTTTCCCCATTCCTTTTTCTCCATATTATTAAGCTCAGTTTTTTTCATAATTATTGTGGTTTTGCCAGCATAAAAATAAAAGAGATTTCGAGTCCGGGTGATAAAATTCTTGTTCCTTTTCCGGATAGAATATTACTCTGTTTGATACGATAATTAGATCCTTTATAAAGTTCTTCTAATTGTTTTGATATAGGCATCAATGAATAATCACATCTGGCTCCTAATTTTAAAATAAATCGTGCATCTTTTCCCTCTTTTATATTACTAATAGGAAGATAAACACCCCCGGAAAGGTTGCCCCATAATACAAACCTGTTAACCTTGTAATCAGCATTTTCGTAGCAAGGTGCATCAGACTTGAAATTTAATTCATCAACATCATGAATTTGAACATCCCACTGCGGATAATAGCCGGAAATATTATATTTACCTTCACCCTTAAATTTATTTTGCAGATTAATTGATGCTGTAATGCCAATTTTACAATAAGCTCCAACTCGATGAACTCTTGGTTGTCCGAAACTTAGAACAATAGGAATATCCATATAAAGTAGCGAAACATCCTCCTTGACATCTTTATAAGAACAAATGGCATTATATGTGTCATTATCAGCATCAGTTAAGCCATTTATGATTTCCTCATAATTCGAAAAACCTGCTTTCAATTTTAAATTAGTAATACCCAGACCTAGTCCCAAAGAAACAAGGCCTAGTGGTTGCTCATAAATAATACTCAATTGGTTCGACATTGTATTGGTCTTATCCCAAATTCCACTTTTCATTATATTAGTAAACAGGAATGGTAGGCCAGATGCATAGGAGACAGCTATGGAGGGAGCGGACTTATAATTGTCTTTTGCTTTACGGTTCAATTTGTCTTCCAAAAGTTTTATTTCGTTATTTGCTCGATTCAGAGAATCTTTTATTGGCTGTTGGACTGCTTTTAATTTAGTTATTTCTAAATAATTATTTTTAATATCATCAGATAAATTGTCCTTTTCGGTTTGTAATTTCTTAATCTCGTTATTTAATGAGTCTACTTGTTCTTTTTGTTTTTCAGATCCATTGATATTGGATTTGCCTTTCTGAAGCTCTTTTATTTTTTTATCCTTTTCAGCTATTTGGTTTGTTAAATTTTTGTTTTTTGTTTCCAAATCGCTTACTTTTATGTACATGCTCGTTTTTTCCGTTTTTAACAGATTCAGGGAATCTTTTATGGGCTGTATACTTCCTTTTAATTTTATGATCTCTATATTATTATTATTTATATCAGCAGATAGTTTGTTTTTTTCCGTTTGTAATTTTTCAATATCTGCATTTAAAGCGGCAATTTGTTCATTAGTTCCACCCGTTTTGATCGCAGACTCCTGTAACGCTTTAATTTTTTTATCTTTTTCGGCAATCTGGCTTGTTAAATTTTTATTCTTTGTTTCCAGATCACTTACTATTATTGACATACTTGATTTTTCTGATTTTACAAAATTTAAAGAATCTTTTAATGGCTGGAGGCTCCCTCTTAATTTTAGGATCTCTGTGTTATTATTATTTAGATCAGCAGACAGCTTGTTTTTTTCTGTTTTTAGTTTTTCAATATCTTTATTTAGAGCGGCTATTTGTGTGTTATTTCCTCCGGTTTTTAATGCAGTTTCCTGTAAGTCTTTTATTTTTTCATCTTTTTCAGCTATTTGGCTTGTTAAATTTTTATTCTTAGTTTCCAAATCACTTACTTTTAAAGACATACTCGATTTTTCTGATTTTGCTAAATTTAAGGAATCCTTTAATGGCTGGATGCTCCCTTTTAATTTAAGGATTTCGGTGTTATTATTATTTATATCAGCAGAAAGTTTGGTTTTTTCTGTTTGTAGTTTCTCAATATCTTTATTTAGGGCGGCTATTTGTTCTTTATTTCCCCCTGTTTTTAATGCAGTTTCCTGCAACTCTTTTATTTTCTTATCTTTTTCTGCTATTTGACTTGTTAAGTTTTTATTTTTTGTATCTAAATCGCTTAATTTTAGGGATATGGTTGCTTTTTCTAATTTTACCAGATTCAGGGAATCTTTGACTGGCTGCAGGCTTCCTTTTAATTTAGTGATCTCTAAATTATTATTTTTTACATCAGAAGAGAGTTTATCCTTATCCATTTGTAATTTCTTAATTACGTTATTTAGCGAGTCTGTTTGCGTTTTATTAACATTGGGTCCCCCAACAGTACTTTGTAATTCAGCAATTTTTTTATTTTTTAATGCTATTTGGGATTGCAAATTGCTGTTTTCTTTTTCCAGGTCGCCGACTCTTTCGTATTCAATAGACTTAATAATATCAGGATCACCTTCAAAATATACAAGTTTTACAGATTTACCTTTATACTTGCCATAAACTGTTTTTTGCGCATACGTTTGTAAACAAACGAATATTACCAAAAATATTAATCCTATCTTTTTCATATGTGCTGTTTTAAATTTTATTTATCTTTTTCAACATATGTGAACTTTGTATTCCCTATAATAAAAGAGGTTCCGTGTGTAAGATTGATTACTTCTCCAACCTTTAAGGTTCTACCATTAGATAGGCTGGTACCCTCATCTATTGCTCTGCAATATGGGCGGTCATTTTCAAGATATAATTCAACTTGTTTGTCTGCAATATCACCTTTTTCATCCCAATTAATTTGAATAACACAATCAATAGATTTTCCGATAGTAACCTTGTTAAATCCACCTGTAACATTCATCCATTTATATATTGCTATTTCTCTATCTTTCATAGGGCCTTCAGTATGAAGGAAGAATTTTTGAGAAATAAAATGAACCACTGCAATTGCTGCTCCAAGACCAGCTGCATAAAACATATAGCTAAACATTCCTATGAGTTCTTGAGCAAATGTAGACAGATAAAGTACAATAAAACTGAATAAAACGGAGATAATACCACCGATTAGTGCATTTTTAAATTTAATCTCGGTTCTAAATGAAACGGATATTGCCATGATGCTAGCAAAAAATAACCAGGGAATCCAATCCAGCCAGATACAATTTGAACTTTTACCGGAGATTATAATTATTATCGATCCGAGTAAAAAAGCGACAAAGCCTAAAAGACCGCTGATAAGAGAACGAATTAATAAATTCACAATCACTTTTATCGTCTTCTTACGAAACTCAATGTAATAGGAAAACATGAAAGTAAGAAAAATACCAAGAACGATACCGGTGAGTAAAAATGTAGGTATTTTACTTTGAAATTGACTTATTATATTTGGGTCAATACCTTTATCTGGTAATACATTATTTGCAATAGGATAAAATATTTTAGCTAAAAAGGAAATCAGACCACTAAACAAAGATCCAGAATATATGATCTTAAAAAACACCCAGGATAATATTCCACCCCCCATACCAAAAATAATCCAGGGTAAATAATATGATCCGTTTCGTGGGTCTGTCAGCTGTTTTTTGTTGTAATAATGAATTCCCGTATTACAATTCTTGCTCCCATATTCAGGACAACGATTTCTATTTTCTTCCCAACATTCCAAGTGAACAACATGTTTACACTTTGTCACGATGATGTCGCCATTTTCAAATTTCTTTTTATCAAAATAACATCTTTCATCAACCAATTCATTACCGCTTTCATCACCATGTCCTTTTCTGTAAGAAATTACATACTTTTTCTTAAAGATCCTATAATTAATATAAGGAATAAGGATCTGCAATATTCCGTAAACGATAAGGATAAATAATCCCCCGAATAATAGACCCAAACCGATTGTTTTCCACACAGATTGTGTATTTTGCTTCCCACTTTCACTTCGTTCAGGGACATAGCAAGGTGATAGGGGAGTGCAATAAGTGTATTCCTTTTCACCAAAGGCTTGCATTTTGCCTTTATTAATTTCAATTTGCAGAGTACTTGGATCACCTCTATAAGTTTTTCCGGCAGGATTGAGCAATACTAACCGATAATCTGCGCTAATATCATCAATCGTTTTAAATATGATATTCTGTATCGAGTCAACAGAAAAAGCCCTATGGAATTTACCTTTCATTTCATTTTGAGTTCCCATATTGCATATAATTTCCATTTCATCAGCTATATCCTCTATTTTATCTGATTCCCCAAAATAAATACAGTGTATAGGGATATTAGGTATCTCTTTTTTATCGATTTTTTCTCTGATTGTTGAAGTTAGTTCAATTTTCTGCTTAAAGAATTCTCCGTCGCCGATAAACTCATCTCCATTCCGTACTTTTCCATTGGTAAGAACAAATAACATTTTTGGTGATGCAGTATCTTTTAGATCTTTATTATATTCTACATCTTGATAATATTTATGTGTTTCCTGACCAGATAATTCATAAATTTTTGCTAATATCGCTTCATATAAATGCTTTTCCGTATGCTCTCTTTCAGACGCCTTGTCTAAAGAGTAGTTCAATTCCGCTACTGAAAATTCTACTGATGGGGTGAGGGAGGCATCCATTAAAGAAAAATAAATTCTATTATTTGGAAGCAATTCTTTTAATTGTATGATAGCCTCTTTTTGTTTTTTTATGGCTTCCTGATCAATTGATGCACTTACATCAATTAATACAAGTATAGAGATATCACCAATAATATTCTTATCCTTTAAATACCTTGATTCAATAAACTTAGGACTATATATACTGTCAAATCCGATTTCCTTAATTCTTACATTAGGCTCCTTTATATCTCCGAAAATAACTTTTTTCCCATTTTCCGTCATTTTTACATCACAATACAGTGTATCATAAAACTCGGAATGGTTAAAAGCCACAAATTCCAGTTTTATTTTAGCATTTGCATCATTCCCAACCGGGGTTGTAACTTGCGATTCATTATCTTTACTTGAACATGAAATTAAAAGTAATGAGATAAGTATTAGTACTGTTGGTAATTTCACGATTGAATAAAATCTTTTCATATATTTATATTTAAATTCTTTTTCTTCTAATCCATGCTTTCATTTCTTCAAGAGAAAAATAGTAGTTAGAATTTTCATCAAGAATAAATCCATCATTGTTACTTTTTAATATTGCATATAGTTCATGATCGTTTCTGTATACGATAAAAAATCTATAATTCTTAATCATTGTTTCATAACGGTTCAGAATATCATGATTATTTAAATCTGACTCAGCAATTAAACAACCACAAATCTGGCTATTATTATTAGTAATTAAACAGTTTTCTATGATGATATTTTGCCGGATATTATCCGCTGCTTGATAAGTTCCCATAAAGTAACCTATTATTCCTTTATTATTGGAATATATAATTTCATCAATATCGTTTATTGATTTAGCGGAAAATAAAATCGACCGGATAGTTGAATTTTTTATTGCCAATTCAAAATAGTTTTCTGTATTAGTATTATTTGCTAATATCTGATCTTCTGTATAATCTTCTTTTACAATCCTGCTCCACTGATATAACTCTTCCCATGAGAATGTTTTTTTGCAATCATCCTTATTGTTCATGAGCCCGTTCTTCTTGGGTGTAAAAAAGGCAGTTTGCCATTGAGTTGTATTAGTATCGATAACAATTGCAAGCATTCTGTTTTTAGCATCTGCTACGGCAACCTGTTTTTGAACAATTAGATCATGCCCTGATAAAAACAGACCTAATCCGGGATGAGAGTGCATCCAGGCTGTATGCTCATAATCACATTTTGTCTTCTCGCTGATGTTGTTGAGAGCACTACCAAGTGATACACCAATTTTTTGTCCGAAATGTAAATCGTATTCTCCATATACCACGTCATCTCCTGGTTCGACAATATATTCCAAACTGATATTGTAGCAATTTTGATTACCTCCATCATATTCCCAGCGACCAATGATATAACAACCTGTTTCTTGTGTTCTATCGGGAGTTACTAGAAATTTTTTGAATAGGTCGTATATACTTTTTATTGCAGAACGACTAATAAAAATTTTATGGATTGCAGTATCAAAATAAATTTGATTCGCATCAATAGTATAATAATTTTTTATATCGAATCTTACTCCATCGAGCCCAACAGAATAATCAGGAGTTACATCTTCATCTTCGATAACTTCAAATTTATTTTCTGTCGGTTTTATCTTTTTCACAACAGGCTTTTTCTTTTTTGATTTTAAAATGATAATAAGTAAAATAATAAGGAGCAAACCTCCGCCAGCAAAATACATCCACAATTGAATTTCAAATTTGGGCGATTCTAAAAGATTAGTAATAATTTTTATTTCAATATCAGTGGGATTCGAAAAATCCTCGCCATCTTGTTTGTAATATGTTATTACATCACCATTGCTAATAGTTCCTTTAGGAATTTTAAATTTTAATAGAGTCTCTTCACTTTCTAATAAATAGGCATCTATATTATTATATTCTGTTGTTTTGATATCTGATTCAGGATTGTTATAGACAGATTCTAAGACTTTTTGGTTCCTGATCTGAATAATATTCTTGCAGTTTTTCTCTATAGTTAGTAGACCGCTGCTTTCATCATAACTCGCAGTAACATCCTGTGAAAAAACCGGATTAACGCCACATAATTTATGAGCTACAAGAATAATGACGAAGAAACGAAAATAATATCTAATCATACTTTTAAATTTCAGGTGTATTATCTTTAGGTTTTTTGACAGTTTTTAACATTTGTTTACTCTTAATAATATTATATATCATAACAGCAAAAAAGATCATGGCGAATAGAATGGCAATTTTTGTAATAATACCCCAAATGTCTTTTTTAGGCTCAATATATAGCCTATTAATATATTCCTTTATTTGTTTACTTGAATCGCATAGTTCTTGCAAATCTGATTCGTTTTTTATGAAATCATCATTTTCGCTACATAATGCTTCTAATTTGGCGTTGAGTTGAAGTAATTGCTCTCCCTGTTTCAGCATTTGAAGAGAATCTCTATATTTATTTTTCACATACAAACCACCCTGGATTTTCATTTTTCTATAATCTGAAAGAAAAATGTTAAGTTTATTTTTTAATTCAGTTTTTTTTAATTCTTTTACCCCGCCCTCTTGTAAATCTTTAATTTTCTTTTCAATTTTTAATTGTAAGTCAACACACTTGTCATATATGCTTCCTAAATTATCATTATTCTCTATTGTAGAGAAATACACCTTACTATAATTTTCAAATTTATCGTTGGTTTTTTTTATATCTGCCTTAAGATTGTCATCAACAGTCGAAATTTCATTTAATGATGTTTCAATTGCCTCATAATCTCCCTTGTATTTATTTAGTTTACTTTCAATTTCATCAACAATGGCAGGATCATCTGATCTTTGGCAAATGGCATCATTACTGATTAATAAAAATGACAGGTTTATAAAAATTATTATAAAAAGTATTTGCGATTTATTCATTTTTATTTTGTCTTAAAATTTAACCGATCAATAATTACTTTAATAGTTCTTTGTTTGCTTTATTTTTTAAATTTTATACGATAAAAATCAACGGCTCCATAATAACTATCAATAGCATCCTGAACTTTTTTATTGTTTTTACAGAATGGGCCATATTTATTAACCTTGGAGTTTATATTTTTTATAATATTTTCTATTTCACTGACATCTGTTTTTTTATCGAT
Source organism: uncultured Bacteroidales bacterium (assembly GCA_964469155.1). Classification (GTDB taxonomy): domain Bacteria; phylum Bacteroidota; class Bacteroidia; order Bacteroidales; family CAIWKO01; genus CAIWKO01. The sequence continues at coordinate 42,139 of CAYXXU010000014.1, forward strand.
ATCCCATTTTGTCACAAGTTTATTTATTTTGACTGCTGCCTGATTAAGTTCGGAAGGATCCAGCAAACATGTCATACCATCGCTATATTTCGTAATTCTTTCAACCCAAGAATAATATTCATCGACATTTGACAATAAAGTACTGCATAATGAATTGCCATACAAACCACGAATGTTTGAGTTTTTGTCTTGTATGACAACTCTTGATTTTATTTGATCACATTCTCTTTTATTTTTTTCTGTTCTGGCACGTTCTAAATCATTATAAACACTTTTTAAATTCTCTATTAAACTATCAACTTCTTTTAAAGCATTTATTTCATCAACACAAGGGTCTCTTTGAAGCTTGATATTAATTAAAGGGCCATCTGAAATATATTCAAGTTCCAGTTTTTTGCTACTTGCTGATGATTTTCCCTTACTTATGACAGGAACAAAACCGAAAAATCTTATATCAACAACATTTGCTTTATTCAGAACTTTAAAAGACAATGATAGTTTTAAATTCAAGGAATCCATTATATTTATATCAAACATCTCATTTTGAAGTATTGATTGCTTATCCTTCGATCCTCCAGCCATACATTTAACTGTATCGGGAACAATATATCCAGAAAATTCACAATTTCGGTAGGAAATAGGATACAATTCGGTTATTTTCACTTCTTTGATTTGTTTTTTTAAATGACTGTTTAAAGAAATCTTTACATGGTATTTGTTTTTAAAATCTTTTTGAAATTTCCCAAGATTAGTTAAAAGGAAACCATTATCTTTCGGTGGAATCCAAAGCAGATTATAATTAGATTGCCTTTTGCTGCTAATCAAAGCTGTTATAGTTTCTTCTGTCTGATTGTATACTAAAGTCAGTTCCATATCAACTGTATCACATTTCTTATGTGAATATTTATAGGGCTTTAATTTCAGGGAAATTGTGGTATCTTTTTGGTGTTTCAATATAAAATTTGTCTGAGCATTAACCATTAAGGTACAAACACAAACACACAATAACGTAACAATTTTTTTCATAACTAAATGGTTTTATTTGTTTTTAAATCATCTATCCAGCCTTTTGGTTCTGCCTGGTTAACAACCCATTCGGCTACTCTTTCATCCTCTGGATAGGGGGGCTCTTCAACAGAAGCGTGATATTTCTCATATTTAAGGTATGCGGCAACTCTGTTAATATACATAGCTAAATCTGTATATGTGCCGGAAGCTTGTTCGTTAAGACATACTTTTCCTGCAAAATCACCATAAAAGCGTATATTGGGGTGCCAGGGATGAGGAATTTTTTGTCCTGAGACGTTTTTGGTCAGAAATTTATAAACTAACTTGCTACCCACAGTTGGATAATTATTGGGAATAATAATCTGCATTATAAACTTTTCGGCAAAAACAGGATATTCAAATCCATTTTTATCTTTTTCTTTAATACCGCAAAAAGATTTGATATTGAATGCAATTTCGAATATAACAGGAATTCCGTCCGCATTTCTTTCGACTATGGAATATGAAATCTCATCACTATTTCTCAACCTAATATCAATTGTTTCCCATTCCCATAATATGCGGGCATTCCTGTGAACAAGATTCTTTTTTTTAATTTCTTCAATTTCCTGTATCATATCCAATACTATTTCTGCTTTATGAAAAAGAGAAAGATATTATAGACTTTTTTTCCCATTTTAAAAAAAAGGATCTCGCCATCGTGTCCTATTATTAATTATGGTATTATTCGTTTTTGCTTTTCAAATCATCAATCCATCCGTTTGGTTCTGCTTGTTTAACTACCCATTCAGCAACCTTTTCATCTTCGGGATAGGGTTTTTCGCCGATAATCGCATGGTATTTTTCGTATTTAAGATATAGAGCGACCCTTTCAATAAATAATGCCAGAGAGGTAAATGAACTGAAGGCTTCTTTATTTAGACAAACGCGACCCACAAAATCACCGAAAAACCGGATATTGGGGTGCCATGGATGAGGAATTTTATTTCCATGAATATTTTCCGTTAAGAACCTAAAAACTAACTTGCTTTCAACACTTGGAAAATTATTTGGAATACTAATTCTCATAACAAACCTGTCAGCAAAATTGGGGTATTCAAGTCCATTTTCATCAGCTTCCATTATATTGCAAAAAGACCTGATATTGTATATTATTTCATATACAACCGGAAGGCCCTCTCCATTACGTTCTCTTATAATGTAAGTTACTTCTTTATTATTTTGAAAACGGGCATCTATTGCGTTCCATTCCTCTAATAAACGCAAATGAGAACCTTTAAAGTTCTTGCTCTTATATATTTCTATTTCCTGACCCATGGCTATTTATGTCCTCCGGCTTTAGGGTCTGGCACTAATTCAATAGTATCACCATTTTGGACATTATAGTCATGAAGGCAAAATTCTGTTTTGCCACGTTTTGCATGAAGAAGAAGAACCTGCCCGGTTTCATCTATTTTCCCGAAAATATAATCTACCGGTACGCCATCAACGCCGACATTGGGCATATCAAACAAGTATTTACCTTCTTTGTTTTGAAGGTGTTTCAGGTTCGTTATTAGTACATCTAGGTTACTGTTAGGGTCGTTGACTTTAACCTTTGTTTTTTTGTTTTGATACTGAATGAACAAATAAAAATTTTCTTCCATAATTGTAAATTAAAATTTATTAATTTAAAAATTTATTGCTATTGTTAAAATGGGTGTACTCGAAAATCAAATTATTAATTCGAATTATCTTATCGCAAGTTTTTCAATAAACTTATCGCCATTACTTGTAATTAATTCAACAAGATAGAAGCCGTGGACCATTGTCAAATTAATTTCCTTTTTATCAAGGTTGTCTATTTGCTGCTCATGAACAATTTTCCCCTCCAGGCTGTAAATTGTAAGATGCGACCCCGATATATTTATATTTTCGGTTAATTTTAAATGAAAAATTCCATCACTAGGATTAGGAAAAATTGTCATCCTAAATTTTTTCCCTGAGGGCATAAAATAGCAATTTGTAAAATTGCCACAATTATAATATGATCCTGATATTACAAATACCTTATAACAGGATAGAGGATTCAAGGTCTGATTATATCTGGGTGGATAAAAGAACTGTTCATTGGCACCATCAATCGGAACCCCATTTTCATACCATTGATAATACATATTGACTGAAGACGGGTTAGGGTAGATAAGTATATAAGGTTCCCCTGCCTGATTCGTTTTAGCAACGATATCGTTCAGATTATCCTGATAAGGAACGGTAATTGTTCCACTAAGTGATTCCTGATTACAGACGCTGCCTGAAGCTGAGACTGTATAATTTACAATAGTATCCGGATTTCCAAATATGGTAACTGTTTTTAAACTGGTATCCACTGTATTATATAGGGAACCAGGGGGATTCACATTAACTATTGCGCTTTCAGCACTTCCTCCATAAGTAAACACTATTGGAATAATAGCAGCACCGGCACATAAAGTTTGATTTTGTGTTCCACTGCCACTATTCCATGAAATAGTTTGTGCGGCACCTACAATTATTGAGCCTGTAGCATTAATACTTCCACAACCACCCGTTAAGGGAATGCTGTAGTTAAAAGTACCTGATTCAGTTGGTGTGCCACCTATTGTAATCGTATTAGCTGACCATTGTGCTGAAACACCGTTAGGCAGATCAACAGCGGTTCCAATTCCTGTAGCTCCTGTTGTTGTGTGAGTAATATCAGGATTGATAGTGGTGTTTATACACAGGTTCGGCGTTGAAGAGGCAGCACTGGCAGTATTGTCAGCTATTACATTGATTGTGCCACTTGCGTTAATATTTCCGCAACCGCCTGTTAAAGGTATGCTATAAATAAAATTGTTTGCGGTAGTCGGTGTTCCACTTATCGTTATCGAATTGCTTGACCATTGCGCTGTAACTCCATTTGGCAAACCAGTTGCTGTCCCAATTCCGGTCGCTCCGGTAGTGGCATGGGTGATGTTAGGACTAATAGGGGTATTAATACAAAGAGTAGGGGTAGAAGAAGCTACTGTAGTGGTATTAGCAGCAGTAACATTAATGGTCCCTGTGGCGTTAACATTTCCGCAACCGCCTGATAAAGGTATGCTGTAATTAAAAGTACCTGATGCAGTTGGTGTACCGCTTACCGTTATTGTATTACTGGCCCATTGGGTTGAAACGCCGGCCGGTAGACCGGACGCTGCCCCTATACCGGTAGCTCCAGTAGTGGAATGTGTGATATTTGGGCTGATAGCTGTGTTGATACAAAGGGTGGGAGTATGGGATGCCGCTGTGGTAGTATTAATAGCAGCAACATGGATTGTTCCTGTGGCATTAATGTTTCCGCAACCACCCGTTAAAGGTATGCTATAGTTAAAATTACCTGAGGAAGTAGAAATGCCGCTTATTGTTATTGTGTTGCTGGCCCATTGTGCTGCCACTCCTGCTGGCAGACCGTTAGCTCCCGCAATATTATTATTTAATATACCTGTGGCGCCTGTGGTAGAATAAGTTATCTGTGTTATATTAGAGTTTATGCATACTGTCTGATTGTCAGTTCCGGCTGCCGAGGTTAAAGTTACTGTGCTGTTAGGAGTTAGTAAGATATGATATGCACTGCTGGTTATCGGGCTTCCGCCACCACCGGTATATGAAATTACAACCGTATAACTTCCTGTATCAGAAATCGAAAATGATCCAACATTATATGTGCTTGAATTTGTACCAATATTTACTCCCCATTTTTTCCATTGATAATTAGTAATTGTACATCCTCCACAACCACTAAGAGATGCTGTCAAAGTAAAATTATCACCTGCGCACACATACGACGGGCCAGATATACTGGCAGTTGCTGCATCACAAATGGTGCTTTTCATAAATAGCATAAGAACACAAAACAAAATTAAATTTTTCATATAAATTGGTTTTGATCAATTATTATTTTTATTGATCCTAAAATCTTGCAAATATTGGTTTACTATTTTAGGTTTTTTGATTTCAAATATTCATTAAGTATTTCCTCTTGTTCTTCTCCATCAACATATTCTTTTGAACGTATCGTACTAAATAAAACCTCTCCGTTGACCCCATTAATGAGATAATAAATAACCTTTAAATTGTTAAGAGAATCGTTTACACCAATCTCATATAAAGGTAAATTTAGAAACTCTCTTTCTTCAAAACGATTAAACATGAACACATTATTTTCTTTCATTATATCAACGTCATATTTTTGTTTCATGAGATGAATAAGATCAGCGATGCTAAATAAATATGGTTTATCCCAATTTTCTTCTTTTTCAAGAGTTCCTGAATTGGAATAATATTTCCATATCCCCACAGGATTATCATAAAAATTATAACCTCTAATAATTAACGAACCCTCTTTATTATATGAAAAAACCAGACTATTAGGATTGTTTTGGTATTTACGCTCCTCCTGATAATTATCAGAATATTCTACCTGTTTCACAATCATACCATCAGGAAGCGAAAACTTATACTCATTACCAATCTTGTTTTTATTAAACTCTAATATATTAAAGTGTCCCTCACCATTATTATTCATGTTATTATTATTTTTAGTGACATTACTATTTATATTATCATTCTGAGTCATGCAACTGCCAATGGATGTTAAGATTAATATTATAATTACTACATTTCTCATCAATATGACTAAAGATTGTTTCTAATAATTTCCCATTGCCATCGCCATGTATATTTTCGTTTTGCACCATTATAACTAATAATATTTTCGGTAGCGTTCACAGTATTGTCAACATTATTTCCAAGTGCATCATACGACGCATGAGGGAAAATATACTTAATATTACTATTTTTAAGAGGAGGGTTCCCATCGCGGTGTGTATGGTATAACTGAAACCCGTGCAAAGCCTCATGACCCAAGGTCGTTGGCCATCGATCTTTATAAAGGTAAATATTTTTAACGAAAGTTGATTTACCTGTCACAGGGTCAGTTTGTGATGTGACTTGTCCTGCTGAAGGGTTTGTTACATTGGCTTTAACACTGAAAATCGGAAAACAATCATTATATTGAGGGAAATCCTTCCTAAATTTAGATTTCATATAAGTGAGTGCTGCTCCGTTATTTTTATGTCTGTCAATTTTATTTGCAGTTATGAACATTCCTGCTTCAGGATCAGGAGGTAAAGAAGGAGCAGTAACATTGCGAAACCTTTTATCTGCTGATAAATCCAAAATAATCGGAAGTCCATTATTCCCCTTTTCAATAATTTCAGGGCATATCAATGCCTGATATAAAACATTTCTCAAGTATTTACTATCATCAGCAACAAAATCACCGGTTAGTGAGATACCTGTCTTTTGTACATCTGTTTTAACAGAAACAAATACAAATTTGGTTGTTTTACGGTGAATAGAGTCATTAGGTAAAACAATGATTTTCCCAGCTAATTCCTCAATTCCATCTTTTATCGCAACAACGGTTATTGATTCGGTTACGGTTAATTCTTTATTACAGGTAACAGTTAGTTTTGTTGCGGATTCTTTTTTTGCCCCTTTTGACAGATCGGTTAATGAAGCGGGCGATACAGATATGTCAGGATTACTTACAAGAATTTTTAGATCATCAAGATCTTCATCATTTTCAACCAGAACCCTCAATGTTGCCTTAAAAAGTGGCTTGGGATTAATTGCTGCATCAAACGCGTCACAAAATGGTTTTGGAAATAAGTTCAGGTATGGAATATAATACTTATAATCGACCGGTTTGTGAAATATGTTCAGTTGCAAATATTCCTTTTTAATATTTTCCTGTGCTTCAGCTTTGGTCAAATCATTAGTTCCATCCTTGTATCCACTTAAAATTATATCGTCATAAGCTTTTTCAGTAGTCAATCCTCCATCATTAATTCGTAACCAATCGAAACCGAATTCACCATCGTACTTTGCCTGGTCTTGATCAGTTCTGAATTCTACAATAGTTTTTGGTGTTTTTTTTGCTTTTTTTTCTGTTACAGTTACACCTCCGGCACCAGTTTTGCACCCGAAAGGCGTTTGTCCGTTAGTGGTAAATGAGATATTTCCTCCCCACAAGCACATTAACTTACAATTATCCAACAGAGCCGGAGCACCTTTTATCATTACATCTTTACTTCCCGGAGCCCAGGGAGCTACAGTGTTGGGGACACAGGGCTGAGGAGTTAAAACCCCCATGGCTGCACTGGTTGCTGCCGCAACCTGCGGATTGGACAATGAGGTGCACATCCCGAAGGTAGCAATATTTACCATGGGTATGTTATCCATGATATTGGCCATAGGTTTTTTGCTTAACATCGGCTTTATAGGTAAAACCGTCAATACTGATGGAGTAGCTCCAAAAGTGCAGGTCATTTGTGCCGTGCTGCAAACGTACGCTGGCATAATTTTACGAATTGACGTTAACTATTGTACTTTTTAAATCCATTGATTGTCCTCCCTCTATTTTCATTGAGGTTTTTGCCGACTGTTCATGGGTCTGAGAGCTTAGTTGCATTTTACCTGAGGCGGTGTTGCTTATATCTGCTGCGTTCAGTGTATAATTCTTACTAATGCTCTCATTTTTATCCTTAGTAATATTAACTGTTTGATTCCCTTTAACCTCAACAGTATGATCATTGGTCACCTGCACCTTCATGTTATTTTTAACCATTTCAGTCATATTTTTATCGGTGGTTACCGAAATATCTTCTTTGGCCTCAATGGTAATATTTTTCTCAGCTTTCATGATGATATCATTACCTGCCAACAACTCAATATTCCCTTTCGACTCTAATTTGATCAGTTTATCATCTGTTGACAGGGTGATCTTGTAGTTGTTTTTTCCATTATCATAAATACTGATATATCCGCCCGGGTCTACGTCATGTATCTCAATGGTGTGTCCGTTGCGGGTACGTATCGCTTTGATATTATTTTTATCGTCGGCCCATTTGCTTTCCGGTTTTTGTTTTCCATGATATAAGGTTCCTATTACAAATGGTTTCTCGGCATTACCATTTTCAAATCCAACTATCACTTCTTCTCCTATTTCGGGAATATAATAGAATCCCTTGTCGCCTCCACCATAAGGCTGTGCAATTCTGAGCCATGGGGTAACTAAACTGTTACTTTGCAATTCCTGCCAGATAAACTGTACGCGAATTCTTCCGAGTTTCTCCGGATCCTTGTTATCGGTAACTTTAGCTCTCTGCGATTCAGCATAGGGGTACGCATCGCTATTGGCATAGGGTGGGAATTCTGCATTGGCCGGAATAGCAAAAATTTCATTTTCATACTTGCCTTTGGCACTTACCCGGTGCGTAATCTCGCAGATGATCAGTTCGTCATGATCTAATTCTCCGCCTTTGGTATTTTTATCCTTATCGTAAGGGTCATGAATTTTTAATTTGCTGCCAATTTTGAGATCAGCACGATTGGTGTGAGCATGGCAGACAAACATTTTGCTTTTGCTGCCCAATCCCTGTACTTTTAACGATGCCTCAAGCTGGTCAATACTATTAGCTTCCTGGGCGCCGGAATGTAGGTTTTGAACGGTCAACTTTTTAAACGAACTGTCGGAATGATTATAGGAGTAATCTGTCAGTTTATGTAATGATGACCCCGTTAAGGTTTTGGCATTTTTTGTATTGTTTTTATAATCCAGATAGTTATGGCAGTAATGGGTAAAATTAACATGGTTTATAATAAACTCATATTTATAATCAATAATGTCAATTCCAGGGTTCAGGGTTACTGAACTACCGCCGGTGATCTTGCCGAACACCATTTTTCCATCCTCATAATAAAAAAACTCGCCATAACGCTGCGCCATTCGTTTTAGAAATTCATAGCTGGTTTCGTTATATTGAACCACATAGGGAATGCTTTTATCCATCTTTGGATTTACATCGGTACTGATATTATTGTAATCTTTTATACAATCTTTTACTATATCGCTCAATTTCTTGTCTTCATAGGAGTAGCAATGCAAATTATCGTGCAACAGGTAGTCGAAGCTGAAAGCAATAACATTAAAAACCACATCTTTGTCGGTAGTATTCCGTGCCGAATTAATATTTATGATAATTCCTTTAAAAGATAGGGACTTATTGAGGCTGTTACCTTTTTTATCTGTAACATTTGTTTCAATTTTGAACTCCACATTGGCACCTAAAAGATCGTCGGCAATTTTAAATTTTACATCGTCCTGACTCCTTGATACAACTTTTTTTCGGATCGAAAACTCTAATTTGTTCGGCTTCAGTAATTCTTTAGATAACGAAACTTCCTTCACGGAATATTCCGAATTTTTATCAGAAAATGATTTTCCTCCTATTTTCAGATCAAGAGTTTTTATTTGTACAGCCATAATTTCTAAATTGTTTACTAATGGATTACATACCGAAATAAACTTATGAACAACGTCATAATAACTATAGTTGAGTTGAGCAAAGAAATACTACTTCAGACCATTGTAATTCAATACAAATAAAATCAATCAACCAGATCCTCGATCACACAATTATCATCAGCTCCGAATGAAACGGTTCCCGGAACAATGGTGATCTTCATGTACATCATCGATGCATTTGCATTGACATTACCAAAATTGAAATTCTCGATAAGTTTTACACAATATGCATCTTTAAAGGAAACGGTTTTCTTTTTTTCTACATTGTTCGAATTAACTATGAGTGCAAGTTTACCATCCTTGGTAGTATTCGTGTCTCTCATCCACTCATGAATGGTAAAATCAGTATCATCGTGCACATCCAAAGTAATATTAATTTTTCCACCACCTGGTTTGCCCGAAGGTCGTCCGGTATTCTCGTCACATTCCTGGCTAAATTCATAATCACACCTAAGAATTTTATATGACTTATTACCAATTTCCAGCGTACCTGTTAATGCCATAGTATTGTCAATTAAAATAATAAAAAAGAAAGGCTGATTAACTGATTGTTAATCAGCCTTTCTCTCGCAAAAGGCTATGCCCATTTACTTTCGTATGTTACAGGTCCGTTAGTGATTGACCTGCATGAAATTACGATCTCTTCTGAATGGCCTGTGCCTTCTTCCCATAATTCGGTAAAATCTATACAATAAGCATCTTTGAATTCGATGGTTTTCATTTTTCCACCTTTTACGGTTTCAATAAATTCAATTTTGCCGTTTTTGTTAAGATTGGGTGATACCATCCATTTCAGCAAATCAGGATTTCCATCGTTCATTGCTTTCACACGTATAGTGATCAATCCACCTCTGGGTATTCCGGACATTTGTCCTTCGATGTCTGTTGCCTGGTTAAATGAATATTTAACCATCATTACTTCGCGGTCGGTGAAACCGTCAATTTTTAATGTTACTGGAGTTTGTGCCATGATTTTAAAATTTTAGGGTTTATATGATTAAATTAAATTAAGGGTTTGCTATTTATCCAACATCTTCTGTTTCACAATTCTTATCTTTTTTATCAGCGGCCAGTTTAATTACAAAATTTTTGGCTGCAAAATAGGGGATAATATTAATGTCAACGGTAATCTGTTTTGTTTTCGGATCTTGTTTGGGTTCCTTGATATCATATTTCTGGAATAATTTACCATAACCCTGGTAATCATTCATAAAATCCTGAATTTTTGATTTTAGCTTATCAGGAGAATTATAAGGATCCCAGTTTTCCAATGCCACTTCATGTACATAATTCATCAGCACTTTTTTTATCCAGTCAAATACTCTTACAATTGGATATTCCCTCATTGCGGCATTATCGCCGTTATAAAGATTGGTATTGTTGAATGCCATAACCCTGCCTTCCGAAAATACCATGGGTACCACCTGATTGTCCATAAGTGATGCAATTTCCGATTTTAACAGGTCCATTTTTACACCTTTCACCTCGTTTAAGGTACCATATTTTTTACCGGCTACACCTTGTGCCATATTGGCTGTTTCGTCATACAATTTGCCGGCCAGGGCTGCTGAAGGAGGAATATAGAAAGCATCCTCATCCTTTTCCACCATCGATAGTTTTTCTGATTCTCTTCCGACTATCCAGTTAGCCGTCATCACAACATTCTGCAAGTCACGGTCGCTGTCCTTATATATGAGGGTATTGTCGCGAAGATCTTCAAACGAATATTCCAAAGCATGATCAGTAATTAAGAGAACTTTGTATTTGAAGGCTATTTTTGCCCATTTCAGCAGTGTAGGTTTATCCGTAATAAAATTGCCGGGCATAACCAATAAACTGTAGCTGTCTTTCAGACTTAAACGGTCGAAGGCATTTTTTAATAGTTGCTCCACGTTATTGGCAAAATCTGAGTTCTGATCGAACAGTTCTTCCTTATTAACGTTGATGATTTTAAGATTTTCCACCTTGTCGGTGCCGGCATTTTTATAGAAAGCATCGAGGCTTTTGTAGGCTACTTCCAGATCGTGTGTGGCATCCAGGGCTGTTGTAATCCCCTGTGTGAGTAATTGCTGGTATTTTTGTTCTTTTTGTTTACAAATTTCAGCGTACTCAACCGGGTTGTTCTTATCTTCTTTTAATAGCTCGAGCCACCCGTTCAATTCATTTTTCAGGCGATCTCTTTTATCTTTGAAACGTTGCTCGGTTAGAAAGATATTTTTTGCCGCTTTTTTGGCGGGATCCATATCAGCTGCATCTGCAATAAATCCTTTTACTGCAAAAAAACCTCCATATTTTGTAAGGAGTTGCGATATATCCTTACTTACAACCTTTTCAGGCCTGGTTTCGAATTGCTGAGATTGATTCTGCTCTTCCTGTGGTTTGGTATCTGCCATGTTATATATTTTTTTAAGGTTAACTATTTTTTAATTCATCGAGTAATGATTCCAGAAGCACCTGTAGTTCTTCTCTGGCTTGTTTGTCTTTCAGAATATCCCTGAGCTTCTTGTTCTGCTCTATTTGTTTTCTGAGCTTGGCGTTGGTATCAATTTTTAATTTGGTACTTGATAAAAAAGCACTGTTATTTACAAGATTGCCTCTTCCTCCGGCAGCCTCAAAGTCGTTCATCTCTTTAAAATGTAGCTCCTCATTTACAGAGCCTCCTTCTTCATCCGTAAATTCAACTTCTACCTTGGGTTTAAAATGATCCAATACGTCTTTGATATTTTTTGCTTTCTCCAGAAGTTCCGGATCACCCACTGCCACATCGCTGCTATATTGATCAATGATCAGCGTTTTGTTATTGTCAATCGGATTGACTACGGCATTTGATTCTTCATCTTCTGCCCGCGAAATAAAATTTTCTCTCATAACTGTTTCATTTTAAATATTAAAATAAGTTTTTAAAAGTATAAAATATTGCCCAAAAAAAAATTGCTCACATACTAACCTTTTTTTATGCAAATATAGTTAAGAATATACAAATGTCAAAATTTTTTTTCTTTTTTTTTGTTAAACCATTCATTATTGTTAAATATTTTAGGTTTCCGGCAGTATTTCATGAATTGGATGATTCTTATTTTCAAATTTCTAAATCAAATATGCCCATCATTTCGAAATCGCCTGTCTGTATTTACCTATTGTGACCTTTTTTTACAGGCTTTTGGTTTCCAACACCTTATTTCATACTGCCGCAGGCAATGGAGCAGGTTGCACTAAATCACCGCTACTTTTTGGGAAATGGTAGTATTGGTTTTTCGTAAAAATCCATTTGAGCACAACTGTTATGACCCTTCCAAAACAACACCACATCTCAAATGCTTTCAAAAACCTTCCCAAATTTACCCTCAAACCACCCAAAAAACTATACAAAAATATATGAACAAGACTATCTACACTTTGTCCTTTTTTGTAGATTTTATCAATTTCTTTTTCAATGAATGACCAGCTATTGATTTCATCAATCTGGGGAAAAACACGTTCTTACGGGTACGTCTTTCTATATAATTTCCGGCAAAACTCATCTGTCTATGTTTTTGAATTTTAATACAGTAAAGTTCTGAAATTTATTGGAAATATTAATAAATAACTTGTTCAATATATTAACATTCAAATGTTTATAATCATTTTGCCTTGCAAAGGTCTTCTGTCTTTTTCAGCAAAAATGATTTGCCACCAAATCACAAAAACTCCAAATCTGCACCAAAGGTTTTTGGGGCAATACATACTAAATATTATTCTATTTTATAATCCTCTGAAAAATGAAAACCCTATGCCTATTGAATAAAATACATTATGCCGCGCTCAAACAGACCGAATTTTAAATAAAATAGTTCATGCATCGTTAAAACGGGCTTAATTTTAAATTAAATTCGTTTTGCTTTGTTAAAACGTGTTATTTTTTAAATAATACGCGTTTAGCCTCGTCAAAACGGGTTAAATTAAAAATAAAATGCATTCTGTTTCGGCAAAAATGGTTTAATTCGGATTTTTATGCATTTTGCTTCGGCACATGGTATTTTATTTAAAATTTGATACTTTTCAATGGTTCAAAGCATTTTTATTTTTTTCCAGGTTGTTTTCAATCGAAGCCTATCGGGTTTTTTCTTTATTTTGGAACCTTCAGACAGTACGTATTGGGTTGAACAAAAATATTTTATCATTTATTTAAAAAATAGCAAATATATTTTACACTATACCTTGCCTTTTTCTCCTGTATATCGTTTATAATGTGAAATCTTAAACCCAAATTTATTAAACACAATTAGATCGAAAAATTCTGATACAAATGTTAGCCAATAACTCTCACAGAAGAACCTGCGACGGGAGCCGGTTAATTGATAATCTTTTTTAGTCCCCAAAGCATCATTGGCCTGAATATTTAAAGAGCAGAAAATAAAAAGAGCCTCACATAACTTGTGCAAGGCTCTTAATTTTCAAATTATATCATTTTCAAATTTTCAAATTAACCCTTTTGGCTCCGTACTGATCCCTGTTTCTATCAGGGTTTTGGCAGCCTCAATTATTAATAATCTCCGGGCTTATATTTAATGCTGGTATTGAAATTTAAGCCGGCCACTTTTTTAAACAGGTCGATGGTCATATCAGAGCTAAGCAAGCCCGAGTCGCGCATCTTTTTATTCACGCCAAACATTTTGGGTTCAATCATGACGTTTTTTTCATCCATATAGTAGGCCTCCATCATGGTCAGGTAGGTTTCTACAGGCTTATTGGTATATTGATCGGATTCGGTAACAGGGATGGCGCTGAACAGCACATCATAGGTCAGGTAGAGCTTCGAATTCCACCTGGCGCCCGTAATTACAATCTTTTTTATGGAATAAGACTTGGAATCCGATTTATGGAAACCGTACACTATGGTTTTTTTGGCCGCGATGGCATTAATTTTGGTTTGATACTCTTTTTTGGCGGCATCTATTTCATTATTCAGCTTCTCTATCTTCGGGCCCACCTCCTGGTAGTTTTTCTCGGTAAGGGTTGCGCGCAGCTCGTCCATGGTCTTCTTCTGGGCAGCCATTTTGGCTTCACCTTCGTTATAGAGGCTGATGATGGTATTGAAATCGTCTTTATTGATGCTGGCATCGGCCTTGTTCGATCCGGGTTCTATAGACCTGTCAGGATAGGTCTTTTCTTTCACCGTGCTGCCGGGAATCCTTTCGCGCTGAGCAGGTGCCTGAACCCAATTATCCAAACCGGTCGCCACATAGGTGATCCCAGAATAGATCTGCTGCCAGCTTTCCAGGCGGTTCATGGTTTCTGCCTTCAAAAAGCTGCGCCCCGATAAAATGGTGCCTGCAAAATCCAAAGCCAGGCGGGTTTTGCCATACTTCTCCGGAAGCACTTTCGATGCCACATCGAGCAATGCCGACACGCAAGGCAGGGCGTAAGCCCCCGCGGTGTAAAAAGCTATAGCACACGAGGCCACGCCTAAGGCTGTGGAGGCATATCCCAGTGCTGTGGTCAGTGTGGCTGGATCAATTTGCAGATCATAATTGGCCGGACCTTCTGCTTTCCTGGGATTAGGCGTTACCATTTTCATGGGCTGGGGCAAAGCAAAATCAACGCCTTTCAGCTCCTTGTTTTTTCCGTCGTTATAGCAAATAAGAATGTCGGCCCTCTGGTCCTTAAAATTGCTGAAGCATATCATTTGTTTGCGGTAAACCGCCAGTTCAGGGTTGCCATTCTGATCGAAATGCATTAAAAACACCGAACTGGTATCGGTCCGGCGAAAAGCAATCTTCTCTATCACATTCGAATTGTTCCGCATTTTGATCAGCATCACCGAACCGTCGGTATGCAGTCCCATCACCTGGAAAGCCGTGTCGTTGGTCAGGGCAAACACATAATTATCGCCCACACCATCGGGTGTTTTGATCTGCTGCGCCCATAGTTTGCCGCTGAAACAGGGTAACAACATGAGCATAAGAATAACGCTCAAATTTCTTCGAAAGGATAGTTTTTTCATGAGTTTGGTTTTAATGGATGTAATTAATGAGTATCTGATGCAAAAATAATCAAAATCAGATATAAATTATTTTATTGGAAAATATATCGGATGCCTTTCGTTATATTTCAGCAGAAAATGGTGTATCATATCCCGTTTGTTCTTTGTTTTTTCCAATTCCTTTAGCAGTTCCTCATCGTGTGTCTTCAGGAAATCCTTAAAATTGCGGAAAGTAAATAAAAAGGTAGCGCCGGTTTCCATATCCAGCACATATTCGCGCAGGTCGTTGGCCGACCAGGTGAGCATGGAGGGATCGCCGTAATAATCGTCCACATAACGGTTGCTGCGCTGGTACTGCATAAAATGTGAGAGCGCCCCTACAATAAACATGCGATAAAAACCATCATTACCATCGCTGAAATACAGCACCCCGTTCTTCGAAAAACCGAAACAGCTTCGCTCCCGCTGTTTCCCGGTTTTTCCGGAAGTATCTGTTACCGTATACTTCAGGGTGATATTGCCGTCATCAAAAGAGTTTTTATCTTTAATAATTTCAAAATTCTTAACCGAAGGCGCATTGTTCTTAAATTCAGTAAAGTTCATGAAAATGCCATCCTCAAAGGTAAAGTCACGGGTATATTTAACCATGGTGCGGCTGGTATCCGTCTGCGCGAACACCCCCACTGCAAATAAAAAACAAATAGCTAAAACACAAAACAGATTTTTCATTTTAAAAACAAATTGAGTTCCCTGTCAATCATTCATGCGCGAAAACTTAGGCTTAAAATATAGTTGGTTGAAGTTGATACTATAGATCAGTTCGTAAATTATCTTTTTATTGTAAAATGTGTAAGTGGTGCGGCAGCCCAAACTGATGGGAGCCAGGAAACGTGCAATATGGAAATCGCTGAGCAGCGAAAGCCCAGCCGAATTATAAGTGAATGTTTTGTTATCCTTGGTAACAAAAGCCTGATCATAATGTACTGCTGCCCTGAATCGTTTGATATAAAGCGCCCCAAATATGCTCCAGTCGGGATAGAACAGTGGCAGTTCGTAACTGAATTTCCCCGTCAACAATTGATGATGATATCCGTTAAAGGTGATACCCTGCGGTAAGTTAATAATATCAGCAAACATATAATGTGCAGCGTTTATCTCCTGATACCCAATGTAAGCATTCAAACTGTGATGCCTGCCTAGGCCGGGAAAATACAACATACTTTCCACGGCAAATATATTCCCAAGATCGGTACCATTGAGGGGCGTATTCTTATAACTGATATCAAGCATCTGTCCCCAGCGTGGATTGATATCTTTGGGCGAAACGGTCAATACGTTATACGCATACAGTCGATAAGTCATCACATGATAATAGCCAGAAAATCCCTCGGAAGGATAATTGCTCCTTGGAATATAGTTGGCAAATGAATACCCTATCTGGGGTTGTAACGAACGGAAGTATTTCCCTCCCGATAGGTTGAATGGCACTTTCATGTTGACCTGGGCCGAAAAAACATCCCATTTCACCGATTCCTGCTTATTCATTTGATAATTGACATTAAAATCAAACTGCGGATACCAGCCGCGATAACTTACTTTGGCATAGAACTGCTGGTTGGCATCGTTCCAACTGTGCTCGTAACCCGCACTGGTGACCACAGTGCTCAAAAGGTTCTGCGAAATGATTTCCAGCCCGGGTTTGATAGAAGTGTTGTCTGCATTGATCGACAATGGCCCCCAACTGTGGAAATTAAACAGGTGCAGGAATTTCCGGTAATTGGCCGGAGTATATTCTTTTTCCTTGTTCTGATAAAAATCCAGCACCTTATTATCTCTTGCCAACGGTTCGTATAGCTTCACCGAGGTATTCGAAACTTCCATCAGGGGCAGTTTGGGTAAAGAATCTATGCAGGCTTTCACCAGTTTATATCCGTCGGCGGTATAATCCGAATAAATGATCTCCTTCCCATCAGCCGATATGGTAGGATCGGTCACACCAAAACGGGAAGAAGTAATACGGACAATCTTCCCTGCAGTATCCAAACGGTAGATATTATTGATACCCGAATAGGCCCCCACAAAATATACAAAGCCTCCCCACTTCTTAGGTTGCTGAATATTTACAAACGAAGGTTGGGTAAGATCTTTAAACTCACCCATTGCATTCCGGATTCGCAGGCGCTTTCCCGAAGGGTTCAGGGCAATATAAACTATTTCATCATCCGTATCCGACCAGGAAGGGGTCATAATAAAATCTCCTGCAAGGGCAGCTTCGCGGTTCAATACCGAGCCATTGTGAGCATCCAGTACCACCAGAAATGAATTTCCTTCCGTGGTCTGTTCCACACAAACGATCTTATTGCCCTTATGATTCAATGAGGGCACGAAATACCGCGATCTGTGTGTGAGTTGCCTGGTGCGGTGAGTAAGAATATTATAAGTCTTAATAACGGAAAAGGTACGGTTTTCCCAGCGGGGGTCGTTTTTGGTTTCGGCCCATACGATCATATTCGAAGCAAAGCTCAGGGAGGTAGTGAAAAACTGCCCGGGAGTGAACAGACGCTTTTCCTTTCCCCTGCTGTCGATCCGTATGAAACGGGAAATATCATCTATGCCCGACTTCACCGTCAGGTAAGTGTTGTTACCCATAAAACTTCCGTGGTTATAACTGCTGAAGTATTTATTGGTCTTATTCGAAAGCAACTCCTGTTTTGTCGTAATAACGGCGCTGTCCTGCAATTTCCATTGCCCTTCCAGTGTCTGCATGGAAAGTTTATACAGTTCCACCTTATTGAGCCGGGTTACTTTGCGTATGCCGCTGTTAAAGGGAACCACCATAAAAGGCAGGCGGGCGGTACGGTTCATGGCGCTCTCCCATACATCGTACGAAAAGTACTTCTGCGCGCTGGCTACAATATGATAACCCAGAATGTAGCGGTCTGGGGTATAGGTTTTATACGAACCAAACACGGCCTTATCATAGC
>CAYXXU010000015.1:0-60495 GCA_964469155.1 uncultured Bacteroidales bacterium
TATCAAACATTTATGCTTAAAAAAACAAACTCCTCAACTTTATCGATTGATCCATTTTTACCATCCTACAGTGGAAATAAAGTATTTCTTTAACAATGATATCAGAATTCTTAGGTCGGAAAACTAAACCATATTAATAGTGCTATCGGTTTTATCGGGCGGCAAAAGTTTCGAATGTCGCCTCAATAGTAAAATAATTCCGTGAGGAACCAATAAGATAAACAACAGCGAAATACGGTTAAATAATCCCGGTATCATCCACGATCTTCTTCTGAACATAGCGTCAACCGATTTACGGGCCAGCTTTTCGGCTTTCATCATAATTCCGCTGCGCAAAGCTTTTTTATGATAGTCATCAGAGAGTGAGTAAAGTTGGGTAGATACCGCGCCGGGACAAATACAGCTTACATTCACCCCATATTCAATCATCTCGCTGCGCAACGCCCTCGAAAAACATTTCAGAAACCTTTTGGTAGCGCTATACAAAGCAATTCCGGGATAAGGCATATAGGCAGCGAGCGATGAAATATTGAGAATATGTCCGCAACGCCTTTGCTTCATATCCTTGCCGAATAGCGTGCACAGCAGGGCAGGAGTGGAGGTGTGAAGCAACAGCATCTGCTGTGCCTTGGCAGGGTCGGTCTTAACCACTTCCTCGAAAAAGAAAAAACCAGCATTATTTACCAGCACATCCACCGGCAGTTGTTCCGCATGGCACCATTCATAAAGTTTCGCAGCAGCATTCGGCTCCGCCAGATCGATAAAAACAGGCCGGGCTTTGATGTTATATTGTGTGGAAAGCTCAGTGCAAACTTCTTCCAGCCGGGATTCCTGGTTGCTGGCCAGAATCAGGTGGTAGCCTCTGCTGGCAAGCTCCTTTGCAATAGCGTAGCCTATTCCCGAACTTCCGCCAGTGATCAGTGCAACCCCCCCTGTTGCCAAAATTTCCATCCTTAATTACCTCAATTGACTTATTTACTTAGCTACTTCATTTATTATACAGGCAGGCAAATCGTTTATATGCTGATGGCATGCCATCTCTATCGAATACATCCTGGCAATGCAGTAATTACTGCTGATGCACCGGCTACTTGCCTCTCTGTCATGCTTAAGGCGATTGATAAAACCCGGTTCGTTAATAAGGGCGCGGGCCAAAGAAACAAATTCGAAACCCGAATCCAATACCTCATCGATTTTATGGCCCGAAATCAGCCCTCCCACATAAATAAGCGGAAGTTCTACCGCCTTTCGGAACTTCACAGCATCCTCCAGAAAATAAGCCTCCTGAAAAGGAACCGTGGGTATCATAAATCGGCCGGCAAGCCTGATACCGAGTTTCAAAGGAATACTTTTCATATAGTAAGTAAGAGTTCTGATAGGCATGCTGCCCCTCATCACATACATGGGTGCTTTGCTCACAAAACCGCCACTCAGTACCAAGGCATGTGCACCTTCCTTTTCCAGCAGGCGGGCCACCTGAAGGCACTCATCGGTTTGCATTCCTCTGCGGAAACCATCGTTCATATTCATTTTTACCACCACGGCCATATCGTTTCCGGCAGCTTTCAACACCGCCCGCATCACCATCTGCATAAACCGGGCGCGGTTTTCGAACGAACCCCCATATTCATCTTGGCGGTGGTTTGTATAGGGAGAAAGAAACTGGCTGATAAGATATCCGTGTCCGGCATGCACCTCCACCGCATCGAACCCTGATTCGCGTGCAATTCCAATAGCATCGGCAAAGGATTGCACCACCTGGCTTATGTCCCGGTGAGTCATTTTCTTCGACCAGGTGGGTGAATAAATATTAAGTCCGCCCGAAGGCGATAAGGGCATTTGGCCTGCCACACTTCTCTTCGACATATTTCCGCAATGGCCCAGTTGTATGGAGGCTGCGGCTCCTTCGCTATGAATGGCATCGGTAAGCTGCCTTAATTCCGGAATAATTTCTTTGCGCAACCACAACTGGTGTGGAAATGATAAACCGCTGCGGCATACGGCTGCATAAGCCACAGTGGTCATGCCTATGCCCCCTGCAGCAACGCTTCTGTGATAATCCAAAAGCATCCTCGACGGGCTGTTGCCGGGGCACATTCCTTCGAATGCGGCAGCACGTATGCTGCGGTTCCTTAAGGTAAGCGGCCCTATCGTGCCGGGTGTAAAAAGTTTGTTTAGATCATTCAAGGAAAAGGTATGAAATTGTTGAAGCCAAAAATAGTAATATTTCACGAGTATCCTCATCTCTCAAAAAAACCATTTTATTCAAATAAAAGGAATCATTGTGTTTATCTATCACCTTTATAATAATTTACAAATAATTTTGTGTAAAATGATTGTTAAGAAAACGTTTAATAAATTCTTATCCGGAGGTAATAAAACTTATTTCTATTTGTGTTACTTTGTGTAAATTTCAATAATTAATGGTCAGGGGAAATATCTCATGAAGAAACGCGCTGCTAGCATCATAATCGAACATTTAGTTCAGGCAAACATTAAGTATATTTTTGGAGTAACCGGCAAGGCGATATCGCCATTAATTGATGCAACTTTAGATTTCGATGAGATAAGTTATATTTCGGCCAAACACGAAAGCGGGGCAGCCCTGATGGCCTTTGGGTATGCCCAAGGTTCAGGAGAAATTGGTGTTTGTTGCGGAACCACCGGTGGTGGTTCAACCAATCTGGCAACCGGTGTGGCAACCGCCTATATGAATTCAGTGCCCATGCTGGTGTTTACCGGCCAGATATCCACCCTGGAGTTTGGAAAGGGAGGCTTCCAGGAATCCACAGGATACGGACAATCCATCAACACCGTTGATTTCTTCAAGCCCATCACCAAAGAGAGTTTAACGATAATCAATCCATTAAAGGTCGCTGAAACTATCAGGTACGCAATCAAGAGCGCCACATCGGGCCGCAAAGGTCCGGTGCACATTAATATACCTGTCGATATTCAGTTTGCCGAAGTTGAATTTGAGCTGCAGGAAAAAGCAGAAAACGGCATATCCTACGAACTTAGCTGGGAAAGTGCTGCCATGGAACAAGCCATCAGCCTGATTGATGGAGCAAAGAATCCTGTGTTCCTGGTAGGATGGGGAGGATGTCTTTCAGGTGCCAACGTCGAAATTATTGAAATTGCTGAGAAACTCAGAATTCCCGTTGCCACCACCTTGCAGGGCAAAGGAGCCATACATGCCAGGCACCCTATGTATATAGGCATTATGGGTTTAGCCGGCCACGATTCGGCCATCAATTACATATTCGAGAAATCAGACCTGCTGATTGCCGTTGGAACCACCTTTAACGAATTCACCACATTAAACTGGGATGCGGGCTTTTTAAATAATAAGAAAATTATTCAGATCGATATTGATGGTCGGGAAATCGGAAAAAATTACCCTGTACAGCTTGGTTTTGTGGGCGATGCCAAAATTATCATTCATCAATTAAAGCTGTTATTAGACAAGGCAGGTATTCAGGCTAAAAATTTCAATAATAGCAGCAAGAACATCAAAGTGCTGATCGAAAACTCTGAAAATGAAGTGAAAGTTGTTATCGAAAACAACCGGATTTACATAAATACCGAGAACTTCGAAAACAACAGTATTTTAATCAGTACAAGGAAGGACCCTTACGAACCGGAAGCATTTCCTTTTGAGGGAATGGGAGTGATAGTAAATAATAATAACACTGTTAAGTTTGCCAACCCTGAGAAAATGTTAGATGAAAGCACCCCGATAAAGCCTCAGCGATTGATGAAAGAGATCAGGGATAATGCACCGGATGATACTATTTTCCTGGCTGATTCCGGATCCCATTGGGCATGGGCAATGCATTATTTGCCTGTATATCCGGGCGGAAACTTTTTTCCGACACTAAGCCTGGGAGCCATGGGAGCCTCTATTTGTTCAGCCATGGGAGTTAAACTGGCAAAACCCGCACAGCCTGTGATTTGTATTTGTGGTGACGGGTCTTTCCTGATGAACGGTAACGAAATTGCCACAGCGCACCAATTTAAAATCCCTGTAATATGGGTCATACTCAACGATTCGCGCTACAGTATGCCGGCCATTTCCTCACAAATGATTTATCACCGCACTATTGGGGTACATTTCAGCAAGACCGACTTCACTAAATTAGCTGAAGCTTATGGAATAAAAGGTTATAAGGTCGAAAAGCCAGGCCAATTACCCGGTTTTCTGCAAGAGGCCATTGCACAAAACATTCCTGCAATTATTGATGTAAATATTGATACGGATGAAGTCCCACCCGTTGGAAACAGGCTAAGGTATGGCAAATAGAGAATATTCAATTTCTCAGGCAAATTCTTCCTTTCAATTGCATTAATTATTATGTTTGTGAAAATTGAAAATCAAATTAAATCCCCACAATAACTTATTTTAAACACACAAAATAACTATGAGCGATCTTGACAATTTTAAAAAACCAAGCTTTATTTCCGATGTTGCTATTGATAAAAATAAGGAGAAATTTTTACCTCGCAATATACAAATCGACCTGAATAATGTGTTGAAAGATAAACTTTTTCGTTTTTTTGATGAGCTTAAGGTGGAGGAAAACAGACCTGTAGCCATGCAAAAGTTTGATTCGATGATGAACGAACTGAAAGGTCAGAGAATGAAGGATCTGTATATGTACCGGCGTGCCGGCAATCATATTGTAAATTTGATTTGCCATGCCATACCTCCCGAACTGGTTTATGCAATTGACAATCACGTGCCGGTTAATGTCTGTATGGCTGCAGGTGAATTAGAACCTTATGCCGATAAATATACCCAGGGAATGTGCCCGCTTACCCGTTCAATGATTGGTCTGAATAATACGGGTATGTGCGTGTTTTTTAATGTGGCAGATTACGCTATTGGAAATAAATTGTGTCATAATATCGAGAAATCCGTTAATATTTTCAATAAGACCTGCAATGATCTGGACTTTTTCTTAATCGATTCGGAACAAACTGATGATAAGATAGAAGTCGATTTTAAAACTCTGGAACAATGGGTCAAGCACATTTCCGGTGGAAAAGGGTTTAATAAGGAAAGCTTTATTAAGTATGCAAAGCTTTTTACAGAACTCCGAAATTTATACAAAGAGATAAGTGAATTACGAAAAGTTGCCAATCCGCCTATAAACGGTAAGAATAGTTTATGGATTCAGCAGCAATTATTGGTTTCCGAGCCTCATGAACTGCTCGACGCCCTTAAAATTCTGAAAACCGAATTAGAAAGTAATATTGAAAAAAATATCGGTTTTAACCCATCGGGTAAGAAAAAAAGAGTGATGCTAATTACCCCCCGCATTATGCCTCCTTTTGGTGAAATTTACCGTGTTATCGAAAATGTCGATGCCATTGTGGTTTGCGAAGAAATGTGTATGGGTATTTCTAATATTGCCTACAACATTGACACACTTATGGATATTGTGCATGATGAAAGCAAATCATTTGAGGATGCTGCCAGATATATAATGGAAACTATTGACCAAAAAGAATGTTCCTGCTCCCGTGGTTTCGATATCGAAAAAATAATGAAAAAGATTAAGGAATTTAATGTGGATGCTGTAATTAATTATTCTTTTATTAATTGCCCATGCATGGAAAGTAAAACCAAAAATATTAGCGAACTATTAAATCAAAATGGAATTCCTTCGATGAATTTTTCAACAGATTATATGGATATATACGCTAATGCCGATTTGTACATGAATAAAATTAAAGATTTTTTGAAAGTATAAAATATCAGGTATTTGAAATTCCTCTCCTGAAATTCAGGTACTAATGCGAGTATTAATTATTGAGACACAAATCCAATTGTATTGCTGATAAAGTTTGAATTGAAGTTCTTAAACAATTTCTCATGATGAAAGGTTTATTATTGAAATTCTTCAGGCATGTATTTTCATTTATATTTTACAGAACTTATTTGCAAATCTTCCGTATAAATTGTCGTGTCGGAAGTGCTACCCGGCTTAATTTTGAAAAATACATGTACATTTAAATATTTTATTTGATGAAAGGAAAAACTATCTTGATTCTCGGAGCCGGAAATGTCGGTGAAGCTTGTGCGGCTTTACTTTCAAAGCACCAACCCTCCAGAATTATTTTACATGCACTGACTCAAAAAGATGCTGATCGGGCCAAACAAAACATATTAAAGCTGGCCGATTTTACAAATATTTCTTTAGAAACCTCCTTCGGAAATATTCTATCAACCAAATCACTTCTGGAATCTTTTAAATTAACTGAAATTACTGATGATTTAAAGTTTGATCTGTACCGTTATCTCTACCTCCCATTGTCGGATGAAATATATTCCGTTTCGGCACTTTACGGATTATTGTTAAAAACCAGGCCTGATATTATTATTGATAGTATCAATACCTCTACTGTGGTGGGATCGGCCAGAGATCTTTATCAGGCGCCGCAATCTTATATAAACCAGAAAGCGCCCGCAGACGATCTTATCGAAGACATGTTGTCATCAGCTATCATACCCTATCTGGTCAGGTTTGTTCAGGTTTTGCATAAATACCTTGCTGCGAACAATGATGTTGAGTACGTTAAGGTTTCCACTACCGGTCTGGGAGGAATGGGAATGAATATAAAATATACCCATGGCGATCTCAACGAAACAGGTTTGTCGTCCGGAATACTCGGCAAAATTGCTGCGGCAGGTGTTATGCATCAACTGCTGTGGAATCTCTCGCATACCCCCGGAATTAATGTTAAGGTGGTAGTTCCTGCCTCTTTAATTGGCTGGCAGGGTGCTTATTTTGGAAAATTCAGGTCGAATGGCAAATTATGCCCCTGTAATAAGAATGTCAGAAAAATTAAACTTACTGAAAGCAGGATCGAATTTGCCGAAACCAGGAATGTTACGGGGCAGGATGATCATTTTTTGGAAATTCCTTATGCCGACTCCGGCGAGAACGATGCCTACAGTCTTGCCGAAATGACAGCCATTACTGCCCAGGGTCAAATGGAAGCCGTCACACGCGAAGAGGTGGCGATGGCTGTGGTTAGTTGTTTAACGGGCTCCACAAAATACGATCTGATTTCATCCATGGATACAGCATCGTTAGGAAGCACCTATGCCGGCGCTTTGCAGCGAAATGTTATTCTGAAGCAGCTTAGCGATTATCAGGTGGAAAACAAAACACCCAGCATAGCTACCAACAATTTAGGACCCAGTGTTACCAAACATTTATTCGAACTTTATTTTGTGCTTGAAGCCGGCGGATTTGATTTGAAGAAAATTGCTTCCCTTTCCATAGGGGATATACAAAAAGAAATCAACCGACTGGTGATAAGTAAAAAGGATGTAGTAAATCAAATACTCTCATTAGGGTTGCCTATTCTGCAGGAGGATGATTTTTTTACTTATGGCGACAGGATAATCTTTCCGAAGAATATTGAGGAATACGAAATCACTACTGACAAAATAGACTATTGGGCCAATATAGGATGGATCGATCTCAGGAAAAAACAAATAGAATACTGGGTTAAGCGGATCAATATTATGTACGACGAACTGAATAGTAAAAAGTCGGAACTTGTTAATGTAGAAAGGAATCTTCAGAAACTAAGCGGCGTTGAGAATCTGGGCGAAGTATTGGCATATCTTTATAGCCTATCGGGCGGTAATCGCCGGAAACTATAAGGACATGTGTTTGATACAATTTCAGAAGAATCTGGTAAATATTTGTGGTTATGAAATTTTGTCGTTCGTAAAATAATGGTTTAGGTAATTTAAAAGATGAATTTTTGATTGTACATATAGTTCGAAGTTTAAAAAGCAAAATAATTGTAATATGGATAAGCAAAACACAATGGAAGAAGCTCTTCAACAAATCAAATCCCTTGAAAAGATATTAGAAGAAAATATCGAAAAGGATAATGAACTGGTGAAGCTTATTGAATCATTAGACGACCAGATTTTTTGTATTCAAAAAGACAAAGATGGCGATTTCATTATTACCTATAACGAAGGCAAGATAGCGGAGAACTATAGTCTGAAAACCGAACAGATTAAAGGCAACAAAATCCGCAATATGATCGGGGAAGAGTTGTATGCAACTTTAAAGTTATATTATGCCAGGGCTTTTGAAGGCGAAGTGGTTAAGTACAGGGGATTTTCCTTATACGATCGTTATTATTCAACGGTGTTAACTCCTTTTAAGTTCGATAATGATGGTAAAGTTTTCGAAATTATCGGCAATACTACCGATATCACCGAGCAATATGTTACGGAAGAAAAGTTTAAGGAACAAACTCAGATACTGAACTATATTATCGATCTTAACCCTTACGGTATTCAGATCTGCGACTCAAAAGGTTTTCATGTTACGGCCAACAAGGCATTTCTCGATATGTTTATTGTTCCTCCCCCTCCCGAATGGTCGCTTTTTAACGATCCTTCGCTGAAAGCAAAGTTTACTGAAAAGTTTATGCAGGTGACCAGGGGCGAAATAATTAATACCCCCCCCATTTGGTACAATCCGCATGTTTTCGATCCCCAGTTTCCTGATAATCCTATTTGTATCGGCTCGGTTATTTTCCCGGTATTTTTATCTGACGGGAAACTCGAAAATATTGTTCTCATGTTCGAAAATATCACCAACAGGGTGAAAGCCGAAGAAGATATTATCAAACGAATTGAAGAACTGGAGTCTATTCACGATTCAACGGTAAACCGCGAATTGAAAATGAAACAAATGGAAGAAGAAATTGAAGAATTGAAGAAAAGATTAAATAATTAAAAGGTTATTGTCAGCTTCCAGTTAATGAATATGATGTGTTAATTCGAAATCTTTTTTGAATATGGAAAAACAAAATGAATATGAAAAGGCGGTTCTGAAAATTAAGGCCTTAAAAAAGGCAATTAATGATTATCAGGAAAAAGGAAAGAACCTGACCGATATTACAAAATCGCTCGAAACTCAGATATATAGGGTAAAACGCGGCATTGACGGGAAATATATTCTGATATTTAGCGAAGGCCGTATTGCCGACAAATATAAAATTTCCACCCAATTTGTAAAAGGGAAAGAACTTAAGGATGTAATTGGAGAAAACCTTTTTCTGGAACTGCAATCCTATTACGATATGGCGTTCAACGGCGAGATTGCCAAGTGCAGAGGATTTTTGTTCCGCAAACGATACTTCTCCACAGTACTTACCCCTTTCAAGCAGGAACCTGACGGATCCATTTCTGAAATAAGCGGGGTAACCCAGGATATTACCGAACTGTATGATACAGAAAAGAAGTACA
Source organism: uncultured Bacteroidales bacterium (assembly GCA_964469155.1). GTDB lineage: Bacteria > Bacteroidota > Bacteroidia > Bacteroidales > CAIWKO01 > CAIWKO01. Next base: position 9,293 of record CAYXXU010000015.1, read on the forward strand.
AGGAAAAAACTGAGGTGCTGAACAATATTATAGAATACAATCCGTATAGCATTCAGATTTGCGATGCAGAAGGCTTTCAGGTGAAACAGAATAATGCCTTTCTGAAGATATTTAAATCGTATCCCGCTAAAGATTGGTCCTTGTTCAAAGATCCTATGCTGAAGCAAATGGGCATTATGGACGAAATTCTGAAAGTTAAGGAAGGGGAAATTGTTGAATTGCCCGAAATCTGGTACAACTCACATGATGTTGATCCAAAATATCCCGATAACCTGCGATGTTTACGGGCCATACATTTCCCAATTTTTAATTCGCATAACGAACTGGAAAATATTATTATAATGCACGAAGATATCACCAGCCGTGCTTCACTTAAAAAAAGGGTGAAAGAGTTGGAAGAATTTCACGAACTAACCATTGGCCGCGAATTAATTATGAAACAAATGGAAGAGGAATTGGCGGAGTTGAAATTAAAAGTTAAAAATATAAACCAATAAAGGCGTAAACCCTAAACCCTGAAAATGGAAACTACCAGGTACAAGCAATTGCAAAAAGTTCTTCAGAATGTTAAAGATATTACTGGCATTCAGTTTGTTGTTTTCTCATTCTTTAATGAGGCAACGGTCGAATTTGAAGTAAAAATTATTGAAGGTGTTCCGGTATCGAAAATTCAGACCGCTAAAAAGCTTATTCAGCAATTTATTAAAGATTTCGATCTGAATAAGTTTGGGTTTTCGTCGTTTATCAATCCTTACCTCGATAAAATCATTGCAGAAAAGCAATACCAGACAGCAGGTATTTATCAGGCTACCGAAAATGTTTTTCCCCCCAAGGTTATTGATGCACTTCTCAAGCTGATTCCCGATATGGAAATTACTACCTTCCCGGTAATCATTGACGAAAAGGTGAGAGGCCTCATAAGTTATGTTATCGGGCAGAAGACAGAACCTGTGAACCTTAAGGCCATGAAGGCTTTTTCGAAACACATACAGTTATTTATCGAAAACATACTGATCAACGAAAAACTGGTTGAAGAAATCAAGGAAAAAACGGCCAGCCTCGAAGTGCAAAAAAATAACCTGGAAAATAATGTGCGCGAACGAACCTTAAAACTCGACAATTCGCGAAGTGCATTGCTTTATATGCTTAAGGATATAGACAAAGCAAGCAAGAAACTATCTTCCGCGAAAGAATATACCGACAACATCATCAGGTCGATGATCGAAACCCTGATAGTGATGGATACCCGGGGTATGATCCAAAAGGTCAATAAATCGACTTCCGACCTGCTGGGATATTCTGAAGCTGAGCTGATTGGCAAGCACCTGTCGTATATATTCCCCGAAAAGGATAAAAATGATATTGACCAACTGATAGCCGATTTTATCGATAAAGATTCGGTTTCCGACATCGAAAAGACCTATCTCACCAAAGATGGTATCGAAATACCCGTAATTTTTTCAGGATCGGTAATGAAAGAAGCCGACAATGTGATACAGGGTATTGTTTGTGTGGCTTCCGATATCACCATACGCAAAAGGCACGAGCGCGAAGTGCAGGAGCAGAATAAAAAAATTGAACGCACCAACCTCGAACTGAAAGAAGCCTTGCGTAAAGCCGAAGAATCAGATAAACTCAAAACCGCTTTCCTGCAAAACATGTCGCACGAAATCCGCACACCGCTCAATGGAATCGTTGGATTTTCGCAATTGCTGTCGAGCAAAGATTATCCGGAGGCCAATAAACTTGAAATAGCCAAACTGGTAGAACGCAGCAGCTACCGCCTGATCGAACTGGTGAATAATATTCTCGATATTGCTAAAATTGAGACAGGTCAGGTCAATATCAACAATACAGCGTTCATGCTCAATGCTTTTATGAATGAAATGCTGAAATTCTTTTCTTTGTTTGCCAAAGAAAAAAATCTGGCCCTGTATTGCGAAAATGCGCTCACCGACGACGAAAGTATTATTTATCAGGATAAAGAAAAGCTTCACCAGATACTGGTCAACCTCATCAACAATGCCATTAAATTTACCAATGTGGGCGAAATCCGCTTTGGCTACGCCATTGTGGCCGATAAAATAGAATTTTATGTGAAAGATACCGGGGTTGGCATCCCTGAAGAGTTTCAGGATAAGGTTTTCGACCGCTTTATGCAGGCCGACATTGCCCTTACGCGCAATTACGAGGGTTCCGGACTGGGTTTGTCAATATGCAAAGGACTTACCGAACTGCTGGGCGGCGACATGTGGTTTACATCAGAAATGGGCAAACAAACTACTTTTTATTTTACCCTGCCTTTTTATCCGGCCAATATTAAAAATCAGCGCGACGAATCAAGCGCTGTCGATCTGGAGGCCCTGCCGCGCAATTTAAAAATATTGGTTGCCGAAGATGATGAAATAAACTACAAGTTTGTTAATTATTTGTTCCTGCATTCAAAACATTCTATTTTCCGAGCCACAAACGGCCAGGAAGCCGTCGATCTGTTTACCGCCCGCGACGATTTCGACATAGTGTTAATGGATCTGAAAATGCCCGTAATGTCGGGCTTCGATGCCACGCGTATCATTAAAACCAGGTTTCCCGATGTGCCCGTTATTGCCTTGACAGCCTATGCTTTTGAAGAAGACCGCCAAAAAGCCCTCGAAGCCGGTTGCGACGATTTTATCCAAAAAGCCTATAAAAAAGAAACCCTCTTCGAAAAGATCATTAAATACGTGGCGGCATAGGGAAAAGAGGTCATTTATGGTCATTAATTGGAAGGCTTTTAGATTTTAGGCTATTAGACTATTAGGAAGAAGGCCATTATTAGTCATTTATTGTCATTCATGGTCATTAATTGTTTGAAGACCGGAGACCGAAGTCCGAAGTAAGAGTCTGTGGCAATTGGCTATTGGCTTGTGGCTATTTTTATGGTCATTGATAGGAAGGGTATAGGCTTTTTAACATTTTTACTTTAAAGAAAAAGGCTTGTCCGGTTTGGGCAGGCCTTTTTTTTTGTTTATACAAGGGGAACGCAGTTCTTCGCGAGCCGGGGCCGGGATATGGATTCCACGCCAGCGGAGTTATTTGTTGTGCCTGGGTCGTATGACTTGGGACTTTGGGCTTGGAATTTGATCTATGGTTTCTACCGACTGAGGATTGAGGACTACCGGTTGGTTCCTGGGGGTCTTTGGTGGTACTAATATTGTAAACCACTATCATTATGTGCAATAAGTATGGTTGATGAATTTTTATATTAAATAGAACAGCTTGCATAATGACCTGAATTACTCTGATTCAATATTGAATTAGTTAGATTCAAAACAGAACTTCATTAAATCAATATTGAAATAATCTAATACAATACAGAATTTTTCTAATGCAATACTGAAATATTATAATTCAATATTGAATTATTTTATTTCAAAATTGATTTATTATGATTCATTATTGAACTATTTTAAATCAATATTGTATTTTTAAGAAAATACATTAATTTTGGAGAATTATTAATAGAAAAAAAACCGGAAATCATGAAAAAAGTAGTTTTGAATTTACGAAGCCTCAGTGTCCTGAAAAAAGTGGAATTTGGCCGACGTGTTGCTACCTCAATTGACGGGAATATTGATTATACCAATCCCTCGCCCACGGTAGCAAGCATCAATACGGTGTCGGACGAACTGGAAGCAGCCTACAAAGAAGCCGAACTTGCACGCCAGATAGCCAAGGAGAAAACGGCCCTGTTGAAGCAAAAGGAGACTGCCTTTGACGATCACATGAATAAGGTGGGCAATTATGTTGAAAACACCAGCGGAGGCGACGAAACCAAAATTATAGGTGCTGGTCTGAATGTCAGGGCCAAAGCGATCAGGCATAAAGGTTTGCTGCCTAAGCCCGAAAACCTTAGGTCGTCGAACAGTGACAAACCTGAGGAAATTAGGCTGCAATGGGATAAAGTGGCGGGCAGCAAAAATTATAATATTGAAGTTTGTTCTGGTAGTTTAGAAGAGGGTGAATGGAAGCACAAAAGATTCTCTACCCGGAAGAAAGCGATTGTCTCAGGATTGGTGAGCGGGCAGCGCTATTGGTTTCGGGTTTCGGCCATAAATGCCAATGGCGAAAGCCCCTGGAGCGAACCTGTTAACAGGATGGTGCTGTAGACACTTATGGATGGCTGTCCATTACCAAAATATACGCAAATGACAATAAATGACCATTAATGACCACTAATGACCACTAATGACTATTAATGACTATTAATGACAATTAATGACTATTAATGACTATTATTGACCTTCCTCTCTCAAAATGATTTAGTATTTTTGAAAAAAATCGTTAACCATGTCAGCTCAGAAGAAACCTAAATACAAAACCCATTATTCAAAAAATTCCGCAGCTACTTCCCCCAAATCCAAAACCGTTCAGCCCCTGTTGCAGCAGGGCGGTAATCGTCAGCGCGAAACCCTCATAGCCGTTATTTGCATACTCATCACCCTTATCGTTTATATACCTTCGCTCGGCAATGGTTTTATCGTCAACTGGGACGATGGCGGCTACATACACGAGCATGTGCTGGTGCACAGCATCACCTGGGATAACTTCATCACCATATTCAACCCCACCACCTTCTACAAAGGCAATTACCATCCCCTCACCACTTTTCTGTATGCCATACAATACTCCTTTGCCGGGGAGCATGCCGGCCTGTATCACGTAGTAAACCTGTTGTTTCATTTGGCAAATGTTTACCTCGTATTTTATTTCATCCGTCTGGTATCGAAAAGGGTAGAAGTGGCCGGTTTTGTGGCGCTCATGTTCGGCATTCACCCCATGCATGTCGAGTCGGTGGCCTGGATATCCGAGCTGAAAGATGTGATGTACACCTTCTTTTTCCTGTTGGCATTGATACAATACCACAATTATTTCCATAAAAAGCAGCCTCAACCAAAGGCATATTTGCTGGCCATAGTTTTCTTTGGTCTTTCTCTCTTATCCAAATCGGCGGCCGTGGCCCTGCCCGGGGTACTGTTTCTGCTCGATTATTACCTGTTGCGCAAGCTATCGTGGAAACTATTCATAGAGAAGATACCTTTTCTGTTGCTTTCGCTCGCTTTCGGCTACATAGCCATCAAATCGCAGGGCGAGAAAGGAGCCATCCAGGATCTCACTCCTATGTATACCATATTTGAAAGGATGCTCATCGTCTGTCATTCCACCATGACTTATGTCTGGAAACTATTCTTGCCCATACAACTCGGAGCCATGTATCCATACCCGAGCCGCATCAACGGAGTGTTCCCTGTAATTTATTTTGTAGCGCCTTTTGTGGTGGCTGCGTTAATTGCTTTGCTGCTGATTTTCCGTAAAAAGGGCCGCGATTACATTTTCGGAGCCTTATTCTTTTTCATCAACATTGCCCTGGTGTTGCAAATCCTGCCTGTGGGAGGGGCTTCCATGGCCGAACGATACACCTATGTGCCTTACATCGGTTTCTTCTTTATTTTTGGAGTGTTTTACCACAAGGGCCTGCACAGTAAACTGACAAAAATACAGCCCCTGAAACCATTATTTCATATCGTGCTGGCTGCTTTCGTTCTATTCTTCTCTGTTTTGACCTGGCAGCGCATAGGCAAATGGAAAAACGGCGAAGTGCTGATGCGCGATCTCACCAAAGTATATCCATATCTCCCGTTCGCATACAATAATCTCGGATATTATTACCATAAATGGGAAAAGAATAACGATAAAGCCCTGATGGAATATACCACCGCCCTGAAAATGGATTCCACCTATTACCAGGCCTGGAGCAACCGCGGAGTGGTTTACAACAACATCGAAAAACACGAGTTGGCCATCCACGACTTCACAAAATGTCTGAAATATAAGCCCGACAACATCGATGCCCTCATTGGTCGTGCCAATTCGCTCAGTGCCATCAAGCGTTTTCAGGAGGCCCTGCCCGATTATGACAATTATCTGAAGTTAAAACCCAGCGATGCCAAGGGCTATATGTGGCGCGGCATGGCTTACACCAAACTCAACAAGTACGACGAAGCCTTTGCCGATTTTGAAGTCAGCCGCAAGTTGCTCCCCGACAACTATGAGGTGTATTATTGGTTAGGATTATTGTTTTATGAGAAAAATGATTTTCAAGCTACCCTGCAGTATCTTGATAAAGCCATAAGTCTCGACGATACCAGGAGCGACATCTATTCCTGGCGCGGACTTGCCCGTTATAAACTGAAAATGCTGGATGCTTCCATAGAGGATTTTAATAAGGCCATATCCATGAATCCTAAAGATGGGGCGGCATTCGTTAACCGCTCGGTCTCTTACAACGAAAAAGGCAACTACAACCAGGCCTGGGAAGACATCAATTCGGCCGGAAAGCTGGGATATCCCCTTGATAAGGATTATTTCATGAGGCTGCAGGCTAAAGTGGGAAAGTAAATGTCTTAAAAATCAAATAACAAATCTCAAATTACAAATAAATTCCAAATCCTTAAAATCAAAATATCAAACCGGAACCGCCCCCGTTTGGATTTTTGATTATTTGAAATGGGGGCTTATTTGTAATTTGTTATTTGTCTTTTGGAATTTCCCCTCTTACAGGTCAATATATTCCTGAAAAACTATCTGCAGCAAAGCCTTGCCTTGTTTCAGGCTTTGGTTATAATCCGCCCCCTGTATCTTATTCCTGGCAATAATATTTGCTTTCAGGTTTTGATCGTAAACCACTTCGGTGCTGTCGGTAATAAAACCAAATCCGTTGTCGAAAGTGTAGAATGCAAATCCTTTTGAATATTTGTTCAGGAAGTTCTTGCTCCATTTGAACTCATCATTTTTAATCTGAAGCTGGCCTAAAATGGTGGCAGCCATATCGAGTTGTGATGCTGTCTTACTGATCACCTTACCCTTATATTCATCTTTCAATGCGCCTCCGCATATTAGCATGGGTATATGATGGCGTAAGGGTTCATTATAATTGCGCTCCCGTGGATGCTTGTGTGCATGGTCGGCAGTCACAATAAACAAAGTGTTATCGTACCACTTTTGTTTCTTTGCTTGTGCTATGTAATCGTAAAGGCATTTATCGGCATAATGGGCCGTATTGCGAAACAGGTCGTTCTCAGAACTTCCCTCAGCAATTTTTTCGACATCAGCCGTAAAAACCTCATGATTCGTCAGTGTCATAATAATGGAGAAAAAAGGTTGTTTCTGCCGGTTCAGATCGCTTACCTGATATTTGTAAACATCTTCGTCGTATGCTCCCCAATCGGTTTCACGCGAATGGGGTACTTCATCAATTCCCGCCATAAGATTGATACCTGAAACTTCCAGATAGGTTTTGGTATTGGCAAATAGCAGGTTGCCACCAAAATAATAGGACGTATAATAACCATTTTCACCCATGGTTTTTATCAGGTTAGGCAATCTGTCGAACTTTCCAAAGTTCTTGATGATAGCTGAAATGGGTTGGGCCGGAAAACCGCTCACCAATGCCACCAATCCTTGATCCGTACGAAAACCAGTAGCGTAAAAATTATTCAGCAACAGACTTTCTTTAGCCAGCGAATCAAATTTAGGAGCTATTCCTGGTTCTCCTCCAAAACAGGCAATAGCATCGGCGCTCATACTTTCCATTATGATAAGAACAATATTGGGCCGGTTAGTTTTTGTAATATATTCTGTGCTGTCAGGGGTATTATATAATTGGTCAATGGTATTTATGGCAGTGGCTTTATCCGTATAAACATAGGGATTGGTTTTTATCTGAGGGTTAACCACTATATCAAAGAAATTCCAGAAATCATTCAAAGAAGCAAAGTTCAAAACAGAATGTTTGGAATAATAACAACTGCTTTTATTGATAGGTGTCTTCTGAAAGCCGCCTCGGGCGAAAAGAAACAAAACTGCTGTGAGTAATATAAAGAAAACCGAACTACGGATAATGCCAAGGTTAACATTATGGTCGGGTTTGAAGAAACGCCTGTTTGTAAAAATTGTGATTGCAGCAAAGACAATGAAAATTCCAAAATACAGAATGTTATACACATTCATTATCATTCCGGCAACCTCACCGGGATAGATCATAAATGAAAGCGCTTTTGAATTAATCTTCTGGCCCCAATTGGCATATAACCCCATTCCGATAAAGGTTATGATGAGGTAAAAAATTATGCATGCATAAGTAAACCAAAGGGCCATGGAGAAAAAGACTTTACTTTTTTTAGTCATCATGCCAATACTCATCAAAAGCATGGGCAAAAAAATCAGGTAACAGGAAGCGGATAGGTCGAGACTTAATCCGTAAGCTAACGAGTTGAGAATATGAGGTAAGGCGATACCTTTGAGTTCGGTGTGAAAAAAAATCAGAAAGAATACTCTCATTATGGTGAACAATATCATCCAGAAAGCAAATAATTTGAGGATATTCAGGCCTGCAACTTTTAATTGTCCTTTAGAGTTCAAAGTAAATTAGTTTTGAAAATAGAGGTGCAAAATTAGGAAGTAAATCGTTTGTATGTGATAACTTTTTCGTTTTGTTTTAAATGAATTTGTAATTTTATCCGCAATATCTGAAGTTGTGGACCAATTCATAATAAAATACAAACGTCTAATACTACCGGTTTTGATCATCCTTTTGTTTACATTCCGGTTGATCTACGGACTGTGGTCGGAGTTTTGGTTCGACGATGAAATTCAGATATATTCTATCGGCCTGAAATTCTATTCCACTCATCACTTTCCCTATTTCGGGCCTGATATAGTATATACCGAATCGCAGATCCCCGGATCGTTGCAGGGACTGATGGTGGGTTTGCCTTTTTATATTCTGCCTGTACCCGAAGCCCCATATATTCTGCTGAACCTGCTTTCCATGTTCTCTTTATGTTTCTTTGCTTTTTATCTGCAAAAGAAGTTCCCGGGAGTTCCTCTTTGGTTCACATGGATATGGATATTCATTTGCCCATGGGCAATCAATTATTCCACGCATATAATCAATGTTTCTTATGTGCTTTTTGCTTCAGTGCTGTTTTTTGTGAGTTTCTTTGAAAGCATTCCAAGGCTTTCAATAGGTTTTATCAAGGTGCGAACGGCCTTTTTCCTGATGGGTTTTGCCCTTTTGTGGATCTACCAGGTGCACATGTCATGGGTTTTACTAATGCCATTTATTGCGGTTTCATTTTGGTTTCAATTTAAAAAAGATAAACTGACAGTATTGTTTTTCCTGACAGGAAGTCTCATAACGGCTGCTTTTGTAATACCCACATATATGCGTTACGGTTTACATTCAGGCAGCGGCGGGGTGCAGTCGAACGTTGTTTTCAATACTTCAAACCTGAAAGAGATCGGGAACCTCGCCATGCGCCTTGTTTCATTTGCAACCTTCGAATTGTGGCATTTTATAAACTTTGGGAAGGAGCCAAAGTGGCAGTTTTTCGCCAATCATATCTGGACTGCTCCGTTCATGTGGTTTTCTATAGCTATTGGGGTCCTGCAATGGGCTTATCTGGCGATCAGCTTTTTTCTTAAAAGCAGATGGAAAGAGTTTTCCCGGGTTAAAATAATAGTACTGGTGACCATTTTTATAACCTGGTGCAGTTTCCTTTTCTCGGTTAAAGCTCCATCGTCACATACATTTTATTTATTGTTCCCTTTGATAATGATCTATTCCTTTTATTGCTGGCAAACACTTTTTATTAAAAAATGGTTTAGAATATTAATGATAGTGATGTTGTTTTCAGGAATAATAACCCAAGCCACTATTGCCCGGCATAATTACTATGGCAAATCGATGTACCGAAACAGGGATTTGCCGTTAAAGGCCATACAGGAAAGGGATTATAAGATTTTATCGAATCGTCGGCCTTACGATAGGAACGAATAAACAGAGTATAATTCTCTAAGCGCCGAAATATAACCTCACCTCCGTAGCGAAATAAAGACTACCTTTGCAAATTCTTTTCAAAAAACAATTTTTTTCTATTTAAGATGCAGAATATAAGAAATATAGCAATCATTGCCCATGTGGATCATGGTAAAACAACTATGGTCGACAGGATTTTGTACCAGGTAAAACTTTTTCGTGATAACCAGGAAGTCAAGGATCTGATTTTAGATTCTAATGACCTGGAGCGCGAGCGCGGTATTACCATTTTATCGAAGAATGTTTCGGTTCGTTATAAAGGAGTTAAGATAAACATTATTGATACCCCGGGTCACTCTGATTTTGGTGGCGAAGTGGAGCGTGTGTTGAATATGGCCGACGGAGTTCTTCTACTGGTAGATGCTTTCGAAGGCCCCATGCCACAAACCCGTTTTGTGTTGCAGAAGGCTCTTGAACTGGGATTAAAACCTATTGTCGTGATCAATAAGGTTGACAAGCCGAATTGTTCGCCGGAAGAAGTGCATGAAAAGGTTTTCGATCTTATGTTCAGCCTGGATGCTACTGAAGATCAGTTGAATTTTCCTACTGTGTACGGTTCATCCAAACAGGGATGGATGTCGGACGACTGGCGCAATGTAACCACCGATGTGACCTATCTGCTCGATATGATCATAGAACATATTCCGGCACCTACCGACTTGCCAGGAAGTTTGCAACTGCAGATCAGTTCGCTCGATTATTCTTCTTATGTGGGACGTATTGCTGTCGGCAGAATATCGCGCGGAAGCATAAAAGCGGGTATGCAGGTGACCATTGTAAAAAATGATGGCAGCCTGTTCAAATCAGTGATCAAAGAACTTTACCTTTTCGAGGGACTGGGCAAGGTGAAGATAAAAACCGAGATTGCTGCAGGCGAAATATGCGCTGTGCTTGGCCCCGAAGGTTTCGATATAGGTGATACCATTGCCGACCTTGAAAATCCGGAAGGGATGCCTCCCATCAGTGTGGATGAGCCTACCATGAGTATGTTGTTTACCATCAATAATTCTCCCTTTTTTGGTAAGGAAGGGGTTTATGTTACCTCACGTCACCTGCGTGAGCGTTTGTTCCACGAAACTGAAAAGAACCTTGCATTGAGGGTAGATGAAACTGATTCGCCCGATCGCCTGCTGGTTTTTGGCAGGGGCATACTGCATCTTTCCATTTTGGTAGAGACTATGCGTCGGGAAGGTTACGAGTTTCAGTTGGGGCAGCCCAAGGTGATTATAAAAGAGATAAACGGCGTGAAACATGAGCCCATTGAATCGCTCACTATACATGTTCCTGAACCCTTTTCAGGAAAGGTGATTGAGATCGTTACCAAACGAAAAGGTGATATTGCCACTATAGAATCGCGCAACGACCGCATAGAACTGAAATTTGATATCCCGGCCCGCGGACTCATTGGTATCACCAATGCAGTGCTCACGGCAACGGAAGGTGAAGCTGTGATAGCTCATACTTTTAAATCGTTCGAGCCCTGGAAAGGCGATATTCTCAACCGCAGAAACGGCACGCTGATCTCCGGAGAAACTGGCGTGGCTATTACTTATTCTATAGATAAGCTGCAGGACAGGGGACGATTTTTTGTGAATCCCGGCGAGGATATTTATGTGGGTCAGATAATCGGCGAAAATACACGCGCCGATGATATCGTGGTAAACCTGACCAAGACCAAGAAACTTACCAATGTGCGTGCCTCCGGAACCGATGATAAAGCGGTGATAGTTCCAGCGGTGAAATTTTCGCTTGAAGAAGCCATGGAGTATATTAAGGAGGATGAATATGTGGAGGTAACCCCGAAATCTATACGTCTTAGGAAGATTATTTTGGATGAAACCATGCGGAAAAGGAGTAAAAAAACTGAATAACGCCCTTGCGTGCTTTCTAAATCGTTCAGAAAATAAATTTTGTTAACAGGGCAAGCAAATGATAATCAATCTTCAGCATTGGTTTTAACAATCATTAAGAAAATAAAATACTCTTTTTGAGCAATATAGCCTACCTTTGCACTATTATTTCATTTTATGAGTATAGATAACAAACCATTTACCTTTCCTTCTTTATTTTCTGAGACCTTACAAAAATTTCCCGAACGAAGCGCTTATGCCTTTGTGGGTGAAAAGCCGATTTCATATAAACAAGCTAACGGAAAAATACGGTCGCTAATCGCGTTTCTGGAAAAATTACAAGCGAAACCGGGAGATAAGATCGCTATTCTGAGTTCGAATATGCCTAACTGGGGCATCACCTATTTTGCGACAACTTTTATGGGAGCTGTGGCCGTGCCATTGCTGCCTGATTTTCATCCTCATGAAATTGAGAAGTTTCTGGAACATTCGGGGGCTGAGTTTCTTTTTATTTCCAAAAATCTCCGCTATAAACTGAAGGGCATAGAGCATAAAATGCCACCGAATATCATTATGATAGACGATTTTTCGGTGTTGAGCCCGCTGGGGCAGAGCATTGGCTATGATGTCAAGGCTGTTCCCGCTAAGGAATACAAAATTACGGAAGAAGATCTGGCTGCCATTATTTACACTTCGGGTACGACCGGAAAACCTAAGGGTGTGATGCTTTCGCATAAAAATATTTCGTTTAATGCTATCAAAGCAGCTATTATTCAGCCTATCAACGAGCATGACCGTTTCCTGTCGATTCTGCCGCTTTCGCATACTTATGAGAATACGTTGGGACTGATACTACCCATGGTTTATGGCGCCTGCGTGTATTACCTGGAAAAGCCTCCCACACCGGCAGTGCTGATTCCTGCCATGAAACAGGTGCGCCCCACGCTGATGCTTACCGTGCCTTTGATCATCGAAAAGATATACCGCAACACTATTTTGCCAAAATTCACCAAAACATGGATACCACGCACCCTGTACAAAACGGCTTTTGTGCATAAGATGCTGAACCTGCTGGCCGGCTATAAGTTGAAGAAGACCTTTGGCGGCAAACTGAAATTTTTCGGGATAGGAGGGGCCAAGCTTGATAAAACTGTTGAAAAGTTCCTTATTGAAGCACGTTTTCCGTATGCTATCGGCTATGGATTGACTGAAACCGCGCCTTTGCTGGCAGGCTGCAGTCCGTTTCATACCAAACTGCAATCGACCGGACCGGCTTTAGACGGCATAGAATTGAAGATAATGAATCCTGATCCTATTACCGGCGAGGGCGAAATTGTGGCCCGAGGAAGCAATGTGATGCTGGGCTATTATAAAGAACCTGAACTTACGGCTACCGTACTGGATGCAGATGGTTGGTTTAAAACCGGTGACCTGGGGGTTTTTAGTAAAAACAATTTCCTGTATATCAAAGGCCGGCTGAAAAATATGATTGTGATGAAAAGCGGCGAAAATGTGTATCCCGAAGAGATTGAGACGGTGATTAATAATTTCCGATATGTTGACGAATCGCTGGTGGTGGAGCAAAAAGGCAAGCTGGTGGCTCTTGTTTATTTCAATAAAGAGGAGATCGCCAAGAAGTATGACGAGATGAAGACCGAACTTTCGATCTATGTGGATCAAAAGATAGAAGAACTGAAGGTGGAACTGGCCGAGTATGTGAACAAACGGGTGAACAAATTCTCGAAGGTTCAATCTGTTATCCCACAGAACGACCCTTTTAAAAAGACCGCTACCCAGAAGATCAAGAGGTTTTTGTATACACAGTAAAATAAGGGTCCACTTTCTTTCAATAAGCGATAGACAGTCTCTATCGACATTCAAGCTTGTATTATAAAGGTAACAGTAATCCGGTATTCAAAAACCGGGTACTGTTCCCGATTATTATGTAAATGCTTGAAAAATAACATTTATTGAGAAAAATATAAATAAATTTGTATTGGGTAAGAGCATTTTCCCGAACGTTGCTTATGTTTTCCCTGACGTTGCTTATGTTTTCTTCGACGTTGCTTATGTTTTCTCCGACGTTGATTATGTTTTCTCCGACGTTGCCTATGTTTTCCCGAACGTTGCTTATGTTTTCCCAAACGTTGGGTGTGTTTTCCCCGACGTTGCTTATGTTGTCCCGAACGTTGCTTATGTTTTCCCGAACGTTGGGTATGTTTTCACCGACGTAGCTTATGTTTTTCGGAACGTTGGTTATGTTTTCCCTAACGATGTAAGTATCGTCAAAAAATATGGCCTTATCATTAAAAATATTTTTGGTAAACTTCTGATTTTAGTTATATTTGCGTGATATTACCCTTTCAATATGCAGGAAGAGCAATTATATTTTATTTCTTCTCCGCTTGGGACCATTGAGATAAGTGGTACCAAATGGCATATTACGGGCGTGAATTTCAGGGAGCATGAGGCCGACAAAAAGGTTTCGACGGTTCCGCTGCTGAATACGTGTGCCAATCAATTGAAGGAATATTTTGCAGGCAAACGGAAGCAATTCACGGTGCCCGTTCTGTTCGACGGTTCGGAATTCCAGATACGGGTTTGGCAGGAATTGCAGAAAATACCTTTCGGGCATTTAATATCGTATGAGGACCTTGCCCTCAGAATCAGAAACAAACAAATTGCCCGTGCTGTGGGGCATGCCAATGGCGAAAACAAGATCGCGATTATTGTGCCTTGTCACCGTGTGATCGGTAAAAGCGGCAAACTTATGGGTTATGCCGGAGGATTGTGGCGCAAGCAATGGCTGATAGAGCATGAACAGAATTACTGTTTAAAGTTTTGAATTAATTAGAAAAGTCGGCAATCGGCAGTCAGCAGTCGGCAAAGAACTGTCGGTAATGGTTGTATGGGATCTGCTAATTTTCTATCAGGCTGTAACCCTGCGATGTGTGAATGAACGAATGATACGTTCAGTGAACAGTAGAATTAATACTGATACGGCCACGTATAAGATGAGGGGGTTATTGATTGTGAATTTCGTTTCTTTAATATAATTTAAGGCATCCTGAATGTAAGTTGGTATTTGTATGCCTAATCCTGTGCCGGGATCGAGAATGAGACCCAGGCCAATAATACCGGCAAACAGGCCCAGCATGATAGCCACAAACCTGAACGCTGTGCGCCGACTTTTTGCTTTGCGCAACAGGATAAGCTGATGCAATTCGACCTGCTGCATTACATTGTTGGCCATAGCAGGCGGAGCCATCATCAGATTCTCTTTTTCCATCAGAACCGAAAGCGACCTGTACATTTCGAGTTGTTCGCGACAGGTAGTACATTGCTGCAAATGCATTTCCACTTCTTTTTGCTTCAGGGGGCTTAATAAGCCATCAGCAAATTCTATCAGGATGTCTTCGGCTATATGGTTCATAATATTGAGTATAAATCTTCTTTTAATACACTTTTCAGCATTTCTGCCATTTTTTTTCGTGCCCTGAACAGCTTAACCTTGGTATTGGTGAGGCTAAGATTCACAACACCGGAAATTTCGTCGAGCGATTGGTCTTCCATATAAAACAGGGTTACTATCGCTGCTTCATCTTCAGGTAAGGATGCAATTGCCTTTTCAACATAATAGGTCCGCTCACTTTTTCGGGCACCATCGCTATCGATTGCTGTTTGCAAATTCAGGTCATCGATGTTCTGATGGGGCTCTTTTTTGCGCCTAACCTTACTCATAGACAAATTTAAAACAATTTTGTATAACCATGTGCTGAATTTTGATTCACCTTTAAATCCCGACAAGGATGTGTAGGCTTTAACAAATGCATCCTGAGTTACTTCCTCGGCATCTTCCGCATTTTTAGTGATGCGAACTGCCAGCGTGTACGCAAAATGCTGGTACTTATTTACCAACAATCTGTAGGATGCTGCATCTCCATCCAGACAATCTGAAATTATTTTCTTTTCGTCTATGTTCATTTCTCAAAACAATTGACGCCATAGGTTATGCAAAGGTTACAAAAAATCTTTGAATTTTTGAAAAATGTTTGCTGATTTTTATGGCTAAAATGCTACGTTGCTAAATTGTGGCATTGTAATATGGCTATATTGTTAAATTGCCAAATGGTTATACCCTAACCTGAACTATTTCAATCAGGCATGTCAGAATCTTTAGCAACGTGCGGGAAAATTTTACAACAAGCCGGCCGAAAAACAACCCTATAACAATAAAACCATTTTACCATTTTCTTCTCTGTAAATTTTTTTTCATTTCTTTGTAACCATATAAAAAAACCTGGCGTCATACGGGGAAACTATTTAAAAATATAAAAAAATGGAAACACTATTTGGAGTTTTGGTACCTATCAGCATGTTTTTGGGATTATTTACCACGCTTATTTTTCTTAGAAAATATGAGAATGATGAGCGCATGGCCATGATAGAAAAAGGCATGGAACCTGTTACGCGTAAAAAAGGCAGCGGCTTTGGTACCCTGCGTATTTCGCTGCTTGCTATTGGCATAGGTGTAGGAATAATTGTAGCGCTTCTGATCATGCAGGTTGTTCCGGATGCTTCGGCCAACGATGCCATGAGAATCATCCAGGATGGCGAGTCGGAAGTTGAAATACACGGAGGCGGAGGCATTGCAGGAGCCGTTTACAGTGGATGTATACTGGTGTTTGGCGGTGCAGGATTGTTGATGGCCTACCTGCTGAATAAGAAGAAAGAAAACAAGTAGACCGGTATCAGCGGAAATTACAAAAGAGGCGATCGTAATGGATCAGCCTCTTTTTTTTTGTCTCAATTATCGCTGCCTTTTTATTTCATACCTTTGATGTACAAAAACCTTCTGCCTTGAAAAGAAAAATTCTATTGTTGATCCTGCTATTTGTTTCCTTTCAGGCCTATCCGCAATATAAGTACTCAAGTAAGCATGGTACCAGCATTTCGCCCAGGGCTAAAATGCGCATGCTTAACCTTTTTATTAATATTATTTACGACCAGACACCAGCGTGGGATCCTATGAAGAATGCCGGCCAATATGATTGGAAACCAGGCATAGCCAATAAAGTAAATTCCAATGTTCCAATGTTCTTAAAGGGATTTATGGACCCTGATTATTCGGGTGAACCTCTGAAAAGTATTATCTCAGGTTTTTTTTATGAATCGAGCCTGGGGAATTTTATTTGTTTGGGCGATTTTGTGATGGTTGATGTTCCCCAGTCAAGAATAACACCGACCAAACCCGGCAGCACCTTCTATCAAAATGAAATTATTAAGGAAGCCATTAATATTATCAATGAACAAGGAGGTTTACGAACGGTTTTTGGTCATGATTCTATCAGTGATTATGATTTTATTGACAGAGGGGTAGCCGGATTGCCAAAGAAATTGGGCCCGAACGGAAGAATAGATTTTATTCAGGTTGTTTTCCGCAATTCGGGTAAGGTATTTGAAAACGGGAAAATGGTGGCCAGTTATGGCAGTAATAATCCCGGTGAGGGATATACTTCCGAAGGTTTGGTATGTAGTGATTGTATGATCAGGGTAGGGAATAAGTACTATGAAAATGATTTTTTTTCTGTACAGAACCTTGGCTGGGATAATTTTGTTTATCCAACCAAAACCATTATTATACATGAGTTTGCTCACATGTTTCTCGGAGGGAATGAATTTCATACTTCAGGAGGCAATCATTATGGAACTTCCTCTGCAGGGCCTTTTATGGGGTTGCAGGGCGGCTGGGGGATCATAGGCGGATACAATTCGAGCCTGATAAGTTGCAATGCCTATGAAAGATGGAGGTTAGGATGGACAGACAGCCTGAACAATCCACAACAATATGCTGTTGCAGCATTTGGCAATAATGCTGATATATCAAAAGAACAAGGAGAACAGACTTTTCTGTTAAGGGATTTTGTTACTTCGGGCGATGCTATCCGTATCAAATTTCCTTATGTCGACAAGGGAGCCTCGAACCAATACTTGTGGCTCGAAAATCACCAGGTAGGTAAAAATGGTAAAATGGATTTTCTGAACTATTCGAACTCATCGGAATGCAGGGATAAGGGAACACCAGGCATTTATGCTTATATTCAGGTGGGAAGGGATGTATTGGAGAGCAACAATTATTCCGATATATTTGTTAACAGTGAAACCGATAATCTGAAAATTGTTTCGGCTAAAGGAAACTGGGACAGGAAACTGGAATCGCTGACGGATACTGTGAACTGTGTTGCCTGGCAAAAGGTGGTCAGATCCGAATCGTTGGATAAACCCAATCCTTTATCGGGTTATAATGACCAGCAAACCCATTTCTTTGATATCACCGGAGATACGAAAACGTTTACAGATCAAAGCTCGGCTGATTATCCGTGGATCATTTTTAAGAATGGTATACCTTACTCCAACCTGCCCTACTTGGGGGATAACCTGGAGGCTTTTACGGATGGTGCGGTGATGGATATCGGGAGTAATCCTGCACCTGTGAACGCCGTAACCTTTTATGTTACGCAAGGAGGAGGAAAGTACAAACCTTTTCAAAAAGCCAATACCCGGAACGTTTATCTTACCGGCCTGAGTATAGAAATGACTGATCTGAAGAACGGGACCTTTCAGGTTAAAATACGCTGGGATGATTATACCGTGAAAAACAATGTGAGATGGACGGGAAATATTATTCTTAACGAACCAATGGTGCTGGAAAAAGGCAAAACCATTATCCTTGATAAGAATTATACTCCGAATCAACTGTCAAGGGATAATTTATCGAATGTTTTTGCCCCGCTTACCACACTTACTGCCAATGCCTCCGCACGGATGGAACTGCTTCCAAAATCGAAAATAATAATTGATAATGGAAGCAAGCTGATTTTGGAACCCTCGAGCCAATTGGTGTTGAACAAAGGATCGCATATCATATTGAAAAATAATGCCAGCCTGGTGATTAAAAATGGTGCACAATTAATTAATACAGGCGGTAAAATTGTGAATAAGGGTAAAGGAAAAATCGTAAGGGGAACAGAATAAAGCATGAATAAACTTCCGGATTATTACAAGATCCTTTGTGTTCCACCTGAGGCCGATTCCGAACAAATCAAAAAGGCCTATAAGGAAAAGGCATTACTGTATCATCCGGATGTAAATCCCCATGAAAAGGCCGTTGAAGTTTTTCAGTTGATCAATGTGGCCTACCGCACCCTGATAAATCCTGAATTAAAACGGAAGTATGATCTCAAACTAAAATACGGGCAATATTCAAATTCCGAATCAACTGATATCCGCCACCGACATCCGGCCGATGCCAATTATTACCGGCGACATCAGCAGAACATGGCATACACCCCGGCCAAAAAGGTCAACAAAAGCATCAGAAGGTTGAATCTTTTTATATTTTATTCCATTACGGGTATTTTAACTGTCGGAATTATCTATGGAATGATGGACCTGTTCGTGAATTATCGTTTCGGGGGATTGCTTTTCAGCATCATTGCACTAATATTGATCATTTCAGGAGTTCGCATCATCAAAAGAGAAAAATCGGATAAGGCAAAGAATTCCTGAAAATTTTTTTGACACCTGATAAAATTGCAGAGTGGAATATTTTTACTAAAAATTATGGTATTAATTTGAAAAAAATTGTAATTTTAGTCGTCAAAACTGATAATTATGTTTGAAAGAACTATAGAACGTTATGGTAAGATCATTAAAGAGGAAAATCTCTGGAGTGTAAACGACATAGGTGTTCCCAACACATGTATACTGGAGTCGATGGATCCATATTTTGGTTACTACGCTCATGTTCCGGATGAATCGAAACCTAAATTTATTTATTTTATAACAAAAACCAAATATCCTCTTGAAGATATACTCAGGGCCTACCAGCGAATAAGAATGACATTCCCTGATATTGATATAGCTGCATCCCAGATAAATCTTAATGGCGAGAAACTATCGGGAATCAGGATAAGGAACCTTGAAGATTATGCGAAGGTTGGTATACTGCAGGAAAAATTTTTGTATGAGGGTATTAAATTTTTTACAAAACAAAGAAATGTTGAAAATGTTCCATCTATTATCACCACCAATAAGTTCTTTAAACTGCAGGACTATTGTGAAAAAGGAATTTTCATGGATATGATTCAAACCAATAACGGTTATTTCGTCATTCCCGTAAATATGGATTGGCAGAATTTTAAAAAATTGATACTTTATATAAAAAATAATAACGCGGATTATTATTTCGACGCTGCCATGGGTTTCTTTTACGACTTTTCTGTTATTACGGATATTGTTAGGATTTATACAAAGAACAATAGCTATGGTTTTATGAATCATCTGAAGCAGATTTTTCTGAGCAAAATGTAACCCTACCGAAGCAGTCTTTCTTTGATAATTGAATGTGCTAACGGTATTACTAAAATTTTGACCGGTATTTCCCCAAAGATTGATATATTTGCCAGCATCAATCGTTAAAACCCAAAAATTATGACACTCATTCTCAACCGCGCCGAAGTAGCCTCTGTGCTGCAAATGAACGACTGTATGGATGTGGTTGAAGCCGCATTCGCTGAACTGGCAGAAGGTACTGCTGTGTTGCCCCTGCGTAACGCCATCACCCCCCCTGACGGTTTGTCGCTTTACATGCCTGCTTACCTAAAAAAAATGGGCGCCCTGGCCTGCAAAGTGGTTACAGTATATAAAAACAACCCTGCCTTGCACAATATGCCTACCACCATTGGCAAGGTGCTGTTGCAGGATCCGGCCACCGGCAACGTGATATGCATTATGGATGGTGGCTACCTTACGGCTGTTCGTACCGGAGCTGCCAGCGGTGTGGCTACCAAATACCTTGCCCGCAAGGACAGCGGTCAGATTGCCGGTATTTTCGGGGCCGGTGTTCAGGCGAAAATGCAGTTGTGGGCGGTTGCCGAAGCACGCAACCTGAAAAAAGCAATTGTATTCGACCTCTCAGACGAAGCAGTGGCGAAATTTATTGCTGAAATGAGCGCCAAACTAAATATCGAGGTGGTGAAAGCGGCCTCTGCCAACGATGTGTTGCAAGCGGATATTATTTGTGCCGCTACCTCATCATCAACCCCAATTTTCGATGGCAAACAGGTAAAAGCCGGAACCCATATCAATGGTATTGGCAGCCATACACCCGGACAACGCGAACTGGACACTGAGATAATCAAACGTTCGAAGTTTGTTGGCGATTCACGAGAAGCTTGTTTCAAGGAAGCCGGCGACATTATTATTCCAGTAGCTGAAGGTGCCATCACCGAAGCTCACTTTTATGCTGAACTGGGCGAAATTATTACTGGCCGGAAAGCTGCCCGGGCAAACGACAGCGAGATCACCCTTTTCAAATCGAACGGACTGGCCATACAGGATGTCGCCACCGCCAAACTGGTTTACGAAAAAGCATTGGCGGCTGGTATTGGGTTGAATGTGGAGATTTAAGGAGTGAGGAGATAGGAGACCGATGCTCGTCAGAACATGTCTGTGTACTGCTGGAATTTAGCAAATTAATTTATTGTATAATTATCCAATTCAATGATCCACCACCATCTTTCTGGTAACCACCTTATCGGAAGTGATCAGACTGAATAAATAAATCCCTGAGGGTAATTTGTAAGCATTTGCATCAAACTGCCGGCGATATTTGCCGGGTTTCAGCATTTCTTTATTGATAAGAGTTGCCACTTCCTGGCCGAAAATATCATAAACCTTCAGGCTTACTTTGTCGGCATGACGCAATTTAAACGAAAATAGCGTACTCCCGTTAAAAGGATTGGGCGCATTTTGTTCCAGCATCAATCCATTATCGGCCTCGGCATCCACACCCAGAAAAACACTATCGATGATGGCAGTCCATATCGACATGGCCCCTATATCGCAGCGCGCCCAGATGGGTCTTACCACATTATTAAAGGCTGAGATATTGGTATAATCGCCAAAGAATACGGTTGGAACCGGCGTAAAGGGGCTGGCACTTATTTTGAAATTCACAAAATTGTCGCCTCCGTCTTTCGAAACGGCCATATACACATCCGTCCGGTCATCGGTGTAGGCACGACGGTCGTAATAAACAAAATACAGGTACCCGGTCTTTTGGTCGACTGTCATCCAGGTAAAGAATTGTGTATTTCCCGATCCATCGTCGTTCACCCTTTTTGGAAGGCTCCAGTTTTGTCCGCCATCGGTCGACTTCGCCAACCAAACATCGGGGTCGTCCGCTCCACTGCGATGGTCTATCCAGTTGATATAAATATTTCCACGGTAAGGACCTTCAGACAGATCGCAACAGGTAACCGGCAGGCCATTGCTGCGGTTGATACCTGATATCATAAAATCCCAGCCTCCCGGAACATCAGTAACCACCTGCTCCAAAGGCAACCACGAATTGCCCCCGTCAGCCGATTTATTGAAAACTATGCCATTGGGTCCTGCCCATGCAACATACACTTCTCCGTTTGGACCTACCGCCGGAACTGCACCTTCTGTGGTTGAGTCCATATCCAAGCAATCACCCGAGTAACGGTTGAGCCGTACCGGGGCTATCCAGGTGAGACCCCCGTCGGTCGATCTCGAAAATAAAATTCTGGAACTGTCAGTAGGAACGTGGGAATCATATTCATCAAATTCAGTCCAGGTAACATAAATGGTATTGTTTCGCGGATCAACCACCGCCCATTGTTTGTCCTGGGCCTTGGTATTGTTCAGGCCAAAAAAGCTTCCATCGCTCCAGGGTTTGCCCAGGCTGTCCATTTTCTGGCAAATGATCCGATCTATCCAGGTACCTTCCGGAGGATTAGAAAGATGGAAAAAATAAAAACTGCCATTGGTATCCACAATGATGACCGGGTCGCCCCATACTCCGTTCGATGAGGTTAGTGTGCCTTTGGTCCACGACAGGCCGGCATCAGCAGAATAATAATAATTGTCGAGGTTGGCACCGGCAACTATCTGGTTTGTGTTTCTCGGATTGATCATGATGCTGGGTTCGTTGGGATCGAACTGATCAGATATTATTACATTAATATGCTGGGCACATAAGGTGTTGCTGAGTAATAATAAGAAGCTTAATAATATGAAGTGGAGTTTCACGATGATTTTTTGGCAAAGTTCATGAATTTTTTGTCACCAAACTGCGAAAACACCAGATTGCAACATTTTTTTCAAAATCGTAAAATCAGTTTATGAAAATTTGAGCATATTTTTTATTTGGATGATAGTGTAAAATAAGAAAGCCACAGATTATCTGATGCAGATTTGGAATTTGGGTCTTGAAACTTATTGTTACCTTTGCACTCCTTTAAAAAATGAAAACAGTCGCCTTTCACACGCTTGGTTGTAAATTGAATTTTGCAGAATCATCCACCCTAATCCGGCAGTTTACCGAATCGGGTTTTAGCATCATCGACTTCAGGCAAAAGGCCGATATTTATGTTATTCACTCCTGCATGGTCACTCAGCAGGCCGAGCACAAATGTATCGCCAGCATACGCCAGGCAAAAAAACGCAATCCTGAAGCAAAAATTGCCGTGATAGGCTGTATGCCTGAACTGAACAGGGCAAAACTGGCTAAAGAGGGCGGAGAATTGATTTTATTGGGAAACTCAGATAAATTCTCACTTCCCGAAATTATTAGTTCCGGAAAATTTCCCGACCAGGCTGATAAAACCACCTTTGTGCCTTCATGGTCGTCGGGCAACCGCACCCGTACTTTTTTCAAGATACAGGATGGATGCGATTACTATTGTTCCTACTGCACCATTCCCTATGCCCGTGGCAATAGCCGCAGCGGCAAATTGGACGAAACCCTGTCGGGTATTCGAACGGCTACTCGGAACGGCTGCAAAGAACTGGTACTGACTGGCATTAATATAGGGGATTTTGGTCGTAGCAACGGCGAATCTTTAGCTGAATTGCTGGAGGCTTTGAAGCAATTTGATAACATTAACCGCATCCGCTTGTCCTCCATTGAACCCGACCTGCTGCACAATAATATAATAGAATTGTTTGCCGGATCGAAACTTTTCATGCCCCATTTTCACATTCCCCTGCAGGCTGGTTCCGATAAAATTCTGAAACTGATGAACCGCAAATACAATACTGATTTGTTTGCATCGAAAGTAAAGGCCATCAGGGAAAAGATGCCCCATGCCTGCATTGCCACCGACCTTATTACCGGATTTCCCGGGGAAGATGAAACCGATTTTGAAGAAGGATACCAATTTCTCGAGGCCCTGGACATCTCTTATATGCACGTATTCACCTATTCCGAACGTGCGAACACCAAAGCTTCGCAAATGACATCAGCCCTGCAGCCTGAAGTTAAAAAGTACCGCAGCATGAAACTGCACCGTCTTTCGGAATATAAAAAATCACGCTTTTATGAAAACCATTATGGCAGGGTGTGCGATGCACTTTTCGAATCGGAGATGCATGATGGCTATTTGACAGGCTTCACAGATAACTACATTCGGGTGAAAACAAAATTCGATGATGCTTTAAAGAATACAATCAGAACCCTTAAAATACTGCAGGTGGAGGCTGACGGAGTTTGTCAGTCAGAATTACAATAAAATCAAACACAATCAATACCAATAAAATTTAAAAGCTATGTTCCCTCAAATCACAGATGTCTTCAACTATATTTTCGGCACTCACTTGAATTTGCCGATACAGAGTTACGGATTTTTTGTCGCCCTGGCATTTCTGACAGGGGCCTACATCATCAAACTTGAACTGAACCGCAAAGAAAAAGAAGGCAAACTACATGTGATCCGTAAAAAAGTGCTGAAAGGCGCACCTGCAGGAATCACCGAGTTGATAATGATAGGGATAGTTGGATTTATTGCAGGGTACAAAATTTTTGGTGTTGTATTCGATTATAATGTTTTTGCTGACAATCCCCAGGAATATATTTTCTCATTAAAAGGGAGTGTCATAGGTGCAATATTGCTTTCTGTGATTATGGTTGTGTGGCGCTACTATACCAAAAGAAAAGCAAAACTCGACAAACCTGTTTGGGAAGAAGTGGAAATTCACCCGTATCAAATGGCAGGCAATATTCTTATTGTTACAGCCGTATCAAGTTTGCTGGGTGCAAAACTCTTTCATAATCTCGAAAACCTTGATGATCTGATACGCGACCCTGTGGGTTCCATTTTTTCATTTATGGGGCTTACTTTTTATGGCGGACTCATTGTCGGTGCAATCACCACAGCCTGGTATGCCCGCAGGAATAAAATCCCGGTTCTTGATCTTATCGATTCTTCTGCTCCCGCACTGATGATCAGCTATGGCATTGGTCGCATGGGCTGTATGGTATCGGGCGATGGTTGCTGGGGCATAGCCAATCTCAGTCCCAAACCAGGGTGGTTAAGCTGGCTTCCCGATTGGATGTGGGCTTTTAAATTCCCGCACAACGTGGTGGGAGAAGGTATTCCTTTAGATCCCTGCACCGGAAAATTCTGCACAATTCTCGAAAACCCCGTCTTCCCCACCTCCTTTTATGATTTTTTGCTTTGCGGAATATTTTTTCTGGTGTTATGGTTCATTCGCAAAAAGATCAACATACGCGGAGCTTTGTTCTCCATTATGCTCATTATAATTGGCACGCAACGCTTTTTTATGGAAAAGATCAGGGTAAATAATAAATTTAATATACTCGGAATTGAGTCCACACAGGCTGAATTAATATCAATTATTCTTATATTGCTTGGGTTCTTAAGCTTATGGTTTTTTTATAAAAAAAATAAAAAAAACCTGAAAAAATCTATTGATTAATCCGAAAAAAAGTATGTAATTTGCTCCCCCGTTTTTGACAGGTCGGAAACTCTGCAAGTCTTTAGAAACAAGCATTTCAGACATAACTGTCATTAAAAAGGATTTAACAGAACAAAACCATGATGAACAAAAGATTTTCGTTTTTCATTTTGATCAGCATCCTGATTATTTCAGGGGCATGCAAAACGCAATATCTGGTTCAACGCGATAAAACCGATGGAAAAGTTACCATTTTAGATTCCATAAATGTTCCCAAACCTGATTCCTTAACCCTCGCCATCATCCAGCCATATAAAGCCCAGCTCGATTCGCAGATGAACGAGGTATTAGCGTATTCTGAAATAACCATGTACAGGGATCAACCGGAAGGCTTGCTCAACAACTTTATTTCTGACCTTATATATACTAAAGGTAATGAGTACCTGAAACGGGCACAGAATTTTACCGCACCCATTTGCCTGTTGAATTACGGAGGACTCCGGACTGACTTGCCCAAAGGAGCCATCACCATGCGCAATGTTTATGAACTCATGCCTTTCGAGAACGAACTGGTGGCACTGGAAATTCAGGGGACACAGGTAACGAAATTGGTTAACTACATCGCTCAGAAGAATGGCATGCCCGAAACCGGGATCAAAATGGGCATCAGGCAGAACCTGGCCGATTCTGTTTTCATTCAGGGGATCCCATTCGATTCCTCAAAAAATTATCTGATTATAACCTCCGACTACCTTGCCATGGGTGGCGATGATATGACATTTCTGCTGAAGCCTGTGGCGTATTATCCGCTTGGCCTGAAGGTGCGCGATGCTATCATCGATTATTTGAAGGAGCAAACAAAAACAGGAAAGACCGTTTCAACGCAACTGGATAAACGCATCTATTATGAGAAATAGGAACACACTGTTATTTACCATTCTGTTCGGACTGATCCTCATGGGTTTTTCCGGTTCCTCATTCAATGCCCCTCCCTCAGAAAAAACCAAAAAGATCACGATACTTTACACCAACGATACCCACAGCCGAATTGAACCTTTTGCTTCAAACGATAAAAAGTTCGCCAATCTGGGAGGCTATGCCCGCAGGGCAGCATACATAAACCAGGTGCGTAAGGAGGAAAAAAATGTACTGGTTTTCGATGCCGGCGACGTGTTTCAGGGAACGCCTTATTTCAATTTTTTCCACGGTGAACTCGAATTCGAACTGATGAGCCTGATGGGATATAATGCCATGACCCTTGGCAACCATGAATTCGACGGAGGACTGGAAGGTCTCAGCTTTGCCCTGCCCTATGCCAAATTCGATATTTTATCGGCCAACTACGATTTTTCGCAAACCATTCTGAAAGGTAAAACCCAACCTTACAAAATTTACACTGTCGATGGTATTAAGGTAGGGGTTTTCGGACTTGGCGTGGAACTGCAAGGTTTGGTCGGCTCGCTGAATTACGGCAATACCGTATATCTGGAGCCTTTGGCAAAAGCTGCCGAAACTGCTTATCTGCTGAAGAAAACAAAAAAATGCGATCTGGTGGTTTGCCTTTCCCATTTGGGGTTTTCGTACGAAGACAATCAGGTAAGCGATGTGGTGCTGGCAAAACAATCAAAAAACATCGATCTTATTATCGGCGGACATACACATACTTTTATCGACAAGCAATATGTGTTTAAAAATTCCGACAATCAGGATGTAATTATCACCCAAACCGGTTGGGGAGGATCAAGAATAGGGAGGGTTGACTTCTACTTTGCTATTAATAAACCAGTTAAATAGTGATGATATTTGTCAGAAAAAAAAATAAAAAAAAAATTGTTAAAAAACTTTCACAAGTGGTTTTAATTGCTAATATTTGTAGTACGCAATTCGAATTTAACCCAATTGTATATCAAAACCGTTAATACTCTAAGTAAGAAACCAATAAACTTTTGACAGGAAAGTTACTAAATTAAGAATTCAGAGGACAAGAGAATGAAAAGAAACCATATTGAAGTTTGGAACAGTTGCCTGGGGATTATTAAAGATAATATTCCCTACCAAAGCTTTAAAACATGGTTTGAGCCGATAATTCCAATACGACTAAAAGACTTTACACTTACTATTCAGGTACCCAGCCAGTTCTTCTACGAATGGCTTGAAGAACACTTTATCGATCTGCTCAGAAAAACCATTACCAAAGAATTAGGGCCCGATAGTCAGCTCGAGTACAGTATTGTGATGGAAAACAGTTATGGCAACTCATCGCCTATAACGGTCCGCACACCTGCCACCAACCGCAAGGCATTGAAAAACCCCACGGTTTCTATGCCTATCGATATCAACAAAGGAAATTCGAAAGATATTCCCAACCCCTTTATCATCCCCGGACTGAAAAAAATTCAGATACCCTCGCAGTTGAACGAAAATTATTCGTTCGAGAATTTTGTGGAAGGCGATTGTAACCGCCTGGCACGTTCGGCCGGCTATGCTGTGGCCAACAACCCCGGCAAAACGGCTTTCAACCCCTTATTATTATATTGTAACACCGGATTGGGAAAAACCCACCTGTCGCATGCCATCGGCATACAGATCAAAAACAATTTTCCCGACAAGATAGTGCTCTACGTGCAGTGCGAGCAGTTCATCAACCAGTTCATCGATTCGGTGCGCAACAACAGCCAGAACGATTTCATGCATTTCTACCAGATGATTGATTGTTTGATTATCGACGATATTCAGTTTATCTCGGGCAAGGAAGCCACCCAGAACGCATTTTTCCACATCTTCAACCACCTCCATCAGCGCGGAAGCCAGATTGTGATTACCACCGATAAGGCTCCCATCGATATCAAAGGCATAGAGCAGCGCCTGTTGTCGCGTTTCAAATGGGGACTGGCCGCCGACCTGCAACTGCCCGACCTCGAAACCCGCATCGCCATCATAGAGCGTAAGCTCTATAACAACGGCATAGAAATGCCCCGCGATGTGATCGAATACCTCGCTTACAGCATCACCACCAATGTGCGCGAACTGGAAGGCGCCCTGATTTCGCTGCTGGCTCAGTCGTCGCTCAACAAAAAAGCCATCACCATCGACCTGGCCCGACAGATCATCGACAAATTTATCAAGAACAATTCGCGCGAAATTTCTATCGACTATATTCAAAAAGTGGTTTGCGATTATTTCGATATCAACATCGAAATGCTCAACTCCAAGACCCGCAAACGCGAAATCGTTCAGGCCCGCCAGCTTTCTATGTTTTTTGCCAAGCGCCTTACGAAGGCTTCGCTGGCTTCGATCGGGCTGCATTGCGGCAATAAGGACCATGCCACGGTACTGCACGCCTGCCGCACGGTGAACAACCTGATAGATACCGACAAACAGTTCAAAACCTATGTGGACGAACTGGAGAAAAAGATAAAACTTTAAACCCAAAATCGTCAATAGACGATTTTCTGCTACGCAGCGACAAAGTGTTGGTAAGATTTTCAACACAAATGCCATGAAAGAAAATCTAACAAACACTAAATCGGGATTAACCCCCCGACACTGTGTATCGGGACAGGCTGATACTACCCACTGGCTTCCGCACTTGCCATTAGTTCATTGCATTCCTAATGACAAATCAGGGCTAAATTGAAAAAGCCCCGGATGGAAGGGGCTTTTTTATTGCAGATTTCAGAAGTTAGAAGTGAGAATTTAGGACACTGCGATTGCAAATTGCAGGGAGCGGGGAGCGGGGGTGTTGGAATGAAATCCGAAAAAAAGGTTTCCAATTAAAAAGTTTTGGTTCCCAATCAAAAAGTTTTGGTTCCCGATCAAAAAGCTTTGGTTCCCAGTTAAAAAGCTTTGGTTCCCGATCAAAAAGTTTTGGTTCCCAATCAAAAAGTTTTGGTTCCCAATTAAAAAGCTTTGGTTCCCAATCAAAAAGCTTTGGTTCCCGATCAAAAAGCTTTGGTTCCCAATCAAAAAGCTTTGGTTCCCGATCAAAAAGCTTTGGTTCCCAATCAAAAAGTTTTGGTAACCGGTCAAAAATGATCTTAGATTATTGAAAATGAGGTAAAAAGGTTTAGAATAGAGACTGGAGAAATAGAAAAGCGAGGTTTGAGGATTGGTCTGACGGGGTGAACTTTCCTGCACACATGCCATTGCTTTGTTACCCCGACATTTCATGCACGGGACAGGCCCTGTCAGAGGGGCAGGATGATGGATGGGCGATGTGCGGTTGATGAAAAGGATGGCTGATAGCCCCACGCGCCAGAGATAGGAACGGAAAGCCCGGAATGAAGCGTAGCGGAATAAGAACTTGTAGTTTATAGCCCGGCCCGATCAGCCAGTGGGCTGACTATTGCGCAGGAGGAGGTGCCCAAATAAATAAGTTGCTTTATTGGAGTCAGGTTTTTCTGTCTCCGGCCTTACCGGTTCCTCATCATCTGCTTCATATTGCGCATCTGTCTGACGGGGTTATTGCCCGACTGGGTTACGCTGCGCATTACTTTGCGGGTTTCTTCGAATTGTTTTATCAGGCGGTTCACCTCTTGTATGGTATTGCCGCTGCCCAGTGCGATGCGCTTGCGGCGGTTGCCGTTGATGATATCGGGGTTTTCGCGTTCCAGGGGCGTCATGGAGCCAATGATGGCTTCGAGGCCTTTAAAAGCATTTTCGTCAACCTCCACGCCTTTCATGGCTTTGTCCATGCCCGGAATCATGCCCACCAGGTCTTTGATATTGCCCATTTTTTTGATCTGGTTTATCTGGCTGATAAAATCGTTGAAGTTGAAAGTATTTTTGGCTATCTTTTTTTGCAGTTTGTGGGCTTCTTCCACATCGTACTGCTCCTGTGCCTTTTCGACAAGCGAAACAATATCGCCCATGCCCAGGATACGGCTGGCCATACGTTCGGGATGGAACAAATCGAGGGCATCCATTTTTTCGCCTATCCCCACAAATTTGATGGGCTTTTCGACCACCGAGCGTATGGTAAGGGCGGCGCCGCCGCGGGTATCGCCGTCGAGTTTGGTCAGCACCACGCCGTCGAAATTCAGGCGGTCGTTAAAAGCCTTGGCG
Organism: uncultured Bacteroidales bacterium; assembly: GCA_964469155.1. Classification (GTDB taxonomy): domain Bacteria; phylum Bacteroidota; class Bacteroidia; order Bacteroidales; family CAIWKO01; genus CAIWKO01. The sequence goes on from CAYXXU010000015.1 coordinate 39,911, forward strand.
GTGTTGACGGCATCCTGGCCCGTCATGGCATCGACCACAAATAAAATTTCGTGAGGGGTGACGGCCTGTTTTATGTTTGAGATCTCGTCCATCATCTCCGCATCGATGGCCAAACGGCCGGCGGTATCGATGATGACCACGTTATAGTTTTTTTCCCTGGCGTAACTGATGGCATTTCGGGCCAGCGAAACCGGTTTTTTATCTTCCATATCGCTGAACACTTCCACCTCAACCTGGCCGCCCAGCACCTTCAACTGCTCGATAGCTGCCGGACGATACACATCGCAGGCCACCAACATAGGATTTTTGCCCTTTTTGGTCTTCAGATAATGGGCCAGCTTGGCCGCAAATGTAGTCTTACCCGATCCCTGCAAGCCTGCGATCAGGATGATAGCCGGACTGGCTTTGATGTTGATATCTACCTTCTCGCTTCCCATGAGTTCGGTAAGTTCGTCGTGAACTATTTTTACCATCAGCTGTCCGGGCGAAACGGCTGTGAGCACATTCTGCCCCAAAGCTTTGGCTTTCACATCTTCGGTAAAACTTTTGGCAATTTTATAGCTTACGTCGGCATCGAGCAAGGCTTTTCTGACTTCTTTCAGCGATTCAGCCACATTGATCTCGGTAATATGGCCCTGGCCCTTCAGTATCTTAAACGCGCGGTCGAATTTTTCACTCAGATTTTCAAACATGGGATTCTGTATTTTTTTAAGGCTGCAAAATTATAAAAAAAAATGATGGGAAGAGTAGAGGCATGTTTTATATTGATTTCCGGATAATTCGGAATTTGGTTGGAAGATTTTCAATGGATGAATTGTTATATTGTTAAATTGCTCAATTGCTTTGGCCTTTCTTACTACTCCATGCTCCATTTCCTTAATCAACTCAATCAACTTAATCAACCTCAATCAACGCAATTAACTTAACATCTGTCAGCCGATTTCCAACTTCTTATATTACTTTTGCAAAAAAAACGAATCACATGGAACTGATAAACGGAAAACTGATAGCCGATAAGATAAAAGACGAAATTGCCGCCGAGGTAAAGAAAATGCTTGCCGATTACGACCGTACGCCTCACCTGGCCGCGGTGCTCGTAGGCGACGACCCTGCCAGCCAAACCTATGTGGCTTCGAAGGAACGTTCGTGCAAGGAAGTAGGATTTATTTCCTCATTATATCGCTATCCTGCCACTATTTCCGAATCAGAACTGCTGAAAGCCATTGAATTTTTGAACCGGGATGAGGATGTGGATGGTTTTATTGTGCAGTTGCCTTTGCCAAAGCATATTTCTGCACAGAAGATCATTGAAGCCATAGATCCTGCAAAGGATGTAGATGGTTTTCATCCGGTAAATCTGGGTAAAATGATGCTCGGGTTACCCTGTTTTCTGCCGGCCACTCCCTTTGGCATCATGCAAATGCTGGAACGCACGGGTATAGAGACCGAAGGCAAACACTGCGTGGTGCTGGGCCGCAGCAATATAGTCGGAACTCCGATGAGCCTCTTGCTTTCGCGAAATACCAACCCCGGAAACTGCACGGTTACCCTGTGTCACAGTAAAACAAAAAACCTGAAAGAAATTTGCCTCCAAGCCGATATTCTGATCGCGGCTATCGGCAAACCGGAATTTATTACTGCCGATATGGTAAAAAAAGGCGCCGTGGTGATAGATGTGGGCATGCACAGGATAGATGATATAACAAAGAAATCGGGATTTCATCTGACCGGCGACGTTAAATTTGATGAGGTTGCGGGAAAATGTTCTTATATAACACCGGTTCCGGGTGGTGTCGGGCTGATGACCATTGTTGGTTTACTGATGAATACGCTGAAAGCGGCAAAAAATAAAATCCTTTAATTTTGGACCAGCAACAACTCTTGCAGCAGGGCAAGCTGCTTCCATTGATGGAAGAATTCTACAGCCTTCAGGGCGAAGGATTTCATACAGGCAAGGCGGCATGGTTCATACGCGTGGGTGGTTGCGATGTTGGGTGCAGATGGTGCGATGTAAAAGAATCGTGGAACGCCGATCTGCATCCTTTGACCCCGGCCGATGAAATAGTGAGTCGTGCTGCAGAATGTCCGGCCAAAGCGGTGGTGGTAACCGGTGGCGAACCCCTGCAGTATAACATGGATTACCTGTGCCGGCAGTTGCATCAGCATGAAATTAAAACCTTTCTGGAAACTTCGGGCAGCGAAAAACTCAGCGGCAGTTGGGATTGGGTTTGCCTGTCGCCCAAACGGAATTCACCTCCGGCTCCTGAAATACTTCCAATGGCCGATGAGCTCAAAGTAATCATTGCCGATGAAAACGATTTTGCCTGGGCGGAACAAAATGCCGCACTGGTTAAACCCGGATGTAAATTATTGCTGCAACCCGAATGGAGTCAGTATAACCGCATGATACAACCCATTGTCGATTACATTTTGCAGCATCCCCATTGGACCATTTCGTTGCAGGCGCACAAGTTTATGCGGATTCCCTGACCATTCGCTCCAAAGAACCTTACTATTATGCCGGTTCTGTCGTACCTCAACAGGAGAATGGTTCGGTATTTGTGAAATAAAAACTACATTTGTAACGTTATATACCCACAACAATATCCAACATCATGGCAAAAATAAGATCCGTTCTGGTTTTTATTACCTTCCTTTTCCTGGTGCAGTTAACCTCTGCGCAGATCACCTATTCCACTAAAAATAAAAAAGCCATAAAGTATTTCGACCAGGCGATGGAGTATTTTCAGACTAAGGAAATGGAGGCCTGTGAATCCAGTTTGCTGAAGGCCCTTAAAGAAGACGACCAGTTTACTGAGGCTCACTTGCTGCTGGGGCAGATATACGACGAGCAGAAGAAATATGAATTGGCCATCAGATCATATAATAATGTGATAGACATTGACCCGGATTTTTTTCCGAATATTTATTTCACCCTGGCCGATGATGAGTTTACTTTGGGAAAATACGACGATGCCCGTCAGCATTTAACCCAGTTTTTTACTTATGAAAAGATACCTCCGAAAATGAAACAAAGAGGTTTGTTTTTGATGAAATGCTGCAATTTTGCTGTGGAAGCAATAAAAAAACCGGTGCCTTTCACCCCGGTTAGTTTGGGCGACAGTGTAAATTCACTGTACAGTGAGTATTCGCCTTCGCTTACCGTGGATGAGCAGACTTTGGTGGTAACACGTCTGGTTCCCCGTGACCAGAACACCGTGCATCAGCAGCCCTTTGAGGAGGATTTTTATATCAGCTATAAGCAGGCCGACAGCAGTTGGGGAGAAATGAGGCGAATGTCGGCTCCTTTGAATTCGCACGGCAATGAAGGTGCACAAAGCATATCGCCCGACGGACAGACCTTGTATTTTACCATTTGCAACCGTGCCGACGGGCTGGGAAGCTGCGATCTGTATATTTCTGAACGCAAAGGAAAAGGTTGGTCCACTCCGGTCAACATGGGTATAAAAGTGAATTCCGGGGTTTGGGACTCCCAGCCCAGCATTTCGCCGGACGGGAAAACCTTGTATTTTTCGAGCGCCCGGGGCGGGGGTAAAGGGAAGATGGATATCTGGAAAACCTCAAAAGATGATAACGGTAATTGGATGTCGCCCGTAAATCTGGGCGATTCCATCAATACTGAGTTGTCCGAAATGTCGCCCTTCATTCATTCGGATGGTCGTACCTTGTATTTTACTTCCACCGGGCATCCGGGCATGGGAGGAATGGATATTTTTTATTCCAAGCTGGATGACAACGGGAAATGGTCAAGCCCCAAAAATATTGGTTATCCTATCAATACCAATAATGATGAAGGCTACCTGATCGTAAATGCCCGCGGCAATAAAGCGTATTTTGCATCCGATAAATATGGCGGCAAGGGCGGACTGGATATCTATAGTTTCGACCTTTACGAAGCGGCACGACCCACCGCAGTTACCTATATGAAAGGAACCGTTTACGACTCAAAAACTAAAAAACGATTGCAGGCAAAATTTGAGCTTATCGACCTCACCACTTCTAATATCATAGCGCAGTCAGTTTCCGATGTGCTTACTGGGGAGTTTATGGTGAGTTTGCCTTCCGAAAGGAATTATGCCCTCAATGTGTCGCGCGATGGATACTTGTTTTATTCCGAAAATTTTGAACTTAAAGGAAATCATTCACAGATAAAGCCTTTTATAAAGGATGTGTACCTACAACCTATTGAGGCGGGTAGTATTGTGATCCTGAAAAATATCTTTTTCGATTTTGATAAATCCGATCTGAAACCTGAATCTGTGGTGGAACTCAATAGACTATACGACTTGTTAGTGAAAAATACAGCCATGAAAATTGAAATAGGCGGACATACCGATAACAAAGGCACGGCTGAATATAATCAAAGGCTTTCCGAATCGCGAGCCCGTTCGGTGTATGATTTTCTGGTAAACAAAGGGATTGATAAAACCCGGCTTTCGTACAAAGGGTACGGTCTTACCAAACCAATTGATACTAATGATAACGATGAAGGCCGGGCTAATAACCGACGCACTGAGTTTAAGGTGGTGAGCAATTAGGATGGCAGAAATAAAGAATGAATTTGAATTTACGGAAGAAGATCGGTATTCTTTTTGTTTTGGCGCTTTTCAGTTGTCAACTGAATGCTCAACTTACCAAAGAATACAAAAAGGCCGCTTACCCTTTCTGGCAGTATTTGCCCACCGACAGCATTCTGAAGAACCATCCTCCTGTATTGATATTTCTGCATGGCAGAAGTCTGTCGGGCAACAATCTCGACATGGTTACCCGCTATGGTATTATTTGGGAGTTGAATCATGGCCGGAAAATTCCGGCCATCATCCTGGCCCCGCAATTACCCTACAAAAAAGACTGGGATCCGGAAAAGGTACTAACCGTGTTAAACTACATCCAGAAAACTTTTAAAACCGATACCAGCAGGGTGTATGTGGTGGGAATGAGCCTGGGAGGGTATGGCACTTTACATTTTTGCGGAAAATATCCTGACCGCATCACAGCGGCTGTGGCATTGTGCGGAGGCGGTAATGTGGCGGATGCCTGTCGCCTTTCGGGAATAAACCTGTGGATCATGCATGGTAAAAAAGACAGGGCAGTGCCCATATCCGAATCAGAGAAAATGGTTACGGCTATTAAGAAATGTGATGCCTCAAAGCTGAAATATACGGTTTACGAAAACTACGACCATGGCCAAATGGCAAGGGTTTTCCGTCAGGATAGCATTTACGACTGGATGTTCCGGCTCAGGAAATAGTAAACTTTGGGCAGATCAATGGTTTCATTATCAAACTTTTTCTGCCATTTCCTTTGTAATTTAATTATTAAGATGTAATTTTGCACCCCCCAAATTATTGAGGGATAAAAAAATTTATTATTAACCCCTGTCTGTAAACCAAATACAGGCATACAAAGAAAAAAAAGATCAAAATGACCGAAGAAACCAATTTGAACGAAGTTGACGACGTTCAGGAAAGCAAACCCGAAAACGAAGCGCAGGAACCAGTAACCGATGAAAAACCGGAAGAAGTAACTGCAGAAGTCGTTGAGGAAAAACCCGAAGAAATTGCAGAAGTTACTGCCGAAGTGGCAGAAGAAACTCCCGAAGTGGTTGAAGAAGTTACTGCAGAGGTAGAAGAACCTAAAATGGAAGAAGTTGCAGAAGAAGTAATTGAAGCCAAACACGAAGAAGTTCCCGAGACTGCTCCTGAGGAAGTAGTGGAAGCTAAAGATGAAGTAGTTGAAACTAAAGAAGAAGTAGTTGAACCCGTTGTTGCGAAAGAACCGAAAGTTGAGCCTGTCGAAAAACCACAGCCTGTGGAAGAAGATTTCGACTGGTCGACCATTGGAAAAAAACACGACAACTATTCAACCAAAGAACGCGAGAATCTCGAAAACATTTACGACAAAACACTCAGTTCTATTGTTGAACAGGAAGTGGTGATGGGTACTGTGGTGGGAATGAATGCCCGCGAAGTGGTTGTCAATATCGGCTTTAAATCAGATGCCGTAGTTTCGCTCAACGAATTCAGATACAATCAGGATTTGAAGCTCGGCGATAAAGTAGAAGTGTATGTCGAAAGCCAGGAAAACCTTACCGGCCAGCTCATCCTTTCACACAAAAAAGCCAAGCTGCTCAAAGCATGGGATCGCGTTAACGACGCTCTCGAAAAACAGGAAATAATCACAGGATTTGTTAAATGCCGTACCAAAGGCGGTCTTATTGTCGATGTATTCGGCATCGAAGCCTTCCTGCCCGGTTCGCAGATCGATGTGAAACCTATCCGCGATTACGATGTCTATGTAGGCAAAAACATGGAATTCAAGGTGGTCAAGGTAAATAACGAATACAAGAACGTGGTCGTTTCGCACAAAGCCCTTATCGAAGACGAACTCGAACAACAAAAATCAGTCATCATTGCCAAACTCGAAAAAGGTCAGGTGCTCGAAGGTACCGTTAAGAATATCACTTCTTACGGTGTGTTTATCGATCTGGGTGGTGTTGACGGACTTATTCATATCACTGACCTTTCGTGGGGACGCATCAATCATCCCGAAGAGGTAGTTACCCTCGACGAAAAAATCCAGGTAGTTATACTCGATTTCGACGAAAGCAAAAAACGCATTGCACTCGGACTAAAACAACTCTCACCTCACCCATGGGATTCTCTCGATGTAAATCTCAAGGTAGGCGATACCGTTAACGGAAAAGTGGTTGTTATTGCTGATTATGGTGCATTCATAGAAGTCGTAAAAGGTGTTGAAGGTTTAATTCACGTTTCCGAGATGTCGTGGTCGCAGCATCTGCGCACCGCTCACGATTTTCTGAAAGTAGGCGACGACATTAAGGCCGTTATCCTTACCCTCGATCGTGAAGAACGCAAAATGTCGCTCGGCATCAAGCAACTCATCCCCGATCCATGGACTAATATTGGCAGCCGTTATGCTGTAAATTCCAAACACGAAGCCATCGTTCGCAACTTTACCAACTTCGGTATTTTTGTTGAACTAGAAGAAGGTGTCGATGGTTTAATTCATATCAGCGACCTCTCATGGTCCAAAAAAATTAAACATCCGGCCGAATTTACCAGGATAGGCGAAAAAATCGAAGTTATTGTACTCGAAGTCGATGTCGACAACCGTCGTCTCAGCCTCGGTCACAAGCAGCTCGAAGAAAACCCCTGGGATGTATTCGAATCTGTATTTGCTGTCGATTCAGTGCACAAAGGCACCATCATCACGGCCAACGATAAAGGTGGTTTTATAGCGTTGCCATACGGTGTAGAAGGTTTTGCCCCAGCCCGTATGCTGCTCAAAGCTGACAACACTCATGCCCGCGCCGACGAAACCCTTGAGTTTAAGGTAGTGGAATTCTCAAAAGAGAACAAAAAGATTCTTGTTTCCCATACCAAAACCTGGCAGGATGCTATCAACGCTGAAAAAAGCAAGGAAGAAAACAAAGAAAAAAACCTGGAAGCTGCTACCAAAAAAGCCGTAAAAAAGATCAAAGACAACCAGGAAAAAACAACCCTGGGCGATCTGGCTGTTTTGGCCAACCTCAAATCGGATATGGAGCAAACCGAACGCGACAATTTCGACAAACGCTACAAAGAAAAAGAATCAAAAAAACAAACTAAAAAAGCCGCTGATGACGAAGCCCAAGCCGACGCTGAAGCCGAAAAAGAATAGCTGTTTTCACTGATTTCTTTTAACATGCAAAAAAAACCGCCCCTCTTATTCAGGGGCGGTTTTTTTTCACTAAGCTGGTCAATGGTCTTTGGTACCTGGTTCGGCGGCGGAAGGGTATTGGTTCTTTTGCTTTGTTTTTATTCTTTCACCACCTTTGCCCTTAACTTTTCGCCGCGGGCGCTGCAATGTGGGCAAAACCTATGTTTGTAAAGATAGCCCCGAATTTTCGCTAAAGCAGTTGAAGCAGATGCCTGACGAGTATTAGGAGAAGAGGGGTTTAGGTGATTAGACTTTTAGACTATTAGGAAAAAAATGCGAAGCTGTTGGCCTCGCATTTTTTATTAAGATGTTGATAATGAGCCTTTTATAATAATGCCTTTAAGGCAAAACTTCCGTTGAAAAGGAAGGCTTGACGACTTTTCGGGGATCCCCGACAACCTTTCGGGGACCTCCGGCAACCTTTCGGGGACCTCCGATAACCTTTCGGGGACCTCCGATAACCTTTCGGGGACCTCCGATAACCTTTCGGGGACCTCCGACAACTTCTCGGGGACCTCCGACAACATTTCGGGGAACCACGACAACTTCTCGGGGAACTACGAAAAACTATTTTGGATAAGAAAAATATTTTCGAGAGCTTGAAAATCAGCTTATCATACTTATAAGGGCTGAATTCTGATATTCCTTCCTAAGACGGAATTCAGTTAACACAATCTTCGAATACAGCTTCATAAACTGCACCCTCTCGTAAGCCGCCGGATTTTTCTGGTTGATCTGGCTCATTTTTCCTTTAAAATCCGAAATTTTTGAGAAGTATTTCGATGCCATCCAGTTTTTTATTCCGGAGTGTATTTCAGCAATAGCATCAATTCCTTTATTGTACGGGGCAACCCCATAAAGCGGGTGGTTAAAGCGGTCATTGCGTAAGTTTTTACAAAAATAGCTAAGTATTTCATTGAAAAAAATAAAAAGGCTGCCTTTTTAAAAAAGCAGCCTCTTTTTAAATTGAGCTCAATATTCTACTTGAAGGAGGTGCTATCAATAATACCTGATTTAATCAATTCTAAGGCCTGGGCATCTATTTTTGCTTTACAATCTTTCAAAGGACAGTTGATGGCAGGTTCTTTATGTTGTTTGTTGTCGGCAGGTTCCCAACCCATTGTAAGGTATAAGGCAAAGAAACCAACAATATAAGCCAGGATTACGAACCATCCTTTTCTGATCCATAATCCTACGTTTCGGGCTTCCGGAAATTTGTTGGTAATGGCCACACCGGCTGAGGAACCAAACCAGACCATAGAACCACCAAATCCAACAGAGTAAGCCAACATTCCCCAATCGTAGTGGCCTTGCTGCAAACAGAGTTTGGTGAGAGGAATGTTGTCGAATACGGCTGATACAAATCCGAGGATAAAGGCCGTCATCCAACTAGCATCGGGCAGGGTTTCGACCGGCATAAGCGAGGCTGCTGTAACCAAACACATCAGGAAAATGGAACCTTTGAAAGAGGCTCCCACTTCGTGCCAGGGCATTTTGCGGAAAGTAGCGCCAATAATGATGGCAATCCAAACGCCTAATGCAGGCATATCATAATACACGTTTGAAAGGATTGCGCCCGCAAGAATTAGCACAACAATAAATAAACGTCCATAGTCAATTTTCACACCGGGTTTGGCGTCAGCAGTGATACGTTGAAATTTGTCCTGCTGATGCGCTGCAAACCATGCGATAATAATTAATGCCACTCCGGCAGCAACAAAAGCATGCAGCACATTTAATGCCGAAACACCATCTATCCACATCATGGTGGTGGTGGTATCGCCAACCACACTGCCAGCTCCGCCTGCATTACTGGCAGCCACAATAGCGGCAATATAACCAATGTGAACCTTGTTTTTGAAAACTATCAGCGCTATGGTGCCGCCAATCATCGCGGCAGCAATATTATCCAGAAATGAGGAAAGGATAAACACGAATATCAGCAGTACGAAAGGACCTTTCCAGTCGTTGGGCAAATATTTTGGGAGGATATCAGGTACACCCGATTCTTCAAAAATTTTGGCCAGAATCGCAAAACCTAATAACAATCCCAACAGGTTAAGCAATATGCCCCATTCGCCCTGACGCATACTTTTATCGGATAGCTGAGAAATGAATGAGTTTTCGCCCAGAAAATGTTCGGCAAATGGATAACCTGAAGTGAAGATTAATTTATACAAAAAGATACTTGCCAGACCGATGATGGCTACCCAGAAAGTCTGTTTGTGGAACAATGCCACACCCAAAAGTGTGAGTGCAAACAGAATAAATTCAATGCGGATACCGGCAATAGATGCTCCGGCTGAACCCCCTTCGGCAAAAGCCCAGAAGGGAAAAATTAAGGCCATTACTACAAACAGCCATTTGAATACTTGTTTCGTCATAGTTTTTTATATTTTTTAAATTGTGAAAATTATTTAACGAGACCTGAAAAACCCATAAAAGCCAGTGATAATAAACCTGCTGTAACCAATGAAATCGGAAATCCTTTCATGCCTTTGGGCACGCCCGTCATTTCCATTTGTTCGCGAATACCTGCCATCAATATCATTGCAATTGTAAAACCAACAGCAGTAGCGATAGCATAAATTACATTAGATATCAGGCTGTATTCTTTTTGTACAGCGAGAATAGCAATACCCAAGACGGCACAATTGGTGGTGATAAGCGGCAGATATATTCCCAGCGCCTGATAGAGGCTTGGTGCTGCTTTTTTGAGAATAATCTCGACCACCTGCACCAGAAATGCAATAATGAAGATGAAACTGATGGTTTGCATGAACTGAATGTTGAGCGGCACCAGGATGTAGAAATGAATGAAATAGGTTACCAGATTGGCCAATGCCATTACAAAAATAACAGCAGCACCCATACCAATGGAGGTGGAAACTTTGTTCGAAACTCCAAGGAAAGGGCAAATTCCGAGGAATTGTGCCAACACAACGTTGTTGACAATAATGGCTAAAATAATGATTTTAATGATGTCCATTTTACTTGAATTTTATTGTTTGGCTCTTACTTTATTAAAAATGGCGATGAGATATCCATAAGTGATGAATGCTCCCGGAGGCAGGATGAAAATAAGAATGGTTTTGGTACTTTCGCTCACCAGTCGGATGTCGAAAATAGAACCATTGCCTAAAACCTCTCTGATAGCTCCCATAAGTGTGATGGCCAGGGTGAATCCAATGCCCATACCCAAACCATCCAATATGGACGAAAGTACTGAGTTTTTTTGAGCAAATGCTTCGGCGCGCCCCAGAATAATACAGTTGACCACAATGAGAGGAATAAAAATCCCCAGGGTCTTGTAAATGTCGGGGAAATAGGCTTTCATCGACAAGTCCACAATGGTAACGAATGTTGCTATTACCAGAATGAAGGCCGCGATACGCACTTTATCGGGAATTACATTTTTTAATAATGCGATGAGAAGATTTGAGAAAACCAACACAAAAGTGGTGGCGGCACCCATTCCTATGCCGTTGGTGGCGGCTGTAGTTACCGCCAGGGTAGGACAGGTTCCGAGCACCAAAACAAATGTGGGATTCTCTTTAATAAATCCATTGGTAAAGTCTTTTATATTACTCATTTTACACCTCCTTTATTTTCCTGAACGTCAAAGTTCTTGATGTATGCATCGTAAGCTTTTTGAGTTGCATCGCAAAAAGCCCTTGATGTGATGGTAGAGGCCGTAATTGCATCTACTTCTCCACCATCTTTTTTTACTTTCATGTTAAATGTCTTTGGATTTTTACCATTAAACTGGTCTTTCCATTTGGTTTTCATTTTATCGCCCAAACCGGGGGTTTCTTTCTGGCTTAATACCGCGATATTATTAATAGTGCCATCGGGAAGCAAACCTACCATGAGGTCGAAGCGACCGCTGAATGCTTTGGTGGTAAATGTTTTAACCGCATAGCCAACCAGTTCGCCTGATTTGGTACCTTTATAAAACATCAGTCCTTCGAATTCCTGTGCTTCAGTAGTAGGATCGTTGTCGAAGGCTGGTAATACCGTTTTCAGCGCATCGATTTCAGCTTTCTTTTCCGATTGTTCAATAGGACCTTTGGTAGCTACGTATACAAAACCCAAGGCTGCTGACATGAATAATGATATGAGGAACAAACTCAATATCATGTTTTTTAATGATGATTCCAGTTTAGCCATTTTTTACAACCTCCCCAAATTTTTTTGGTTTAAAACCTTTATTGATTAATGGCACCAAGGCATTCATTATGAGAATGGCAAATGATACCCCTTCAGGATATGCTCCCCACACCCTGATAAGCACGGTGAGCAATCCACATCCCAATCCAAATACCAACATTCCTTTGTAGGTCATGGGCGAGGTGACCATATCGGTGGCCATAAAAATAGCACCTATCATCAAACCGCCTGTCAGCAGATGGAAGACAGGGTCGATATAATGCCCCGGGTCGATAAGATTGAGAATACCTGTGAAAACAAAAACCGTGAGGATATAAGATACAGGAATGTGCCAGGTAATTATTTTACGCAGCAGCATGAAAATTCCGCCTATTATAATGGCTATGGCCGAAACTTCTCCCAACGAGCCGCCCATATTCCCCAGAAACATGTCGGAATAGGAAGGAATTTTGGTCATCAGGTCGGTCATGGCATCGCCTTTGGCAAGACCTTCTTTCACCACACCCAAAGCGGTAGGTCCGGTAATGGCATCCGTAAGCACCATTCTGTTGACAGTTGGCAGTGGCCATGATGTCATATCGACCGGAAATGAAATCAGCATAAACACACGACCCACCAATGCCGGGTTGAAAGGATTTTTACCCAGACCGCCAAAGGTCATTTTTGCTACGGCAATAGAAACAATGGCACCCACAACTATCATCCATACGGGAAGATTGCTGGGTACATTCAGCGCTAAAAGTATACCTGTGATGATTGCCGAACCGTCGTTAATGGACAGAGGTTCCTTTAAGAGGTATTTCTGAATAAGAAATTCAACGATTAAACAAGTAAGAACCGAAACGGCTGTAAGCAACACAGCGCCTATTCCAAAATACCAGAAAGAAACCAACATGGCTGGGATCAATGCAATTATTACCCCCCACATGATCTTTTTGATGGTTTGGTCACCATGCACATGTGGTGAACCTGAAACTGTCAGTAAATTTGCCATAAATATTATTTTTTTGCTCTGGACCTCATAATCTGGCCCACTTTAGTTTTTGATATTCTTAAATTGTCGAGTAGTGGACGGCCTGAAGGACAGGTGTAGGCGCATGAACCACATTCAATGCAGTCCATTACTCCCATAGCTTCTGCATTTTCTTCCTGCCCAATCTCTGATGTTTGCGCAATTAGGTAAGGTTCTAATCCCATAGGACATGCAGAAACGCATTTGGCACAGCGGATGCAGTTGTAAACCCTGATGCGTTTAGCTTCTTGTTGGGGCATAAGCACCAATCCCGACATACCTTTCACCACGGGGACATCAATAAAATTCAAGGCTTTGCCCATCATGGGGCCGCCATTAATTATTTTGCCGGTATCCTCAGGCAGGTTACCTGCTTCTTCAATGAGCATGCTGGCGGGTGTGCCAATGCGGACAAGGAAATTAGAGGGATTCTTAACTGACTTTCCGGTGACTGTGATTACCCGTTCAATCAAAGGTTTGTTTTTTTGAACCGCTTCGTAAACAGCAAAGGCAGTACCTACATTCTGAACCACACAACCTACTTCTATAGGAAGTTTTCCTGAAGGCACTTCGCGGCCAATGCAGGCTTTAATCAACTGTTTTTCTCCACCCTGAGGATATTTTACTTTAAGGGCACAAACTTCTATGCCTTGAAATTTTGATGACAATTGGGTCAGGTGAGCAATGGCATCGGCTTTGTTGTTTTCAATTCCAATGATAGATTTGGAAACGCCCAGGGCTTTCATGAGCAGAGTCACACCAATGAGCATTTCTTCTCCTTTTTCGAGCATAATCCTGTGGTCGGAAGTAAGATAGGGTTCACATTCCACCCCATTAATTAAAAGATAATTTGCTTTTTTTCCTTCGGGGACCATCAGTTTCACATGGGTAGGGAAAGTGGCGCCACCGAGTCCGACAATACCTGAACTTTTTATTTTCGCAATGATTTCCTCCTTGGTGGCAGTAATGTTTGCTTTAATATCAGTGCTTTTGTCGATCTCTTCGAGCCAATCGTCGCCCTCGGTATCGATAAAAATGCATTTGCGTTTATAGCCCGAAGAATCCATGGCATCATCAATTTTAGAAACTGTACCTGATACCGGAGCGTGAATGTTTGATGAAATAAAGGACGAAGCTTCGGCAATGAGTTGTCCGACCTTCACTTTGTCACCTTTATTTATGATTGGCTTGGATGATGCGCCCAGGTTTTGGGATAAGGGTATAATGGCTGTTTTGGGCAGAGGTAAAACCTTAATCGTGCTGTTTTCTGAAATTTTGTTTTCTTTCGGATGAACCCCGCCTGTTTTAAATGTTTTCAAAAGTATATTCTCCTGTTTATTTAAGTGAATAATTGATTTTAGTTTATCACCGTTTCTTCGGCCGTGGCTTCCGCAGTTTTCTTTTTCCTTTCAGGGAAATTTACTTCCCAAATGGCGTGAGTAGCACAAACTTCCACACATTTGCGGCAAAGGGTGCATTTTTCAAAATTAATATACGCCAGATTGTTTTCGATGGTGATGGCATCGAAATTACACTCTTTCAAACAAAGAGTACAACCTGTGCAGGCAACGGCACAATTCTTTTTAGCCGGTCCGCCTTTTTCCTTGTTGATACAGGAAACAAATATGCGGCGGTCTTTTTTGTTTTTCAGGCGCAATTCAATAATGTGGCGGGGGCAAGCTTTTACACAAGCACCGCAGGCAATGCATTTATCCTGAATGATAACAGGAAGCCCCGTTATTGGGTCCATATACATAGCATCGAACAAGCAGGCCCTTACACAATCACCGCAACCCAGGCAGCCATAAGGACAAGCGCCTTCGCCGGAGAAAAGATTATGTGCAAAATAACATGAAGATAGTCCGTCATAATTGTTTTTGGCCGGTGAGTTTTCCTTGCTGCCATTGCAACGCACCACAGCAATCATGGGGTCTTTTTCTTCGGCAACTTTACCAATGATGGGGCCAATGGCTTTCATGGCATCATTGCCACCCGGCGGACAGATAATATTGTCGATGGTTTCGTTTTTTACAATGAACTCAGCCAGATTTCGGCATCCGGCAAATCCGCATCCTCCACAATTGGCACCGGCTAGTTTTTCAGCTACAAGGTCGATTCGTGGGTCTTCAATTACCTTAAACTTTTGTGCAATAAAATATAGAATAAAAGCCGAAAGAATTCCGATTGCACTTAGTGTGATTACTGCGTATAAAATTATTGTGTACACTTTTTTTGTGATTTGATTAGAAATAAGTTTATTCGGTACCGGTGAGGTGTTTCATGTACTGAGCCCTATGATACATTACGGGGTTGGTGGCTTTGTCTAGACTTAATTTACCTCTGAAGTCCTGGATTGTGGAAAAATTTTTATGTTCCATCCATTGGGTCAGTTCCTCAATAATCTGACTGATGCGTTGTGCTCCATTAATATATAGTGTAGAGCAGAGTTGTGTGGTTTTGGCACCCACGAGCAATTGCTTTATCACAGCGTCGGTATCATGAATACCGGTTGAAGCGGAGATGTCGCATTTCACGCGGTCAGAAACCATGGCAATCCACCTGAGTGAAGTTGCCAATTCGGCAGGGGAACTGTAGATGTTTGAAGGAAAAAGTTTAAAATTGTCCAGGTTGATATCGGGAGCATAAAAACGGTTGAACATAACCAAAGCATCGATTCCTGTCCAGGATAATTTCTGAATAGTATTTACCAGTCCACTGAAATAATAACCGATTTTCAATGCCAGGGGAATTTTTATGGTTTTTCTGATCTTTTCGATGATGTCAAAATACATCTTTTCGTGGTTGGCACTGCTCATATTAATGTCGTAGGGCATTATAAAGATGTTCAGTTCCAGAGCATCAGCACCTGCATTTTCAATGTCTTTTGCAATACTGATCCATTCGTTCATAGAAACACAATTGATGCTTGCAAAAACCGGAACCTTGACTTCCTTTTTGCAATCTCTGATCAACTTCATGTATTCTTCAACCGAATTGGATTTTGTGAACTGTTCAATATAATCAATTGCTTCAGGGTATGTATTGTATGCTTCAGGATAATCGATAATTTTATTAGCATCTGCCATGATTTGCTCTTCGAACAAGGACTTGAGCACTACTGCCCCAACTCCATTTGATTCATATTCTATAATCTTATTAATAGAATTGCACAAGCCAGAACTTCCTGCAATAATGGGATTCTTTAGTTTAAAGCCCATATAGGTTGTAGATAGATTTACCATATCTTCAGATTTGATTTTTGGAGCGAAAGTAGATTATTTTTTCAATCTGGATTGTCTCAATCCAATTTTTTTTTACTCGAAATAGTAACTGAGTTTTGTGCATAAAACCTGTCAGCTAAATGGTAGGTTTAAAATCACTAGCGTCCGATTAAAATTTGGAACACCTTTTTTTCAACTACAACACGCAGTAATTCAGTGCTTGTAATTTAATATTTCTGCGAATTACAAAAGTAAGCCCCTAAAATAGGACAAGCTGCTCCGAACTATATTGCACTTTTCTCCAGTCTTTATCAGGATTTTCAAGAAAATTTATGAGATGGAGATAGTTAAAAAGGTGGATTTTGCAGAAGCTTACCAGATTTGAAAACCCCCATGGGCGCTTAAGCATTTTTTGTACCACTGCCATCAATAGATTGCAGATTAGAGCGCAGTATATTTGAATCTTAATCGCATTCTCGTTGTCACCTAAAAAGTATTTGAGCGGAAAATTTTGTTTTAGCTGCTTGAATAATAGTTCGATTTGCCATCTTAATTTATAAATAGCTGCAATCATGTCTGGCCTCATATCAAACAGATTGGTAAGAAACTCAAACTCTCGCTTCGATATACGATCATAGAAGCTGACCTTGCGCAATCGAAGCTTTCGGTAATCTTTTTCGTCTTTCACTGTGAGTTCAATAATAACATCCTGCTTAACTCCAGCGTGTATTTCTTCTCCTACTTCATTTTCTTCAACACAATCATAAACTGCATTATCCTTGATGCGTGTTACAAATCCAGTGTTGTGGGTACAGAACTTCTCAAACGCTTTATAATCGTTATATCCTTTGTCGAATACATAAATGGTGTTAGGGTCAGTGATCAATTTATCCAGTAGAACATGATCGTTTGTAGCGGCACTGCTAAACCATATCATTTTCGGGACTACCTCATCAACATTGATAACAGTGTGCATTTTTATGCCTCCCTTACTCTTTCCGGTTTTTGGTTTCCGGCCAACACAGGACAAAATATCCTTGAACAAACTCATGGTTGTGCTATCGAATATCTCAATTTGCTTATCTATCACATCTTTTATCCGGCTGTCCGATAAAACATGTCCGTATTGACGCAAAAGCAAATTATAAATACTACAAAAAACCTGAGCGTCTCTATTGGCATTTGCATCTGAAAGTGTGCTTCTATATGGTATGTGCTCGAGTTGAAAATGCTTTGTCTTGCCGGACAAGCCTAACATAGCCCCGCTCACCTCGCGTAAAGAACTGCACTTTGCAAAAGCACAGAAAAGCATACTGATAAGATGATCTTTTGTGCTGAATCGCTTAGTATAATAATCAGATTTGCATGTAGACACCGATTTAGAGATGATATTTGATGGAATCATTGAAATCAGCTGTCCGAAAACCGAATTCCCAAAAAAATGCGTACTTTTATCCATTGTAGTAAGTTTGTGCAAAAACAAAACTTCAAAAAGAAAGAAGCCATCCTATAGTGATTGGCTTCTTTCATTTTTTTTACCGGACAACAGTGGTTTAAAATAATAAATTATTGGTTGATTAGATTTATTTCAATTGTAATGTGCACATTGAATAGTGAAATTTGTCTGTATGAATTGCATTTTATTTAATAATTTTGCGCAATATTTCCTTTATGGGATCAAATGAAATCAATCATACCGGAACGATCATTAAAATTGATGATAGAAAGGTTGAGGTAATGATATTGGCTCAATCGGCGTGTTCGGCATGCCATTCCAAAAGCTTGTGTTCACTTTCGGAAATGAAAGAAAAAGTAATACAGGTTACTGTTTCGAAAGAAGACTTTGAGCCTGGTGAGTTGGTTAATGTGATAATGTCGGCATCGTTGGGCATCCTGGCAGTTTTTTATGCTTACCTATTTCCATTGATTATTTTAATAGGAACTTTGGTCGGTCTGACACTTGCCGGAGTCTCAGAACTGATGATAGGGCTTACAATTGTAGTTCTTTTGATCGCTTATTTTTTTATACTGTATTCGTTTAGAAACCGACTGGCAAAGAAATTCTCCTTTAAAATCGAAAAGATATGATAAGTAAACAGTCTGCAATATTGTTGTTTTTTATAATGTTGTTCATGACTTCCTGCACAAATACCGAGGAAAAGAAAATGATTGTGTATAGGGGTTTAGCCCAAGGAACTACCTTTCAAATTAAATTCTATTCTGGTGCTGACAGTGCCAAAATCAAAAACGGAGTCGATTCTATATTCCGCCTGATAGATCACACATCTTCACTTTATGATTCAACCTCTATAATTTCGATGGTGAATGATAATCAGAATATCGAATTAAATGAGCATTTCATTAAAATATTCAATAAATCGATGGAGGTTTCCAGAGCTACTGACGGTTATTTTGATATTACCATCGCCCCTCTGGTGAAAGCCTGGGGTTTTTGGCGCAAAAAAGGAATGGATCTTACTTCCGAACAGATCGATAGCCTGAAGGTTTATGTTGATTTCCGCAAACTAAGCATTTCGGGAGGAAAACTCATAAGAGCAAAGCCCGGCATAATGGTCGATTTCAATGCCATTGCTCAGGGATACACCGACGATGTGATAGGCGATTATTTGGTAAGCAAAGGATGTCATGACTTTCTGATCGAAATAGGAGGGGAAGTACTTGCTAAAGGACTTAAGAACGGAAAGGATAAGTGGATTGTGGGCATTGAGAAACCTTCCGCTAATGAATCGTCGGAGCAGCAGTTGCAGGAAAAAATCGCAATAACCGATAAAGCTATGGCTACCTCGGGAAATTACCGGAAATATATTATTAAAGATGGTGTCAAATATTCGCATACTATTGATCCCAAAACAGGATATCCTTCACATCAGTCGTTGTTGTGTGTAACAGTAATTGCGAACGATTGTACCTCGGCTGATGCTTATGCAACAGCTTTTATGGTTATGGGAAAAGAGAAAGCCAGGGTTTTTCTTTCCAGGCATCCCGAAATGGATGCCTACTTTATCAGTGCGGATAGTTCAGGAAATTTCCAGGTGGATTTTACTAAAGGTTTTTCCAATCTGATTGTGAAATAAGGTTCTTGCCTATATCAATTGCCTTCGTGATCTTCACTTTTTGGTGAATGATGAGAATGTGGTTTTGAATAAAAACGCATGTGCTTTGGTAGCAAACTTACTATTATAATAGCCAATCCGAACAAAGAATAAAATACTTGAATAAAGGCATAGTATCCTATCATCATGATTTGCATATCAATCCAAATCACAAGGATGATTCCTAAATACAGCGAATAGGTCCATGCCCAATGCCGTCTTTTATAAATATTAAAAACATTTGCCCAGGGAAATTTGGGTTTTTTAATTAATGGATAGATTAGCAGTAATGGCAATATGCCGAACAGAATTAAAAGCAAAAGACCCGGCAAAGTGAAATCTTCAAAAGGATAATTAAAATATTCATCAATTTTTACTTGCAGACTTGCCCCACTTGAATCAAAAATGAGACTAATACCTCCATATATAGCACCAAAGCTTAAAAAAATTAGTAATGCAATTAACAGATAGGTTTCATAAGGAACTTTTCGGCTCATGGTTTAAAATTTGGACAAAGATAATATAAGTAAACATGTAAATAGGTGGGGAGTACCCAAAAAAATCAATTAATTTTATAATTTCGCTTGTCTTTATGATATGAGGTCATTTCAAGTGCTCCCATTTTCGGAGATGCTGGAAAATTGAAAATAATATTTAACTAATCTTTCGGAAAATGTTTTTTTTATTTCGTATGCATACAAATCACCATCCCTAGGAGCGGTATGACTTTCTCTAATAAAATTGTCATTTATGCTTGAGATATGTATAACCAGCGAAACTGACCAGGTGCTACTAGGTTCTACCATTCCATCCTTTTCATAAAACTCCTGCATGAATGCCCATATTTAGATTTTATCGCCTTCAAAGAAGAATATTTTACAGTCACTGAATACTTTTCCTCCAAATGCGGGACCATGAACTTTCTCATCTGGATATTTCTGAATTTGATCTTTATTTTCAGGAGGTGTTTATGTATCAGACTGATTACAGGAAAAATTAAATAATAGAATTCCTATCAGGCAGCTAAACCGAATAGTATTCAAAGATAAAAAGTTTATCTTCATAATAGGAGAAATTTCAAAAGATTTTCAAAAATATTAAAATCATAAAATATTTAGGTAAAAAAAAAGGGGCATACTTAATATGTATACCCCCCCCTTTTATACAATGTTCTATGTATAGCTTATTAGTGATTAATTACAAGCATCCTTTATTGTTTCATTACTCTAAAACTATTCATCTGATCATTCATCAAAGTGTTGAGCATATAGACTCCTTTGGGTAAACCTGCAGCCTCAATAGTAAGGGTGCTATATCCGCTGCTGA